>CANDNA010000007.1 GCA_947385955.1 uncultured Clostridia bacterium
GCTGTCGTCTGGCAGCTTTCTCTGGAGCGGATCAGTTTGATTTCTGCTTATATGGTCAGAGGTCTGCTTTTTATACTTATTTATATATGGTCCGTTGTGATATTTCACGAAAAGCTAACATTACGGCAGATCATAGGAGCGGTTATCATTGGAATTGGAGTGTTGGTGAGTCAGAATGGAAAAAAGTAGTATTTTGATTGCATTGTCAGCCATACTGATTGCAAGTATAGCACAGCTTCTTTTAAAATCATCTGCAGGAACAAAGAAAGATCAGAGCTTATTCAATAAGATTATTAATGTGAAAGTAATAGTTTCTTATGGTTTGATGTTTCTTTCTTCATTTTTAAATGTGCTTGCTTTACGCCATTTGGAATTGAAGCTGGTACCGGTCATGGAGGCAACAGGATTTATCTGGGTACCGTTATTTAGTTGGCTATTTCTCAGGGAAAAACCAACGAAAAATAATATTGGTGGGTGCATTATGATTATTCTGGGGATGTGTTTGTTTGCAGGAGGTTGAAATGATTTTATTAAAATAAAAATGTGGAGGGCAGGGAATGGGGAAGGTGTCGTTTGTGATTCCATGCTATTGTTCGGAACATACAATTTCGGATGTAGTGAGTGAAATTGTAGAAGTAATGTCTCATACAGATTATAAAATAGAAATTATACTGGTGGATGACGCTTCTGTTGATTGTACATGGCATGTGATAGAAAAACTGGTTCAGAAACATTTTTTTGTAAAAGGGATTGCATTGGCAAAGAATTTTGGACAGCATGCGGCAATTATGGCTGGTTATAGAGAATGTACCGGACATTATGTGGTGTCACTGGATGATGATGGACAGAGTCCGGTTGACCAGATACCGGAAATGCTTCAGTATCTTGAGAAAAATCATTTTGATGTGGTCTTTGGAACCTGCGATAAGCCTGGTTTTGGCTTGTTCAGAAGATTGGGTTCCAGATTAAACAGATGGATGGCAGAATTGTTGTTTGATCGTCCAAAGCAGCACAGAATTGTCAGCACTTATGTTATGAAGAAATATATTGTGGATGAAATAACAAGATATATAAACCCATATGTTTATATGTCAGGCCTGATCTTCAGAGCCACTAACCAGATTGGTTTTCTGGAGGTACATCATCGGGTGCGGCAGTCAGGTTCTTCCAGATATTCTTTGTCAAAACTGATAAATCTTTGGATGAACGGGGTTACAGCATTTTCAATTCGGCCTCTCAGGGCTGCCAGTTTTCTTGGCATTTTTATTTCTTTTTTAGGAATGTTGGCCATTATAGTAACAATTGTAAAAAAGATTTTTGAAAATCAAAGTCCAATGGGATGGAGTTCCCTGATCTGTGTGTTTCTTTTTATAGGTGGGATTGTGCTTATGGCGATTGGTATGATAGGGGAATATATTGGCCGGATCTATATGTGTGTAAATTTGGCACCACAGTATGTAATAAGACAACAGATATCCGGAAAGACAGAAGAGTAAGGAGATTTTTGGAGTTGGATAGCAGGAATCATGGGTTGGACTTTTTAAAAGTCATAGCAACTATTATAATTGTTTTCCATCATTTTCAACAAAGTACCGGGGCCTTTTACGTTGGCGCTGTTAACTTTTACAATGGCGTATTTTATTGGGGCCATATGGTGGAATTGTTTTTCTGTCTGTCCGGTTTTTTGATGCTGCGGTATATGGAAAGTATCAGGGAAGGAATGACATTTAAACAATTTTACCTGGGACGGATAATAAGACTTCTGCCCGTTGTTGCAGTGGCTGGAATCATAGAGGAGCTGCTCCTTATTGTATATAATATAACAGTTGGAGAACTTTACCGTGGCAGGACTCCTTCTTTATGGGGTGTTTTGATCAGTATTTTGGGTTTGCAGGAGGGTGGAGCCTTTCTTAATCCGTGTATTAACAATCCCACATGGTATATCAGTGTACTGCTATGGTGTTATTGCATTTTTTACTTTACAGTATGGATTAGTAATAAATTGGGGTTTTCAGCATGCATTTTGCATTTGGCCATGATTTTTCTGGGCGCTTCGATCAGGACCTGGAATATAAACTTTCCATTCTTCAATGCTTCAACTGCCAGAGGATTTTGTGCTTTTTTCACAGGTTTGTTGTTGGCAAAAGCAATTCGGAAAAAGGTAAGTATCAGACTTCAGCTTGGTTGTCTGGTTATGCTTCTGGTATCAATCCTTTATTATAGTTGTTACAGGATATATGCAGAAAATGAAATATATTGGATATTCACATTTATCTTTTGCCCCTGTTTGACCATATTGATGAATACCAATGTGATGAAAACAGTATTTAAACATAAAATCTGGGAAGTGTGGGGCAGATTTTCTTATGATGTTTATATCTGGCATGGACCGCTTATTGTCGGTATGGAACTGTATCTTGCTTTATCAGCAAAAACTATGCAGATGGGGCGGATATCAAATATGTTTCTGTTTTGTTTGTTTGCAGAAGTTTTGGGTTTCATATCCTGGGTCGTATTGGAAAAACCACTCTATCGGATACTTAAAGATAAATATTTATAAATATATTGTTTCCTGTTTTACAGAAGCATGTTTCATTCAGAACTTGAAAAAGAATGAAACATGCTTTTTTATATGGAATATTTTCCATTGTCCGCAGGCAGCCCCCATCGGAACAAATTATATAAAATTATCATATAATTCATCTTTAGAAGTAAAATGTGACTTTTATTTTGTAGAATCAATATTGACATGTTGTTTTCGGATTCTGAGCAGGTGAACATATGAAAATCTATTGGGATAAAAGTACAAATTCAAAAAATATTATTGGTTCTCGTGTTAAAGAATTGCGTCATTCTCTGAATCTGTCTCAAAGAGCTCTGGCAGAAAAACTCCAGCTTGCCGGCTACGAATTTAATGATTTGACTATATTGCGGATTGAACAGGGAAGTCGGTTCGTGCCGGATTATGAAGTGGTTGCGCTGGCAGACTTTTTTGATGTATCTTATGACTATTTTTTAGGGGGGGGGAAAAATCAATATCAGAATAAAAAACTGTAGATCAGATGAAATAATAAGACAGGTAATGAACGGAATGAAGAGGGAATACCTATTTTTTGTTATTGACATTGTTTTAACTGTACTTGGAATTTATATGATCATACAGAGAAGTCTTCTGGGAATTGATTTTACAGATCAGAGTTGGTATGTGGCTGAGCCTTATATGATAGCAGAAGGTGCTGTTCCTTATGTAAACAATTGGACGCAGGTGCCGGGTTTTACAATACCTCTTGCCATATTTACCCTGTTTTATATACATATCAATGGTGGAACAGAGGGAATCTTTCTCTTTTCCAGAATAGAATATATCGTATGGCTTGCTCTTATCGGAATCATTTCATTGTATCTGTTAAACAGAGGAAAAGAAAAGAGAATACCGGTAAGTATTTTAATTCCGTTTCTGCTTGGCACACCGCATCAGCTTTTTTCAATTGACTATAATACCATAGGACCGGTTTATCTTTTACTGATCTGTGTAATTCTGTTGTCAGGGTATTTTTATGCAGAGGTAAAATGGGATTTTATAAAGGGATTTATCAGTGGAATTATTATGGCAAGAGCCGTCATCGGCACGCCGTATATACTCCTTCCCTGTGCAGTCCTGGTTCTTTTTATGTGTTTTACAAAAAGATGGAAGATGGTCTGTGGATATTCTGCCGGAGGAGTGCTGACAGCATTTCTTGTATTGGGCTGGTGTGGCATGAAAGGTGGCTTCCGGAAATTGTTGGACGGTTTACATTACTGGTTAACCGACTCTGCCTATTTCAAAATGGAAAATGAAATATCGGTATTGAACAATTGCGAAGAATTGTATTATTTCTTCAGTTTTTTTGTGATTTGTCTGTTTATTGTATATACACTGAAGTCTGTGTTACATCTGCAGAAAAAAGCATTTGAAAAACTTTTATTTGCTATATTGACAGGCTGTTTTGTTATGGGCCTGGTACAGTTTACATATACTCACGATTTTAAAATGACTGTATATTGGTGCTGGTTTGAGCCTGTCATATTATATTTATTTCTTCAGGATTCCAGAAGGCGAAGAACAATGGGGTTATTGAGCCTGACAGTTTTGCTATATGGTTCTGCATTTGTGTTTTCTTCACTTTTTAACAATATAGGATTCGGGGGAAGAGAATATTGGCTGTATATACCGACTCTTGTTTCTATGGCAGCGCTTTTTGGATGGAATCCTGCAATGCATATAAAAAATTGCTTCCGGATCGGAACTATAATATTGTCTCTTGTGATGCTGCTTGCCTCTTACCGGTATATGTACAGGGATGAACGGGCAGAAAAGCTGACCTGTATGGTGGAAAGCGGAGTCTGGAAGGGACTGTATACGACAGAAGAACGAGCGGAAGAGATAGTTGAGCTGGAACAATATATAAGAAGTGTTACACAGGAGGATCAGAAAATACTTTTTATGGATTGGGCTTCTTTTGGTTATCTGATGAGCAATGGAAAAGCCTGTTCTCCTTCTTCCTATGACAATATGTGCTATTCCTATGAAGTGGACGATCCCCGGATTATGTATGACTATTTCAGTCAGACCGGGCAGGTCCCGGATAAAATCATTTACATTGACTTTGGCAGAGACAGTGCTTTGAGTATAGAGAATGACTGGCGTTTTAATGAATTTGTAAATGCAAATTATGAGTATTCTGATGGAGTAGAGTATTCTCTGTTCAGAGTTTTGGTATATGACCTGACAGATGCAGAGCAGGCAATAAAAATGGTAATGGAACTTTGTCATTAACAGGAGAGAGCATTTATGAAAGTTGTATTACTTGCTGGCGGATTTGGCAGCAGAATATCGGAAGAATCGGAGTACAGACCGAAGCCGATGATAGAAATTGGAGGTATGCCTATATTATGGCATATTATGAAGGTGTATTCCTGTTATGGATTCAATGAATTTATTATCTGTGCCGGTTATAAGCAGCACATTATAAAAAGATGGTTTGCAGATTATTATCTGCATAACAGTGATGTTACATTTGACTATACCAGTGAAGAAAGCAGGACCACGATTGAAAACCATCACTGTGATGCCTGGAAAGTAACAGTGGTTGATACAGGATTACATACAATGACAGGCGGCCGTATCAAGCGGGTTCAGAAGTATATTGGCAATGAACCTTTTTTTATGACTTATGGGGATGGTTTGTGTGACGTAAACATTCATGATTTGTATGAGTTTCATAAAAAGCATGGGAAAACAGCTACTTTGACTGCTGTAACATTACAACAGCAAAAAGGTATTTTGAATATTGGCGGAGACAATGCGGTAAAGAGCTTCCGTGAAAAAAGTTTTATTGATGGGGCGCCGATGAACGCGGGCTTTATGGTATTAAACCCGGAAATTTTTGATTATATAACAGATGATACTACTGTTTTTGAGAGAGAGCCAATGGAAAGGCTGGCGGCGGACGGACAGTTGATGTCGTTTATGCACCGGGGTTTTTTTCAGTGTATGGACAATAAACGTGAGATGGATATATTGGAAAAGCTGTGGACAACCAATAATGCGCCCTGGAAAATATGGAGAGATTAGAGCATGGAAAACTGGTCAACTGAATCAGAAGCAAGAGAAAAAATCAAAGAACTTGTGACGAAGTATTATAACGATTTTAAGCGTAATACCAGACCATTTCATCAGGGGGACCGGATCAACTATGGAGGAAGGGTGTTTGATGAGAGGGAAATGTGTAATCTGACAGATGCCATGCTTGACTTCTGGCTTACTTCGGGGCGGTTTTCGGAAAAGTTTGAGGCCGGTTTTGCAAAATGGCTGGGCGTTAAATATGCGCATTTGGTAAACAGTGGTTCTTCGGCTAATTTGATTGCATTTTCTGTTTTAACGGCGCCTGAACTGAAGGAGCGGCAGGTTAAACGGGGGGATGAGGTGATTACGGTAGCATGTGGATTTCCCACAACGGTAGCTCCGATTCTGCAGTATGGAGCTGTACCGGTATTTGTGGATATTGCACTTCCTCAATATAACATAGATACAGAGTTACTGGAACAGGCAGTAACAGAAAAGACCAAAGCCGTTATGTTGGCACATACACTTGGAAATCCATTTAATCTGAAAGTGGTCACGGAGTTTTGCCATAAATATCACCTCTGGCTGATAGAGGATAACTGTGATGCTCTGGGAAGCACCTATATGCTGGATGGAGTGACACAGTATACAGGTACATGGGGAGATATTGGGACAGGAAGTTTTTATCCTCCACATCATATGACGATGGGAGAAGGCGGTATTGTCTTTACCAACCATCCGCTGCTGCACAGATTGATTTTATCCTACCGGGACTGGGGAAGAGACTGTGTGTGTCCGTCCGGAAAGGATAATTACTGTGGACATAGATTTAGTGGTACGTTTGGGGAATTGCCGACAGGATATGATCATAAATATGTATACAGTCATTGGGGATATAATCTGAAGGTGACGGATATGCAGGCGGCAGTAGGCTGTGCCCAGTTGGAAAAAATGCCTGAATTTATAAAGACAAGAAACAGCCATTGGAAGAGACTCAGGAATTTACTGGAGGAATTGAAGGAAGTCCTGATCCTTCCGGAAGCGGAAGCCAACAGTGCGCCATCCTGGTTTGGTTTTCTGATTTCGGTAAAACCCGAAACGGGACTGTGCAGAGATCAGATCACAGGGTATCTGGAACAGAAAAACATTCAGACCAGATTATTATTCAGTGGTAATTTGACGAAACATCCCTGCTTTACTTCCATTAAAGATACAGATGCTTATAGAATTGCAGGAGATCTCAAAATTTCTGATTTTGTGATGAACCATACCTTTTGGGTAGGCGTATATCCGGGTATGACAGATTCTATGATAGATTATATGGCGGAGTGTATAAAAGAATGCGTAAAACGGACATAAAAAATGAGCGGTATATAGTGATTGCTCTGGCAATTTCCATACTGGCAGCCGGATGCTATTTTGAAGGTTTGGCTGTTATGTCCCAGAGAAGTACAGACAGTTTGCTGTTTGGTAAATTCAATATGGATGTATATGGATATATACTGGGGATTTTATTATTTTCAGGGCTTATGTTTCTGCTTGTAAAAGTTTCCTGTTTTTGTAAAAGTGGTGATTTGTATATAAAGATCATACAGATTGGTATGCCAGTAATTGTTTTAGGATGGAATATAGCACACTATTTTATGGAAAATTCAGAGTTTGCTTCTTATACCTCTTATTATCTGCGGCATGATTCTGTTTTCTCCAAATTTTATGGCTTGTATGTTGTCTTGGTTTGCCTGGTTATCTGTCATTTAGAGATCACGGTTCCTGAGAAAAGTATTTTTAATGTGCGTATGGGAATTGGTGCGGTGTGCTCGGTTTTGACAGCACTTTTGCTGTATTGTCCCAATTCTGTCGGAGACAGCCTTGGAACAATCAGTCATATTCATGCATATGATACTTCTATTATAAATACAGTGGATTTACAGGCATATTCTTCTGTAAATTATTCTATTTATGGACATTATGGCTTATTTTATATTATTCCCGTTACACTTTTAAAATGGATGGGAGTCAATCCATATTTTGCAATCATTATGTGCATTTCTGCAGTAGGGGGGGGTACTGTTGCCTGTTCCCTGTATACTCTTAACCGGATGGTAAAGAACGATAAAGTTTTTATATTGTCTGCATTTACACTGGTTCTGTTAGCTACACAGATTTTTGAAAGAGGACAATATTATCAGACATTTCCTCATCGCATGTTTTTTTCTGCTCTTGTCGCTGCTTTTGTATTGTATTTAAAAGAAAAAATTTTCTTTCGGCGTTTTTTTCTGGCGGTACATTTTTTCTGCTGTCTGGCAATTTTATGGAATCTGGAAACCGGGATGGTATGTACGGCAGGAGTGGTATCTTATTTGTGTCTGTTCAAAATCAGAGAGAAGAAGGAGATTATTTTATATGTGCTCAAAGGGCTGCTGATGATGGTGGCAGACTTCTTTTTGGCTTATCTGATTGTGAATGGATATAACGTTGTGGTGGGTGGTGGTTTGAATAGCCTGAAGGACTTTATCTATCCCCTTATGAGCGATAATTACGTAATTGATACTATATTATGGGCACCTCTGGGACATATCAGCAATCTCTGGTTTCTGGAAGTGGTATTTCTTATAACAGGTGTGGCACTGGCAGTATTATGGGGATTTGGGCTGGTTGAACCGGAGAGAAAAAATTTCTGTGACAGTGTCTTTCCTGGTGTGTTTCTGGTGAGTGTTACAGGACTGGGTCTATTGGTGTATTTTATTACCCGTTCTGCTGCGTTGGGTGCTACGATTTCGTATATGCAGTTTGTGATTGTATTAGGAGTTTTCTGCGATTGTATGCTTCAAAAATACCATAACGGAAAAGAGAAACTTATGAGAAATTTATATAAGGAAACTTTTCTGGTACTTGAATGTTTCCTGGCTGTGGGTGCGGTAACGGCTCTGGCATGCTCCGGAAAAGCGCTTGAAATGCGAAAAGCACAGGCATGGAATACGGGTATAGTTATGGAAATCTGCGGGAAGGTAAAAGAGACCGTTCCGGTGAATACGATGGGGATCGGGGCAGGGATCCTGGAAATCAGCACGGTTTTGGGATGGGAGCAAAAGGTCTATACAGTTGATCATGGAGATGCACTGGTTGATTTGGAGGCACAGAGACTGCTTCTTGATACAGCATTGGAGCAGGATGTTTTACTAATGAATATGCCATATATACAATGGGATGTGAGTGAGATCACAGAGAATTTTGAATGTGTGGGGCAGATCGACGGGACTACCTTTGAAGTGTATCAAAAGAAATCCTGTGACTGAGAGTAAGGAAGACAACAGATGAAAAAGAAAAAGGCAAAAGTGGCTATTATAGGTACCGGTAATATAGGAACGGATATCCTGCTGAAATTAAAGCGTTCAGAAGTTCTTACCTGTACCCTGTTCGCAGGAAGAAATGCAGATTCCAGAGGAATCCGGATTGCAAAAGAGAACCATATACCCACTACAATTGATTCCGTCAGGGCGATTGAAGAGAATCCTGACTGCTGCGACATTGTGTTTGATGCCACGACGGCGGCAACCCACAGGATACATGCACCGATTCTGCAAAAATTGAATAAATTCACGATAGATATGACACCATCCCGCATTGGGAAAATGTGTATTCCGGCATTGAATTTAAACGATTGTCTCCATGAGAGAAATGTAAATCTTATTACGTGCGGCGGACAGGCTTCGGTCCCCATTGCCTGGGCAATCAGCAGGGTTCATCCGGAGATTTCTTATATAGAGATCGTTGCCACAATAGCTTCCAGGTCTGCGGGACCGGGAACCCGCAATAATATTGATGAGTTTACGCAGACAACAGGAGATGCATTGAGAGAGTTTACCGGCATAAAGCGTACCAAGGCTATTATTGTTTTAAATCCGGCAGAACCGCCGATTACTATGCACAATACCATTTATGCCCTGTGTGAAAGTCCGGATCTGGAAAAGATACGGATCAGCATAAAGGAAATGGAAAAGAAAATCAGATACTATGTACCAGGATATAAAATTGTTTTGGGTCCTGTTTTTGAAAGCGGCCGCCTGATTGTTACGGTACAGGTAACAGGATTGGGAGATTATTTGCCGGAGTATGCGGGTAATCTGGACATTATAACATGTGCAGGAGTGGAAATCGCTGAGAATTATGCAAAGGAAAGGATTTTGGGAAATGGGCAGGCTTCAGTTTTTTGATTCTACACTGCGGGATGGCAATCATGCAGTGAAGCATCAGATCCGGGAAGAAATGATAGTTGATTATTGTCTGGGTATGGATGGCTCAGGCGTTTATACCATTATTGTAGGACATGGAAATGGTCTGGGAGCTTCTTCTTTGCAGGTAGGAATGGCATTGACAGATGAGCATACAATGCTGCAGACAGCAAGATCAAATCTGATGAAAACCAGACTTGGCGTATATATGATCCCTGGTTTTGGAACCATCCGGGATAATCTTGTACCTGCTATAGAGACAGGGGTTGAGGTATTTCAGATTGGTTGCCACTGTACGGAAGCGGATACTACAAAACAGCATATAGAATATCTGAGCAGAGAAAAGAAAGAAGTGTATGGGGTTTTGATGATGTCTCATATGGCTTCTCCCGAAAAACTGCTGGAGGAAGGACGGAAAATGCAGTCTTATGGTGCCAGAGGAATTATTCTGATGGATTCAGCAGGCGCCTATACTCCGGATATGGTGAGAAAAAACATTTCTGTTTTATATGACCATTTGGATAGTAAAGTTGGATTCCATTCCCATAACAATATGGGGATGGCTGTTGCCAATGCGTATATGGCAATACAGGAGGGCGCCAGCATTATTGACGGAACGTTAAGAGGGTTTGGAGCAGGGGCAGGGAATTGTCAGTTGGAATGCCTGATTGCTCTGCTGGAAAAAAGTGGGGTAAAAACAGGTATTAATTTTTACCAGTTACTGGATGTGAGCGCTGAAGTGATGCCTCAGATTATGGAGAAGGATATGGGGCAGGATCCCATCAGCATTGTCAGTGGACAGGCTGGTGTTTTTTCTGCATTTAAAACGCAGGTTCTGCAATGTGCAAAAGAATTTCATGTGGATGCAAGGGATATTTTCAGGGAACTGGGGAAAAGGCGTGTTGTGGCAGGACAGGAGGATATGATTGTGGAAGTGGCTAAAAGACTGAGTGATCCGGCAGGCATGTCTGATAATGCCAACCTGAATTACCAGTTGGCATCGTTAAGCTAGTCAGGGAGGAAACGAAAATGAATGTATCGGAATTTATCTTCAACTATTTTGCCGGAAAAGGAATTGATACTGCATTTATGGTAACAGGCGGGCAGGCAATGTGGCTGAATGACGCTGTTGGGAAAAACAAGAAGTACCAGATTATATGTACACATCATGAACAGAGTGCGACGATGGCAGCAGATGCATATGGGCGGATTAAAAATAAGCCTGCAATTGCGCTGGTTACGGCAGGGCCGGGGGCGGTCAATGCCATGAATGGGGTTGTAGGAGGATATACGGATTCATCCCCTATGATTGTAATTTCGGGTCAGGCTGCACTTTCATTTGTGCAATACCAGGAAGAAAGCGGGATTCGGCAATATGGCGTACAGGGGATTTATATAAAGCCGCTGGTACAGAATGTGGTGAAATATTTTATTACAGTTGATGATCCGCAAAAAATAGAATATTACCTTGAAAAGGCATATCGGCTGGCAATCCAGGGGAGGCCCGGACCGGTGTGGATTGATGTGCCGCTGGATATGCAGAGTGCGCAGGTGGATCACCGGTTTCTGGAACATCTGGACGTTTTGCATGATGCTGAGATTTATGAAGAGACAGCCAACACCGCAAATGTAAAGGCGGCAGTAAAAAAAGCATATCAGTTATTGGAAAAAGCCAAAAGGCCGGTATTTCTGGTGGGGCAGGGCGTCAGTCTGGCAGATGCAAGAAAAGAATTTCAGGAATGTATCAATAAAATAAGGATTCCGGTAATTACTGCCCGGCTGGGAATTGACCTGATGGAATCAGACCATGAATTGTATGTGGGCAGGCCCGGAAACTATGGGGAAAGAGCGGCAAATTTTGCGATTCAGAATGCAGATGTGATTTTTGCAGTGGGCTGCCGTCTGGCGTCATCCCTTGTAGGGCACTCACCAAAGCAGTTTGGGAAAAATGCGTTTATTTATGTGGTGGATATTGATCAGAAAGAATTAGATAAGCCGGGTCCTGACGTTGGCTGCAAGATCAGACTGGATTGTAAAGACTTTTTCACCGGTATGCTGCAGGCGTTTGAATCGTATAAGTTGCCTGTGTTTGATGAATGGACAAAGCAATGTAATATATGGAAGAGAAAATATCCTGTAGTGCAGCCAGAGTACGCATTGCAGGAACCGATTAATTCTTATTATTTTATTGACCGGCTGTCCTGCTGCGCTTCTGGTCAGGCTACTGTTTTAGTGGATACAGGTTCATGTTTTCATGTGGCCTGCCAGGCATGGAAGATTAAGAAAGGGCAAAAATATCTTACGACCGGAGGGATCTCTTCAATGGGATACTGGGTGGCTGGACTGGGAGCATGTGTTGCAAATGAGAAAAAGGATACGATTGTAATTACGGGTGACGGAAGTCTCCAGATGAATATTCAGGAATTTGCCACGATAAGACATAACAATCTTCCCATCAAGGTCTTTATATTAAACAATAATGGTTATTTGCTGATTCGTCATACACAAAGGAATTTTATGGAGGATCGGTTTGTAGGGGAAAGCCCGGATACAGGAGTATGGTGTCCGGATGCGATGAAGATTGCAGATGCATATGGAATAAAGGGGATACGTATCCGTACAGTGGAGGAATTAGATGTCAGACTTGAGGAAGCACTGAGCTATGAAGGGCCTGTGATTTGTGAAGTCATGACACCGGACTGGCAATTGCTGATTCCCAGAATTTCTTCTGAGAAAATGCCTGATGGAAGTCTGAAGTCCCATAATTACGAAGATATGTTTCCGTTTTTGCCGGAAGAAGAACTGAAGTCAAATATGATTGCAGATCAGAAGTAGTGGAAGGAGCAGCAGGTGATACGGCATCCCATTATAAAAAATGATATGGAAAGGATATACAGAGGAAGTACATTCTGGAAGGAACTGAATGATTGTACCGTTCTGCTTACAGGTGCAAATGGTATGCTGGGTTCTTATATGCTGTTTTTACTGCTTTATCTGTGGATGGAGCAGGGGATTTCCCTGCATATCATTGCTGTGGTGCGTTCTGAAAGCAGACTGCACAGCAGACTGGAACAGTTTTCTGCGCAGCCGGCAGAGTTTTATTCCTGTCTTACCGTATATGAAAGTGATTTATCAGAACCTTTGAAATGCAAAGAGGATATTGATTATATCATTCATGCAGCGAGTCTGGCCAGCCCACAGTTCTATGGGGTGTGCCCGGTGGACGTCTTACTGCCCAATGTAATTTCCAATTATTATCTGCTTCAACTGGCAAGAGATAAAAAGGCAAAGGGGTATCTTTTTTTCAGCACCGGAGATATTTATGGCGTGGTAGACCCTTCCCGCCTGAAGGCAGATGAAAGGGGCAGATATATGACAGAGTCTGATTACGGAACAATGGATCCTCTGGATATTCACAACTGCTACAGTGAAAGCAAACGGATGGCGGAAACAGAATGCTATGCCTTTTATCGGCAATATAATGTACCGGTGAAGATAGCAAGAATATGGCATACCTATGCCCCTACTATGGATGTGATGCAGGATCCCAGAGTATTTGCTTCTTTTGTAAAAAATATTGTAAAAAAAGAAGATATCAGGATTCACAGCGATGGCTCAGGAAAACGAAGTTTTTGTTATATAACAGATGCTATTGGGGGATATTTTACTGTCTTACTAAAGGGGAAAAGTGGTGAGGCATATAATGTGTGCAATTCGGACCAGTTTGTCAGTATCAGAGAGCTGGCAGAAAAACTGGTGGCTTTGCATCCGGAAGCAGGTCTTAAGGTAGTCTATGAAAGCCGTAGGCCGGGAGAAGAGTATGTGGAAAATTCTGTAGCCAATTCTGTCAGACCAGACAATACGAAACTGATGCAGTTGGGATGGCGTCCGGAAACGGATATTGAAACCGGATTTGGACGGGTAACAGAATATATCAGTGAATCAATGGAAATGTGAGAAAAGGAGAAACAAGATGCAGACGATAAACGAAATAAAAGATGCTTATAAAACAAATGAAATAACAAGAGATGTATACAGGCAGAGGATGTTTGCGAAATTGGAAACCCTTTTTGAGTATTGCCCCCTGTTAGATGGAAGAGCGATCCGGATTACAGAGAAAGGCATTGTACTATGCTTAAATGACGGAACAAAAGAAGCATTTAAGATGGGCATCCGGGAAGATGATGTGACCCAGGTTCCTGCCCTTATTTTGTCTCATGGTGCATATGAGCATGATGAACTTGAGGCAGTAAAGAAATTGTGGGAGTTGTCAGAAACTGAATATTTTATGGACATTGGTGCGAATGTGGGATGGTATTCCCTTAATTTTCTGTCATTATTTGGGGGGGGGCAAAACAGAGTTTATGCATTTGAACCATCCGGGGAAAATTTTCTTGCATTAACAAGAAACTTTCAACTGAACCATTTTGACACTTCTTCCCTGTTTCATATGGGATTGTATCAGGAAAATAAAACGGTTGATTTTTACTATGATGTGGAAGCGACCGGTGCATCTTCTATGGTGGATCTGCGGGAACAGGGAACGGTCCGGGTAGAACAGGTTGAGATGAAGCGCCTGGATGATGTAGTGAAGGAGAACAAAATTCCACGTATTGATTTTATAAAATGTGATGTGGAGGGCTCTGAACTGTTTGTTTTCAAAGGGGGCATGGAATCCCTTAAGAAGTTTAAACCGGTTATTTTTTGTGAAATGTTACGGAAATGGACAAAAAAATATAAATATCATCCCAATGATATTATCCATCTTCTGGCTTCATTGGGATATTCCTGCTATGCGCTTTCCAAAAGCGGGTTTGCCAGCGTAGAGCAGGTGACAAAGGACACAGTAGAAACAAATTTTTTCTTTTTGAATCAGGAAAAGCATGGGGGATTTTTAAAGTCCCTGGAATAAATAAGTGAGGGAATACGATTGAAAAAAACGATTTCGATACTGATTCCTACATACAATGAGTCAGAGAATGTGGTACCTTTAACCAACGCAATTGTGAAAGAAATGACAGAAAAACTGTCGGATTATCAATATGAAATTGTATTTATTGACAATCATTCCACAGATGACACCAGAGCAAAACTCAGAAAATTGTGTGAGGAAAATCATCAGGTAAAAGTGATTCTGAATGCTAAAAATTTTGGCTGGTTAAATTCACCCTATTATGGAATGACACAGACCACTGGAGACTGCACAATTATGATGTGTGCCGATTTTCAGGATCCAGTTGAGCTGATCGGTACATTTGTACAGGAATGGGAAAACGGATATCGTATTGTAATAGGGCAGAAACTTTCTGCGGAAGAAAATAAACTGATGTATGGGATACGCACCATCTACTACAATCTGATCAAAAAATTTTCGGATATTGAACAGATTGAACAATTTACAGGTTTTGGATTGTATGACAAATCATTTATTAAAGTAATGCGTGATTTAAAAGATCCCACCCCTTATTTGCGCAGTATTGTAGCAGAAATGGGTTTTGATTATAAAAAAATTCCTTTTTACCAAAAGAAGAGAACCAGGGGGAAAAGTAAAAGTAATTTCTGGCGGTTATATGATGTGGCAATGCTGGGTTTTACTTCCTATACCAAAATAGGCTTGCGGCTTGCAGCTTTTGTTGGCATTGGAGTGGCAATATTCAGCCTGTTTGTAGCAGTATTTTATTTTATCTATAAGTTGATTCACTGGGATATGTTCAGTCTGGGAATGGCTCCGTTGGTAACGGGAATGTTCTTTTTGGGGGGGATTCAACTTATTTTTTTGGGAATTATGGGAGAGTATATTATGGCGATTAACAAAAGAGTTATGAACCATCCACTGGTTATCGAGGAAGAACGCATTAACTTTGACACAAATGAGGAGTAGTACTATGGAATTTTCCTTTTTTAGGGGAAAGAAAGTTTTTCTGACCGGGCATACCGGGTTTAAAGGGACCTGGTTAAGCCGAATATTACTGATGGCAGGAGCAGAGGTGACAGGATATGCCCTGGCACCTTCTGAAAGGTCCCATTTATTTGAACTTACCCGTACCGGCCAGGAAATGGAAACTGTGGTTGGGGACATCAGGGATGTGGATTATTTAAAGAAAAAATTTTATGAAGCCAGACCTGAAATTGTGATTCACCTTGCGGCACAACCCATTGTACGGGAATCCTATAAAAATCCCAGAGGTACATATGAAACAAATGTAATGGGAACGGTGAATATCTGTGAGTGCATAAGAAACTCAGAGACTGTACGCTCTTTTCTGAATGTAACTACGGATAAGGTTTACAAAAACAATGAATGGGAGTGGGGATATCGTGAAACGGACCCGCTGGAAGGGTATGATCCATATTCTAACAGTAAATCATGTTCTGAATTGGTGACACATTGCTACGAAAATTCGTTTCTGTCCAGGCAGGGGATCGCAGTATCGACTGCGCGGGCAGGAAATGTGATTGGAGGCGGTGACTTTTCTGCAGACCGTATTATACCGGATTGCGTCAGAGCGGCGGAGGCTGGAAAGGAAATCATTGTTCGTAACCCTTTTTCCATCAGACCTTATCAGCATGTTCTGGATCCGCTTATGGCATATTTGATGATTGTACAGACTCAATATGGGAATCGTGAATATGCAGGCAGCTATAATGTAGGGCCGCAGGATTCAGATTGTCTTACAACAGGAGAACTGGTAACTCTATTTTGTAATACCTGGAAGAAACAGACAGGAAAAGAGATCAAATGGACGGATCATTACGATGGGGGACCTCATGAAGCTGGTTATTTGAAGCTGGACTGCTCCAGGCTCAGGAAAGTTTTTGCATGGAATCCGGTGTGGACTATTACAAAGGGGATGGAAAAGGTAGTGGAGTGGACAGACTGTTATCTGAGGGGTGGTGATGTAAATCGATGCATGGAAAAACAGATCCGGGAGTTCCTATCAGATCAGACTGCGTAAAAAAGGGTACAACAACAATATGGGGACGTATCGAAAAAATGACAGTTTCCATCTGTTTCACATTGTGCAGGCGGCTGGGAAGGGAGCCTTCAAAAACCGTTTCCGACACTGTAGTACAGTTTATCCGGTTTGGATTGGTAGGAGTCAGCAATACAATACTTTCTTATCTGCTTTATGTGCTGACTTTGTACGGGATACAGACTTGGAAATCAGGAACAGGAGAAAACTATGATTATCTGGCGGCTCAGACGGTGGCGTTTGTGTTGAGCGTATTGTGGTCGTATTACTGGAACCGGAAAATGGTTTTTGTGGCTGATAAAAGTGAGCAGGGGCCTGTGTGGAGATCACTTGCCAGAACCTTTGTATCTTATTCTCTGACCGGGCTGTTTTTGAGCAGCATACTTTTACTGTTTTGGGTCAGAGTATTGGGGATATCGGAATATATGGCGCCGGTACTCAATCTGTTACTTACGGTACCTGCCAATTTCATACTTCATAAATTCTGGGCGTTCAGAGAAAACTGAAATCATGCTTTTTTTGTACTTTATTTTGTCATTTTACCAATTGTTTCTTCCGGACAAATGTGGTAAAATAAACAAAAATTACAGTGAATAAGCATCGGAACAGGAGGTATCCTAAAAAGGACAGGCATCTTTTCAGCCTGTTGTGCATATTGATAGTATGGGAAACCATACCAGCGGGGAATTTTATGATGATTACGACGAAAAAAGAAAAGAAAGCAGTGTCGAAAAAAAACAGGGCGGGCGCTGGCAGCAGTGTTTATCTTGACATTGAACCTCACATTACGAAATATGAGCTGGAGCAGTTACAGGAAAAGCTGCGTGCTCATAAGAGAGAGTATGAGCGGATCAATCAGCGTTTCATGTATGAAGAACGTAAGAAAGCCTATTATGGATAATGAGCGGAGGTACAAAAGAGAATGGAAAGAAGTATCAGCCATAAGGTTGGGATTAAGCTGTTAACAGATACACAGTTGGCCAACGTCCTGCCTACTTACGGAAATCTGTTTCATAAGATAGAAGTGTGCCGTAATGTAGCCGGAGAGATACTCCAGATGAAAGAGAAAAGGCATTATCAGTACAATTTTATGTACGATAATGTCTTTTCTATTTTGGGGCAGCGGGGAACCGGAAAAACCTCAGTGGCATTCACCCTGCAGAAGAAGATCCGGGAAATGAAGGGAGATGGCATCTGTGATGTGGTCCTGCCGTTGATTATCCCGGAAGCGATTCCGGAAAACTGTGCTGTGCTGGGATGGATTCTGGCGATTGTGGGCGAAGAGATTGAAGAATTGGAGGAACGGATCAGCAATCTGGAAAAAGAGGATCGGAAGGCCGGTTATTGGGAACGGTGCAGATACCAGAACTGTGAACGGGGAAAAGAATCATTAACGGCCAAACTGGATCGGATGAATCAACTGTTTTATGCAGGCAGTTATAATCCGGCCAATGAGCCGTCCTATCATAAGGCAGTGGGAAATTCTGTGCTTCAGTCAGGAGACTATTATAAGTTTGCCAAAGAGATCGCCGGCCTTTGGGATGCCTGGATCAGAAGGATCATCTATTGCTATACACTGGAAAATCCGGACATGGCGGAAAAAGGACAGGAACTGTGCCCGCTGATCTATTTTATTTTTGATGATGTGGATCTGGCTCCGGAAAAGATAGAAGAGATTTTATCTGTGATTACAAAATATCTTTCTCATCCCAATATTATTGTTATCACAACGGCAGATGAGGCGCTTTTTCTGGAGGTGATTGAAAAAAAGCAGGATCAGAAGATTGGAAGGCTGTCTGCTGAGTGGAAAAATTATCTGGCGAGGTCAGAGAAATATTTTTTTTTCAGACCCTCAAGAGAGAAGGAGGAGGAAGAAGAGGATAATGCTGGCAGGGATACGGTCAATCAGACTACCAGGATGTATCTTGGCAAAGTGCTGCCTACCTCTACAAGATACTATCTGCGTCAGTTTAAAACAGCCAGAGAAAAAGCCCTGTTCTGCCTGGAGGACGGATGGAATCTGGGGAACGGGGTCTGGCAGCAGGTGGATAAGCTGATCACATATGTAGACGGAGGGACGCCGGGACAGACCGTGAACTTTATTGGTGCAAAAGACAATATTGTACATTTTTATATCAAATTTATGGGCCGTACTTCCAGACAGATCGGCAATGTATACATCGCATTGTGTGAGTTGATGGACAGTCTGATCGGGATTCTGAAAAATGGGGAGAGCAGAGACAGCCTGCTCCGGATTTATTATCATTGTAATTACTTTATCCATGTGGCAATCAATGCCAATCATGAGCTGTCCATGCTGGTAAAGGATGTGGATCAGTTTGTGGATACACTGTTTCCGTTTGAATATAACCAGTGGAAGCTGTACTGCAACTATCCATATCTGAATGAGTTTTTAAAACAGAATATGTTCAGTGAACACAGGGAAGGCGGACAGAAGGTAAAAAACCTGGAAATGGGTCTGCAGTTATATTCCCTGCTTGTTTTTGTGGAGAACATATTATTGATTCTGGAGTATGGGGTCCGGGATGGGATCACAAAGCGGAAAAAGATCCACGCGGTCAAATCTCTGACCAGATATATAGGAATGGTGTCCTCGGAAAACAGATATGTGTTCCGGGATGATCTTTCTTCGGAGGTTTTTTTCCGGCATTATTCCAATCTGCTGGATCGTCTGGGATTTCTGATTCAGGATAATCTGGATGAGCCGAGATTTAATATGGAATATTTTTACGATTTTATGGGAGATAATAAAAGCGATCTGACAGGATGGGAAACTTTACTGGATGTCAGTATCAACAACCGGCAATGGTTTCGTGAAATCATAGGCAGGCTGTTTCTGGTGTACGGAAATGCCTATTTGATTGGCAGACAAAATATGGAGGATTGTCTGTGTTATCAGGATAAAAATTTTCTGACCCGTTATCAGAGAACCTTATTAAAGGGTATGAAAACCAATATGGAAATATGCTTTTATCCGATTAAGATGCATGAGGAATGGAACCGTATCAAGGATACATTTTACAGAGGATTTCAGGAGGGTATGCAGAACATTGATGAGAAAGAGGTACTGGAAGGAGGGGAGAGTGAAAACTTTCGTCTTTTTGTAGAGCATATCGGAGATCTTTTGATTGAAGCTGAGAGAGAAAGCAGCTCCTCTTATCTTGTGGGGTTGAACAGAATATTGGAGCTCGTTGTGAAGGCCAAGATTAATATAAAGGAAGTAAGTGCAGAACAGAAGACAGAGCTGTTCCTGACAGCTTTTATCAGCAGGTGTCCGAATGTAATATTACAGGATGTACAAAAAAAGCACATGGCTATTTTATCAAATTATAAAGAAATCAGGAGTCTGTTGCAGAAGTATAAAAAGCTGATTGAAAAAAGTGACTATCTGTTTGAAAATAAGGCTCTGCTACTGGATCCTGATAATGTAATAAATGTTTTGAAAAAATTTCAGGAGGATTATCCATTTGAATATCCGCTGCTTGGAAAGTGTATTGAGAAACTTGCAATGGCTCTGATGAGGATAGAAATGACCGACAACGAACCTATTAGTGAAATTGTGATAGGGAAGGAGTTGTACAGAGATTTATCGGCGGTATTGAACAGGATATTTGAAGATGAATATTTTCAGGAAGATGAAGAGGGTTTAAAGAGGGAAGTGGAAGAGGCTTTTGCAGGACTGGATATTCTGATCGATGTGCGAAACGGTGAAGAACTGGCGAAGGCGGTGATACTGGGCATGGAGGTCATATTTGTAAAAATCTTACAGCAGATTTACATTTATCTGGTGATCAGTGAACGATATCATGATATTAACAATATGTCCTCCCGCAGCCTGGAAAAGATCTGGATCAACGGGGAACTGGAAGATTCTTATTATTTTAACTTTTTTAAGCTCGCAGTGAGTCTGCTGGAGAGTGATGTGGATAAAAACGGTAACAGTGAACTGCTGGAGCTGCGGGATGAGATTGAGTATACTTATCGGGACGCAAGGGAAGCATACTGCAGATCATTGATGGTGGAAGAAGGATATGAACAGATATAAACTGAACCAGATACTGGAAATCATCCTGTTTCCCGTGATTGATTCAGAAGAGGGGAAATATGATCATTTACTTGCCTGTTACAGGGCATACCGGAATTTCATAGAGGAAAGCAAAAAACTCCATTCCAATATGAGGGAGAGGATGAAAAAGAACGCTGCATATAAAAAAGTACAGCGGGAACAGATTGCCTATCTGACAGAGCGAAACCACTGGCGGGTGAAGTCAGAAGATGATGTACAGATGCTGTGGGAGCTTTTTTATCCGATGCAGGAGCTTGAACAGTATATGCAAAGGATTGCACGGGTCAGTGGAAATTTTCGGGATGACTGGGTAAATATCAGCTATTATTACCTTCTGAAAATGCTTCCGGAACTGACCAAAGCTCTGATTACTTACCGGGACGGAGCGGCAGCGATCCGTCTGGAGCCGGGAGAAGGAGATAATAAGATTGATACATTGATTCTGGATGGGAATCATTTGTTGGATAGAGTGGAGGTCTGGAATTTGCTTTGCCGTCTGTCGGTTCCGGACCTTTATATTGTCATTGCAGCAGTGGAGAACAATCTGGGGATGGAGGCATTGTATGAACAGGGAGTCCATCTGGCCCTGTCAGACAAACTTCTGACCAAAAGTATGAAAAAGGGGCTGTCAGAGAACCATTTACATTTTGGCGCTGCACTGGACTATGATATTGTCTGGCTCGGCTATATGGACATTAAATTTATGGAAGACCTGGCGGCCGGACCATGCAGCACAGAGGGCTATACCAGGATCGAAATGGCAGTGTTCCGCTTTTTTGCGGCCCGATATCTGGAAGAGCCAGAAAGAACGGAAAAGAATTTTGTACAGTGGCTGAGGCAGGAAAACAGAAGTCTGATGGAGCTTGTGGAAGATCTGTATGAGGGGAACTATCAGGGAACCCTCAGTCTGCTCTGCCAGAGGGAGATACTGGATCTGTATTATCAGTCAAAAACGGGTTTTCCGATTCGGGAATGTGACTATTTACTGGATCAGGTGTACAGAAAATATGTGGAATACAAAATATCCTCCGAATTTATTTTATTGTATCAGAGCTATTGCTACATACAATCCAATCCCAGGGATGTTTTTTTCTCCCGTTTGTTTTTACAGTATATCCGGTTAAAAAACGAGAAGTTTTATCACAGCCATGAAAATTTTACCTTGCAGGGGCTGAAATATTTTACAAAGAAATATGCAATAGCCAAGAATGCTTCAAAAGTCGGTCTTTCTGAAAAGGAATGGATGATGGAGATATTCCGTTCACAGGCCAGAATCAGGTGGCTGAAAAAACTGGAAATCAGGATTGCACCGGAAGTAAAAGGAGAAGAGCTGGAGCATCTGAAGTATTCCAAAAGCAGAGGGCATATTTTACAACAGCTTTACAGCCAGATTTACCAGGTATTTGATGCTTACAGGGGATTTATTCTGGAAAGCATAATAGGAGTACGGGATACCTGGGATCTGCTGAACCGGGAAGCGAGAGGAACTGATATTAGCAGTGAAATAAAGCGGATTTCGGAAGCTGCACAGGAAAAACCTGTTCAGATACCTGTTATGGGTATGGTATTTCATTTTATCAAGGAGGAACATCTGGAAAATCTTTCCGGCTATTATTGCTGGAGGAGTATTTTGGAATATGGAAAAGACCGTTCTTATTATCGCCTGCTGAAACGGTATTTTATGGAGAATATAGCGGTGGCGTTAGAGGAGATACGCCGGACGATTCCCAGGATAGATGAGTATATCGTGGGAATTGATGCGGCATCTGATGAAAATGCAATGGAACCCTGGATGTTTGCATCAGTATACAAAACAATGAGATCCCATCATACGACGATTCCAGTTGTAAAGGGAAAAGGTTTCACAGAGGAATTTAACAGGATACAGAATATCGGATTTACGTATCATGTGGGTGAGGATTTCAGGCACATGATTTCGGGACTGAGACATGTGGATGAGGTGATAGAAGAGTTTGGTTATAAGGCAGGAGACCGGCTGGGACATGCGCTGGTGCTGGGAATTGATGTGAAACAGTGGATCCGGAATAATGAAGTGGTAGCCATGCCTGTCCAGGAACATATGGAAAATCTGCTGTGGATTTGGGGAAAATGTATACAGGATGAGATGGATCTGCCGGTTCGTCTGTCAGTGCTGGAACATCAGATTATGAAAATCGCTGAAAAGATATATTACTATCCGGAGGAAATAACAGTTTCCATGCTGCATCAGGCCTATAAAGAAAAGTTTCAGATGACACATATGGAAATTGCCCGCAGAATGTTACAGAAGGAAACGGAAGGCAGGGACAGCTTCTGCAGACGGTCAGAGGAAGACAGAGAAAACTTTTGCGGGAAGTGTCAGAAACGAAAAGACAACAGGTGGACAAAGGATAAGCTGCTGCTAACCAACTACTGTCCGGTGTTTGAAGAAAAATATGAAGCGATAGAGCTTGTGCCTGTCAGGGAGCAGCATGCGGTAATTTATCAGAAAATACAGGACTGTCTGATTAAAAAAGTGGAACAGAAAGGGCTTTATATTGAAGCAAATCCTACTTCCAATCTGACCATTGGAGAGTTTTCTTATATGGAAGATCATCCTATTTTCTATCTGAACCAGGGGCAGAAGGAAGAAAAGCATCATGTGATGGTAACAATAAATTCTGATGATCCCCTGGTCTTTCATACGAATGTGGAAAATGAAATGGCATACATCTACTATGCGGCCCAGGCACAGGGAGTTGCCCGGAATCAAGTTCTCCAATGGATTGATGAAATCAGACAGTATGGAATGGATGCAAGTTTTGTTCAGAAACAGAAAGAATCAGGGCAGATTTTATTGGAAGTAGAGATGATTATGAAAGAGATCAGAAGAAAAATCCACAGGGGAGCCTGACCAAAACGGACTTTGACAGGAACGGTTTGAAAGGAGTAACCGGGAGGGGAAGCTGTCAGTTGCAAAATTCTGGTATTTTGGTAAAATAACAGCGATAGAGGAGAAACGAAAAACATGAAAATCATATTATTATCCGGAGGGTCGGGAAAACGGCTCTGGCCCTTATCCAATGAAGCGAGATCCAAACAGTTTTTAAAGGTACTGCAGGATGAGGACGGCAATTCGGAATCCATGATACAGCGTATCTACCGGCAGATCAGGCGGAGCCGCCCGGAGGCGGAAGTGTTGATTGCCGCTAGTGAGGCACAGAGCGATCCGATCAGGCGGCAGCTTGGCGGGCAGGCGGAAACGGTGTTTGAACCGTCCAGGCGGCATACGTATCCGGCCATCCTCCTGGCGGCGGCTTATCTGCTGGATAAAAAGCAGATGGGAGAAGAGGAAGTGATCGCAGTGCTTCCGGTGGACCCTTATGTGGAACAGGATTATTTTGAAAAACTGGGTGAGATGGAGCAGGCGCTGGCAGATTCGGGAGCGCAGGTCTGCCTGTTGGGCGTGCGTCCCACATATCCTTCAGAAAAATATGGCTATATGACAGGCGAACCGATGGAAGGGAAGCCCTATTGCCGGGTTACCGCCTATGCGGAAAAGCCGGGGCTGGATACGGCCAAGAGGCTGGTGGAAGAGGGCGGACGCTGGAACGGCGGTGTGTTTGTGATGCGGGCCTGCTTTGCCAGGGAGCTGATCGAAAAAGAAATCGGACAGGTTTCCTTTGACCGGCTGTATGAGCAGTATGACCGGCTGCCCTGCAACAGCTTTGATTATGAAGTGATTGAAAAAAATGCTTCGCTGGTCTATATTCCCTATGAAGGGGAATGGAAGGATATGGGGACCTGGAATACGCTGACCGAGCGGATGGAAAAGCCGGACGGCGGGTTTGTGGTCCGGGGAGAAGCCTGCCGCAATACCCATGTAATCAATGAACTGGCCATCCCTGTGGTGGCGCTGGGCCTGAGGGATACGGTGGTGGTGGCCAGCGCGGACGGGATTCTGGTGAGTGACAAGCATGCCAGTTCTTATATGGAGCGGTATGTGGAACAGATTGACAACCGTCCCATGTATGAAAAGCGGCAGTGGGGTGAATATAAAGTATTGGATATTGCTCCGTGCAAATCGGGAAAAGAAAATTCGCTGACCAAACATTTGCATGTGGAAGCAGGCAGGAGCCTCAGCTATCAGGCGCATGAGCTGCGGGACGAGGTATGGACAATCATTGACGGAAAGGGGCTGTTTTTACTGGACGGTGAGATCCGGGAAGCGGTCCGGGGCGACGTACTGTATATTCCCAGAGGGCATAAGCATGGCATGGCCTCCAGGGACGGTGTGGACTTTATCGAAGTGCAGCTTGGCACCGAGCTGGTGGAAGAGGACATCGAACGGTTTCCCTGGGACTGGGGCGGCTTTTTGACGGATGAAGGCAGGGCATAAAGGAGAATCTTTTCTATGGAACAGTGCAGTATATGGACTAAGTTTTCTTATATATTTGACAAAAAGCAGAAGCTGAAAGCGGCCCTGCTTTTTCTCGTTATTATCATCGGCGCATTTGTGGAGCTGGTGGGGGTCAGCGCGGTGCTTCCCTTTATCAGCGCAGTACTGGATCCCCAGCAGATACTGGACAACCCGTTTCTGGGCGGTGTCTACAGGATGCTGGGGTTTACGGAGATTTCTTCCTATGTTGTCTTTCTGGGCGGCGGGATCATTGTGATCTATATTGTAAAGAACATTTATGTGTACTATATGCATGGGATGCAGTACCGGTTTACCTATGAAAACCAGCGGCTGCTCTCCTATAAGATGATGGACTGTTATATGCATCAGCCGTATCTGTTTCATGTCCATCATAACAGCGCCGAGCTGAGCCGGAACATCAACGATGATACGGTTTCTTTCTTTGAAGCGGTTCTGGCCGGGCTCCAGCTGGCATCGGAAGGCGGCGTATGTCTGGCCCTGCTTTTGTTCCTGCTGTGGCAGGACAGTACGGTGACGCTGGGGGTGATCGCTCTGGGCGGCATTTTCGGGGTGATCTTTTTAAAGGTATTTAAGAAACGTCTGAAAGCGGCAGGGAGGCGGAGCCGGGAGAAGCAGGGCAGTACCCGGCAGGCAGTGCTGGAAGCGCTGGGCGGTATC
Source organism: uncultured Clostridia bacterium (assembly GCA_947385955.1). Classification (GTDB taxonomy): domain Bacteria; phylum Bacillota; class Clostridia; order Lachnospirales; family Lachnospiraceae; genus VSOB01. The sequence continues at coordinate 25,976 of CANDNA010000007.1, forward strand.
AAGGAGATCAAGGTACTGAACCGGGAAAATGTGTTTGTGGAGCACTACAATGAGGAATATCAGGAATATGCGGAAAGCAACCGGAAATTTAAAGTATATGGGATGATTCCCAAGCCGGTGATGGAGACCATCGCCATTTCCGGCCTGCTTTTGATTGTCTGTGTGAAAATATCCTTCGGGGCGGATGCGGCTTCCTTTATCCCCACCATTTCCGTATTTGCAATGGCAGCATTCCGGATGCTGCCCTCTGCCAACCGCATCGCAGAATACCTGAGCCGGATCATGTTCAGCAGACCGGCCATTGATGCCATCTATCATGATCTGAAGGAAATAGAGGGTCTGATGGGGGAGAGCAGAATCCGGGAAACGGCCGGAGAAATGGCATTTGAACGGGAAATTGCAGTCAGGGATATGAGTTTTCATTATCCGGGAACAGAAAAGCAGGTGTTTTCCCATGTATCCCTGGTGATTCCGAAAAACAAATCCGTTGCCCTGATCGGGCCGTCCGGACAGGGAAAAACCACATTGGCCGATATCCTGCTGGGTCTGCTGGAGCCTCAGGAGGGGGCCGTACTGGTGGACGGAGTGGACATCCGGTCGGGCATGCATGCCTGGAACCGGAAGCTGGGCTATATTCCCCAGTCCATTTCCCTGCTGGATGCGTCCATCCGGGAAAATATCCTGTTTGGTGTGGAAAAGGAACAGGTCAATGAAGAAAGGCTCCGGGAAGCGTTGGAGGAAGCCCAGTTAAAGACATTTGTGGATACGCTGGAGGAAGGGCTGGACACTGTGATCGGAGAAGGGGGCGTGCGTCTTTCCGGAGGACAGAGACAGCGGATCGGCATTGCCAGAGCGCTGTACCACAATCCGGAAGTGCTGGTGCTGGATGAGGCCACCTCCGCTCTGGACAACGATACGGAGGCGGCTGTGATGGAAGCCATTGATTATCTGGCAGGGAGCAAAACACTGATTATCATTGCCCACAGGCTGTCTACGATTCAGAACTGTGATCTGGTCTATCGGATTGAAGGAGGACAAGTGATTTCAGAGCCATAATAAAGACAAAGACCGGAAGGATCTGCTGCAGCACTCTGTTGTAGGAATCATCCCAGTTGACCCAGAATGCCTTGCTGTCCACCAGACAATAAGAAACCAGATTGAGCAGGGCATATCCCACCCAGAGAAAATGAAAATAATCCAGGGCAGGACGGTGGAGGATGGAAAAGACCGCCAGTACAGCGAAAAACAGAGCGCTGATCCCCCAGGAAGAAGGATAGCGGAACATATTCCGGATGACAAAGTCTACATTGTCAATGATGATATCCGCTTTTTTCAGGAAAGCCACACCCATCAGGCAGCACATGCCAAAGAGCATGATCACATAAGGGGTGCAGAAACGGGGCAGACGGCGGGAGAGCCAGAGGAGGATACTGTGCCCCCAGCCGATATAAAAATAGGATGCCGCAATGATCAGGAGGATAAAGAACACATTCTTATTGTTGGCAATGGAAGTGAGGGAAGCCTGGGTCACTCCGGCATTCAGGACAATGCGCACATAAAACAGCCACCAGAGCTCCGCCAGAGAGGCAGGCAGGAACAGCAGGGCGAGCTGTCTGCGGGAAAACAGTTCAATACTGCGAAAGCAGACCAGGAAAAAGGCGGCAAAGATAATGCCGTCTTTTCGCAGCAGTGTCAGCGCCGTAAAGAAAATGCCGATCAGCAGGAGGCTGTCTCTTCCGGCCTCCTTTCCCGTACCTTCTCCCGGCAACACAGTCCCGGCCAGGGATGGCAGAAAGAGAAAGAAGATGTAGGCCATACAGTACATATTGGCCAGTACCCAGCTGGAAGCCACAAGAAACGAAGTGGAGGAAGCCAGCAGCAGGGTAAAAAGGGCAGTATAGAAAAGGGCTTTTCTGCCCTGCACAGGGGTTTCCAGGACACATTGCCGCAGCACACAGAAAAAGGCGGTGAGAATGTTCAGGGTAAGGAAAGCCTGGATCTGAAAAGCCTGATCCAGCCCCCAGAAAGCCATATAGGAATGGACCAGAGGCAGAAACTGGCTGATGTTGGTCAGCGTAAAGCTGTTTTCCCCTACAATATCCCGGAAATTCCCCAGAATCGTCAGCGTATGCCCATAGTTCACAAAATAGAAAAAGGAATCATAGCTGACAAAGGAATAGACAAAGCCGCTGGCGGTCAGAAAGATAAGCCCCAGGAAAAACAGCAGGAGATGGGCCGATTCCCGGATGCTTTTCACCGGAGAGAGAGCGGATGCCGTTTTAAAAGCCAAAGTATGCTGCCGCAGCAGATACAGGCCGACCAGCAGCAGGCCGATCACGGCAAGGGTGAAAAAGAGGGTATAGGGAATACCGGTCAGCAGCAGGAGCATACTGGCAAAGACCCACAGACAGATCCCCACAGGCATGGCAAACAGGACTGTCCATGCAGGGGACAGGGAAGTCCTGACAGCCAGCAAAAACAAGAGGCCCACCAGAAACAAAAGGCTCAGTGCGGCCAACTGCCGGAACTGATAAGAAAAGACGCTGTCAAGGGCAATGCGTTCGAAGTATGACCGGTTTAAGAACATACTGAGCAGAAACAGAATGCCGCACAGAGCGGCAAAGATTGCGTGGAAGGTACAAAGTTTTCTGTGCATGATTTATTCTCCTGTGATTTCCCGATAATAGGCTTCGCTCATAACATACAGTGAGTAATCCGGATTCATGACAAACACCAGGTGAGACTGGTCTTTCAGGGAATCCGTATTGATGTATAACATTGGATAGATTTCTTCTTCAAAAGCCGGGATCAGGGATTCCGGAATCTGCTCTGTCACATAGTCCATAATGCCGATACAGGTAAAGGGATGACAGAAATCAAAATCTTCCCGGTGGGCACGCACGGTCTGCCGGTCCTGCTTTGTGACCCGGATCCGGTCATATTCCTCCGAGTAAAGGGAGACAAACCGTTCATAAAAATCCCCTTCTGCATCCAGCAAGACACGCCGGTTTCTCAGAATCGGAAATAAAATCTCATCCTGAAACATAAAAGCATCCGAATAGGCAAACAGATTGCCGGAAAACGTACCGTAACGGAACGGGCCGTTTACGGTGTCCATATAAAAATCCGGGAACATGACAAGGCCGTTGTATACGCTGTTGGCAATACAGGAAAAAAACAGGACGGCAAGGAAGAGGGCGGATACGGCCTTTGGCCGCCGCTTCCACAGCCGCCGGACTGTGAGATAAAACAGAAAGAGGACAAGCGTCCCTGCAAGTGCTTCTTTGAACATATGCTCTCCTATGTGGTATGGATGGTTTGGGCTCAGATCTGTCCTGCCAGTATGAGAAGGCGGAATGCGATTTCATCCGGCAGCCGGTTTCTCAGCCGGCGGGGATAGAAGAATTTACCCAGTCTGCGGGAGCTGTCAAAAAGTGCAAGAAAAGCGGACCGCTCCGGGGAAACCCTGTCCCCATACAGCCGGCGGTAGTCCCGGATACCGTTTACGATATTGCTGCAGTGCCGTTTCCGGTGCCGGCTCCAGTCCCGGTAACGAAGCAGGCCGTTGGCATCGCCGGAGCTGAACGTGCCTTTGTGACGTCTGTAATAAGCCAGCGGTTCCCTGTCGTAGACAAGAGCGCCGTCCATCCCGGCCACCACCCAGGAGATCCAGCAGTCCACAGCTACGGACGGAGTGATTTCCCCCTGATCGAAAGCCAGCTCTTTCAGAAGGCGGTTAAAGCCCTGTGCCATGCCCACGCCGCCCCAGGTGCCGGTCATAATCACCTTTGCCAGACTGATCTGCTTCATTTCCTTTGGGGAGATGCTGGGCCTGTCCGGCAGAGTATGCTCGATGTGCAGATCGCCGTCACAGACATAATAGTTGTGCACATAGAGAACGGGTACCTGGGGCGGATACTGCTCCATATGGAGCACGGCCCGTTCCACTTTGGCAGGCGCCCATACATCATCCTGATCACAGAACAGGTAAAAATCGGCATCGGGCAGATGCCGGATCAGATAACGATAGCTCTGGTGGGATCCTTTGTTGCCCCAGTCCTGATCGGTATCGTTTACAAGGAGAATGCGCTTCCCTTCCGGAAAGGATTTCTGGTACTGACGCAAGATTTCCACACTGTTGTCTTTGGAACCGTCGTCTCTGACGTACAGATCGATATGGGACCAGGTCTGAGCGGCAATGCTGTCCAGCATGGCGGGAAGATAGGCCGCCCCGTTATATGTGGAGGTGATCAAAACAACTTTTTTCATAGCGTGTTTCCTGTCTTATAATAATGTTTCCATGTAGCAGATATCCCGCATCCCGTCAGGGGCAGGGTACTGCTTTCTGGTGAGAAAACCGGCCTTTTCATAGGTTTTCAGGGCAGGCAGATTGTCCTTGTATACTTCCAGATGCAGGCCGGTAAGATGCAGCGTTTCCCTGGCAAAGGTGCAGAGCAGCAAAAGGGCCTGTACGCCGCAGCCGCCTCTGCCGGCCGCTTCTTTGTCGATGATAAGCCGGCCGAATTCTGCCGTATCCCCGGTTACATCATACAGGGCCGCCCCGCCCAGAAAGGCGCCGTCTGCATCGCAGACGGCAAACATATAATCGTTTTCCTTTTTCAGATAGTTCTGATACCATTCCTGCTGCGCCCGGGCGGAAATGGGAGCGGAATAAAAAAAGCAGCGTCGGTTCTGCTCCCGGTTGCGCAGCAGACGGTAAGATTCGCTGTCCGCAGGGGTCAGGGGACGCAGCAGAATCGTTCCGTCGGTACAGGTAAAAGTATGCTCCATAACAATCAAAGAATCCTTTCAGCCGTTTTTCTGACCGGCAGCCTGGGCCTGCTCTCTGGCGATCTTGATGACTTCATCGCAGATATAGCGTACATCGTCATAGGTCAGACGCATATGCATGGGCAGAGAGATCACATGATCGCTGACATAGGCAGCTCTGGGACAGGTGCCCTGTGCATAGGCGTACATCCGGTATAGCGTGTTATCCGTATAGTGCACACCCGGATAGATACCGGCGGAATTGAGCGCCAGAATCATCTCATCCCGGTGGGCCACAAGGATCTGGAACAGATGGCAGGAAGAGGAGCAGCCCTCCGGTATGGTAATCAGTTCCACCAGTTCCGGATATTGACCGAGCTGTTCCCGATACCAGGCATCCAACTGTCTGCGGTAAGCATTGTCCCGGTCCAGATAGCGGAGCTGAACCAGGGCGATGGAAGCGATAATGGAGTTTCCGTGCAGCTTTTGTCCGATGTATTCCACATCATATTTCCATTTATAATTCCCGGCATTGACAGTACGGCTGTAAGTGTCTTTGTTGATACCCAGCCATCCTTTTTTGCGGGCGATTTCGTCAAAGTCTTTTCGTTTGAAGCAGATCATGCCGCTGTCTGCAGTAGGCAGGTTTTTTACGGCCTGATAGGAGTAAATCACCACTTCTGCTTCCCGGCCGGGGATTTCCCCATGCAGGCGGGTGCCCGACATATGGGCCGCATCCAGTATGAGTTTGATACCGGCCTCCTCACAGATCCGGACGATCTCCTCATAGTGTCCGGTATTGCCGCCCATTCCCACATAGATCAGAGCCCTTGTCCGTTCGGTGATGCGTTCCCTGACTGAAGCGGGAGAGAGGCAGTTGGTGTGGTCAACGTCTGCAAAGACTGCCTTCAGTCCGGCCAGGGGAATGGCATGGTTGGTGGAGACAAAGGTGAGAGGTGTGGTAATGACTTCATCGCCGTCGGCCCAGCCATAGCCTTCTTTCAGGATTTCCACAGCCAGATTGAGTCCGGCGGTGGCGGAATTCAGGTAATAAGCATGCTCCAGTCCGGTGTAGGCCTTCCAGGCCTCTTCGAACTGTACGGTCTTATAACCCAGGCCTGTCCAGCCTTTTTCCAGACATTCCCGGATCTCGGCCAGACATTCGTCCACTTCAAACGTGGGGGTAAACAACTGTATTTCTCGTTTCCGATCTTCCATAAGTATGACTCCTCTCACAATTTTAATGTAACAGCGTGCGGTAAATAGCTTCGATACCGTCCACCATCTCTTCATAAGGGAAACTGCGGGGCGGCACATGCTCAAAGGCCGTCTCTCCCTTTTCAATGACCTGCTGCAGACGGTCAGCCAGAGACTTGCTGCTGCGGTTTTCAAAAAAGAGACAGTTCCCGTAAACGACCTCCGTCAGAGCGCCTCCGGTGCTGGAAATGATTTTTTTGCCCATCTGGCAGGCTTCCAGCGCACTCAGGCCAAACCCTTCCGTAACGGAAGGAACCACCACATAATCGGCCTGCAGGATACAGCGGCACAGATCTTCCCGCTGGAGGGAATCCCGGATCAGTACAGTATCCGCAAGGCCATAGCTGTTGATGGAATCTATAAACCTGCGGCGCAGATTGGCCGGCTCTGCCCCCAGAATAAAGCAAAACCGTATGTTTTTCAGATCCACGCCCCTCGTCTGGAGCAGTCGGATGGCCTCCTGATAGACATAGATGCCCTTTGTCTGGCCCGGCCTGCCGTAGTACAGAAAGATACGCTCCTCTTTCCCCAGACCGAAATAATCCCGCAGATTCAGAGAGGACTTTTCGGCTATGGAAGTATCCATCTCATTGACCGCGTTATAGACACAGACCACATTTTTATTGCGGCCGCAGTATTTCAGAATATCCCGGCGGGTAGCCTGGGATACCGCATGGTAGACGTCAAAGGGTTGCCGGCAGACGAACTGCTCATACAGCCAGAAGGCGCTGGCATGGATGAAATCTTCCACCCAGAACCATTTGGGCCCCCGGACTTCATGAACGGTCAGCACGGAAGGCTTGTGATATTTCCGGGCCAGACGGCTGGAAGGAAAAGCCGGGGTAAAGATAGAGGCATGTACCACATCACACCATGCAATGTGTTCCCGGATATCCCGTGCGGGAACCAGAGGATGCCCGAACATGGATTTCCAGGGGAAATAATAGACATCCATACCCAGCACGGTCTTATGTCCCAGATAATCATCTCCCACATTTCTGGCAAGGACCCGGATTTCATGGCCCCGCCGCAAAAGACCCTGCACCATATCATAAAAAATGCGTTCCCCGCCGCCTACATAAGGATAAAAGTGGGGAAGTACAAAACAGATTTTCATAGTCATACCACCTTTAACAGTATACCCAATAACATATAAATGCTACCACACTTTAGAAAATAAAACAATGATAGAGTTTACACCAAAATTGGGATTTGGTATACTGAAAGTATTATTTCACCCAGACGGATCATTCATGTACGGAGATAAGATACATACCGATGGCTTTGACGAAACAGAAATCCATATTGGCGGCAGGTTCTTTTTTTGTGGTTCTGCTGCTGTATTTATGGATACCCCAATATAAAATTGTAGAAAAAATATCAGATCACCGGATTGACAGAAGTTTTTCCTTCGGGCTGCCGGAAGGGCTGTATGACCGGGATATTACATTAGAGCTGCGGACGAATATTCCTTTTGATATGGGAATGGAAATTTATTACACCACCGATGGCAGCATGCCGGACAGACAGTCAGAGCGTTACCGGGAACCGCTGGTCTTTACGGCCGGGGAAGGGCTGGAAATTGTACATCTGCGGGCAGTGGTCTATCAGGGGGAGGAGCTGGCAGGCGGCCCGTATGACGGCACCTGGCTCTTATCCACGGTACCGGAAAGTCTGGAGGACCTTCTGATCGTATCCATTGTATCGGATGAGGAAGGGCTGTTTGATCCCCGGCGGGGCATTCTGTATCCGCCCAAAAGCTATGTGACCACCGATTATGAGGGCGGCTGGGACGAGGTACATGCTCAGAATTTTGCTCAAAAGGGAGAGGACTGGGTGCGTCCGGCCAGAATCAAGATTTTTGAAGGCACAGGCCGCCTGGTGATTGATCAGGGCTGCGGCCTGAGCATCAGCGGCAACCACGGTTCCATTATGCACTATCCGTTTTCTCTCAACTGCAAGGCCGGTTTTTCCTATGACGGAGATGAGAACCGTTATGTCTATGACTTTTTCGGAGAGCAGGAAATACGGCCAAAAGAAAATTTTTATTATAACAGTATTGCCTTAAAGAACAGCGGCAATGATTATTACTGGGGAGAGCTGCGGGACGATGTGAAAGGCACCATGCTCCGCAATACGGTGGGCCTGAGAATGGCGGAAGAGATCGGGCTGCTGGCATCCAGGCAGCGGATTGCCCTGGTATTTCTGAACGGTGAATTTTATAATCTGGTGTATCTTTCTGCCAATCCCAATGCCAAGACGATTTCCGCAAAAACAGGGCTGAAAGATGATTACATTATTTTTCAGAAAGGCGGAGAGCGGCAGTCGTTTACGTATTTCAAGCTGAAGCGGCTGTACCATTCTTTTCCAGGCATCGAAGAGTCCCGTATTTTTGAAAGCCGGCAGACCTTTGAGCGGCGGGTGGATATGGAAGAGCTGTTCCGGTATTATGCCTTTGAGTGCATTGTGGGCAACGGAGACTGGCCTCATAATAATTATGAACTGTGGCGTTACATTGGAAATGCACAGGAGGGGAACCCTTATTCTGACGGGAAATACCGGCATTTTGTATTTGATCTGGACTGCATGTACGATCTGCAGGCATGGCTGGAGGACCCGTGGGTGGCCCTGTTCGAAAATCCGGACGGGGATAACTGCCTTTTGATTACCCTTCTGCAGATTGACGAATACCGTTGTCAGTTTGTCAATACGGTACTGGATCAGTTAAACAGCCGGACTTTTTCAGAGGAACATATCCTGGACATGATTGATGAGGAAAACGCAAAATTTTCTCCCTGGTTTACCTGGATACACGGAGAAGAGGCCCAGCGGGGCCGGGAGGAAAATGTGGCGCTGCTAAAGGAAAAGGTACTTGGCAGAAGAGCGCAGGTGATGGCTTATCTGGAGCGGTATTTTCAGGTAAACAGCCCTTATCTGCTGCAGGTGCTTCCGGCGGAGCACGGTATGCTGCATGTGAACAGCCTGTATCTGGAACAGGAATCCTACAGCGGTACATATGATGCGGCATATCCGGTGAAAATAGAATATATGGACGCAGGAGCCGGGTATGCCCTGGCGGGCTGGCGTATCAATGGAGAACAGAGGGCGGTCACAGAAGGAAACGAAGGCGTACAGCTCTTCATTGACAAAGAAATGATAAAGGACGGCACGGTTACGGTGGAGCCGGTACTGATACGGAAAAAGGAGTAGGGACAGGCAAGTGAAAAAGATACTGGCAGATTGGAAACAGCAGAACAACATCAAAAAAACAGCGGATATCGCAGGACTTTTACTGATCCTGGCCGGACTTGGCGTCAGCATCCATATGAACTGTGTGGGCAGGTCCCTCTGGCTGGACGAGGCCATGCTGGCGTATTCTTTCAGCAAACGTTCCCTGTTTGGGCTGACAAGCGGTGTATTTGAGTGGGATCAGAGTGCGCCGGTGCTCTATCTGTATCTGGTCAAGCTGCTGACGGTACTGTTTGGCAATACGGAGTTTGTACTGCGCAGCTTTTCGATTTTTGCCTATGTGGCAGTGCTGTTTTTAAGCGGATATGCGGCAAAGCGGCTCTTTGGCATCAAATATCCTATCCTGGCTGCCGCTTTTCTGGCAAATATGAATTTTATCCTCAAGTATTCCAATGAGTTTAAGCAATACCTGTCGGAATGTATCTGGGTACTGCTGGTGCTGGTACTGTATTATCTATATAAGGAAAGGGGACTGGCCTTCTGGAAAATGGCGGCAGGGTTTATGGTTTTTATCTGGGGCGCCAATCCGGCCTGCTTTTTTATCGGGGGCGTTCTGCTGTATGAATTTGTGGACGGCCTTGTCAAAAAGGACAGGCTCCGGGTGAGAAACAGCATCCTGACGGGAATCGGTGTGGGCGTGAGTTTTGTCATCTATTATTTTTACTGGCTGCGGGGGATTGCCCTCAGCGGCAGTATGCAGAGCTATTGGGAAAATGCCAGCTTTCCGCTGTTCCCAAGGAGCATCGAAGATCTGCAGATGGCACGGGCTATGGTGTACGAAATCTTTATTACCTTCCGGGAAGCCAGGATTTTTATGACAGCGCTGGTGCTGGCTGCCTTTCTGCTGGGCATATTCTGGGAGCGGAACCGGTACTGTATCGTGATCTTTCTGGGCTTTCTGGTTTCCCTGTTTGCTTCCAGCATCCATATGTTTCCCATTGCGGACCGGCTGTGGTGCTTTTCCTATCCCGTTTTTGTCATCCTGGCCTTTTATGCCATTGACAAAATGGCGGTAAGCAGCAGGAAAGCAGAGCTGGTGGCCGTTTTTCTGATGTTTACACTGATGCTGACCAACAATGGCATTATGGTCTATAAAAACGGGGAACATGTTTTTCAGAAAGGGGAGGAGGCCAATTTTGCCATAGCCTATCTGCAGGAGCATGTGTCGGAAGGGGAAAAGGTCTATGTCTACTATCAGAGCATTCCGGTGACCAAATATAAGATCGGTTATGAGACAGAGCAGATCGGCCATGTGACCGGGGACAATATTATCTGGGCCACCGATACCCTGGATAAGGAAGACGCACAGGGGGATATCGAACGGGTGCTGCAGGAAGAGAAATGTTATATTCTGGCGTCCCATGCGCCGACGGAACGGATTGAACCGCTGCTTTCGGCAGCGGCAGCGCAGGGCAGTCTGGAAATCGTACAGAACCTGTATGAAACGCCGCTGTATTTTTACGCGGCATCTCCCGGCGATAAAAAGGGACGGGTCAGGTATGAGCTGATTTCCCAGGAAGAAGAGGGAGATACCTGCTATGTGACGATCCGTGTGGAAAATATCGGGGAAGCCTATATCAATACAGAGTATGAGGATGTAAAGGTGGCATGCCGGGAACGGGAGGACATCGGTACCAATCTGTGGGGTAATCTGGAGCCGGGGGCTTATTTTGATATGCCGCTTCAGTTTGACTGGGAGGGAGATACCGAGGTATTCCTTCAGCTCAGGGACGGGGAGAAGTACTGGTACGAAGAGCTGGGCTGTGAGCCGATCAGGATTACAAAGGGAGAATAAGGATGGTATTTACGTCGTATCAGTTTTTTCTGTTTCTGCCGGCGGTGCTGTTTCTGTATTTTATCATACCCGGAAGCTGGCGCCTGCAATGGCTGCTGCTTGTCAGCATTCTGTTCTATACCTGCTTTCATCCGGTTTATCTGCTGGCCCTTCTGGCCGTTACGGGAATTTCCTGGTATGCGGGGCTTTTGCTGGATCGTTTTGTCCGGGCAGAGGCAAAGGCCAGACTGGCGCTCCGGACTGGGGTGCTGCTGAGCCTTCTGTTTCTGGTGGTGTTTAAATATACCGGATTTATTCTGGAAAATCTGCGGTTTCTGGCACAGCGGCTCTTATCCCGTCCGGTCAGTCTGTCTTTTTCTCTGGTGATGCCGGTGGGGATTTCCTATTATACCTTTCAGGTCATCAGTTATCTGGTGGATGTCCGCAGGGGTAAGATAGCGGCGGAAAAGAATATTCTTTGTTATGCATTGTATGTTTCGTTTTTTCCGAAAATCATTTCCGGCCCCATTGAGAGGGGCGGAGATTTTCTGGGACAGATCAGGGACTGCCGGAACTGGAAGCTCTGGGAGGGAGCGCGGGTACGGGACGGCCTGGTGCTGATGATATGGGGCTATTTTCAAAAGCTGGTCATTGCGGACCGTCTGGCAATCCTGACCGGCAAAGTATTCGAAGATTACAGGGGATATGGTTCTGTGGAGCTGTTTCTGGCCGCCGGCGCTTTTTATATCCAGCTTTATGCGGACTTTAACGGGTATACCGATATTGCCAGAGGTGTGGCAAAGGCAATGGGATTTACGCTGACAGAAAATTTCCGGGCGCCGTTTTTTGCAAAAAGCATCCGGGAATATTGGAAGCGGTGGCATATTTCCCTGAGCGCATGGCTGCAGGATTATATTTATATTCCACTGGGCGGCAACCGGAAAGGGACACTGCGCAAATACGGCAATCTGCTGATCACCTTTCTGGTCAGCGGCTTCTGGCATGGAGCGGCGTGGAATTATGTGTTCTGGGGCCTTCTGCATGGAGTGTATGAGGTAACGGAGGCTGTGACATCGCCGGTTGTGGAGCGGCTCCATCAAAGGCTCCATACCCGCACAGAGTCTTTCAGCTATCGGATGCTGCGTACCGTAAAGTGCTGGCTGTTAGTGTGCTTTGCCTATATTTTTTTCAAAGTGCCCACAGCGGCAGACGGGCTGCGGTATCTGTGGCGGATGGCAACCAGATGGAATCCCTGGACGCTGTTTGACGGCAGCCTGTTTACACTGGGAATCTCCGAAAAATATGTTCATGTCCTGTGCATTGCCATCGTGCTGCTGTTACTGGCAGACTGGCTGAAAGAGAAAAGGGGTATGGAACTGGATGCCTGGCTGGCACAGCAGTGTATCTGGTTCCGCTGGATGGTGATGCTGGGCGGTATTATGGCCGTGGTGATATTCGGTGCTTATGGGCCCGCCTATCATGCGGAGAATTTTATTTATTTTCAGTTTTGACTGTAATGAAAGATCCGATCTTTGAAAAACGGAGGATGGGATGTTATGCGTGACAAAAAAGCATGGAAGCCGGGAACGGGCATAGGGAAAGCCGTGCGGCTCTTTCTGTTTCTGCTGCTTCTGTTCTGTCTGCTTGGGAAGGCGGAGCAGATTCTGAAACTGGATATGGGACATCGGGGCACCGATAATGTGAACGGCTTTTATGCGGAGTCGGAAAACACGATCGAGGTGCTCTTTATCGGTTCCAGTACCATGTTCTGTACGGCAGACCCGCTGGTGCTGTATGAGGAGTATGGAATCGCTTCCTATGATTTCGGCAGCTCTGCCCAGCCTTTTGAACTGAGCCTTTTGTACATGCAGGAGGCGCTGAAAACCCAGAAACCCAAAGTGATTATGCTGGAGGTGCTTTCCATTGGCAATGAGCTGGATACGAATAAGGCGGACCACCTGAATTATGGCCTGACAGATCTGCCTTTTTCCGGGGAAAAGCTGGCAGGTGTGTATGATATGTTCCGGGAGGATCGGGGAGCAGGGCTTTCTTACCTGATTCCGCTGGTGCAGTATAAGGACAGATGGCAGGAGCTGACCAGAGAAGATTTTACGGATAAGGAGCCTGGGTATGATGCACGGAATTATACCAAAGGCGCCTATACACCGGATCTGGTTTCTGCCTCGCCGCTGGATTTTTCTTCTTATTATGAAGAAGAGCCCTTTGCCATACCGGAGCGGAATCTGGAAATCTTTGACCGTATGGTAAAGCTCTGTGAAGAAAATGACATTGCGCTGGTATTGTTCAAATCACCCAATGTGGGATGGAACATCGGGCAGACAAAGGCGGTGCAGGCATTGTGCGAAGAATATCATCTGCCGTTTCTGGATTTCTTTTCCCTGATGGAAGAGCTGGGGATCGACCCGGCCACGGATTTTCGGGACAACAGCCATTTAAACCGCTATGGTTCCAGAAAGGCTTCTCTGTATCTGGGAGAATATCTGACCAGCCAGTATGAGCTGAGCAATTATCTGGCTGCGGATTCCTTAAATTCCTGGGATATTGCACTGGAAAACCGGGCCCATGACCGGGCCAATGAACAGATGGGCAATCTGCAGGGGCTGCCGGACTATATGGGGGCGCTTCCTTATGAGGGGCGTACCATCGCTTTTTCGGTAACGGGAAATACGGAACATATGGCAGGCTTTTTGCAGGAGCTGGCGGCGGCTTTCGGGCTGGACCAGGAGAAAATATTGCAGGGCGGCTCTTTTTTGGTCAGGGACGGGCAGTGTATCAGCCCTCTGGTGGGCACATCTGATCCTTCCTGGCGCTGGGAAGAGGGGTTTGACTCGTTTTTGCTGACCGGATACAGCATTACCTACAACAGGGAAATATATCAACTGGCAGACAACGGCATCACCATACTGGTCTATGACCATACATGGGAACGTCTGGTGGATGTGGCAGGCTTTGATGCCGGGGATCCTTCTTACAGTATCCGGCCGGACTGACAGAGGGCGGTATCTGACAACAGGGGACTGACAGGCGGAGATGAGAGCATGGCAGAAAAAAGAATACGGATTTTGCATGTGCTGGGCCGGCTGGACCGGGGCGGCGCAGAAACGATGATATTGAATCTTTACCGCCATATGGACCGGGAGCGGATTCAGTTTGATTTTGTAATTCATACGGAAGATGTTTGTGACTATACGGAGGAGATTCAGGCTCTGGGAGGCAGGATCTATTCCATGCTGCCGTTTCAGGCATCCACGGCGGCCAGGTACGGGCGGCGCTGGCGGGAGTTTTTTGCCGCGCATCCCGGATATCGGATCGTACACGGACATATGCGCAGTACGGCATCCCTTTATCTGCACGAAGCAAAGCGGGCCGGCTGTGTGACCATTGTACACAGCCACAACACTTCTTCCGGCAGCGGATTTTCTGCGCTGGTGAAAAATATGCTCCAGTTCCCGCTGCGGTATCAGGCGGACTATCTTTTTGCCTGCTCCCGGCAGGCGGGGATCTGGCTCTATGGGGAGAAGGCATGCAAAAAGGAGAACTTCCGTATCCTGCACAATGGTATCGAAACAGAGGCTTTCCGATTTGACCCGGGAGCGCGGGAAGCAAAACGCAGGGAACTTTTGCCGGAGGCAGAAGGAAGAAAACAGGGGCCTGTATTTCTCCATATCGGCCGTCTGGAACCCCAGAAAAATCATGAATTTTTGCTGGAGATTATGAAAGAGATCACAAAAATCCGCCCGGATGCCCGGCTCTGGCTGTGCGGCGCAGGCCCGTTAAAGGAAGCGCTGCAGGTACAGGTGAGAACCGGCGGGCTGAAGGAACAGGTCCGCTTTCTGGGGGTTCGGACCGATGTTTCCGCACTGATGCAGGCGGCGGACGGTATGATCTTTCCTTCGCTGTTTGAAGGGCTTCCGGTGACGCTGGTGGAGGCACAGGCTGCCGGACTGCCTGTGTTGATGGCGGATACGGTAACGGAGGAAGTGATTCTGACGGATCTGGTGCAGTCTCTGCCGCTGTCGGTACCGGCAGAGCACTGGGCGCAGAAAGCCTGTGAGATGGTATCCGGCAGCAGAGGAAATGTGCGGGCAGATTATGTGGAGCAGGTGAGCAGGAGCGGTTATGATGCGGCAGTCAATGCAGCGGCGCTGAGCCGGTTTTATCTGGAACGGCAATAAAAAACCGGAGAAGGAACAACTATGAAGAGGAAACGGAAAATGGCTGCGCTGTTTGGGGCGGCTTTGCTGCTCTGCGCATACATGGGGCTGCGCTCTTACTGGGACAGGAGGCAGCCGGTGGAGCTGTCGGATATTGTGTTTGTCATGGAAGGCGGCGGAACCGAAAGGGAACTGAAGCTGTGGCACAATTATTATAATAACAAAGAGTATTTATTTCTGCCTGCGTACTGTGGCTCCGTTTCGGAGGCAGGGGCAAAAATTATCATAGAAGGCCGGTGGGAAAAGAGCTGGGACGGAACTGTATTGAACGGATGGGAAGAAACAGGCGTCCTGACAGACGGAGAGCATCTCCTGCAGGCGGGAAATCAGGAATTTACCGTAGTGGTGATGCATTCTTCCCAGGTGCCGGCCCTCTTTATTACTACCAGCTCCGGCAGTCTGACGCATATTGAGGAAACCAAAGGGAACGGAGAACCGGGACTGTATGAAATGGTGGATGCGGATGGGAACGTGATCGGGGCCGGGCAGATCAGAAAGCTGAAATCCAGAGGCAACGCCACATTTCTGGAGGATAAAAAGCCCTATCAGATGTCGTTGGAGGAAGGGGCCGACCTGCTGGGCCGGGGAAAGCAGGAAAATTATATCCTGCTGGCCAACAGGCAGGATCAGTCTCTGCTGCGGGACCGGATCATGTATGATATGGCTATGGAAATGGGGCTGGCCTATTCTCCGGCCAGTATCTGGGTGGATCTGTATATCAATGAGGAATACCGGGGTTCCTATCAGATCTCGGAAAAAGTGGAAACCGGGCCGGGAAGGGTGGATATTGATGTGGAAACATCCGATGTGCAGACCGGCTTTCTTGTGACGCTGGAGTATCCCTATGAGGACAGACTGGCAGAGGCTGCCCATTATTTTACCACCGCAAACGGCCAGAATGTGGTAATCAAACGGCCGGCCAATCCCACAAAGGAACAGATTGCCTATATCAGTGAAACATTCCAGGAGATGGAGGATGCCATCCGGGCCGGAAAGCTGGAGGATATTCCCATAGATCTGACCAGCTTTGCCAGGAAATATCTGATGGAAGAGATCGGGAAGAATCTGGATGCCATGTATTCCAGCCAGTATTTTTACCGGGATGCCCTGAGTGCAGACAGGGAGGAAACGGCGTTGTATGCAGGGCCGGTATGGGACTATGACAAAACGCTGGGCAATCCTCTGATTGAACATACCAGACCGGTGGATTTCCAGGAACCGAGAGGGATTTTTGCCGCTTCTTTGCGGGAAGATGCGTCCTGGTGGTATGATCTGTATCAGATTCCGGCTTTTCGGGAAGCGGTGATTGACGAATATGAAAATACGGCTCTTCCTGTCATTGACAATATGCTGGATCAGAGGATAGACAGCTATCGGGATGAGATATGGGACAGCGCTTATATGGACTATATGCGATGGGATACGTTCGAGGATTTTAAATATGAAGAAGAACCGGACTTTGCGGAGGCGTATCAGGCGGAAATCGATAACATCAAAACATTCCTGACGCTTCGCAGGGAATTTTTAAATGACATCTGGCTGGAAGGGCGGATCTATGATCAGATCGTCTTTGATCCGGGAGAAGGGACCATGTATGTAACCAGAGTGGATGCCGTGGAGGGCAGGACGCTTACCCCGCCCAGAAAGCCTAAGCTGGAAGGGTATGTATTCGATTATTGGGTGCGTGAGGACACAGGAGAAATTTATGACTTTACGCAGGTTTATGACGGGGTTCCCTTTACGTTGAAGGCTGTATATCGGAAAGAAGAGCAGGAGAAGGAATGAAAACAGACGACAGATATGGGCAGCAGGTTTCGCCGCAGGCGATCCGAAAAAATATGTTCTGGAATGTGGCCGGATCGGTGGGATTTATCGGGGCGCAGTGGCTGATGACGATTCTGATCGTGCGGCTGGCAGGGTATACGGAGGCGGGGTATCTGTCCCTGGGCCTGTCCCTGACCAATGTATTTACCAATATTGCCTATTTCTGTATCCGGAATTACCAGGTTTCCGATACGGCGGACCGGTACAGCGCAGATATTTATGTGACCCACAGAATGCTGGCGGCGTTTTCTGCCTTTCTTTTGTATGCGCTGTTTGTGCTGTGCAATGGCTATTCCGTTTATGTAACGGTGTTTCTGCTGGCATTTATGCTGTACCGGCTGCACGAAGCGGTGGTGGATGTGTTCCATGGCATTGACCAGAGGGCATGGCATCTGGATGTGGCAGGACAGTCTTTCCTGATGCGGGGTATCCTGACGCTGGCTGCTTTTTTTCTGGTGGAAAAGCTGACGGGCAATCTGATCCTGACCTCGATTGCCATGCTGGTATTCGCTTATGGGATCCTCCTTGTATTCGATCTGCCCAGAGCCCGGAGCTATCAGACTTTTTCCCTGCGCTTTGACAGAGGGGCGCTCCGGTCGCTGACAGGAGAATGCTTTCCCCTGTTTCTGTATGCCCTCTGCCTGAATGCGGTAGTCCCCATTCCCAGATATGTTCTGGAAAAGCTGGCCGGAAGCGAAGTGCTGGGATATTACAGCTCGGTGGCCATTCCCGCATCGGTGATCCAGTTGTTGTCTTCTTATATTTTTACGACATTTACGGGGCTGTTTGCAGAGTATGCGGCGAAAGGGGAGCGGAAGAAGTTTCAGACGCTTTTCTGGAAACTGGCGGCCGGCGTAAGCGGGCTGGTGGTACTGTCACTGGCAGGCTGCATGCTGCTGGGAGAGTGGGCGCTGGTGCTGCTTTTTACAGAGAGCATCCGCCCCTATGCCTATCTGCTGACTCCTACCGTGCTGTGCTGCGGCGTCATTGCGCTGATCTGGTTTGTGGGGACCGTGCTGACCGTGCTGCGTGACCGGATGGGCCTTTTCACAGGCGCCGCTGCAGGAACGGTCACTGCAGCGTTTGTGTCCTGGCCCTGTATCAGGGCCTGGGGTGTGGATGGCGTCAATGCGGCGCTGTTTCTTTCCAGTGCAGTGACTCTTGTACTGTTTTTCTGTCGTTATGCAGTCTGCATAAAACGATTGTAGAATCCGGCAGTCTATTCCCGGTCTGTTTCTTTCTGAAGATTTTTATACCGGTCTGCCGTCCGCTGAAGCTGGTATTCAAAATCCCGTCGGTTGTTTTCACTCATATTGCTCAGAATCAGTCCCGCAAAGAAAGACTGGAGTGCGGCCAGTGTAACGAACCCGCATACCACCAGCGTGGGGATCTGGAGGACCAGATGGGTCTCCAGAAACCGGATAAATACCGGAATGAAGAAACCGGCGGCCAGCAGCATCAGGCCGGCGGCAATCAGTGAGAAAAAAGCCAGAGGTTTGTAGGTTTTGAACAGACGCAGGATCATTTTCAGTACTTTGAATCCGTCGGAATAGGTATTCAGCTTGGAAACACTGCCTTTGGGCCTGTCGCGGTAGTCCACGATCACATTTTCAATCTGCATATGGTTATAGACGGCATGGATGGTCATTTCCGTTTCGATTTCAAAGCCCTGGGACAGGACCGGGAAGGTTTTGACAAAGGAATAGCCAAATGCCCGGTAGCCGGTCATAATGTCCTTGATGTCGGAACCGAACAGGCGGTTGATACTGCCTTTTACCAGGCTGTTGCCGAAATTATGGAAGGGTCTTTTGTTTTCTGAAAAGTAGGTGGAAGAAAGCCGGTCCCCCACGACCATATCCGCATGATGCTCCAGCACACGTTCTGCCATTTCAGCGGCATGTTCCAGCGGATAGGTGTCGTCCCCGTCAATGAGGATATAGCAGCTTGCGTCAATTTCCCGGAACATCCGCCGGATGACGTTGCCCTTTCCCTGCTGGTACTCTTTTCTGACCACAGCGCCGGCGGCGGCGGCGATCCGGGCCGTATCGTCGGTAGAGTTGTTGTCATATACATAGATTACGGCCTCAGGCAGGGCGGCCCTGGCATCGTTGACCACCTTTTCAATGGTGGGCGCTTCGTTATAGCAGGGAATCAGAACTGCAATCTTATCTAACATCGTCGCTTTCCTTTCTGGCAATCTTTAAAAGTCTGGCAATCGGAAGCCGGGGGAGCCATTTGTCCGGCAGAATCCTGTAAAGCAGAAACAGCAGGGCAGTCAGGATGGAGATCCAGGCTGACAGGGTATAGGCGGCCGGGATATGATAGTCCAGTGTAACCGTATGGACTTTGCCGTCACCGGAAAGGAGTACGCGGATCCGGTTGTTGTCTCCCTCTTCCAGAGAAACGGCATTGCCGTTTTCATCTGTGGCCCGGTAGTCTTTGTAATAGATCACAGGCACTTCGATGTACTGTTCTTCGGAAAGACAGGCATATTGTATGGTAGTGGTGACGCCTGTCCGTTTGATTTTTTTCAGGCTGATCTGATTGATATCTGACAGGGTGTGCTCTGTGGTAATATCCGCATCAATGGTATGTCTGGGACGCCATTCGAAGGGATAGATGACAGTGTTGGCGCCGCTGGGGATGCCTACCAGCTTGCTGACGTGCCCATTGGTATAGTCCTGTTCTGCGGAATAGGCAAAATCCTCGCTTTTAAACCGGACGGCAGACAGCATGCAAAGGCCCGCAAGCGCCACAAACAGGATGCGGCTGTAGCGTTTGAGCATTTTGGAGCGGAAACAGCAGATGCTGCCGGTGATGGCGAACAGCAGGCTGGCCGGTCCCAGCAGACGCCAGGCAAACTGTATTTTATTGAACAGAATGTCTAACAGCGGGATGGCCATCATCTTCCATCCGGGGAAGAAACTCAGCATCATAAAAGTCATAAAAGCGCCCATCAGGAACAGGCAGCGGATGTAGGCTTCTTTTTTTCCGTTCTTTTTTTCCAGCAGGACATAAGAACATGCAATGGCACCGCAGATGGCAAGCGGGATCCCGAAGGTAAGGGAATAATAGTCCCCTGCGGTCTGCAGTCCGAACAGCCCGGACAGATTCATGGTGTATTCCTGATAGGAACCCAGATCCAGGGCATCCATCCACAGGTCTTCATTCTGGTAGAAATCCAGGAACGGTATGAGAAAACCGATATTCAGAAGCAGACTGGCAAGAACGGCTTTGCCCATTTCGATCAGGCGTCTGCCCAGTAACAGTTCTCTCAGATATAGTATGCTCAATATGGCGCAAAAGGTACCTGCCAGTGTGACGCTTAAAATATGACTCTGGAGAAGGCCGGTCATGCCCAGGGCCAGACAGCCCCATTTTTTCCTCTCTCCGATCAGGATATGATACAGGCCGGCAAATACGAGGGGAAAGAAGGTCATGGCCAGAAATTCCCCCACAGCGCCCCGTGCATAGATATTGGTAAAACGGTACGGGCAGCAGGTATAAAGCAGGGAAGCCAAAAGGGCCGCTTTTCTGCTGCCTCCGATTTCCTTTGTACAGTAATAGGTCAGCGCCGCCGTAGCCATATTGCATACGACGATCAGAAATTTGAAACTGTCTGCCATCGATACCCCCTGCATCCGGAGCCATGCCGGCAGATACAGGAACAGATTGGGATACATGGCGTTTAAGTATCCGTTTCCGTGCAGCGCTTCGGGATAGATTACCACGGGAAACTGACCGGAAAGCAGGCCGTCTTTGATACCCTCGATGCGGATCAGATGGTAGCACAGATCCACAGCCCAGGAAAGCCCCGTGTTCAGATAAGGAACAGAAGCAAACAGGCCGATACCTGCCAGAGTGAGAATGACATAATCATCCCGCAGATTCCGTCCGTTTTTTGCACGGAACAGGCAGAATACTCCCAAACCTGCTGCCAGCAGCAGGAACAGGACGATCAGAAAGGTGGTGTCCGTATAAAAGCGGTCTTTGGGAATCAGGGTCACACTTTGAATCAACACATAGCTGGCGCCGTCATAGAGGATTTCGAACCGAAAATCCAGAGAAGAGCGTTCCAGTTCAAAGTCGTATTCTTTATAGGTCACTTCAGGGTCCAGTTTCCAGGTATCCAGCTCGGCCCCGTTGTCATAGACCTTCAGCTCGTTATCCTCCCCGTCAGTGTGATAGGCAATGCCGATGGCATATTCTCCCGGATCCAGCAGATAGCCGGAGCTGGCCAGCATGACACCGGAATACTGGCTGTCCGGAGTCAGCCCGATGGCAGTACCGTCCTCGTAGCCGGACAGCCGGTTCATATCAATGGCATCAATGGTAATGGGGGTACGGCTTTCATCGCTCATCAGCAGGAAAAAGATTACAGCCAGTATCGCCATCAGGCAGGGAATTGCCGGTTTGATTCGTTGCATCATCATAATTAAGTGTCCTCGTTTGTTTTTTCGAATTTGCGGCACATAAAAAAGAGAAGAAGGCCAAACAGTAAACATGCGGTATAATAGGGAAGATAACAGGTCTCATCCACTGCATCCACATAAGTGTAGATCATTGCGGGCGTGAGCTTTTCTTCCGGGGAACCGTTATAATAGAAAGCCCCTGCTTCCTGCGGGCCGATGACGGGGCTGCCGGAATAGAGCGCCAGCGAGGCTTCTTCATATTCATGGGCCTGCATATGCCAGTGATAGGTCTGATCCGGTTCCAGATGTACTTCCAGAGGGAAACGGATCCAGCGGTAATTCATCACATCTCCGGACTCTAAAGTGACAGAACCGATGTCTTTTCCCGTATTGTCTGACAGGGTCAGATCCACTGTGCCTTCCCTGGCCTGTCCGCTGATCAGAAACCGGAAAGAGATACCGGTCAGATGCCGGCGGGAGGGAGTAAATTCCCCGGTGAGAACGGAGCCGTCCGACAGATTCAGATTGGGAAAGATACCCCGTTCCAGGGAGGCGCTTTCATAGGAAGTATGTCCGAGCAGTCCCAGGGGCCATATGGAAACACATAACAGCAGCACCAGGACCGGGATGATACAGGGGTAGAACGAAAACAGTTTTTTACAGGTTTTTCTTGTCATCAGATTCATCCTTTATACGTATTGACGCCGCAGCTTCCTGAGGCCGCGGGTTCTCTTTATTATCATACATTTTACAATAGGTGTCAATGAAGGAAAAAACTGGAATAAAGTTTCCCAACATTCTGTCGCATTTCTTGTATTAAAAGAGGGAGTATGTTAAAATATATTCATTTAGCGAGGTAGACCATGACAGAGAAGAGAAGATGGAAGGAAATGGATATGCTGCGGGGGATGGCGATTCTGATGGTGCTCCTGTATCATTCCATTCTTGTCTTTCCGGTGAACCTTCATGAGATCACGTGGTGCAGGATGCTTCATACGTTTTTATGGACGGTGCAGATGCCGCTGTTTTTTCTGGTATCCGGTTTTTGTTATTCTTTCCACGGCAGTTACAGGGAGTATGCGGTCAGAAAATGCAGGCGGATTCTGATCCCGCATCTGGTATTTTCCGCATTGGATATTCTGCCCAGACTGATTCCCAACCCGTTTGTCAACGAGCAGATGGATCTGCGGGAAGCAGTGACGGATCTGGTACTGTATGGAGGCAGTGACTGGTTTTTGTGGACACTTTTTGTGATTGCCCTGCTGTTTCCGGTACTGGAGAGGCTTCTGACAGGCAGAAATGCCCTGCGCAGGGCAGGTGTTTTTCTGGTCGTTATCCTGTTTCTGGCCAAGCCGTATATCACGGATCTGTTCCTTATGAATATGGTATCCCAGTATCTGTGGTATTTCTTTTTGGGATATGGGCTGCGGAGAAACGCAGACAGGATCCTGCCAAAACTGAAAAAAACCGGTTTCCTTCTGCCTTCCCTGGCTTCTATGCTGCTTTTCTTTGCCGGGTTTCTGGTATGGAATGAGGAGGTATGGAGCGGCGCCCGGCTGTTGGAAGTAGTATGCGTATTGAGCAGTTTTCTATTCTTTTTTGCCCTGTCGGGATGCTGCGGCAGATACACGGCAGGTTTTCTGACAGAATGCGGCACCTGGTCTCTCCAGATGTATCTTCTGGATGCCTATGCCCTTGTCCTGACCAGGACGCTGCTGGTATCCGTGATGGGGCTGCAGACGCCGGTTCTTATCATCCTCGGCAATTTCCTGGCAGATACCGCACTGGTACTGCTGATTTCAAAATATATTTTAACAAAAGCAAAGGTGTTCAGGATATTCTGCGGGATACCTGAAAAAGGATAGCAATGCTGTTTAATTCCTATATTTTTATTCTGTTGTTTCTGCCCCTTTCTCTGGCAGGCTATTATGTCTGTAACGCAAAGGGAAAATATGAATGGGGCAAGACCTGGCTGACGGCCATGTCCCTTTGGTTTTATGCCTGGTTTCATGTGAAGTATCTGCTGATTATCACAGGCAGCATACTTGGGAATTACGCTCTGTACAGGCTGCTGTTAAGCCACAGGGGAAGCCGGGAGAGCCGCAGGAAAGATCTGTATCTGACTGCTGCGGGCGCAGGGGCCAATCTGGGCGTCCTGTTTTATTATAAATATTATGATTTTTTTGTGGAAAATATCAATGCGCTGTGCCATACCCAGTTTACGCTGCAAAGAGTCCTGCTGCCTCTCGGGATCAGTTTTTTCACGTTTCAGCAGATCGGATTTCTGGTGGATACGTACCAGGGGAGGACAAAGAACTATCCGTTTATGGAATATGCCCTGTTTGTGACCTTTTTTCCTCAGTTGATTGCGGGGCCGATTGTCACGTACGATGAAATGATCGATCAGTTTGCCGATCCGCAGAGAAAGAGATGGGATGCCCGCCGGATGAGTATGGGGCTGTATGCATTTGTCTGCGGCCTGGCTAAAAAAGTACTGATCGCGGATATTTTCGGGAAGGCGGTTGCCTGGGGATACGGTAATATAGAGGCGCTCAGCGGCCTGACGGCTCTGTGGCTGATTGCTTCCTATTCCGTACAGCTCTATTTTGATTTCAGCGGTTACTGTGATATGGCCAGAGGAATCGGGCTGATGTTCGGGATAGAGCTGCCGGTTAATTTTCATTCTCCCTATAAGGCCCATCATCCTGTGGAGTTCTGGAAACGGTGGCATATGACGCTGACCCGGTTTTTTACCCGGTATCTCTATATTCCACTGGGCGGGAGCCGGAAAGGAACTGTCCGGACCTGCGTCAATATTATGATTGTGTATTTTCTCAGCGGCCTGTGGCATGGCGCCGGATGGACTTTTGTGTTCTGGGGTGTGATGCACGGACTGTTTTATGTTTTGACCAAACTGTTTCTGCCTGCGGTATGCCGGATCCCCAGGGCGCTGGGGTGTCTGCTGAATCTGATTCTGATCCAGGTCCTGTGGGTGTTTTTCCGTGCGGAAACAATGGGACAGGCCTGGCAGGTACTCAAAAGAGCTGTATCAGGCAGTTATGCACTGGCCGGTGTGCCGCAGGGGTTTGCAGAACAGTTTCGTACACCGGAGTTTTTCTATTGTCTGAAAGTGCTGAAGCTGGATACCATGCCCTATGGCGCCTATTTTCTGATGCTGGCTTATATGGCGGTGGCATGGCTGCTGATTCTGTGCTGCCGGAATGTCAACGAGAAACTTGCGGATTTCAAACCAGCAATGGCCAATTCCCTGTATACGGCAGTGCTGTTTTTATGGTCGCTTGTCTCTCTGTCGGAGGTCAGCACATTTCTGTACTTTAACTTTTAACAGATTATGAGGAGCAAAGGATAAAAGCGTTATGGGATACAACAGATGGCTTGCACAAACCTGCATCATCATTTTTGTCGGCATGGCCGGTTCCGTCCTGCTGGTGGTAACAGTGGATCCGTTTTTTCATTATCATGGGCCTCTTCGGCGTTTTCCCTATCAGATTGACAATCAGCTCAGCCAGAATCCGGGTATGGCAAAACATATGGAGTACGACAGTGTTTTATTGGGTTCTTCCATGACGGTGAATTTTGAAACGGACTGGTTTGCAGAGAAAATGGGGTTGCAGACTCTGAAACTTTCCTATAACGGGGCATATCCAAAGGACATCAGCAACATCATGGAAATGGTGGATCTGCGGGACGGAGAGCTGAAGCAGGTCTTTTGGGGAGTGGATCTGGCTTCCTATACAGGCGGCATCAATGAAACCAAGTATCCTCTGCCCGACTATCTGTACAACACTTCTCTGGCGGATGATGTCCAGTATTGGTTTAATAAGGGTGTTTTGCTTGACTATATTTTAAAGCCTCTGATTGAGCAGGAACCTACGCCGCTGAGCAGCGTATACGCTTCGGAAGAGGCTTTGCAGGGGTGCTACAGCCGGGACTATGTGCTGGCCAATTATACAATACCGGAGAAAAATGATGCCTGGTTCCCGGAGGATCTGTTTATCGAAGATCTGGAGGCCAATCTGCAGGCCAATATCCTGCCGGTGATCGAATCCCATCCGGAAACCCGGTTTGTTGTGTTTTTCCCGCCTTACAGTGTGCTTTACTGGTATGAATATGTGCAGAACAATCAATTGGATGCTGTTATGTATGAATATCAGTATTTTATGGAAAAACTGTTGGTATACGATAATGTGGAGCTGTATTTCTTTCCCGGAATCGAGGAGATTGTCTGTGATCTGGGTTTTTATGCGGACAGCGGGCACTATAATCAGAGTGTGAACCTGTTTATGACGTCTTGCTTTGCCAATGAAATGTGCCGGATCAGTGAAGAAAACTACAAAGAAGAGTTACAGCGGATGAAAAGCATGATAGAAACCTATGACTATGATGCGCTTTTCGCCGCAGGAGGAAGATAAAATGTGGTTACATTTGGGACTTCTGGCAGTCTGTACATGGCTTCTGCCTTTTTGTATGGGGCTTCTGCCGGTTCGCTATATGAAAGATGAGCATCGGTCCCTGGGGATGATCTGGCTGTCCGGATGGATGATGATGTTTGCTGTATTTCAGCTTCTGGCAGTCCCGTTTATTGTGCTGGAAGCCTCTTTTATGCTGGTGGTGCAGAGCTATACCATCGTGATCGGCATTCTGGCAGTGGTGTTTCTGCTGCTGGGACATGGAAGTATTCCGGCCTGTCTGCGCAAGATCAGGGAGCACAGGCCGGAAAAAGAGCAGATTCCGATTATGGCCATTGTGCTGCTTCTGATGGGGATACAGCTTTTCTTTGCCTTTCATATGCAGTACCTGGACGGGGACGATTCTTTTTTTGTTGCCACTTCCCTGACCAGCCAGCATACGGATACCATGTACCGGTTTACTCCCTATTATGGTGCAGACGGCCCGCTGGATATCCGGCATGCGCTTTCCACAGAACCGATTTTTATGGCATGGCTTTCGGAGGTGACAGGGATCCATGTGACGATCATCTGCCACAGTTATATCAGTATGCTGTTTCTGGCATTGATGTTCTGTATTTATGTACAGGCGGGAAATCAGTTGTTTCCGCTGCAGAGAAAGAGTAAGTGGCTGTTTTTGCTGTTCGTGAATCTGTGGTATCTGTTCGGCAATGTTTCCATCTATACGGCAGAGAGTTTTGCCTATACCAGAACCTGGCAGGGCAAGGCCATGTTTCCCAATCTGATGATTCCCGCCCTGTTCCTCTGGCTTTTGTTTATGGCCAAGGAGGAGATGGATGTGGGAGAATGGGGGATGCTTTTTATTATCGTATTGTGTACCACTTTCACCACCAGTACAGGCATCTTTACGGTGCCGATCCTGCTGGGTCTGGCTTCTGTTCTGATGGCCATAGAAAAAAAGAAAATCCTGCTGGTGGTTCAGACGGCGGCCTGTCTGTTACCCTGTATTTTTTTCGGCCTGCTGTATCTGTTTTTGCAGTGAGGACAAAGCAGTATCCGGCAGAAAAACAAAGGAAAAGAAGAAAGGAACATCATGGGAGAGATCATCAGAACGACCCTTACCATTTATCAGAACTATGGCGGTGACAGTACGATGACTGTGATTGTTGCCGCGGCGATTTTATATCTTTGGGTAACAGAAGAAAAAAAAGAAATCAAAATGCTGTTTGTGCATTTGACAGCAGGGATTCTGGCATTGTTTTTCTTTCCGCTGTTTGCCTATGCCGCCATGCATTTTTTCCTGGATTCCCAGGTTTACTACAGGCTGCTGTGGCTGGTCCCTATGGGGATGACAGTATCTTATGCACTGGCAAGGGCGGTCAGCAAGATCGAGACAAGGAGAAAGCGGATTGTGATCAGTACGGTATTTGCTCTGCTGCTGATGCAGAGCGGCAGTCTGGTCTATCAGAATCCGATGGTGACGAAGGCGGAAAACCTGTATCATCTGCCCCAGTCGGTGATTGCGGCAGCGGATGTGATGCATGTGGACGGCCGGGATGTGAAGGCAGTGGTGCCGGGGGAAATGCTGCAGTTTATCCGCCAGTATGATGCCAGTATCCAGTTGGCATATGGCCGGGATGCCCTGGTGGACGGATGGAGCAACAATCCGTTGTACGAAGCGATGGAAGCCAATCCGGTGCGATCTTTTGCGATCACCGATTATGCCAAGCAGCAGGGCGTGGAATATATTGTGCTTCGGGCGGGAACCCCTGTTGCAGGCAGCAAGCCCATCGGAAAATATGAGTTCAGTTATCTGACAACGATAGAGAACTATGATATTTATATTTATGACAGAGCAGAATTTGCAGAAGAAAAAAAGAAAGAATATGAGTCCCTGACAGATTCGGGCAGGGTGGAAAATTATTTATACACAGGGAAACAGGAGGACCAAAATGAAGGAATTTGATGCATCTAAGGTATATCTGATCACAGGCGGGGCAGGCTTTATCGGGTTTCATCTGTCCAGGAGGCTGCTGGAAGAAGGCGCAAAGGTCATCGGCTTTGATAATCTGAATGACTATTATGAAGTGTCACTGAAAGAAGCCAGGCTGAAAATACTGGAGAGCTTTCCCGGCTATACGTTTGTAAAAGGGGATCTGGCCGACAAAGAGGCGGTTTTCTCTGTGTTTGAAACATTCAGGCCGCAGATTGCCGTCAATCTGGGCGCTCAGGCAGGGGTCCGCTACAGCATTGACAATCCGGACGCCTATGTATCCTCCAATCTGGTGGGATTTTTCAATATTCTGGAGGCATGCAGAAAGTATGGTATCTTCCATCTGGTATTTGCATCTTCCAGTTCCGTTTACGGCGGCAACGAAAAGGTACCGTTTTCCGTGGATGACAAGGTGGACGGTCCGGTGAGCCTGTATGCGGCAACGAAAAAATCCAATGAGCTGATGGCCCATGCCTACAGCAAGCTGTATGATTATCCGGTGACAGGGCTGCGGTTTTTTACCGTGTACGGACCGATGGGCAGACCGGATATGGCATATTTTAAATTTGCAAAGAAAATTATGAACGGTGAACCGATCCAGATCTACAACAATGGGGATATGATGCGGGATTTCACGTATATTGATGACATTGTGGCCGGAGTATACAATATTCTGTGCAATCCGCCCCGGAAAAATGAAAACGGAGTGGCCTATAAAATTTACAACATCGGAAATAACCAGCCGGTGAAACTGATGGACTTTATTTCCACACTGGAGCGGTGTCTGGGCAGGGAAGCGGTGAAGGAATATTATCCCATGCAGCCGGGAGATGTATACCAGACCTATGCGGATGTATCGGAGCTGATGGAGGATTTCGGATTCCGGCCGGATACCACCATTGAAGAAGGGCTGTCTGCATTTGTGGAATGGTTTGAGGATTATTATGGCTGTGGGCAGGATAAATAAATGAAAAGAAGAAGGCGTCGTTATGCGATGCTTATGCTTTCCGCATTGCTGCTGTGCCTGGGAGTGCCGGTTTACGGAGAACGGGCAGTAGGGGAGACCGGTGCGCCGGGGGTAAGGCAATGGGAGGAAGAGGAAGGGGAAATCTATGTATCAGTACCCTTTTCCCATTACAGGCATAAGATAATCCGTTTATGGTGGAATGAACAAGAACAGAAATATTATCTGTTTCTGCCGTCCTTCTGGCAGGAAGAAGATAAGCTGAAGCTGTGGACCGGGGGAGGCGGCCCGGTATCCCTGGACGGTGAAACGCTGTCCGGCGGCAGGAGCCGGGTGTCTGTGGGACTGCATATATTGGGAGCAGACGGACAGACCTTCCCACTGGAAGTGATGGCCTCCCGCAATGTGCCGGCGCTGTTTATTGAAATGGAACAGGAAAAGCTGGAAAGACTGGGTGTAGAGCCTTATGAGCAGCAGTACGGGGCACAGGTCATACTGGTGAATCCCAAAGGGGATGCGGAAACAGAAGCAAGGATAGAAGGACTGCGGGTCAGAGGCAATACTTCCGCAGACTGGGTGAAAAAACCGTATCAGATGACGATGGAGCAGGCTGTGGACTTTCTCGGTATGGGAGGGGCCGTAAAATGGAATCTGCTCAGCAACTGGTCGGATAAAACACTGCTGCGCAATAAAATCACCTATGATATGGCGGCGCAGGCGGGTATGGCGTATTCTCCGGAGAGCGGATTTGTGGATCTGTATCTCAACGGGTCTTACGAAGGGTGCTATCAGCTCTGTGAAAAGGTGGAGATCGGGCCGAACAGAGTGGACATCCGCAATCTGGAAGAATACACTCTGTATGAACCGGATGCCGAAGAAGCAGATCCGGCAGGGATGGCAGATCTGGTCAGGGAGGCGCCGGCGCAGTATGGGGTGCGTTTTCTGGAAAACGGGATCAGCCTGCGGGGATATGAAACCCAAATCGGAACAGAAGATATTACCGGCGGCTATCTGCTGGAAATCGAGCGGCCTTCCCGCATCTATGCCAGCGCCAGTTTTTTTATTACCGGAGGAGGACAGCCTGTTACCATAAAGCGGCCCAAATATGCGGACTATGCCCAGGCGGAGTACATTGCCGGTCTCTGGCAGACCTTTGAAGATGCCCTGTATGCGGAGGACGGCGTGAATCCGGGCACCGGACTTAACTATACGGCATACATCGATCTGGAGAGTTTTGTGAAAAAGTATCTGGTGGAAGAGATTGTGCGCAATTATGATGCATCTTCCACCAGCCAGTATTTTTATAAGGATATGGATGCTGAGGATGGAAAGCTCTATGCGGGACCGGTCTGGGACTATGATATGAGCCTGGGGAATCCGATTATGAATCCCCGGACCAATCAGCATTACATCAGC
This sequence comes from uncultured Clostridia bacterium, assembly GCA_947385955.1. Taxonomy (GTDB): domain Bacteria; phylum Bacillota; class Clostridia; order Lachnospirales; family Lachnospiraceae; genus VSOB01. Next base: position 56,300 of record CANDNA010000007.1, read on the forward strand.
AGCGTCAGCCCTTATGGCCTGTTTGCCGCCCTTCCGATGGACCCGTTTTCGATCTGGTATCATATGTATGAGAAAGAGGAGTTCAGGGCAGAGACAGAGCAGACATACGAAACGGTCTTTCTTCCGATTCTCAGGGAGCTGGAGGAAGGAGGTGTGGATGCTCTGGCAGAGGACCTTGCGCCCAGTGCAATGATGGACGGCGTCAGATGGGGCCGTAATAAGGGAACCGATCCCGACAGCCGGGCGGCAGAGTATCAGGAAAGTATCCGGGAGCTGACAGACTTTATCCGGATCAGAGAAGGATATCTGACCGGGCTGTGGGTAGAGGGCAGGGAATCCAAAAAGGTATATCTGGACGGCGGGGACGGTGATCTGTATATTTCCTATGTGGAAGGACTGGTGGGAGATGTGCTGGAGGTACCGCTGGCCCCGGAAAAAGAAGGGTATACTTTTGTGAGATGGCTCAATGGATATACAAAGGAGCCTTATGCGTTCGGGACGCCTTATGATGGCAGTGATCTGTACTTTGTGGCGGAGTATCGGAGTGATACGGACGGCAGTATACTGATTGCCGGAGAGTGATTGGGAGGCAGAATATGATTCTTTTCTTGTGTGTCCTGAGCCTGGTTTTATGGGCTTATCTGATACAGAAGGCGGCGCCGGGCATCGGCCTGGTCAGGCTGGCAGTGTTTACGCTGTGCGGCTTTTTCTTCCTGTATACAGTGGTCAGTGCAGGATTTTTCCAGGCGGACTGTTTTCAGTTTGTGCCTGTGCTGCTGGTGTGCATCGGCCTGGAGACCGTGGTGTCGGCAGGACTGGTTTTTCGCGCATACCAAAAGCCGGAACCGGGGACGGAGAATCGTACCGGCAGCCAGGCATGGCCTGGCAGGCTGGCGGGATGTCTGCATATAAACGTATCCTGCGATGTACGCAGATATGCCATTCCCCTGGTGATCAGTCTGCTGGCGCTGCCTTTTACCTGGAATAAATTTGAACTGTACAGTATGGGGCAGGATCAGGGGACCTATCAGGTGAAGGCGCTGGCTCTGATGGCGTATGATACCCATAACTATATGGAGATGGAGGAATTTACCAGGCTGGAAACGCCGCAGGAGCGTCAGAAATATCTGGATTTTGTTTACGGGCAGAACAATCTCTATCTGCCCAGAGTGATTGAGGAAACGGAAACAGATGCGGCAAATTTTGACAGAATCGTGGGGACCATACATGGTCTGCCCACCTATTCGGCGCTGCTGGCATTGTGGGGACTGCTGTTCGGATATCCCCAAATGATCGGCGTGCAGACGCTGCTGTATCTGTGTCTGATCTTTCTGATGTATTTTCTGACGGAAAATATGGGATTGGGACGGAAGCTGTCCTGTCTTGCGACGGCGCTTGCCGCTTTCAGTCCCATCGTGGTATGGGGTTCCAAGTCCTCGCTGACAGAGCTGGGACTGGCGGTGATTTTCGGGGTCTTTCTGTATTTTATGACCCTGGGAGGACGGGCTGCGTATCTGGCCGGGCTGCCGCTTCTGGTATTTGCTTTTTTCCATATCAGCATCTATGTATTTATGCCAATACTGGTCATTGCCTTATTTGTACTGTATTTTCTGGATGGAAACAGGGGCTGGCTTGTCTCTGTGCTGGTAACGCTGTGGGGGTATCTGCTCAGCGCGTTCTGGTCTTTTTCCATTGCACCTTATTATTCTTATGGGAATTACAGCGTTTTGTGGAAGCTGACCCGGAATCTGATCCATGAGAACAATATCAAAGCAGTGATTGTGGGATTGTGCAGTATCCTGTCCGTGGCGGCCTTGTTTCTGATGAGCGGCCGGGGAAGGCAGTTTGCAGACAATCTCAGAAAGAAAACGGGGCAAAGCCGTCTGTGGAAGAATCTCTTGTACTGGGGTGTGCGTCTGGGGCTTTTGGGGTCTGCCTTGTTTTTTGTATACAAAGGAATCATTCAGGCGGAATATCTCAGATATTGCCAGTATCTGCAGATCAGCACTTATATTTATATGACCGGGCTTTTGCTGATTCCCTTTCTGTATGGGTATCTGCTGCTGAAGCCCGGGGCCGCATGGAAAACCCCCGGACGGTCGGCGCTGTCCCTTTTGTTTTTCTATTGCGTGATCGCTTACTCCATGTTTATGCGGCTGGAAGTGCTGTTTTATTATTATTATGCCAGATATGTGATGATCTTTCTTTCCGTGGTTTTTCTGCTGGCGGGGCTTTTGCTGGAAGAGGCTGACAGGAAGGGGAAAATCAGTCTCTGCGTCCTGGGACTGGCCTTCCTTTCCTTCCTGCCCTATGATCTGGGCCTGATCACCCAGAAAGACCATACACGGTGCGAATGGGAGGTACTGGGGGATATCTGTGAGGATATTACCGGAGAGGACGCGTTTTTGGTGGGGCCGGATGAACAGCAGATTGTATTTATCTTTCCGGTCAAGCTGCTGACCGGTTGTGATGTCTATTATGTGGAGGAAAATCTGAGAGAGCAGGCCCAGTGGCTTGCAGGACAGTACCGGAACGTATATTATCTGGATTATGACGGGGAACTGGAACGAAAGATGGAAGAGGACAATAGTTGGCAGGATGCGCCACTGCGTGTGAGAAAAGTGTATACCAACTGGAATCATTTGAGTCATCTGGATTATTTCAATATTACCAATCCGCTGACGCCGATTCCGCTCAACTATGTGGAGTATCGACTGAAGCTGTCCATGCATGAAATCAGCCTGACCGGCTGACAGGAGGATGGGAATGAAACTGATTATACAGATACCCTGCCTGAACGAGGCGGAAACACTGGAAATTGCCCTGAACGATCTGCCGCGGCATATTGACGGAATTGATGAGATCGAATATCTGATTATCAATGACGGCAGCCGGGACAATACGGTGGAGGTAGCGAGAAGATGGGGCGTGCATCATATCGTCAGCTTTCCGAGGAATAAGGGGCTGGCCAGAGGGTTTATGGCCGGGCTGGATGCGGCGCTGCGTCAGGGGGCAGATATTATTGTCAATACGGATGCGGACAATCAGTATTGCGGCGCGGATATTGAAAAGCTGATCCGGCCGATTCTGGACGGCGAAGCAGAGGTGGTCATCGGGGAACGGCCCATAGATGATACGGCTCATTTTTCGCCGCTCAAGAAAAAACTCCAGCATCTGGGCAGCTTTGTTGTGAGAAAAGCATCCAAAACGAATATTCCCGATGCCCCCAGCGGTTTCCGGGCTTACAGCAGGGATGCCGCCATGCATATGAATGTGATCAATGAATATACCTATACGCTGGAAACCATCGTGCAGGCGGGCCGGAACCGGATGGCGATCACATCGGTGCCGATCCGCACCAATCCGGAGCTGCGCAGTTCCCGGCTGTTTTCCAGTATGGCAGCCTATGTGAAGCGTTCCATGCTGACCATACTGAGGGCCTTTATGATGTACAAGCCCATGCTCTGCTTTACGCTGGTGGGCGTGGTGCCTTTTCTGATCGGGCTGGGCATCGGCATCCGTTTTCTGTGCTTTTATTTTACCACCGGCGGTTCCGGCCATATCCAGTCGTTGATTCTGGCATGCACCCTGATGATTCTGGGATTTATGACCTTTATCATCGGACTGCAGGCGGATGTGATTGCGGCCAACCGGAAGATACTGGAGGATGTACAGTATCATCTGCGCCGGCTGGAATATGATATCCTCCGGGAAAGAGGCGAAAACAAAGAGAAAGCCCCGGATCCGGAAAAGCCTGCCGGCAAAATGTAAATAAGGTATCCTAAGGGCAGATGCTTTCTATAATATCCCGGTATTTTTCAGCGATCATATGATAATCAAACCGGGCGGCTGTTTCCAGAGAGGCTTCGGACAGTTTCCGTACAAGACCGGGATCGGAAATCAGACGGTTGATGAGAGAGGCCAGCTGCTTTTCATTGCGTTCCTCGGCCAACAGCCCGTTTTCCCCGTCCCGGATGATGTCGGTGATGCCGCCGGAACGGCTGGCGATGACCGGCAGCCCGGAGGCCATCGCTTCCAGAATGACCAGGCCGAAGCCCTCCACATCGCCGCCTTTGGCAGTGACAGAAGGAGCGGCAAACAGGTCGGCGGAGGCATAGACCGCCCGCAGCCGGGTATGAGGTATGGGGCCGAGAAACCGTACCCTGTGTTCCAGATGCAGTTCTTTCACCAGTGCTTTACAGGAGGCTTCCAGCGGACCGCTTCCGGCAATGACCAGCAGGGCATCCACATACTGCATGGCCCGGATCAGGTAAGCGGCGCCTTTTTTTTCTGCCAGGCGGCCCACAAAGAGCACCACCTTTTTTTCCCCCTGGGAGAAATAATCTTCCTTTCGGTTATCCGGGGAGAAATATGCGGTATTGCAGCCCATAGGGATGATGGAAGCGCTGTGAAAATGATAGGTATTTTTCAGTATTTGCTGCAAATGTTTTGACACGACAGTAACCGCAGAGGATTTTTCCAGGCAGTACTGTTTCAGACGGCGAAACGGCGCCTGGTTTAATTCTGCCACATCCGCGCCATGCCCGGTTACAAGAAAGGGTTTTTTGCAGAAAGCGCTTAAAATTCCCTGGGGAATCAGCCAGTGGGCATGGACCAGGTCAAAGCCTTTTTCATATTTCCGCAGATTCCGGTACTGGGCCAGCAGCAGAAAGGGGACCAGAAAAATCCGGATTTTCTTTTCTTTGATGCGGGGAACGATGGCGCCGGGATAACAGAGACTTTCCCAGGCATGGATGGGGAAATAGTGATAGCGGATCACGGAAATTCCTTCCAGGATTTCTTTTTCTGCCGCGCCCGGGGCGGCGGGCACCAGAACCGTAATATCGTAAAAGCGGCTCAGGCCGATGCAATAGTCCAGAATAAATCGGGGTTCCGTATCCTGTTCCCAACGGGGAAAAGTGGATGCGGTGACCAGTATTTTCTTTTTTTTCATGATGCTTTTGCCTCCTTGCATAGTATTATAATATAAAAATGAAAATACAGTAAACTCTAATAATACATCCGGTATTAATTTTTCCGAAGAAAGGAATTGTATGTATTTAGGAATCATTCTTCATTTATGCAGCAAGCTGTCATTTGTGGTGGGAAGCTATACCATGCACTTTTTTCTGGGCCGTTATCTGCCGGAAGCGGAATATGGCGTGGTGGGGACCATTATTACCATCATGAATTTTGAATATATCTTTTTTACGGACGGTGTCAGGCAGGGGATGGCAAAGGCCATTTCCATGAATCAATATGAAGAAAAAGATCTGATCCGGACGGGACTGCTGTTTCAGAGCGCCATTGTACTGCTCTTTTTTGGCGGTACCTATCTGGGCGCCCCGCTGATTGCGGATCTGCTGGGGGACGTTTCCCTGATCCCCTATATCCGGAACCTGGCATTTCTGCTGCCCTTTACCGGGCTGTATTCGCTGATGCTGGGGATTTTAAACGGTCATAAAGCGTTCCGTGCGGAGGCAGGGACCGGGATTGTCTATCCTATTCTGAAACTGAGCGTGATCCCGGCGGTGCTGTTTGTCTTTGAGGATGCGATTCTGGCAACACAGATGGGATTTTTGTTTGCGGCAGTGGTGATCTCTCTGTTTTCGGTATCCCGTGTGGGACAGATCCGGTCTGCATTTCACCGGGCGGCTGCCAGAATGCCAAAAGGGGAATATGCCAGGACTGCGGCCAGCTATCTGCTGCTGTTTGGGGCAACCACATTTATGATGAATCTGGATACGTTGATACTGAAACGGGTGTCCGGAGACAATGAAATTGTCGGCTATTATACGGGAGTGGCCAATTTTGCCAAGATTCCCTATTATCTTCTGACCGCATTTTATACGGTGGTGCTTCCGGTGATTACCGGAAGTTATATGCAGGGAAAGATCGGGGAAGCGAGGGAAAAAATTGCGGATGTGATCAGTCTGGTGCTGGGATTTATACTGCCTGTTGTGTCAGTGGTTTCCGCAGCTTCGGGACATATTCTGGGGCTCTTTTACCGTCCCAGCTATCGGCGGGGAGAAAATGCGCTGGCGCTGCTGATCTTTGCCATTGGGTTTCTGGGTATGACGCTGATTTTCTCCATGATTCTTTCTGCTGCGGATCAGAAAAAGCTGCTGGCCGGGCTTTCTGTGGGTATGCTGGCAGTGCAGGCGGTGCTGTGTGTGATTCTGACCGGTCAGTACTCCCTTACGGGAACAGCGGCTGCCACATGGATTGCAGCCGGCGGCGGAATGCTGGTTTCCGGTGTGTGCGTGGTGCGTATTTTTGGTGTTTTCTGGCAGAAAAAACATACGCTGCTCCTGGCAGGCAATGGAGCAGCATACGGGATTCTGTTATTGTTTTTCCGGCAGGTACAGATCGGTAATTTCTTTGTACTGGCGGGACTGTGCGCACTGTTTTATCTGATCCTGGCCGGCGCAGCCGCATGGAAACTGGATCTGCCGGGAAAGCTCAGGAGCCGATAAAGCCGGCGATCCTGGAGGCTATGGCCTTCCTGCCTTCTGCATTCAGGCTTTCGTTATCTTCTTCCAGATAGGACTTATAATTGTCCTCGTTAATGGTTCCCAGATAATTGTCAATAAAGGAAACGGCGTTGGCGGCCGCAATATTTTTGTAGGCGATCATGTAAGCTGCCAGTGTGCCCTGTCCCATATTCAGAATACTGCCGGGCTGGCTTTCTCCGTTTTCATCCTCTATACAGGCAAAATAGGGAGAGGATACGATCACACGAATATGAGGATAGGCCTGCTGAATCAGAAGAATGGACTGCCAGAGACAGCCGCAGCAGGAGGCGGGGATGGTATCGTCATAGGGACCCACCAGAAGCCGCTGATCCTCATAGTCATGATGATCATACAAAATGGTAATCACGTCTACCTTACTCATATCCAGCGTTTTCAGCATGTCTACGATTTCCGCTACGTCCTCATCCCCGTCCCAGGAACGGGCATTGTCCTCCAGCAGTGTGAAATCCTGTGAAGTAATACAGTATACCATCCAGTACAGACTGAATACATCCGCCTGATAGGATTCGTCATAGGTGGCGTTTTTTACGGAAAGGTAAGTGTTTTTCAGACTGGCGTCATAGACTTTTCCGCCGGTCATCTGTTCCACCTGCATACCGATGCTGTCGTCCTGTCCCCTTGTATCGGCCAGTGAATCGTTGCCAAGGAGCAGAATGGTGGTCACACCGTCGTCTGCCTGTCCTGCAAGCATCTGAGAATCGGGAGCTACCACATAATCCTCTGATTCGGTATCAAATTCGCTGGTGTCCTCATTGGGATCATATCCGGAGTCTTTGCCTCTGTTCCAGATGGAAAGCCGGATGATACCTGTGATTCCGATCAGCAGGATGATACTGATGATCCCGATGTGAATATAAGATACGGGAGAACGCCGGAGGCGTCTGCTTTTTGCCGCGGCAGATTTACTGCCTGGTTTTTTGCCGGATTTCTTTTTTTTACCTGTCGTTTGTCTTCCCGTGCTTTTGCTTTTTTTGGGGCCTGTTCCGGGCGGCAGGGATTTGCCGGAGCCGGATTTTCTGGTGGCGCCTGGTTTGCCGGAGCCGGATTTTCTGCCGGCGCCCGGTTTACCGGAACCAGGCCTGCTCTGCCCGGAGCCGGATTTGGAAGCAGCCGGTTTACGCCTGCCGGAACCGGGCTTTTTGGCGCCGGTGGTGGAGGGGTTCGGTTTTGCTGCGCCGGATTCGGCAATGGGGATAATATCCAGTTCTGTTCTGCTTTGTTCATCATTCATATACAAATCTCCTGTAGGGGATTAATCATTCAGTTTGATAACAGTGACACCATTGATTACACGGATGGAACCGTCATGGGGAAAACGGGGCATTTCCTGAAATTCAGGCGTGGCCTGCAGCGCTTCCTCTTCTTCCGGGGTGACAACCGTGATATCCTCGCCCAGACAGTTCTGGAAAAAAGGCAGATATGCCCGGCTGGTGCCGCCAAATACCCGCGGGCCTTTCATGCCGGTCATAGGTTCCAGCAGGAGAGTGGTTTCTTCCATTTTATAGGTTTTGCTGTAGTTGCCGATCAGAGCCATTGGCCTGTCCTTGTCATAGTCCGGGGACTGTTCTATTCTGTCCATTATCTTTATGCATAATGCATAGGTTTTTTCATAGCGGAAGTTCATATTAAAATAGGCGATGTTGGAAAGCAGGATAAAATTCCACATGGCCAGAAATACTGCGGCAAAGCAGGCCCATTCCAGAAGCCGCTGCGCAGAGGGGCGCAGGAGCGGCGCTGCCTTTTCGTAAAAGATCACAGGAGCAATAAACAAAAGACACCAGGAATGGCGCATCAGTGTATGGTAATTCACATCTGCAGAAATCAGGTAAATCGTATTGGCGCACATGGGCAGGGTGGCAATCGCAAGTACCAGGAGCACACTGTGCAGAGGGCTGGTAAACACCCGGTTTCTGAAAAAGAGCATAAAACCAAAGACGGCCAGTAAAAGTACACAGACAAGGGAGGCAGCCTGTACCCAGCGGTTAAAGGCCAGAATCTCTCCGGGATGAAACCGCTGGAAAAAATCCTGATAGATCAGCAGGATGCGGGATCTGATATCATGGAGAGAAAAGGCGGCGCTCTGGTCAACTCCCTGATAGGAACTCAGTGCAGTCTGTTTGATGCGAAGCGCAGCCATGAGAAAAAGGTAATAGGCAGCCATACCACTGCCCAGCATCAGAACATACCGGATAAGCAGGGAACCGATATCTTTCCGGGTGTACTGGGCAGGCTGCAGCAGTGCCAGCAGGAAAAAGAGCAGGAGCAGCAAAAGCACAAATGTCAGATAAGCCTGATAAATCCCCACACTACAGCAGAGACAGACGGCGCCGGCAATCCAGAGCCGGCGGCTTTCCGTCCGCGTTACAAAGTAAACGGAAAGGACGGCCAGAAAGCAGCTGATAAAATAGGCATCTGCAGTGAACATATAGGCGAAAATACATGCCACGGAAGGAAAGACAGCCAGAATACCTGAAATCAGCAGGATTCCGTACCTGTTGTGCAGATCAAAAATACGGACCAGCACCATACCCGTCAGAGCCAGAAACAAAAGAGACAGGATACCGTTGACAATGGGCAGACTGAAAAAAGAGGACAGCCCGGCCGCATAAGGGAGCAGCCAGCGGCCCAGATCGGTCCGGTCCTGACTTGCATAAAGATTACGGATATCGTCATTATTGTACATGGAATTGGTCAAAATAAACAGATGGCAGAAAAATCCGATGATAAACACGGACAGAAATGCCGTTTTCTGTTCTTTTGTCAGACGGCTTTTCAGACCATCCAGATATTCCGAAGGACTTTTTATGAAACACATGGGTGAAAACCTCCTGTAGACGTATATCATAGGATTTGCCCTGCAAATCCGGGTTATTGCCTTATTATATTACAATTGCCATATATTATCAATTTAAGAATGGGGAAATTAATGTGGGAAAGGATTTTCTGGTAGATTAAAAACCAGTAAATCGTAATTGACTAAAAAATGGCGGGGTGGTATGGTATATTGTAGTTACTATGAAACGGAGGTAGGGGCATGTTTATCGGCAGAAAGTGTGAATTGGCATCCCTTGACAGATTATATACATCGGATAAATTTGAGTTTGCAGTGATCTATGGCCGGCGCCGTGTGGGAAAAACCGCCCTTATCAACCAGTTTATCAGAGATAAAAGAGCAATCTACTTTATGGGAGTAGAGAGCAATGAAAAACAGAATCTGGAAAACTTCAGCAAAAACATTATGGAGTTTGAAACGGGCGTCCCGGCCGAAACAACATTTGTTTCCTTCCAGGCTGCATTGGAGTATGTTTTTAAGCTGGCAGAAAAAGAACGGCTGATTCTGGTGATAGATGAATATCCCTATGTGGCCCGTTCTTCTAAAAGCCTTGCTTCGACGCTACAGCTTTTGATTGATAAATATAAAGGAAGTTCCGGATTGATGTTGATTCTTTGCGGTTCTTCGATGTCTTATATGGAAGATCACGTGCTGTCTTACAAAGCTCCGCTTTATGGCAGGCGGACATCACAGATGAAGATACTGCCGTTTGAGTTTGCAGATACATGCCGGTATTTCCCAAATTTTTCCGGCGAGGACAAAGCGCTGGTTTATGGTATGGTGGGAGGGACACCGCAGTATCTGCTGCAAATGGATGACAGGCTCAGTATTGAGGAGAACATTAAGAATACGTTCCTGAATCCGACTTCTTCCCTTTTTGAGGAGCCGGAAAATCTGTTAAAGCAGGAGGTACGGGAGCCTGCACTGTATAATGCCATCATTACGGCTATTGCATCCGGCGCTTCCCGTATGGCGGAAATCTCTACAAAAGTGGGTGAGGATACCAGTGTTTGTGCCACTTATTTAAAAAATTTAATGACATTGGGATTGGTGCAAAGGGAAACACCTTATGGAGAAAAGACATCCAGAAAGACGATCTACTCCATCGGTGACAATATGTTTCGGTTTTGGTACCGGTTTGTGCCGGAAAATCATTCAATGATTGCACGCGGAATTGCTGATTTGGCTTATAAGCGGATCGAACCATATCTGTCAGACTATATGGGAAAAGTATTTGAAGAGATATGTAAGCAGTATCTCTGGAAGCTGTTACTCAGCGGTGAATGTCCTGTAGAGTTCAGGGAACTGGGACGCTGGTGGGGGACCGACCCATCTGCCCGCAGCCAGACAGAGATCGACATTATGGGAGAACAGGATAAGGATACGGCGCTGTTTGGAGAATGTAAATGGACAAATGAAAAAGTGGATACAGGTGTTTTGGAAGTTATGAGAAAGCGAAGCCGGATATTTCATTACAGGAAGATGCATTTATATTTGTTTGCCAAAAATGGATTTACAAAGGGCTGTATGGAAACTGCCGGTAAGATGGGGAATGTTACACTGGTACGGTATCAAAATCTGTTAGAGAAAATGACAGAATGACCGGTGTTTTTCTGTTTTGAGATGAGATGAATGGGGAAAGGAAAAGTATGCTGTATGTCAAAGGAAAAAATCAAACTCAAAGATATTCTTTTTTTACAGGTTGTTATTATGATCTATACGGGTTCGGGAATTGCGGCCAAGATGGCAGCTTCCCAGCCGCTTCTTTCCTGGAAATTCTGTCTGTTTTACGGACTGGAATTTGTAGTCCTGGGTGTTTATGCCATACTGTGGCAGCAGATCATCAAACGCTTTGAACTGTCTGTGGCGTATGCCAACCGGGCGATGGTACTGGTCTGGTCACTGCTGTGGGCGGTGTTTTTGTTTCATGATAAGATCACGGTACAGAATATGGCGGGGATTTTGCTTGTTCTGGCAGGAACGGTGATTGTGAATCTGGATGTGGAGGAGCAGAAGCAATGAATGTCTATTATTGTCTGTATATTGTGTCGGTTACGGTTGCATCCATCTCTCAGCTTTTGCTGAAAAAAAGTGCGGTGAAAAAGCATACTTCCTGGCTGCAGGAATATATAAATCCCTGTGTGGCCGCAGGATACGGCCTGTTGTTTTTGTCCATGTTTCTGACCATTCTGGCATTTCGGGGTATGGATTATAAAAACGGCCCGGTTATAGAATCCCTGGGGTATGTACTGGTACTGGTTTTCAGCCGTATTTTTTTCGGGGAACGGATTACCCGGAAAAAAGCGGTGGGGACAGTCTGTATACTGGCCGGGATTTTTGTGTTTTACCTGTGATAATACCTTCGATTGACAGGACAATCGAAGATAAAGCGGGCCTATAAAATCGGGTCCCGTTTTGCATATTTCCCAAACCGGTAGATGCAGCGCAGCTTTTCCAACTGCTGTGTGTCGTTGCACCGGTTTTGAAAGGCAGCCCGGTCATCCGCATTCATGGCGGAATATTCCTGAAAGGTGATGGAAAGCTCTACAAGTGAGGCGCCGCAGCCGGGACAGGCTGTCTTGTGACCGTTCAGTATATGGATGCGGTTGCAATTTTTACAAAAGTGCATATACATCATAACAAAATCCTCCTGCTTTCTGCTGTTATTCTGGCATTTCTCCCAAAAGAAGTCAATAAGCCGCAAAATAATTCGAACGACAAAAACCGCACCAAAGCCAAAGGACGGGTCGGATTTTGTTGGAAGTTGATGGAAAGTACCGATTTTTCTTGAAGTCATGGTTTTTTGATGGTATAATGCTACAGAATTGTTAAACAACGGTTGGTTAACATAACTTACCAAAGACAAGAGAGCCCTGACCGGCGATGGGGGATATTGCCGGGGAGGGGATGCGGATAGAAAACAAACATGGTAAGGGAGGAAAAGGGAAAAGGAATTATGAAAAAAAACAGAAATGACGAGTTCGATTTTCTGGAGGAATTGGAGCTTGATGAACATACAAAAGTGAAAAAGAAGAAATCTTCTTCCAGACGCAGTGAGAAAAGCCCGGACGGGAAACGGCGTGCCGCGACAGATAAAAATGCGGGGAGGAAGGCGAAGGCGGTATCCGGCGGGACGGTAAAAGCAAAGGCTGCAAAAGCACAGTCAAAGGTATCGAAGGGGCCTGCCATAAAAAAACAGAAGAATAAACCCAAAAAAGAAAATGTGCTGCTTACATTCTGGCAGGGGCTTTGCGAGAGTGTATCAGAGATGAGCGCAGGCGACGGGATCGTCGTATCCACCGGGGTATTGGTACTGGTGCTGGCCATTGTAACAGGCAGTGTGTATGTGTCTGCCAAAACGGTGGATGATCAGGTGGCTTCCTTTGCGGAGCTGGGCGAGGAACTGGGCGCTGTCAGCGTGATGGGGGAAAGCGGCCTGATTGCAGTGACCGATGCACAGGTGGCCGCCATGAATGCGGAAATTATCGAAGAGACAGAAGAAGAGACGGAGGAAACCGAAGAGACAGAAGAGGATGTGGAAGATGAAGTGCTTCTGAACCTGACCAGCGTTCAGCGGGATTTAAAAATCAAATTTATGAACCGGGCAGGCGGCAAGCTGATTTCCGATATTGCATTTAAGGCCAGTGTGAAAGGGCCTGACGGTAAGAGCGTCACCTATGAAGATGAGGACAGGGACGGCATTATCTATAAGACAGATATGGCGCCGGGGACTTATGAGGTGGCTATCGTAGAAGTGGACGGACTGGACGGATATAAATATTCCACCGATCCGGTGACGGTAAAAGTAAAGGACAAAATTGAATACAAACAGATTGATGTGGCAGACGAAATCAAAACAGAAAGCCAGGTCAATGTGGCAGCGGAAGATACTGCCGTTCAGGAAGCAGAAACCGCCCCGGCCCTGAAAGATACCGTGGAATGGGTGGAATCTACCAAAACACCCATCGGTTCTGACGGAGAAGCGGGCAGTGAGTACGAAGAAGTGGACAAAAAGGACATTCCCGACCCATCGCTTTCCGCAAGGGCCAGAAGCCGGTTCCGTGCCCTGTCTCAGGTGGAGGGAAATGACAGCCTGACAGAGCAGGGAGGCAGTGGAGAAGGCACCGGTAAGCCGTCGGAAGGAAACGGCGGTGAAGAGAAACCGGCAGAATCTGAAAAGCCAAAGGATCCCGAGAAACCGGCAGAACCGGAAAAACCGGCGGAACCTGAGAAACCGGCAGAGCCGGAAAAACCGAAGGATCCGGAAAAACCGGCAGAACCTGAAAAGCCGGCAGAACCGGAAAAGCCGGCAGAACCGGAAAAACCGGCAGAACCGGAAAAGCCTGCAGAGCCCGAAAAACCGGCAGAGCCGGAGAAACCGGCCGCAAAGGTGACTAAGGTTACGATTTCCGGGGCTTCTGATATTGCCGTAGGCGGCTCAGTCGCTTTGAAAGCGGCAGTGGAGGGAGAGAATCTTTCTGACAGTGACAAAGGGATTACCTGGAGCAGCAGCAATCCTTCTGTGGCGTCTGTGGATGCTTCCGGCAAGGTGACCGGAACAGCGCCCGGAAAGGTGACGATCTCGGCCGTCTCCACAAAGGATAACAGCAAAAAAGCGGAATGCCAGATTACGGTCAACAAGGCAGCCGTGACGGTTACTCTGAATCAGACAGAGCTGACGATGAAGGTGGGAGCCGCTTCCACACTGACAGCCAGTGTTTCCGGCGGCAGCGTCAAGTGGTCCACTGACAACGATAAAGTCGTCAAGGTGGAAAACGGAAAAGTGACCGCGCTGGCAGAGGGTGTTGCCAATGTCAAAGCAGAGTCTACAGAGGACGGAAAAGTTGCCGCCATCTGTAAGGTGACAGTAACAAAAGCGGATGCGCTGACCGTGACTCTGGATGCGGAATCGGCAAAGCTCTATACCGAAGAGAAAAAAGAACTGAAAGCAGCGGTGACCAATGCAAACGGCGCAGTGACTTACACATTTGCTTCTGACAAGGCAGATATTGCCAAAGTGGAAGGAAGCGGCGAAAAGGGAACGGTGAACGGTGTGGCGGCCGGGGAAGCAGTGATTACCGTAACGGCAAAGGATGCCTCCGGCGCTGCGGCTACGGCTTCCTGCAAGATAACGGTTACGCTGAATCCCAAAAAGGACAGTGCTACCAAATTAAAAGACAAGGACGGCAACCAGCTCTATATCAAGAATAAAAAGGGCGAATATGTGGAAGCCGTACTGGCAGATTATTATACAGCGGATAAATTTTATAAAAAGCTGGAAAATATAGAATATAAATATACCGGATGGCAGACAATTGACGGCAGGACCTATTATTATGACAAAGACGGCAAGCCTGTCACGGGAGAACAGATCATACAGGGCGCCAAATATGTATTTGGCAGCGACGGCGCACTGGCAGTCAACTCCAGTTCGGGTATTATGGGGATTGACGTTTCCAAATGGAATGGTACAATTGACTGGACGGCGGTGAAAAATTCCGGCGTGAATTATGCCATCATACGCTGCGGTTACCGGGGTTCTTCCACGGGCGCACTGATTCAGGATCCGAAATTCAAAGCCAACATCCAGGGCGCATCGGCAGCCGGCATCAAGGTGGGTGTGTATTTCTTCACCCAGGCGGTCAATGAAGTGGAAGCAGTGGAAGAGGCTTCTATGGTACTCAATCTGATCAAAGGGCAAAAGCTGTCCTATCCGGTGTTCATCGATGTGGAGTCCAGCGGCGGACGTGCGGACGGACTGGATAAGAACACAAGAACCGCAGTCGTGAACGCGTTCTGTAAGACCATCCAGAACGGTGGTTATACGGCAGGCATCTATGCCAATAAAACATGGTTTGAAAGCAAGATGAATACATCCGCTCTGAGCGGTTATAAGATCTGGCTGGCTCAGTACGCGGCGGCGCCTTCCTATAAGGCTACCAGATATGATCTGTGGCAGTATACTTCCAAAGGAAAGGTGAGCGGAATCAAAGGGAATGTGGATTTGAATCTCAGTTATCTGGGATATTAAAAAGTCCGGTAAGAACAAACAGCAGGACATCTGTAGACCTGACAGGGGCGTAAGAAGCGTCCCCTGCCGGGTTACAGTTGGTTTCAGGGTAAACTGGCAGCAGGGGCTGCGGAAGGGAAAGAGAAATGAGAACGTATCTGGTAACAGGAGGCGCCGGGTTTATCGGCTCCAATTTTATTCATTACATGTTCGGAAAGTACGGAAATGACATTCGTATCATCAATGTGGATGCACTGACCTATGCAGGAAATCCGGAAAATTTAAAGGAAGTGCAGGAGCGGGACAATTATGTATTTGTCAGAGCCGATATCTGTGACAAAGAAGCGATTTCCCGTATTTTTACGGACTATGATATTGACAGGGTGGTGCATTTTGCAGCGGAGAGCCATGTGGACAGGAGCATTAAGAACCCGGAAGTGTTTATCAGGACCAATGTTTTGGGTACGGCGGTTATGCTGAACTGTGCCAGGGATGCCTGGGAAAACAGTGACGGGACATTCCGGGAGGGCAAGCGGTTTCTGCATGTATCCACAGATGAGGTATACGGTTCTCTGGAAGAGGACGGGGGGTATTTTTATGAAACCACACCCTATGCGCCTCACAGCCCGTATTCTGCCAGCAAGGCTTCTTCCGATATGCTGGTAAAAGCCTATATGGATACCTACCGGTTTCCGGCCAATATTACCAACTGTTCCAACAATTACGGGCCTTACCAGTTCCCGGAAAAGCTGATCCCGCTGATGATCAACAATGCCCTGCAGGGGAAAAAGCTGCCGGTTTACGGCGATGGGAAAAATGTCCGTGACTGGCTGTATGTGGAAGATCATGTGAAGGCCATTGATATGGTAATGGAAAAAGGACGTCTTTTTGAGACCTATAACATAGGCGGACACAATGAAAAGCAGAATATTGAAATTGTCCATACCGTGATTGAAGTGCTGCAGGAGATGCTTTCCCGGGACGATCCGAGAAGGGCGCTTGTATCCAAAGATCTGATTACCTATGTGGAGGATCGGAAGGGGCATGACAGGCGGTATGCCATTGCGCCGGATAAGATCAGGGCGGAAATCGGCTGGGAGCCAGAAACCATGTTCCGGGAAGGCATCCGCCGGACGATTCAGTGGTATTTTGAACATGAGGACTGGATGAAGCATGTGACAAGCGGCGCCTATCAGAAATATTATGAAGAGATGTATGACGTAAAATAGAGAGCAGGTAAAGAAGGGTTATTTGGAACAGATAATAAGCCTTCTTTCTGCACGTTGGGAGGAAGTGACATGAAAGGAATTATATTGGCAGGCGGTTCCGGTACCCGTCTGTATCCGTTGACAAGGGCCATATCCAAACAGATTATGCCGGTTTATGACAAACCCATGATCTATTACCCGCTTTCCACACTGATGCTGGCCGGCATCCGGGAGATTTTGATTATTTCCACGCCCAGGGATGTGAAAGTGTTTGAAGAACTGCTGGGAGACGGGAGCCAGTTGGGACTGCGGCTTGCCTATGAGGTACAGGAGGTCCCCAGAGGGCTGGCAGATGCCTTTCTGATCGGAGCTGACTTTATCGGCGGGGATGGGGCTGCGCTGGTGCTTGGAGACAATATTTTCTATGGCCAGAGCTTTTCCAGAGTGCTGAAAGCGGCTGCGGAACGCAGTGTGGGCGCCACCATATTCGGCTATTACGTAAGAGATCCCAGAGAGTATGGGGTGGTGGAGTTTGATGAGAACGGCAGGGCGCTTTCCATTGAGGAAAAGCCGGAAAAACCCAAAAGCAATTATGCAGTGCCCGGACTCTATTTTTATGACAATGATGTGGTGGACATTGCCAGGGACGTCAAGCCGTCTGCCAGAGGTGAAATCGAGATTACCAGCATCAACAATGAATATCTGCGCAGGGGAACTCTCCATGTGGAAACACTGGGCCGCGGATTTGCATGGCTGGATACAGGCAATCATGATTCTCTGCTGGATGCATCGGATTTTGTGGCGGCAGTACAGAAGCGGCAGGGCATGTATATTTCCTGTATCGAAGAGATTGCCTACAGACGGGGCTTTATTACGAAGGAGCAGCTTCTGGCGCTGGCAGAGCCGCTGATGAAAACCAATTACGGGCAATATCTGGTAGAGGTTGCCAATGGACTCTAAATTAAGGCGGATTACCATTGCCTGCGTGGTTACGATGACGCTGCTGGTGGCCGGGACCGGAATCGGGATTGGTTATCTGCGTCAGCAGGGTTACCGGCCTGCGGCGGCTGCAAAACAGCAGACCAAAGCGGATACGGCGGAAGAAGAGGCGGTGGATTATTCTGCGTTTCTGGGCGATGAAACGTTTTTTGACAAGGACAAGTCCGATTATGAAAAGCTGCTGGAACAGACCGGGAAGAAACTGAGCCTGTTCGCCACCTCTGTGGAAAAAGATCTCCGTATCCAGATCCTGAATGAAATGGGAGAGCTGGTGACAGGAGAAGAGCTGTATGTTACGCTGAACGGAGAAGAGTACAAAGACCTGGATCAGGACGGTATCGTGTACATCGGCGATCTGTCCCCGGGAGAGTATGAAGTGGCTCTGAAGGAGACAGGGGAGTATAAGGTGCCTTCCACCCCGGTGTCCATCCATGTGAAGGAAAATGTGGAGTATGTCCCCATTGACGATATTTCTCTGCTGATCAAAACGGAGGACGACATCGATGCGGAGAAAGAGGACTCGGAAAAGGGAGATGCGGATTCGGACAGGACAGAACGGACGGATATCCAGCAGTCGGAAGGAAACCGGAGCTTTGGTATCGACGTATCCAAGTGGAATAAGGAAATCGACTGGGAAGCGGTGAAAGCGGCAGGGGTTGACTTTGCCATTATCCGATGCGGATACAGGGGGTCTGTAACAGGCACTCTGGTAGAGGACCCTTACTTTTATCAGAATATACAGGGGGCCAGGGCGGCCGGGGTAAAAGTAGGGCTGTATTTCTTTACCCAGGCGGTCAACGCAGTGGAAGCCGTGGAAGAGGCCAGTATGGTACTGTGCCTGAACAACGGACTGCCTCTGGACTATCCCATCTTTATTGATACGGAGGGCGCAGGCGGAAACGGCAGGGCGGACGGACTGGATGTGAATACCAGGACAGAGGTCTGTGATGCATTTTGTGAAACCATCGAAAGTGCAGGATACCGTGCGGGTATTTACGCTTCCAGAAACTGGTATTATAATAAACTGGATATGACAAAACTGGATTCCAATGTGATCTGGCTGGCCGAGTACAGGGAGTATCCCCAGTATGAAGGAAAATATCAGATGTGGCAGTATACCTCCGGCGGTTCCCTGGACGGAATCGAAGGCAGGGTGGATTTCAACATCAGCTTTTTGAACGAAGAACAGGAGGAGTAGGGAACTATGGGAAAAATAACGGTGGAAACCTGTGAAATAGAAGGGCTTAAAATTATTACCCCCTCAGTATTCGGTGATGAAAGAGGCTATTTCATGGAAACTTATCAATATAATGACTTTAAAGAAGCAGGGATTGATCAGATATTTGTACAGGACAATCAGTCTGCTTCCAAAAAGGGTGTGCTGAGAGGGCTTCATTTCCAGATTCAGTATCCCCAGGACAAGCTGGTCAGAGTGGTCAGCGGCGAAGTATTTGATGTGGCAGTGGATCTGCGGGATGGTTCAGAAACCTATGGCAAATGGTTTGGCGTCCGTCTGTCAGCAGAAAATAAGAAGCAGTTTTTTATACCGAAGAATTTTGCCCACGGCTTTCTGGTATTGTCCGATTATGCGGAATTTGCCTATAAATGCACGGATTTCTATCATCCCAACGATGAAGGGGGGCTTCTGTGGAGTGACCCGGATATCGGTGTGGACTGGCCGATTCCGGAGGGGATGGAGCTGACCATTTCCGAAAAGGATCAGGTATGGCAGGGGATTCGGGCGTTTACTGAAGGAAAAAGGAAGCAATGAAAAAGTGGAAACTATCCAAACAAGCCAATATTACCATAGTCTCTGTCATAGCGTTATCGTTTCTGGCAGTGATTGTGCTGCATCAGAATCCCTTTGCCAATCCCAGAGAGGAGATCATTAAAAAGTGGATTGCCGGAGCCATCCTTCTGGTAAGCCTGATTTTGTACGGTGTGCTTTATGACAAGATCACCGTACTTCCGTCAGAACTGTACCAGAACAGGAGGCTGATCTGGAAACTGTCCAAAAATGATTTTAAAACCAGGTTTGCCGGTTCCTATCTGGGCATTGTCTGGGCTTTTATACAGCCGGTGGTGACGATTGTTGTGTACTGGGTTGTGTTTGAAAAGGGGCTGAACGCCAAAGCGGAAATGCTGGCAGACGGAACTACCGCGCCGTATGTACTCTGGCTGACGGCGGGACTGGTTCCCTGGTTTTATTTTTCCGAAGCGCTCAGCAACGGCACCACGGCGCTGCTGGAATATAATTATCTGGTCAAGAAGGTGGTATTTAAAATCAGCATTCTGCCGATTATAAAGATTATTGCGGCCACATTTATCCACGGCTTTTTTGTGTTGTTTATGCTGCTGCTCTATATGGCCCACGGCTATTTTCCGGATGCCTATACGCTTCAGCTTTTTTATTACAGCTTTTGTCTCTTTGTTTTTGTGCTGGGGCTCTCTTATGCCACCTGCGCCATTGTGATTTTTTTCAGGGATCTGACCCATATCATTGCCATTGTGCTGCAGGTGGGTATGTGGGCTACGCCTATCCTCTGGGCGCTTGACAGAGTGCCGGCAGAATATCAGATTATATTCAAGCTCAATCCGATGTTTTACATTGTCAATGGGTATCGGAGCGCCATGCTGGAAAAAACCTGGTTTTGGGAGGATTTTTATTCCACTATGTTTTTCTGGATCATTACAGCCGTTATTTTTGGAATCGGCGCCCTGATCTTTAAAAGGCTGAAGATTCACTTTGCGGATGTACTGTAGCCGGACCACAGAAACGATAAGACACACAGGGAAGAAGGAGCCTGCATGGATCAGAAAATTGCCATTTCCGTCAGGGATTTGAATAAAATATATAAATTATATGACAAGCCTGTGGACAGATTGAAGGAAGCGCTGGGACTGTCCCGGAAAAAACGCTACAAGGAGCATTATGCGCTGCGGAATGTGGATATGGAGATCCGGCAGGGAGAGACCGTGGGGATTATCGGTACCAACGGTTCCGGAAAGTCCACCATTCTGAAAATCATAACAGGCGTTCTGAATCCCACTTCCGGCCAGGTGGAAGTGGACGGACGGATTTCGGCTCTGCTGGAGCTGGGAGCCGGTTTTAATATGGAATACAATGGAATTGAGAATATCTATCTGAACGGTACCATGATCGGTTTTTCCAGAGAGGAAATCGATGAGAAGCTGGAAGGTATCCTGGAGTTTGCCGACATCGGAGATTATGTCTACCAGCCGGTAAAAACCTATTCCAGCGGTATGTTTGTGCGCCTGGCTTTTGCGGTGGCTATTAACATAGACCCGGAAATCCTGATTGTGGATGAGGCTCTTTCCGTAGGCGATGTGTTTTTTCAGGCAAAATGTTACCATAAATTTGAAGAGTTCCGGAACATGGGAAAGACCATTCTGTTTGTCAGCCATGACCTGAGCAGTGTGAGCAAATACTGTGACCGGGTGGTGCTGTTAAATAAAGGGGAAAAACTGGCGGAAGGCTCTCCCAAAGAAATGATCAATATTTACAAACAGGTATTGGTGGGACAGTATACCGTGCACGACGAACCGGAACACGGCACCAATCTGCTGGAGGACGAACAGATCAGCAGTGCGGCAAAAGGAAGCGGGACCGGAGCCGGCGGAACAGAGGGAAAGAGCAGCTTATCCAATGAGGAGACTTCCCGGGAGGACGGCCATACGCCGCCTGCCGATGCGCTGGAATACGGAACCCGGCAGGGTATGATTACAGAATATTATATTACCGATGATTCCGGGATGCGTACCAATGCGGTATTGAAGGGAAGCCGGTTTTCCGTGCATATGAAGGCGGCTTTTTATGAGGATCTTCCGGCGCCCATTTTTGCCTGCTCCATTAAAAATGCACTGGGAGTGGAGATTACGGGCACCAATTCTATGGTGGAAAAATCGTTTCTGGAACCTGTACATGCAGGGGATGTCAAGGAAGCGGTATTTACCCAGCGCATGAGCCTGCAGGGAGGGGAATATCTGATTTCCCTGGGACTGACAGGATATGAGGGAGATCAGTTTGCCGTATATCACAGATTGTACGATGTGATGGATATTACGGTGATTTCCGATAAAAATACGGTAGGATACTACGATATGGATTCCGAAGTGACGGTAAAGGATGTATAAGATGGCAGAAACGACAGGAAAAGTTGTAATAGACGACACCCATTATCCGGGAGAGGATCTTTACTGCGACGGTGCGGTGGAAGATGAAATACTGGAAATTGTAAAAAGCCGGGGAGCTGACGGCTACCCGGAGGCGATCGAAGAAAGGAAGAGCTGGCCGGTACTGTATCATCTGTCCCGTCTGCGCGAAAACATCGTAAGCTGGGTGCCGGTGAAAAAGACAGACAAGGTGCTGGAGGTAGGATCCGGATGCGGCGCCATTACAGGCGCTCTGGCACGGAAGGCGCAGAGCGTTACCTGTGTGGAGCTGTCCAGAAAACGGAGCCTGATCAATGCCTGCCGCAATGCGGCATGTGAAAATGTAACCATAAAACTGGGCAATTTTCAGGAGATGGAACCGCTGCTTGCCTGTGATTATGATTACATTTTTTTGATTGGCGTGTTTGAATATGCACAGGGCTATATCGGCGGGGATACGCCTTATGAAACATTTCTGGCGCTGATGAAACGGCATCTTGCTCCCGGAGGCAGGATGGTGATTGCCATAGAGAACCGGCTGGGCCTGAAATATTGGGCAGGCTGTAAGGAAGATCATCTGGGCACATATTTTGACGGCCTGGAAAGCTATCCGGGCGGCGGGGGTGTGCGTACCTTTACCAGAGCGGCGCTGGAGGAAATCTGCAGGGCAGACGGTATCACAGACTATTCCTTTTATTATCCTTATCCGGACTATAAATTTATGACCTGCCTGTATTCGGACGAACGCCTGCCCAAAGTGGGCGAGTTATCCGATAATATGCGGAATTTTGACAGGGACAGGCTGATGTTGTTTGATGAAAAACTGGTGTTTGACAGCCTGATCCGGGAAGGGCTGTTTCCCTGGTTTTCCAACTCCTATGTGTTGGTCATCGGAGAAAAACTGCCGGTGGTATATGCCAGATTTTCCAATGACCGGGCGCCGGAGTATGCCATCCGGACGGAGATTCGGAAAAACGGGAGTTCCCCTGAAGGTAAGGAAGCCTTTGAGGTGCGTAAAATCCCGCTGACAGGAGAGGCAGTATCCCATGTGAGGCGGCTTTCCGAAAATGCCGGAAAGCTGGAAGCCGCATTTGCGGGCAGCGGCCTTAAGGTCAACCGCTGCCGTATGGACGGAGATGAGGCAGTGTTTGAATACCTGCCGGGCCGGACGCTGGAAGAGCTGTTGGATGAGAGTCTGGAACAGGGGGATCTGGAAGGCTTTCGCGCCCTGTTTGACCGGTACTGCAGGCTGGTGGAATATCCGGGACAGACGCCGCTGTATGACCATGATCTGATCTTTCCCAATATCATTGTAGACGGGCAGGACTGGAATCTGATTGACTATGAGTGGGTGTTTGAAAAAGAAACTCCTGTGCGGGAAATCATAGCGAGGGCGCTGTACTGCTATGCACTTGGCTCGGAAAGAAGAAAGAAAATCAGCCTGGAACTGATGGAGGAGCTGGGCTATCAGGAGATACGGTTTCAGGAAACTGCCATGCGGGAACTGGCGTTTCAAAAGTATACCACCGGTAAGAGAAAATCCATGATCGAAATATGGGAAGCCATTCACTGTCCGGTGGTGCCGGTGGATGAACTGAGCCGGAACTATCTGCAGGCACAGGAGAGAAACCGGATACAGATCTATGAAGATCTGGGCAATGGATTTTCCGAAGAGACTTCCTATTTCCTGTTGGAAGGATACCGGGAAAAGGAGCTGCTCAGAATCGAGATAGAGGGAAAGCCGGGACTGCAGGCAGTGCGCCTGGACCCGGCGCTGGATTATTGCTTTGTCAGAGTGGCATCCCTTCTGGTGAACGGACAGCCCCGGACGCTGCGAAACCCGCAGGTTACCTGTAACGGCATCCTGCTTTCGGAAACGGCTGCTGTGTTTGTCACCGAGGATCCGGGCATTACCGTGCTGCATGCCGAAGGGGGCCTTTCCATAGAACTGGAAATTCTCAGAATCACGAAAGAAATGGCAGAGTCTGTGGCAGACGGAAATGGGGAAGCGAAAGGAAAGCGTAAGAAATCTAAGGGATTGGCATGGCTTGGCAAATAAAAGAAAAGATTCAGAAAAAATTAAATAGCATATGTTACGAAAACTATCTGAAGGAGCGGGAGCGGCAAAAAGACCCTTACCGTCAATGGTATCTGGGACATGAGGACTGGAAGAAGAAACGTTACCCGGATCCGGCTCCGGACATTGTACTGTTTGCAGACAGACGCGGCAGTGTGGAAGCGGCGGCAGCAGGACTGGTAACCGATTTTTTCCGACAGTATCCCTGGGTGCAGATTGCCTATGGGGATGAGGACTGTCTGGATGAATCCGGGCGGCGGTATGCACCCTGGTTCAAGCCGGAGTGGTCGCCGGATACACTGGAGAGCTTTCCGTATTTCGGACATTTCTTTGCGGTACGAAAAAGCCTGCTGGCAGACCTGCCCCGGGAGGACTGGGAGCCGTA
Organism: uncultured Clostridia bacterium; assembly: GCA_947385955.1. Classification (GTDB taxonomy): domain Bacteria; phylum Bacillota; class Clostridia; order Lachnospirales; family Lachnospiraceae; genus VSOB01. Next base: position 80,521 of record CANDNA010000007.1, read on the forward strand.
TCTGACAGACTGTGACAGCGAAGGGTGCCACCGCCTGCTTATCACATTGACCCGGAAGGTGACAGGCCGGGAGTGGATACGGGCCAATGCAGGGCAGAAAGCCATTGCTTCTATTAGTAAGGTACTGATCCATATGAAAACAGAAGAAAATGGGAAACCCTGCCGAAGCCGGGATAGCCGGCCTGAGCCGTCCGGTGAACTGATTTCCGTGATCATTCCCTCCAAAGACAACCCGGATGTACTTAAAGTATGTCTTTCCAGTCTGCGGGAGCGGACAGAGCCGTGCGGGCTTTCTCTGGAGATCATTGTGGTGGACAATGGCAGCAGCCCGGAGAACAAAGCCCTTTTGGAACGGATGGCAGAGCAGTATGACTTCCGGTATCTGTATGAGCCTATGCCTTTTAATTTTTCACGGATGTGTAATCTGGGAATCAGCCAGGCGAAAGGCAGATTTCTGCTTCTGCTCAATGATGATATGGAAATCATAGATCCTCTGTGGCTGGTACGGCTCTGGGAGAAAGCCCGCCTGGCCCATGTGGGGGCAGTGGGAGCCAAACTGCTCTATCCGGGCAGCGATCTGATCCAGCATGTGGGCATCACCAATCTGAAGGTGGGGCCGGCGCATAAACTGTTGAAGATGACGGACGAAAATTCCTATTATCATGGTCAGAACAGGCATACTTATGATATGATAGGAGTGACGGCCGCCTGTCTGATGGTGGAGAGGCGTAAGTATGAGGAAGCGGGCCGGCTGTATGAAGGAATGGCGGTTTCCTACAATGATGTGGATTTTTGTTTTGCCCTTTATGAACTGGGGTATTATAATGTATTAAGAAATGATGTGGTATTGTATCACCATGAATCGCTGAGCCGGGGGGATGACAATCTGTCCGACGAAAAATGGGCCAGGCTGCTGCAGGAAAAGGAAACCTTATATCAAAGACACCCTTCCCTGCGGGGCTATGATCCGTTTTACAGCCGGAATCTGGCCGGGATTTCCAATGTGTACAATGCGGATTTTATGTATGAGTTTGAAAAGATGGACCATTATGTGAAGGTCAGACGGTGGAAAAAGCCGGAACCTTTACAGTGGGAAAACGGCTGTCTGACGGTGCATGTGGAGCATGGCAGGCTGGAGAGGCGGCTGGAGATTACAGACAAAGACGAAGTATACTGGATTGAGGGCTGGTCTTATGTACTGGGAATGGATAATTGCCGCTACAGGCGCAGCCTTCTGCTGCATGGGGAGAAGGGCGGCATTTATGAAGTGCAGGTATTGACGCGGTATCGGAAAGATGTGACGGCTGTCCTGCCTGACCAGGTCAATGTGGATCTGGCCGGTTTCGTATGCAGGATTCCCAGGTATGCGCTTTTGGAGGATACGTATACCATCTCCATGCTGGCAAGAGACAGATGTTCCCATCAGAAACTGTATCAAAAGACAGATAAGAGCTTTACGATCTAGGAGATGTTATGGGCAATACGGAACAGGAAAACGGGGCGGCACAGTTATTGGAATATTACCGCCTGGCCTATGAAAAGGAAAAGGAAAAGAATACACTGCTTGCGGCCAGACTGGCGGATGCCCAGGCCCGGGCTGAGGATTTGGACTTTAAGCTGAAGCGGATTAAAAACAACCCGGTCTGGAAGGCGTCCAAACCGCTTCGGAGCGTAATGCACTGGATGATCCGTATGAAAGACCGCATTGTGCGTCTGGGAAGCCCGCGGGGAATTGCCAGAAAGATAAAGAGCAAGCTGATCGAAAGAAAGGCTATGCGCCTTCACGGAAAAGCCAGCTTTCCTGACAGCCGCCAGCGGGAGGCTATGAAGAGGACAAAGTTTCCAAAGGATATTACCTTCAGTATTCTGGTGCCGCTGTACAATACACCCAGGCAGTTTTTGACAGAGATGATCGAGTCTGTCAGGGCGCAGACTTATGAAAAATGGGAACTGTGTCTTGCAGACGGCTCCGATGAGGAGCATAGCTATGTGGGGGAACTCTGCCGGAAATACAGTGCGGCAGATCAGCGGATCGTATATCGGAAACTGGAAAAAAACGAAGGGATTTCGGGCAATACAAACGAGTGTTATCGTATGGCCACAGGGCAGTATATTGCATTGTTTGACCATGATGACATCCTGCATCCCAGTGTGCTGTTTGCCTATATGAAGGCCATCTGTGAGCAGGATGCAGATTATATTTACTGTGATGAGGCCACTTTTAAAAACGGAAACATCGATCATATGATCACACTGCATTTCAAACCGGATTATGCCATTGACAATCTGCGGGCCAATAATTACATCTGTCATTTCAGTGCGTTTTCCAGAGAACTGCTGGAAGGGACGGAGTTGTTCCGCTCCGAATTTGACGGCAGCCAGGATCATGATATGATTCTGCGGCTGACCACCAGGGCCAGAAAGGTGGTGCATGTGCCGCAGCTTCTGTATTACTGGCGTTCCCATAAGGCCAGTGTGGCGTCGGATATCAGCGCCAAGCTGTACTGCATCGAATCGGCCAGAGGAGCCATTGCCGATCATCTGCGTGCCTGTGGCATGGAACATTTTGAGATTACCAGTACCAGGGCCTTTGAAACGATTTTCCGGATTCAGTATGAGCTGACCGGATATCCCAAAGTGTCCATTGTGATTGCCAATAAAGACCATGCGGCGGATCTGAGCCGATGTGTCTCTTCCATACTGGACCGTTCCACCTATGAGAATTATGAAATTATTATCGTGGAGAATAACAGTACTTCCAGAGAGATCAGGGAGTATTATGAGGAGATCGGAAAGCATCCGAAGGTTCGGATTGTGACATATGAAGGGGGATTTCATTATTCAAAAATCAATAATTTCGGCGCTTCCTTTGCAGAAGGGGAATTTCTGCTGCTTTTGAATAATGATACCCAGGTGATTACAGTCAACTGGATAGAGGAGCTGCTGATGTACGGACAGCGCCGGGATGTGGGGGCTGTGGGAGCCAAGCTGTATTATGAGGACAAGACCATCCAGCATGCCGGAATCGTACTGGGCCTGGGGGCGCACCGTACAGCCGGACATACCCATTACCGGGTCAATATAGAAAATGTGGGATATATGGGCAGATTGTGTTATGCCCAGGACGTTTCTGCCGTAACAGGAGCCTGCCTTCTGGTGAGGAAAGAGTGGTTTGATGATCTGGGCGGACTGGATGAGAGCTTTGCAGTGGCGTTAAACGATGTGGATTTCTGCCTGCGGCTGCGGGAAAAAGGGCTTTTGAATGTATTTACACCGTTTGCGGAGCTGTATCATTTTGAATCCAAATCCAGGGGGCTGGATGATTCCGATGAGCGGGCAGAGAGGTACAATGAGGAATCGGCCCGGTTCCGCCAGAAGTGGAAGGCGGTGCTGGAGGCGGGAGATCCTTATTACAATCCCAATTTTTCTCTTGACAGAAGCGATTTCAGTCTGCGTCTGCCAGAAGGGAAATAGAAACAGGACAGAAACCTGCTTTGCAGGATTCTCCGCCCGGAGCAGGGCAGGAACCCTCACTGCTCCGGTGCGATACAGGTCTGCCGGTTGCCGGAGGATAACGGGCGGACTTCAAAATTTAAAGATCAAACAGGAGGTAGGGCAATGAGTTACAAGGAGGAGTTACAATTCTGGCTGGAGGATTCTTATTTTGATGAGGAAACCAAACAGGAGCTGCGGGCGATCCAGGACAATGAAGCGGAGGCAGAGGACCGGTTTTATAAGGAACTGGAATTCGGTACAGGAGGGCTGCGGGGTGTCATCGGCGCGGGAACCAACCGTATGAATATTTATACGGTCAGGAAAGCCACCCAGGGTCTTGCCAATTATATTTTAAAGAAAGGCGGCAAAGAAAAGGGCATTGCCATTGCCTATGATTCCAGGCTGATGTCTCCTGAATTTGCCGATGAGGCGGCGCTTTGTATGGCGGCCAACGGCATTAAGGCGTATGTGTTTGAATCCCTGCGTCCCACACCGGAGCTTTCCTTTGCACTGCGTAAGCTGGGCTGCATTTCCGGTATCGTAGTCACGGCCAGCCACAATCCGCCGGAATACAACGGATATAAGGTATACTGGGAGGACGGCGCACAGGTAACGGCGCCCAAAGATAAGGAGATCATCGAAGAGGTAAAGGCGGTAACCGATTATCATACGGTGAAAACGATGGACAAGGCCCAGGCTCAGGCAGAGGGACTCTATGAGGTCATTGGAAAAGAGATCGACGATGCTTATATGGAAGAACTGAAAAAGCAGATTCTCCATCCGGAAGTGATCAAAGAGATGGCCGATGACATCAGAATCGTGTACACACCGTTCCACGGCACAGGCAATCTGCCGGTAAGACGGATTCTGTCCGAGCTGGGATTCAAGCATGTGTACGTGGTACCGGAACAGGAACTGCCGGATCCTGAGTTTACTACGCTGGATTATCCCAATCCGGAGGACCCCAAGGCATTTACGCTGGCACTGAAACTGGCAAAGGAGAAAGATGCCGACATCGTACTGGCTACCGATCCGGATGCAGACCGCCTGGGCATCTATGCAAAGGATACAAAAACGGGAGAGTATGTTTCCTTTACCGGAAATATGTCCGGTATGCTGATTGCGGAATATATTCTGCGGGAGCGGACGGCAACGGGAACCATGCCTGAAAATCCGGCTCTTGTAACCACGATCGTTACCACCAATATGGCAAAGGCCATTTCCGACCGGTACCATGTAAAATGTATTGAAGTGCTGACCGGATTTAAGTTTATCGGTGAGCAGATCAAGCTGTTCGAGCAGACCGGCTGCAATAATTATGTATTCGGCCTGGAAGAAAGCTATGGCTGTCTGGCAGGTACCCATGCAAGGGACAAAGATGCGGTCGTGGCTGTTATGTGTCTGTGTGAGGCGGCCGCATGGTGCAAAAAGCATGGCATTACACTGTGGGACCAGATGCTGAAATTATATGAGCAATACGGATATTACAAAGAGAGCCAGTATGCCATTACCTTAAAAGGCATTGACGGTTCCAGACAGATTGCAGAGATTATGGACCGTCTCAGAAGCAATCCGCCGAAGGAATTTGGAGACCTGAAGGTGACAAAGCTGCGTGACTATGAGAACAATGTGGTAACGGATATGGCAACAGGCGAAAAATCCGAAACCGGCCTGCCCAAATCCAATGTACTGTATTTTGACCTGACCAATGATTCCTGGTGCTGTGCAAGGCCCTCCGGAACAGAACCCAAGATCAAATTCTATATGGGCGTGAGAGGGGAAGATCTTGCGGATGCACAGGCAAAGGTGGAAGCGCTGACCGACGCACTGAAAAAGAAACTGGATGAAGGAAAATAAAGACAGAATACTATGAAAAAATTAGTGGATCAGATTTTGAAGTTCGGGGTCGTGGGATTTCTTGCATTTTTTATTGATTTTGGCATTTTTAAACTGCTTTCCGGCGTACTTGGCGTACACTACCTGGTGGCCAATTTCTTCGGGTTTACGATTTCGCTTATTTTTAATTATGTTGCCAGCATGACTTTTGTATTTGAACGGAAGGAAAATGCGGACAGGCGGACGGAATTTGTGATTTTTACCGTGTTGAGCGTGATCGGGCTTTTGCTGAATGAGCTGATTATCTTTCTCTGCATCGAAGGGATCTATCTGAAAATCCCTTATCTGGCGGCGAATATGAGCAGGCAGTGGGCGGAAACTTTTGGAAAAATTGTTGCCACAGGTATTGTTATGGTTTATAATTTCATAACGAGAAAAATTTTTCTGGAAAAGAAAGCGTAGAGAAATGAGGGAAAGACAGAGAACATACAGACATGAATACAAGTTCCTGATCGATGAAAGAGAAGAGGCCCTTTTGTATTACCGTCTGAAAAATCTGATCCCATTGGATGCTCATGCAGGGGAACAGGGACATTACTGGATCCGGAGCGTTTATTTTGACGATTATCGGGACAGTTGTTTCCGGCAGAATGAGGATGGCATCAATGAACGGGCAAAGTACCGGATCAGGATTTATGATGTATCCGACCGGAGCATCCGGCTGGAGCGTAAAAGCAAAAAAAACGGTATGACCTGCAAGGAGTCCGCACCTCTGACGAGAGCGCAGTGTGAAATGCTCCTGAAGGGCATCCCGTTTCCTTTGGATATGCAGGATCCGGCTTCCTGCCCCGAGGTGCTGCAGCAGTTTCTGGCGCTGATGCGTTTTCGGGGAATGCGGGCAAAATCCATTGTGGAGTATGAGCGGGTCCCGTTTGTTTATCCGGAGGGCAATGTACGGATTACCTTTGACAGAAATATGACATCCTCGCTGCAGACAGACTGCTTTTTTGAGCAGGACAACCTGCGTTATCCCATGCTTTCCAGAGGACAGCTTTTGATGGAAGTAAAGTTCGATGCATACTTTCCTTCCTTTATCAAAGAAAAACTGGAAATCGGCAGATTGCAGCAGACGAGCTTCTCAAAATATTATTTAAGCAGAAAATATACAGTTTCCTGCGCAGGAGGTAGGTTAAGATGAGTTTCAGAGACATAATCAAAAAATCTGTATTGCAGAGCTTTACAGGCAGCAGCATAACTACAACAACCGTATGCGTCACATTGGGAATTACTGTGATTCTGGCACTTTATATTTTTGCAGTGTATTATCTTTCCACGAGAAAGACATTCTATAATAAGACGTTCAATGTATCCCTGGCCGCCATTTCTGTGATTACCGCCAGCATCATTCTGGCGATGCAGTCCAATCTGGCGATTTCCCTGGGTATGGTAGGCGCTCTTTCTATTGTACGTTTCAGGACAGCCGTAAAGGACCCCAAGGATCTGGTGTTTCTGTTCTGGTCCATCAGTGTGGGAATTATATGCGGAGCGGGGATTTTTGAGATTGCAGTGATTTCTTCCCTGATCGTTACGATCGGGCTGTTTGTACTGGAACTGACACCTGTGGGCTATGCGGGAGGGATTCTTGTTATTAACTGTAACTCTCTGGACCAGGAAGCGGAGATTATGGAGATCGTAAAAGCGGGCAGTAAAAAACCTTCTGTGAAATCCAGAAATGCGTCAGTGGCAGGTGTGGATTTTGTCATTGAATGCAGGGCAAAAGAACCTTCGCAGATGCTGCAGAAATTGCAGGCTCTGGAAGGGGTAAGCGGTGTAGCGTTGATGGAACATGATGGAGAAGTTAATTTCTGATTTAATAAGAGATCAAAGATGAAATTGGATTCTGCAGACGCAGAATCCAATTTGTTCTGACAGTAAAAATTTGCGGAAGGGAGTTGGAAATGGCCAAAACGGTAAGTCGATCCAATTTGAAAAAAGCATACCGGTATTGCAGAAAAAATGGCGTTGTTCCGACTTTTTATGCCGCGTTGGAGCGGATACTGGATCAAAACATGCGTTATGAAAAACGGATCATAACAGAAGAGGAGCTGGCGGCCCAGAGGAATACCGTATGGGAAGAACCGGAATGCTTCAGTATCCTGGTACCTGCCTATGAAACAAAACTGCAGCATTTTCATGAAATGGTTGACTCTGTCTTGACACAGACCTATGGGGGGTTTGAATTAATCATTGCGGATGCCAGCCCTTCGGATAAACTGCGGGAAGAACTGAAATACTATAATGACAGCCGTATCCGTTATCTGAAACTGGCCGGGAACAATGGAATTTCGGAAAATACCAATGCGGCTTTAAAGGAAGCGAAAGGCAGTTATATCGGTCTGCTGGATCATGATGATGTATTGGAAAAGGATGCATTGTACCGTATGATGGAGGCCATCGAAAAGGGAAGAGCCGGGACAGGCAGGGCGCCTGGGCTGCTCTATTCCGATGAGGATAAATGCGACGATGCCATGACCAGTTTTTATGAGCCGCATTTAAAAGCCGGGTTCAATCTGGATCTGCTGCTCAGTAATAATTATATCTGCCATTTTCTGGTGATGGAAGCGCAGCTCATGCGGTCACTTGGCCTGCGCCGGGAATATGACGGGGCACAGGATCATGACCTGGTGCTGCGGGCCGTGGGCCGTCTGCAGCAGGAGGAGATTGTGCACATTCCCCATATTCTGTATCACTGGCGGTGCCATACAGGATCCACATCGGAAAATCCTGAAAGTAAAATGTATGCTTATGAGGCGGGCAAAGCGGCGGTAGAGGATTTTTGCCGTCAGCGGGGCTGGCAGGTGCGGGTAAGCCATACCCGGCATCTGGGATTTTTCCGGGTGGAATACGAGGGTGATATCTTTTGCCAGCGTCCGGAACTGGCGGCAGTGGGCGGACGGATCATCCGCCGGGGACGGATTGCGGGCGGCGCTTACGGAGAGGACGGACAGATACTGTACCGGGGCCTGTTCCGGTATTTCAGCGGTTATATGCACCGGGCAGTCCTGCAGCAGGATGCGGCTGCGGTCGATCTGCGCTGCTGCAGAGTGCGGCCTGAGCTTTTGACGCTCCGGGAACGTGTACAGAAGGAAGAGCCGGAGCCGGAAGCGGCCAGTCTCAGATTTGGCAGGGAAGCGGCGGCACAGGGATATCTGATTCTCTGGGATCCGTTGTGGGAACAGGGACAGGAATAGGAAACAGGAGCGGCAGTGATGGGGGAAGCGGGAAATCAAAAAACAGGAATTGACACGACGGTGATCATACCCAATCTGAATGGCATGAGCTATCTGAAAAACTGCCTGGATTCGCTGCTGGCCTGTGAGGAGAGGACATTTCCGGTGATCGTCGTGGACAATGGTTCCACAGACGGGAGCCAGGATTTCATCCGCCGGGAGTATCCGGCGGTGGATCTGGTCTGCTTTCCGGAGAACCGGGGGTTTTCCGCTGCGGTCAATGCGGGTATACGGAAAGCCCGGACTGCCTGTGTCATTCTTCTGAACAATGACACTGAGGTGGAAACGCATTTTGTAAGCAGATTGACCAAAGCAGTCAGCAAGAAAGGATATTATTTTTCGGCGGGTGCCAGAATGGTGACCCTGTCCGATCCCCGGATAATTGATGATGCGGGGGATTATTACTGTGTACTGGGATGGGCCTTTGCCAGAGGAAAGGGAAAGCCGCGGGAGCGGTATGAGAAGCCATGCAGTGTTTTTGCAGCCTGCGGCGGCGCGGCCATTTACCGGACAAACGTGCTGCGGGAACTGGGATTGTTTGACGAAGCGTTTTTTGCATATCTGGAGGATATTGACATAGGATACCGGGCAAAGCTGCAGGGCTATGTGAACCGGTTTGAACCGGGAGCCGTGGTGCGTCATGCGGGAAGCGCCTCTTCCGGTTCCCGGTACAATGCGTTCAAAGTCCGGCTTTCTTCCAGGAACAGCGTGTATCTGCCGCTGAAGCATATGCCTTTGCCACAGCTTTTACTGAATCTGCCGTTTCTTCTGTGCGGTTATTTCCTGAAATTCCTTTTTTTTATGAAAAAGGGATTTGGCTCTGTCTATCTGGAGGGACTGGGAAAGGGCCTGCAGATGGGGCTGCAGGAGAGAAAAAAGACATCTGCAGGACTGATGAAAAGCAGACGGCCGGGGGTATATCTGCGGATAGAAGGCGAACTTTTATACAACCTGCTGCTGCGGCTGTTTTTCTGTTAAGAAAAATTTAAGTTGTACTTTTTGTAATAATATTGTAATATGTTATGAGGATGGGAGAACCGATGCCGTTATGATCAAGGATAATCAGAAATATTTTAACAGATTGCATTTGCTGATCGACGCTGTTATCGTGACATGCTCCTATATGCTGGCGTGGTATCTGAGATTTGAAAGCGTGTTTGTGACAAAGAAGCAGGGCGTAGGTGTTCTCGAAATGGAAACTTACTTTTACGCCCTTTATTTTATTGTCCCCGGATATATTATTCTCTATTATTTTTTTGACATGTATACATCCAAAAGGACTGCCCGGAGAAAGTATGAGGTGTATGGCATATTAAAAGCCAATACAGCCGGCGTCCTTTTATTTCTGGTTGTTTTGTATGTGGTAAATCAGCCTGATTTTTCCCGTACGATGATCGTGATTTTTTACGGGGTCAATATTGTACTGTCTACATTGAGCAGGCAGATACTCAGGAATGCCCTTCAGTATTTCCGCAGAAAGGGTTATAACCTGAAATATATTCTTCTGGTAGGGTATTCCAGAGCCGCAGAAGAATATGTAACGCGGATCAACGCCAACCCTCAGTGGGGCTATGTAGTCCGGGGGATTCTGGATGACCGGATACCGAGAGGGACTCTGTACAAAGGGGTAAAAGTACTGGGGTCCATAGACAATCTGACATACATTCTGCCGGAAAACAAGCTGGATGAAATTGCCATTACCCTTGCTTTGCAGGATTACGGCCGGCTGGAAGAAATTGTCGATTTATGTGAGAAGTCAGGTGTGCATACTAAATTCATACCGGACTATAACAGCCTGATTCCCAGCAGGCCCTATACGGAAGATCTGATGGGACTGCCTGTGATCAATATCCGTTATGTACCGCTGACCAATACACTGAACTGGATTGCCAAGCGGCTGGTGGATATTGCAGGTTCGGCGGCAGGGCTGGTACTGGTTTCCCCGGTTATGCTGGTCACTGCGATTGCGGTAAAGCTGTCCAGTCCGGGACCGGTTATTTTCAAACAGGAACGGATCGGCCTGCATAACAAACCGTTCCAGATGTATAAATTCAGGACGATGGAGATTCAGAAAGAATCTTCGGAGAAAAAAGCGTGGACCGTGAAAGACGATCCGCGTGTGACCAAAATCGGGAAATTCCTGCGCAGGACAAGCCTGGATGAGTTTCCGCAGTTTTATAATATTCTGCGGGGAGACATGAGCCTGGTAGGACCCAGGCCGGAACGGCCCCTTTTTGTGGAAAAGTTCCGGGAAGAGATTCCCCGATATATGATCAAACATCAGGTCAGGCCGGGGCTTACCGGCTGGGCCCAGATCAATGGCTACAGAGGAGATACTTCGATTCGCAAGCGGATTGATTATGATATATTTTATATAGAAAACTGGACGATGGGACTGGACATCAAAATCCTGTTTCTGACGATCTTCAAGGGGTTTATCAATAAGAATGCATATTAGCGTACATGCAAATGACAAGGGAGAAGAGATAAGATGTCAACAAGAAATGCAGGGAATGGGAAGCATGGAAAGAGCGGTGTAAAGAATACAGCCGGCGCCGGAAGCACAGGAAATACAAGGGGTTCCGGCAGTATGGGAAGCTCCCGCAGCACAAGAAGCGCCGGAGATTCCCGCAATATGAGAAGTGCCGGAGATTCCCGCAGTGCCAGAAGCACAGGAGACTCCCGGAGTGCACGGAGTACAGGAGGTTCCCGCAGCGCCTCTTCCGGCAGGGTCAGAAGCGAGGGCGATGTCAGGGGGAGAAGCTCCGCAGCCGCAGGCAGAAAAAGAAGCGCAGGCAGTGCAAGAGAGAGGGAATACGAGGAGATCAGGAAGCCCTCAGGCAAAAAGCCGGTTTCCAAAAAGAAGAAAGCGGCAAAGCGGCGCAGAAGGGCGATTCTGTTTGGCGTGGAAATCCTGATCCTGGTGGTGATGCTGGGCTTTCTGTATACGGTTCTGAAAACCGAAAAGGTGGAACGAATCAAAATCGACGAAGAAAAAGTCGTTATGGAAATGAATGAGAATGTGGAAACCAATGAAGTCATGAAGGGCTATCGGAATATTGCCCTGTTTGGTGTGGACTCCAGGGAAGGCTCTCTGGGAAAAGGCACCAGGAGTGATACCATTATCATCGCTTCTATCAATCAGGATACGGGCGAGGTAAAACTGGTGTCCGTATTCCGTGATACCTATCTGAATCTGGGGAACGACAGTTATAATAAATGCAATGCCGCTTATGCAAAAGGCGGCCCGGAACAGGCAATTACCATGCTGAATAAGAATCTGGATATGAATATCACCGATTATATTACAGTGGGATTTGACGGCCTGATTGAGGTAATAGATGCACTGGGCGGCGTGGAGATCAATGTGACACAGGCGGAAATCAAGCATCTGAACAATTATCAGATCAGTATGGTGGGTACTTCCCCTGACGGCGGTGTTACGTTTGTAGCAACCGAAGGAAAAGATTACACAGAAGTGAAGGAGCCGGGACTGCAGGTATTGAACGGTCTGCAGGCGACTGCATACTGCCGTATCCGTTATATCGGAAACGATTTCCAGCGCGCACAGCGCCAGCGTGATGTGATCGCAGCCATCGCGGAAAAAGCCAAAACAGCCGATGTCTCGAAGTTAAACGACATTGCCAACGGAATGATGGGGAATATTTCCACTTCCCTGGACATCGGTGAAATACTGGATGTGATGAAGGATCTGGGAAAATACAGGATTGTGGCCAACGACGGATTCCCTTTTGAACAGTATCGCACCACCGGTACCGTGGGAGGCAAGGGAAGCTGTGTGATTCCTCAGGATCTGGCAGTGAATGTGGTGGAGCTGCATAAATTCCTGTTCAATGAGGAAAATTATCAGATATCTTCCGAAGTAGAGGAATTCAGTAAGAAGGTGGCCAGCGACACCGGAAAATATGCCAATACGGCAACGGATGAGTTTACGCAAAAGGAAAATAATGATGAAGTGGCAGCATCAGAATAAAAAGGAAATTGCACGGAAGGGGCCGGATTTTGGCCCCTTTTATGCCTTTTACAGAAAGTGGGAAGTATGGAAGAAAAGATAGATATTATTATTCCGACCTTAAAACCGCAGCAGGAATTTGCGGATTTGCTGGAGGCGCTGGAAAACCAGACGGTAAGGCCGAATAAAATTATCGTGATGAATACGGAAGAAAAATACTTTGAACGGCTCAAATATGGCACGAAACAGATCAAAAAATATCCCAATGTGGAAGTGCACCATCTTTCCAGCAGAGAATTTGACCACGGGAATACAAGAAACCAGGGGGTGAAAAAGTCATCCGCCCCTTATTTTGTATGTATGACACAGGATGCGGTCCCGAAGGATTCTCTGCTGCTGGAAAAGCTGGTGGAACCTCTGCTGAGAAAAGAGGCTGCGGTCAGCTATGCCAGGCAGCTTCCAAAGCCGGGATGCAGCCCGGTAGAATGTTTTATCAAGGACTTTAACTATCCGGAGACTTCCCGTCTGAAGGGACAGGAGGATCTGGAAGAGCTGGGTATCAAGACTTTTTTCTGCTCCAATGCCTGTGCTGCCTATGACAGGGAGGTTTTTGATGAATTGGGAGGCTTCATCCGGCATACGATCTTTAACGAAGACATGATTTATGCTGCGGGCGTGATAAAGTCCGGCAGGAAAATCGCCTATACAGCCCAGGCACAGGTCCTTCATTCTCACAATTATTCCTGGCTGGAAAATTTCCACAGGAATTTTGACCTGGGCGTGTCACAGGCGGATCATCCGGAAGTGTTTAAAGGGATCAGATCCGAAACGGAAGGAATCAAAATGATCCGGCAGATGACCGGATATCTGAAGGAGACAGGAAACGGCAGGCTGATTCTCCCCATGCTCTGGGGAAGCGGCTGGAAATTTCTGGGTTACCGGCTGGGAAAACTCCATACCTGGCTCCCGGAGTCTTTTGTGAAACGCTGCAGCATGAATCGGAGATATTGGCAGTAATTGCCAGAAAGGCAGGACAGTATGTGCGGTATTGTAGGATATATTGGAAGCAAGCAGGCGGCGCCTGTGATTCTGGACGGACTTTCCAGACTGGAATACAGGGGGTATGATTCTGCCGGTATGGCGGTGTTTGACGGAACAAATGTGAACATCACCAAGGCGGTGGGACGGCTGAAGGTACTGGAAGAGCTGACCCACGGGGGAGAAACCATGCCGGGGACGGCAGGAATCGGGCATACGAGATGGGCAACCCACGGAGTGCCCAATGATGTCAATTCCCATCCCCATTTTAACAAAAGCCATACCATTACCGTAGTGCACAATGGGATCATCGAAAATTACATAGCGCTGCGCAATAAACTGATGAAAAAGGGGTATGCCTTTGTATCGGAAACGGATACAGAGGTGGTGGCGCAGATGCTGGATTACTATAACAATGGGAATCCGCTGGAAACCATTCTGAAAGTGCTTCACCGGATTGAAGGCTCCTATGCACTGGGCATTATGTTTGCAGACCATCCGGGCGAGATCTTTGCCGCCAGAAAAGGCAGCCCGCTGATCGTGGGCCAGAGTAAGGACGGCTGCTTTATTGCTTCCGATGTACCGGCCATCCTCCGCTATACGAGAACGGTTTATTTTGTGGATGAACTGGAAATCGTGCGCCTGAGAGCGGATCATATGCATTTCTACACAATGGATGAGGAGGAAATCGAAAAAGAGCCGACCACCATTGAATGGGACGCCAATGCGGCAGAAAAAGCCGGTTATGAGCATTTTATGCTGAAAGAAATGTATGAACAGCCGAAAACGGTAACAGATACCCTGACACCCCGGATTCAAAAGGATCAGATTGAAATTGAAGAGCTGGGCCTTGACGATGGGGAGATACAGGGCATCAAAAAGATCCATATTGTTGCCTGCGGCTCTGCCTATCATGCGGGAGTAACCGGGAAATATGTGCTGGAAGGCCTGGCAAGGATTCCGGTGGAAGTGGATCTGGCCTCGGAATTTCGTTACAGGAACCCGATTCTGGAGGAAGGCGGGATGGTCATAGCCATCAGCCAGTCCGGTGAAACGGCAGATACGCTGGCGGCAGTCAGAGAGGCAAAGCAGAGAGGCTTTCAGGTATTGGGGATCGTCAATGTGGTGGGAAGCTCCATTGCCAGAGAGGCCGATCATGTGATGTATACATGGGCCGGGCCGGAAATCGCTGTGGCAACTACCAAAGCCTACAGTGCCCAGCTTGTGGCATTGTATCTTCTGGCCGTAAAATTCGCGTCGGTCAAACAGACAATCGATAAAAATACCTACCGTTTATTGCTGCGGGATCTGAAGCGGCTGCCGGATCAGATTGAAATGCTTTTAAACAATAAAGAAAAGATTCAGCATTTTGCCAATCGTTACATAGGGGCAAAGGATGTATTTTTCATCGGCAGAGGGATTGATTATGCCATTTCCCTGGAAGGTTCCCTGAAATTAAAGGAAATCTCTTATATTCATTCAGAGGCCTATGCAGCCGGGGAACTGAAACACGGAACCATTTCCCTGATTGAGGAGGGCACTCTGGTGGCAGCGGTTTCCACCCAGCCGTCCCTGTATCAGAAAACCATCAGCAATATGGTGGAGGTAAAGGCAAGGGGCGCCTTTTTACTGGCGGTAACCAATGAAGGGAACCGGGAAATCGAAAAGGTATCCGATTATACGATTTATATTCCGGAAACCAATCCGTTTTTCACCAACTCCCTGGCCATCATCCCATTGCAGTTGTTCGGCTATTATGTGGCAGTGGGCAAAGGCTGTGATGTGGATAAGCCGAGAAACCTGGCCAAATCCGTTACTGTGGAGTAAGAGGGGCCGGGTCCTTTGGCATACGCTGAAATTCCCGGCGGATGGCAGAAAATGCAATCAAAAAGGCAAGGAAGTCGGAAGCCGGGCCTGCAAAGCGGATGCCGTCCAGCCCAAAGGCGGCGGCGAACAGAATCATAAACGGAATCAGCAGAAAAATCTGTCTGGTCAGAGACAGGAGTGCACCGTATCTGGCCTTCCCGATCTGAGAAAAGAAGAGGGTATTTAAGGTCGTGGTGCCATTTAAAAAAGTGCAGAACAGGAAGGTACGCATATAGGCGACGGCAAATTCCATATACAGGGGATTGCCGGCGCCGAAGAGGCTGATGATCTGCCGGGCAAAGAGCTGAAAGCAGGAAAAGCCCACAAGGGAGATCAGGATACAGGATTTTTTTCCCATCCGGAATACACTCCGGACCCGCCCGTAAAATCCCGCTCCATAGTTGATGCCGGTAATGGGCTGCATCCCCTGGATCACCCCCATAATGACAGAGCTTAAAATCAGATCCACCTTGGTTACAATACCGGCCACCGCCAGCGGGATTTCACTGCCATAGGCAGAGGAGGTACCGTAAAAGCGGAGCAGATTGTTCATAACGATCTGGACAAACATAGTGGAAATCCGGTTAAACATAGGGGTCAGCCCCAGAGACATTACTATGAGAAGGACCTTTCCTCTGGGGAGAAAGTCTCTGGCTGTGAGAGTGATATTTTTAAAACGGGGCAGATAAGCCAGTGCACAGAGGGCGGAAACCATCTGGCTGATGACAGTGGCCCAGGCTGCGCCTGCAATCCCCCAGGTAAATACATACATGAAGAGAAAGTCCAGTATTACATTCAGGACAGCGCCGCTGACCATACAGAGCATGGACCATTTGGGACTGCCGTCCGAGCGGATGAGCTGATTGCCTCCGGTGGACAGCAGAAGGAAGGGAATACCGAAGGAAGTGATCCTGACATATTCCAGTGCATACGGATAAATCTGACCGGTGGAACCGAACAGATACAGCAGAGGATTCATAAACAGATGGATCAGCAAAGTAATCAGGATTCCGGTCAGAAGCAATGTGCCGAAAGCGGTACCCGTCACTTCCCTGGCCCGTTCCCGGTTCCCCTTTCCGAGCTCCAGATTAAAATGAGAGGCAGCGCCGACTCCGATAAACAGGGCAATGGCCATACAGACGGTGGTGATGGGCAGTGCCACATTGGTGGCGGCATTTCCCAGATAACCGATCCAGTGGCCGATATAGATCTGATCAATAATATTATAAAGGGCGCTGACCAGATTGCTGGTAATGGCCGGTATGGCGAACCGGGGCAGCAGTGTCCTGATCTCTTCTGTCAGCAGCGGGTTTTGCTTTGCAGATGTATTGTCCATAAGAAAAACCTCAATCGAAGGTATGATGATCTGATGCTTTCCATATCATTATATACGATATGGGGTCATAAGAAAATACGGGAATCGAAAAGCGGCCTGCCATTTTTTCATAAATTATGCATACTTTTATCACATTTTAGACACAAATCCGGTCTATACTGAAATCAGACAACAGGAAAAAGATTTCACGACAGCACAGTGGAAGGAAATCGTAAACAGAAAAGAGGTTTTGATTATGTATGGAAATAATTATCCAAATGATTTTGACAGCGGCAAAAACAATACACAGGGAATTTACAGTGCATATCAAAGCACGCCTCCCATACCGGAAGAGCCTGTGCAGAAAAAGAAACATGGACTTTTGAAAAAACTGGCAGTGGCCGGCAGCGTGGGGCTTTGCTTCGGGCTTTTTGCCGGGGCCGGATTTTATGGGGTATATTCGATGACCGGAATGGGCAGGGAGAGCGGGGCCAGAACAGCAGTGGAAACCCAGGCTCCGGCCTCTTCCCAGAATGCCGGTATGATATCGGCAGGCACTGCCGGCACCAATGCGGTCACTGCAGTGACAACGGATGTGACAGGGGTGGTGGAGCATGCCATGCCTACGGTAGTATCCATTACCAATGTGTTTACGGAACAGTCCAATTTTTTCGGCCAGAAGATAGAAAATTCCAATGAAGCCAGCGGATCCGGGATCATCGTGGGAGAAAATGATACGGAACTGCTGGTTGTGACCAATCAGCATGTGATTGCAGATGCGGATACCCTGCATGTACAGTTTATCGACGGGAATCAGGCGCAGGCACAGGTAAAAGGCTATGATTCGGAAAAAGACCTGGCAGTGATTGCCGTGCCCCTTGATCAGATCGAAAGCAGTACCAGGGACAGCATTAAAGTTGCCACACTGGGAGATTCGGAAGCACTGACAGTGGGAGAACCGGCTGTTGCCATCGGCAACGCACTGGGGTATGGTCCGTCAGTGACCACCGGTGTGATCAGTGCACTGGACAGAGAGATTGAGGGCAATGGAAACGGCAATAAGCTGATTCAGACAGATGCGTCCATCAATCCGGGCAACTCCGGCGGCGGCCTGTTCAATATCAACGGGGAGGTCATCGGCATCAATTCCAATAAGATCGGCGGCACCTTTGTGGAAGGTATGGGATATGCCATCCCGATTTCTTCCGCAAGACCGATTATTGAAGATCTGATGTCCAAGACGACCAAAGGAGCGAAAGTAGCAGAGGGAGAGAAATCCTATCTGGGTATCTCCGGCGTGAATGTAACGGAAGAAGTGTCCCAGATGTATGGGCTGCCCAAAGGCGTTTATGTAGGCCAGGTGTACGAGGGGACGGCTGCCCAGAAGGCAGGGCTGGTACGGGGGGATATCATCACCAAATTTGACGGCAGCAGCATATCTTCTATGGAAGAACTGCAGTCGATGATGGAATACTATGCGGCGGGCACCGAAGTGGAAATTACCATCCAGCAGGGCAGCGCAGGCGGTTATCAGGAAAAGAAAATCACCATTGTACTGGGATCCAGAGCCGAGGCGGACGAACAGGAATAAATACAAATACTGGCAGACGGCAGCAGGAAGCATTGTATGTGCTTTCTGCTGCTTTGTGTTTAGAAAATGTTAACTTGTAGGAAAACGGGGGATGTTATATAATAAGCACAGATGCGCCCTGTGCCAAAGCAGGGGAGGATGGCAAGGAGCTGCCGGATAAGGCAAAAGGAGAAAAACATGTCGGATTTTTATGATAATGATGAGATAGAGATGGAAGCGGAACTGTTGTCTGGCGGGAAAGAAAGAGATCAGGCAGAGGATACAGAGGATGCAGAGGGCGGAAATGGCCGGGAAAAGACCGGAGAAAAACACCCGGGAGAGAAAGGCGCTGACGGTCAGGGGACAAAGGAAAGCGAATACGAGGATGTGTGCTTTATCTGTCGGCGTCCGGAGAGCAAAACAGGCAAGATGTTTAAGCTGCCTAATAATATTTCCGTATGCAATGACTGTATGCACAAAACAATGGATACCGTCAGCCAGTTTGACTATCAGGGGATGCTGAACAATATTCCGCTGGACAATCTGAATAAAAACGGAAAAGGATTTCCCAGCATCAGTTTTGTGAATATTGCAGACCTGCAGGGGGAAGGCGGTATTCCCAATAAACAGAAAATCAAAAAGCGGAAAGAAAAGAAGAAAGCCCAGCCGGTGCTGGATATCCGTAATATTCCGGCGCCCCATAAGATCAAAGCCCAACTGGATGATTATATCGTAGGGCAGGAGTATGCCAAAAAGGTGATTTCCGTAGCAGTCTATAATCATTATAAAAGGGTGGCCACGGATACGATGGATGAAATCGAAATCGAAAAGTCCAATATGCTGATGATAGGGCCGACCGGATGCGGAAAGACCTATCTGGTCAGGACACTGGCAAAGCTGCTGGATGTGCCGCTGGCCATAGCGGATGCCACTTCCCTGACGGAGGCAGGCTACATTGGGGACGATATTGAAAGTGTGGTTTCCAAACTGCTGGCGGCCGCCGAAAATGATGTGGAGCGGGCGGAAAAAGGCATTATCTTTATTGATGAAATTGACAAAATTGCCAAGAAAAAGAACACCACTTCCAGAGATGTGAGCGGGGAGTCCGTACAGCAGGGGATGCTGCGGCTTCTGGAAGGGGCTGAGGTGGAGGTGCCGGTGGGCGCCAACAGTAAAAATGCGATGGTTCCGCTGGCAACAGTCAATACAAGAAACATTCTGTTTATCTGCGGCGGCGCGTTTCCGGATCTGGAGGAAATCATCAAGCAGAGACTGAATAAGCAGACTTCCATCGGTTACAATGCGGAACTGAAAGATAAATATGACAAGGACAAAAATATTCTGAAAAAGGTTACCATAGAGGATCTGAGAAAGTTTGGCATGATTCCGGAGTTTCTGGGCAGGCTGCCCATCGTGTATACGCTGAAGGGACTGACGAAGGAGATGATGGTCAGCATCTTAAAGGAGCCGAAAAATGCGATTCTGAAACAGTATCAGAAGCTGCTGGCGCTGGATGAAGTGAAGCTGGAATTTGATGACGGTGCGCTGGAGGCGATTGCGGAAAAGGCTCTGAAAAAAGATACCGGGGCCAGGGCGCTGCGTGCGATTATAGAAGAATTTATGCTGGACATTATGTATGAAATCCCCAAGGACGATAACATTGGCAGAGTGACGATTACCAGAGCTTATATCGAGGGCAACGGCGGACCGGTGATTGATATCCGGAAAAACGGATATACCCTTGCGGATATGGACAGTATGCACCAGGAGGAAGTGCAGAACAACTGACAAAAGGGAGATTCTTTTTCATTTCTTTTCCGGCCCGTTCATATATTATGAGAAAAGCAGAGAACAGGAACGGGCGGTAACGTCCGGCGCGGCTTAACAGTATGAAGCGTTTGCGATATTTACGATATGCTGTTTGGACAGAATGTGTCCTGCTGGTTATCATGAGTCTTTTTCTGTACGGGAGAGAAAAGGGGATGCTGCCTGAAAGCTCTGATGCGAGAACCGCGGCCAGTACAGGAACGGAAGCTGTCATAACTGCCGGGCAGAAAACGGAAGAGGAAGCCGGACAGGACTATATCAAATGGGTGGAGTTTCATGCACCGGCAGAACTTATGACGGCTGCTTACCGTCTGGATGTGGAAACTTATCAGGAAAAGATCCATCTGGACTGGATTGACCTGCTGGCTTATCTGGCGGCAAAGCACGGCGGGCAGTTTCCCGACAGCGCAGGTACAGAGCTGGAGCGGACTGCGGAAAAACTGCTGAGCGGCGAAACCACGATGGAGGAGCTGACGGAAGATCTGCAGTATTTTCCTTATTATCAGAAAGCCTATTCGGCAGTGCTGGGCGGTTTCGTAGGGGAATATAAGATACAGACCAGGAAAGAGGACGGGACACTGCAATGGGAAAACCGCTATGGCCTGAAGGCATTTTCCCCGATTGCGAAGGGCTTTTATTATGAGGACTACGATGACTTTGGCGCTTCCAGAAGTTTCGGCTATGCCAGGCCTCATCTGGGGCATGATATGATGGGGCAGATCGGTACGCCGATAAGAATATAATATTGAACGGTAACATTGCCCATCAAAACAAAATGCGCAGGTTTTCTCCATCAAAAATGCATTTCTGTACGATCTTACGAATCAACTCATTTTTCCCGGAATAACTGATTTCATCAAAGGTATCAAGCAGTATACAGATATTATCATAAATTTCCCGTTCGGCATCGAGCCGGGACTGTCTGGTATTTTCCCGTATCTGAGCTTTGCGGAGAGAGGATTCCATCTGCTTTTTCTGCCGGTCCAGGGTTTCTATTTGTTTGATAATATAGGCGGCAGCAGGGCTGTCCATAGACTGGGTCAGGGCGTTGGTGAGATTTTCTATTGAAGTCTGCAGTTTGCGGATCTCCGTTTTGATTGCTTCGGGAGCCGGCGCAGAGCCTTCTGTTTCTTTGCGAAGTGTGAAGCCATCCGGGTTAAGGCGGATTTTCCGGAGCTGTCTGAGAAAATTATCATCGACGTCGGCAACCCGGTAATATCCGGAATCGCACCGGTTCTTTCCCTGTCTGGCCATAGCCGCGCAGTAATAGTATGAAAATGTAATGCCATTCTTTTTATAGGTTCGTATATCCATTTTGCTTCCGCAGGAGCAGCGGAGCACACCTTTGAGAAGTCCGGATTCATGCCGGGCTGTCCGGTACATTTTATTCAGGCCCAGACGGCTCTGTGCTGCGATCCAGTCGGCAGCAGGTATTACAGGTTCATGGATACCGATGGAAATGCTCCAGGAAGAAACCGCCTGGCGGGACTGGCCGGAGATACCGGTGCGTGTCTTTCCGTAGCCGATCAGACCTTTTGTGCCGTCGAAAAGAGATTCATCAGGAAGGGTGCAGCCCTGATCTTTAAAATAGTAATATGCTTCTATGCTGTTCTGGCAGTAAACAGGATTGGTGATGATATTATAGATCTGGGAAGTATTCAGAAATTTCCCGCTGCGGCTCCGGATCCCATGATCGCGGCAGTAACGCTCTGCCCTGGTGATGGTATGACCGCTCAGGATAAGCTCATAGAGCGTTTTAACCAGTTGGATGGAACTTTCATCCACCAGCAGAAATGAGTGCTCTTTTTGGCCCACCTGACGCCGCACAGAGGTCATTCCGGCTGGCAGCCTGCCGCCGGTCCACTTGCCCGAAGCGCCCAGCGCATGCATATTGTCAGAAACCCGTTCAGAAGTATTTTCCCGTTCAAGCTGCGCAAAGGCGGCCAGAATATACATGACAGTGCGGCCCATCGGAGTGGAGGTATCAAAACTTTCCTTGACAGACAGAAAAGCCACATTATGCCGCTGAAAAACCTCGTACATAGATGAAAATTCCTGTACATTGCGGCTGATCCGATCCAGCTTATAGACCATCACCACATCCAAAAGCCTATTACGGACATCTTCCATTAGTTCCTGAAAGCTGGGGCGGTTGGTATTTTTGCCGGAGAAACCCTCATCCTTATCATAAATCCGGTATTCGATTTCCTGCCCTTTATAAATGATTTCCGCATATTCCTTACACAGTTGAATCTGTACCTGTACGGAATCACTGTTGTCCCGGTATACGGATTTTCTGGGATAAATTCCAATGACGATCATAAGGCTGTTTTCCTTTAATGTTAAAAAAGTATTTTATAAAGCGCCGCTGTCCTGCTTTTCCGAATCTATTTGCTGTTTCAGAGAAATTGTCCGAATCAATGATTCCAGCTCTTTTTTATGGTTCTCATCCAAAAAGCGGTATGCCTCAACGAGATAAGTTTCGTTTTGAGATAAATTCAGTTTTCGGTTATCGACCGGCGCCAATAAGTCTTTTAAATGAATGACCAGCTTATAAATACTGTAAGTGATATCAAACATGATAAACAGAGAAAGAATAAACGAAAACAGCAAAATCAGAGTCATTACATTGAATTTGGGAATTCTGGAAATAACAGGTTCCAGAATAGATGCTGTAGCAAGTATGATGATAATAAAGAGCAGTCCAAGCGTATTTTCACATATTTCTCTTAAAACATGCGTACTTTCCCTTGCCCAGCTTTTCTGGTCGGTTACCTTTTCTTTGTATTTATCCAGTATTGTTATCATAAGAGCAACAATAGCCAGAGAAACAGAGAACAGGGTAATTACAATATTAATAATCACGTAATAGTCAATTACTTTACTTCCGGTATATGGGAAAAACCAGGAAAGTATAGTTGAAACCAATATACATAATAAGAGTTTTACGAAAACTTTAATGGTCATACGGTCATTCCTTCTTATATTCTGGATCAATATGCTTTATATGTTCAAAGGTGCTGTTGATAAGCTGCAGGTCAGAGTCTTTTAATTGTCCGATCTCATCGGGCAGACGGACAATAAAGGGATTGTCTGTATTGGAGTATTCTTTATTATCTGTTCTGGATTTTACTTTCCAGCCGCCACATCCGGATGAGGAATACCGTATTGCATCCTGTAAAAATTCATTGTTCGGGTCAATATTGAGAAGTCCATCTTTATTTTCTAAGTGGATACCGATACTGGTATTATTATATGATTGGTTGGTTTTTCGTAAAAATGAATCTACAGTTTTTATTCCTTCTAAAAAATTAGGAGAATTTAAAGTGATTGTGATATCAGTGATAGAACCTCTGTTGGCGGCAACGTATTCCCAAAAATGACTTTTTTCTCCTATGATCCCTATTTTAAAAAATAAATATTTGGTTCTTAAAAATTTAGAAATTACGTTCGCTATATTATTTGCCTGATTTTCCAATGTAGAGGCTATGTCACTGTTTTTTTCAATTACCATCCATTGATTGTGAATGTGAATTAATATATTACATTTCTTATAATTTTCCACAGGAGTATCCACAATTCCACTGTCAGTTTTCTGACCAATGATATCATGCTTTTCTTTGGCAAAGCTCATAAAAAAGCAGTCCTCAGATATTCTTTTGCAATACAGGGCATAGTTGGTTCCATGATGATTTGTTTCTTTTTTGTTTTCCTGCTGAAAAGTTATGAGCCAGCTCAGGAACTTATCTTCTTTTGTAATTCCAGTGACAGTGTCAAAATCAATCTGTGTATCAGGAATAAGAGAGTATCTTGCTATAAAATATACCTTTTGCTTTTCAGTATTCATTTATACCTCCCAAATCAATGCCGATTCGACAAAATTTGTTTTTTCATTTGAAAATATTGGACTTTGTTATCTATCAATATTATAGATTATAAATGCTTTTTTGCATACTGATCGAATGATTTTTTTAAGTGAGGATTCTGTGCCTGTAATTGTTGTAATAGAAAATGCCCCGGTTCTGTATAGAATCGAGACAATTGTTCAGGCGTGCAGTTTTTGCTGGCAGATGGCAGTTAACGAATTCTAGAGCACCTGTGAAAAGTTAATACTATATTCTAATGATACTTTATTAAGTAATACTGAAATAGAGTAAGAGCTTCTTCTAAAGTGTGTCCTCAGGTGAGGGATGGCTTAGATCAGAAAAATAACAGAATCCCTACGGTTTTCCTGATAAAACAAGCAAGATAAGCAAATAATATATAATAATTACTGTATGAAATTTTAGGATTATTCTTTTTTCTTATCTTTTGTACCCCATTGAGACATGAGTCCATCGATGTGTTCGAATAGACTATCTTTTATATTTGACCACATAGGATCAAGGATAAAATCGATACCCTCCCTTCTTGCCAATTTAGCGGCAGGAACGAAATCACTATCACCAGCAATAAGTATTATCTGATCAGCCTGTTTTTTGTATGCAATAGATGCGATATCTAATCCTATACGCATGTCTACACCTTTTTGTTGAAAAGATATTGTAAAATCTGATTCTTTTAAATCGCCAATGTTTTTTTGTCCAGAGCAGACATCTTTTAATGCAGATGCACTAATCCTATAGGATGCATAGGCATCTGAAAGTTCTCCGAGTCGGAGAGCTACTTTCCTTTGCTTTTTTAATTCTTCAAAAAATTTATTGGTCCACGCATATGTATCTGAATGTCGAAAATCAATTCCTCTTTTTAAAAGAGGGTGGTATACTGTTTTTTCGAGGGGTGGGCAGTCATAATAAAAAATTCTGTATAATCCACGGTCATCATCATAACGTTGTTCATGACGCAGGTGAGCTGAACAATAAGCGCGGAGTTCTGTAGCACGTTTTTCAGGCTCTTTTTTACCCCATAGATATGCAGCACGTTTTCGATAGAATCCTCCATCAACTAAAATGGCAGTTTTCATAATTACCTCCTTATACGAGTAAAGCCTTAGGTATCAGCTACTCCCATATCACGGGAAGCTTACCACCTAAGGCTTATTTACCATATAACTTTCGTTACATTTATATAATATGCTATTAGTGGAAAAAAATCAATATTTTGATTGTAAATTTTTTCAAAATACCTGCAAAATATTAATTATAAATCAAATTTTTGATGATATTTTACACGCTAGGGGTCTTTTTTCGGCAATGTATTGCTGATTGGGCTACAAGCTATGATTTTTTCCTCCGTTGTGTTTTTATTAAAACGCCGAAGCGGTTTAATTCTCGACTTTTCCAAGTACTTTTTTTGATTTTCCTTTCTTTCGTACTCGGTGTGGTAACTAAAGTATCAAAATGATTTAACTTAAAACTTTCTTCGTAATTCAACCACTTTTCCAATAATTTTTACTGGCTTTTCGAGAATTTCCTGATTTGAAAAATCCATTGGGGTATATGTTGGATTGTTTGAGATCAATTCAATTCCATCTTTATATTTTCTCAGGCGTTTGCAAGTAGCATCTGTACCATTTACAGTTGCAATGACAATTTCACCGTTTTCAGCATCATCCTGCTGACGAACAATAACTACATCTCCGTCACATATATTTGGTATCATGCTATCTCCCTGTATTTTAAGACCAAAGTATGTCCCATTCCTGGACATTTCTTCTGTAATCTCTTCTGTATCAATAATTTCTTCTATGGCATCTATAGGAATACCGGCAGCAACACGACCGAGGACATTGATTGTGATGCCCTTTTTAGATACATTATTTATTGTATTTGGAAATTCTAAATCTTTATTTGTCAAATCATCAATGTCAACATGAAAAAGGTCTGCCAGTTCTCTTGTTTTTTTCAAGGGCGGCTCCGATGTTCCCATTTCCCATTTTTGAATCGTTGTGTATGACTTATAACCTAATTTATCTGCTATGTAGTCTTGCGACCATTCATTCTTTTTTCGCAAATATCGTATATTTTTTTGAAGGAATGACATTGTTTAATCCCCCTTTCTGTAGACACTATATCATTTATAAGAAAAAAATTCAAGCATATTTTAATGTATTCAGAAAAAACTTGAAAAATTTTCAAGAAATCTATTGACACATGAAAATGGTTCATGTATGATTAGAGACAGAAAGGAGGAAACGAATTTTGGAAGAAATGAGATATAGTTTAAAAGAACTTAGGGCCAGAAAGCAATGGACGCAGCAGGAAACCGCAAAAAAACTTGGAATTTCAGTGCAAACTTACAATGCTTGGGAAAAAGATGTATCTCATGTGGCGATTAGCAAGGTAAGTGCTCTGGCGAATTTGTTTGGTGTGAAGATAGGACAAATTTTTTTTGAGTAAAAACATGAAAAATATTCATGTAGAAAAGAGGAAACCATGATTAAAATTATCTCAAATATACAGGCTGAAGCGGAAATGGTAACAACTCTGCAAAGAGAACATGTAAAAAGAGCTGCACAAAAGGCAATGGAAGCCATAAAGGCAGAACTTCCAGAGAATGCCTGTACAGTGGAAGTAATAGAGTATGTAATCTCTGAGATGGGGGAGACATTAAAAACAAAAAACATTATTTTATAATTGTTTTTCAACCAAATCCTGTAACGTATATGAAATATTACGTAATTCTTTTCCTGGTGTTGCAGCTCTTGTTTGGATTAAATCTGAGTCGGCTTTGGGATCAATAGTAAAATAATCGGAATATACAGTGTCATTGGATTTGTATTCAATAGAAAAATGTAAGAGGTCGGGAGCTTTGTAGAGTTTCAGGGGGTCAATATTGCAGATGAAAGATTGTCCTGGCGCGATAAAATTGCCATTAAGGTGTTTGAAGGGAACATGATCTTCTTTATATGAATATTTTGATAAATCATAATTACATTTTAAAGAAGTAATATAAGCACCTGACTTGCCAAAGTTTTTAATAACAAGGTAATATCCTGGCTCTTGGAAATTGGTGGTACGTGAATAGATAGAAATGTATGGCCGTGTTGATTCTTTTATCATTGTTGAATTTTGTCTAAGAGTTTTTAAAGAAATTAAGATAGCAATGAGGCTTGTAATTAAAGATACGATAATCCCGGTTATTTCGATAATGTTTGAAGGGGTTAATGGTTGATATTGAAACATATGGTTCTCTCTTTCTTTTTTGTTTAGTGTGACAATAATTGCAAATACAGTATAAAGGAAAGTAGTCAAAAATTCAAGAAGATAGAGTATTTTTGGAGTAGTAAGAGGTGATTGCAGAGTGTCAGAGGAGCAGGAGATAAAACAGTATCTAAAGGAAAATGGGATATCCCAGGTATGGTTGAGTGAGAAAACAAAAATAGCACCCTGCAAGTTGAGTTATTCCTTTAACGGAAGAAGAAAACTGACACTGAGGGAATATTCAGTAATTTGTTGGGCACTTGGAGTAAATACGGACAAGTTTTTGCGTCCGAGAGAACCAAGCAAGATTGTAGTATAGAGGAGGTGAGAAGGAGGAATGCGGATCTCAAAAAAGCGTTTCAAAGTTTTAGAAAAGAAAGTGGCAAGCCTTGAAAAAAAGCAAAGTCAGCCACTTGGTAAAGGGCTTTCGCTTGCAGAACAATCATTTTTGCTTGCAGCGCTAAATATTAAATTATCAAAGGTGGATGCCTTGAGCGGCAAGAGAAGCTGACAATTCTTTGTGGTAGGCTTCTAACAGTGAGTTACAGTAATCCATTATTATTTCGTTTTGTGTGGCTTTATCAAGGACGGCTTTATCTTCGTCATCAATTTTAAAGTGGTTCTTGAATTTGCCATTAGCGGCATCGTGGGCACATTTGCAAATAGTGTCATCAATGATTTTTGAAATATCCATGTTTGGCTCTTTCCTAGTATGTAGCAATAGTTTATGGATTAATTATATGGGGAGATATTTGGAAAATCAATATTTTTTACAGGAAAATCGAAACTAGGAGGTGATGTGTTGGAGATTGAAAAACGGCTGTCTGAAATTATTAAGTCCAGAGGAATCAATCTTGCTGAAATGGCTCGTTTGATAGGCGTTCCTTATATGGCTTTGTATGACAGCATTAGGAACAAGTATAGAAAAAGAGAAATAAGAGGATGGGAATTGGTAAGAGTTTGTAAATTCCTGAATGTTGACCCGAGGGATTTTGCAGATACGACACAGTAGGAGGTGAGGGATGGAGATAAATACTGAAACAGCAGTATGTGTTTGCCAACATATAAAAGCCTATTTCAGGCAATGCACAGATACTGAAACGGCAGATTGGGGTGAACCTTGTGTGGATTGTAAATACGCTCTGGAGACTTGTAAATTTGATTGGCTCACCCATTTGAAGCCATTATTTGAAGAAACAGGCATTGCTATTCGGTTAGGACGAGCGGGG
This sequence comes from uncultured Clostridia bacterium, assembly GCA_947385955.1. GTDB lineage: Bacteria > Bacillota > Clostridia > Lachnospirales > Lachnospiraceae > VSOB01. The sequence goes on from CANDNA010000007.1 coordinate 109,102, forward strand.
CACTCTGATAAATAGGGCAATTATCTGCGTTTGGACATTCATCAATATGAGTGCAGTCAAATGTCCCCCTTTTATAATTTTTAGAGAGCGTTCCACGGATTGGAACATAAGTGTAGTTGACAGCAATGGAGTTGCTACCTTGTATGTAGGGGCAATCTCCGATGTAAGTATTTAGCATATGGAAACTTCCGTTCATTTGTTGTGATGTAAAAATATTACCATAATAGGGAAAGTATTTCAATGTTAAGAAAAAAAGTGGAAAAGACAAGCCGATTGAGTATTTTTCGGAGTAGTAGGAGGTGGGAAGAGAATGTTTATACCTAAGTGGTATTGGGAGTATCAGAACCGAAAGTGTGATGATTTAGAGCGTAGGGTAAAAAGATTGGAACTTATGCTAATGAAAGATGCCCAAAATAAAATAGCCAGCCTTCGAGATAAGAATGCTGGCTCTGTAAGTAAAGATGGAATATTAACTATTGAGGAAATCCTTAACAAGTGAATTTACATTGTCCATGTGTGTATTATTTGCATCCAATAAATTATAAAGACGAATTAAACCAGCAGAGTCTACAGGATCAAATTGACTGTTGGTTATTTCAATGGCAAGGCTGCTGGTTTCTTCTTGGACTCTGAGAGAAAGAATACTACCATTTGGAGGTGATATTTTAGTTGTATTATCGGAAAAGAGAAGTAAAAGTAAATAACCCGTTTTATATTTTGCGCAATAACTATAAGAAGGAAATAAAACAAAGTCAAAAATTTCCTCTCCATTATGTAAAGGTTTTAATTTGAAAGTGGATGATAAAGTGTTCCAATTTAAATCTTTTGATTTTGTTTTTTGTACTGCTTTGTCTATAAAAGCCATTGCTGTGTTAGTATCCATACAGAAATTACTCCTTTTTTGATAATCTGGCTATTAAAAAATTAATATCTTGTCGTATTTTCGCCCTGTTTGCGTCGTTGATGCCGTTTTTTAGAAGATGCGTACACCGAAAAGCATGAAAGATACAACGAGGGGAAGAGATGAGCAAATATTTTATTTGATATTCAAATAGTGCTACTTGCAGAGTGTCTTGAATTTTAATAGAAGTCAAACCATCATCCCAAATATTTTGTTGCAATGCAAGTAGTTGAGAAAGTAGAGCATTATGTTCTCTATTATATGCTTTTTTCTGTGTTTCAGTTTTGGCATATATTTTGCGGAATATTCCAACAGATATAATAAAACTTACAATCGATAGAATGTCTGCAATATAACTGAATATAGTCCAGTCCATGCTAAGTTCCTCCAATCGCATTTTATCATGACGTGAAAAATATTTCAAGAAAATTCATATAGGAAGAGGTGATAAAGATGGAACAGCCAAGAGAACCTAAGTTTTATCCGAATGAAGTATCTTTTTCTGCTGGTACGAGTGGAAATGCAGAAAAAACACTTCAAAGCATTGATGGTACTTTGAAGCGAAATCATTCTTCTGGAATTGAAAAACCAAATTTCCGCTTTGGACGATCTGGTTCCTTTTCAACAGAAGTCAGAAGAAAACTCAACTGATTAACATGTTGGATGGAATATTCTTTAAAAATCATTTGAAAACAGAAAAAGAACTACCCCGATCCCATATGAAATTCGGGGTAGCTGATTTAAGTGTCAGATCTGTATTTTGGAGAGAAGCGCCTCTTGTAATACCTGTGAAAAATTGATTCCCATAGAAATGGCACGGTCATTCAGCCATGACGGTATGGTTAAAGTCTTTTTTACTGCTTTCGTGTCCTTATACTGGTTAATGTCGCAGGATACAAGAGAGGAAAAGCCATCATCTGTATGAATGACAGAAATATCGGAAGGAGCGGCAATCGCTTTTTTCTGTTCCAAAAGGGTGAGAAGATAGGCGGCTAAGGCTTCCTGTGCCGATTCCATAGTTTCATTGATGGAACTGCCATATGTGTGGCAGCCCTCCAGATCGGGAAATTCAACCCAATATGCGTCCTCTTCTTTGTGGAAGATGGCGGGATATACAAACAGCATAATGATACCTCCTTGTGGTTTAAGGAGAGGAGGGCTATCTCAGCCCGGCCTCCTTAAGAATACTATTGAGTAAGCCGATAGGAACATCTTTGCCATGTAAGGGAACAACAATAGTTTTCCCATGTTTTTGAAGAACATGATGGCTGCCGTTGATTCTGACTACATTCCATCCATTTTTCTTCAAAAGTTTTAGCAGGTCTTTATCTTTCATGTTCCGCCTCCTTACAAAAACAGTATAACACGTGCTGCACGTATGGTCAAGAGGGCGGGAAAAATTAACAGGAGACAGGGAAATTTAATTCAATGCAGGAGGGCAAGTATGACAATCAAAGGAGCCAAAACAATAGCAGAGTACGTCATCAGGCGTTGGATGGCGGAGCAGAATTTTGCTATAGGGTATTTTGAACTTACCATGAATGGGAATGAGGGAACGCTGACAGACAGGACCGGGGATTGTATGGTACTTGTATATGATTCCGGAAGGAAAGCAGTGTATGTAAAAGAAGAATAAAGATGCCGGGAGGCAGGCGGATACCGGGAAATGCGGCAATAACCCGATGCGGACCGGCAAATATTGTACAAGCGGGCAGGCATAAGATAAAAACGGAGGTGGTGGTATGGCCAGAAGGAAGCAGTTGGAAATAAAATGTGAAGTTACATTTTCAGAAGGTGCGATAGACAGAATCACACAGGCATTTGTGGATTTGTACTATGGTATTCAGGATGGCCTGTATGAGTACAATGGGCCGCCGCTGGATGGAAGGCGGCATAAAGAGAGTGAGGAACATAAGCAGGAACAGCAGGATGCCCAGGATGAAACCGCGTGAGCGGTCATAGATGGGACAAGCTATCCGGATATGGGAGACAGTACATATATGAAGGAAGAATTGAAGAGGGCATGGAAAGAAGCAGTCAGTTTTCCGGGCAGCAGTCCGCCGGAAGAAGCTGTGGAGATCGGACGCATTGAAAAAGGAGGAATTATTTTTATTTTTTACAGGGGGAAAGCAGGATACTACTATAACACAGTGCAGGGGATTGCATTTGCCGGATGGCTGGAGGAGCGTATTCAGGAGAAGGCGGGGCATAAACTCCATCAGAAAAAAACGGATGCACCAAAAGATGCATCCGTGCGGACAAGCCATGCATGTCCACCACATAAAATAGACATTTATATGGTAACATGAATGGCCTGACAAGTCAACAGGGGGCACTGAGATGCCCTTAAAATAACCATATCAGGATATTAAAGTTAGGACAGTGGGCTATGTACTGGAGAGATAAATGGGATTTTACGGAATCAATTGAGTATGAGTATAAATTTGCAGGGAACTATGGAGCAAAAGGGGAGAAGAGGCAGAAGAAAAAGAAAATCACACGGGAGCAGGTCAGAAAGCAGAATCAGTTGAATCGGGAAAAGAAGATGAGGCGGCTGATCAAAGCGAATTTTGGCAGGGGAGATATATGGGCCTGTCTGAAATATCCGAAAGGGACACGGAAACCGGTGGAAGAAGTGGAAAAAGATCTGAAAAGATTTATCCGCAATATGCGCCGGGCCTATCAGAGGAGAAAAGAGGTCTTTCGGTATGTTTACAGGATGGAGATAGGAAAGCAGGGAGGCATTCATATCCATATTCTGGTGAACAGGATCAGCGGGGAGCCGGGGACAGATATGCTGATACAGAAATACTGGCAGCAGGGAAGGGCCAGTTATGAAAATATTTACGGCTCCGGAGGCTACCGGGCTCTGGCAGAGTATATTGTGAAACAGCCGGATCAGGAAACAATGGAGCAAATGGCGTTGTTTGATCTGAAGGACCGGAAGAAGCTGATCAGATATTCCAGTTCAAAGAATCTGATACGTCCGGAACCGGAGAGGAGCAGGTACAGGCGCAGAACGCTCAGGAAACTGATTGGGATGATCTTAAGAGGGGATGGGCCGGAACCGTCACCGGGCTATTACATAGACAGAAGCAGCGTATATATGGGAATCAATCCATTTACCGGATATTCCTATCTGCAGTATACAGAACACCGGATAGAGAATCAGAGAAAGGAGGAACCGCCGTGGATCTGGTAAATATTTATACTTATGTGGAGAAAAAAGGATTGGCCAGGTGCAGCCGCTGCGCCGGATATATCCTGGAACTGGAGCGGGAAGGCAAAGAACCGGTTACACTCAGCCATATCATTGCATTGGAAGATGTCACAAACAGACAGGCAGAACTGCGGACGTTGACGGCTGCTCTGGAAAGGATGAAAAAACCCTCCAGGCTTTGTATTTACGAAACGTCCCGGTATGTGGCAGCAGGGTATACATGTCAGTGGGTGAAGGAGTGGAAAGAAAACGGCTGGATGACAAAACATAACGAACCGGTAGCCAATGTGGATGACTGGAGGAGGCTGGATGAACTGCTCCGTGTACATGTGGTGAAATGGATGCTGACGGATCGTCATCCATATAGCGGGTGGCTGGAACGGGTGGTAAAGAATGCATCCGGATGTGACTTAAAGGAGGATGGAACATGCTTGAAAATGGGGAACGGATAAAGATGGAGCTGATATCGGAAGGCATATGGAACAGCGAATACAAACGGACAGAGGATTTCAGGAAATATGCCGGAGATATTTTTACAGAGGAAGCAGTACAGAGGCTGGCAGAATGGGGATATTTCCAGATGCCGGCCAGCAGGAAGCATCATGGGGCATTTGAAGGAGGTTTGTATTTTCATTCCAAAAGTGTTGCCATGCTGCTTGAGGAATTTACGGAACATGAAAGACTGGTATGGAAACGAAAGGAATCTCCCAGGATAATAGGACTTTTTCATGATTTGTGTAAAACAGATTCATCATCAGGGACAGGCATGCTGCCGGGACATGGGGAGAAGTCTGCTATTCTGGCGCAGGAGCTTTTATCACTGACAGAGGAAGAGATACTTTGTATTCGTTTTCATATGGGAGCATTTGAAGGACAGGAGATATGGGGATACCTGCAGAAGGCAGCATCACGCTGCCCCGGTATCCTGTGGACGATGCAGGCTGATCTGCTGGCGTCGTGGGTACTGGATGTCTGATAACTGTCGGAAGCAGGTAATAAAATAAGGGTATATACCAGAGATATGTCCCTGCCGCTGTTGGCAGCAGGGGGAAAGGAGCCAGCCTCCGGCCGGGGTGACGCATATGCAGGCTTCTTTGTAATAATGGACTACAGGGATTTTTTGAAACTGAAAATAGAGGTGGCAAAGGAAAGCGGATTTGAGACGGAACCGGCGCAGATCAATCCGGCATTAAAACCGCATCAGAGAGATGCCGTCAGATGGGCGCTGCGGGGAGGCAGACGTGCATTGTTTGAGAGTTTCGGGCTTGGTAAGACTGTACAGGAACTGGAATTTTGTCATCAGGTGGCGCTGCATGAGAATGGCCGTGCGCTGATTGTGCTCCCTCTTGGAGTCAGGCAGGAATTTCTGAGGGATGCAGTGACAGTACTCGGATATGACAGGCCCCGGTACTGCCGGACGATGAAAGAAGTGGAAGAGTGCGGCAGCAGGATTGTGTTGACCAATTATGAAAGAGTCAGAGATGGAGATATCAGCCCTGAATATTTTTGCGCTGCTTCATTGGATGAGGGCAGTGTACTGAGGAGCTTTGGCAGTAAAACATATCAGACATTTCTTGATAAGTTCCGTGGCGTGCCCTATAAGCTGGTGGCAACAGCCACACCTTCACCCAACAGATATAAAGAATTGATTCATTATGCCGGTTATTTGGAAATTATGGATACGGGGCAGGCTCTTACCAGATTTTTTCAACGGGATTCCACAAAAGCGAATAACCTGACACTTTACCCCAATATGGAAGAAGAGTTTTGGCTTTGGGTAAGCAGTTGGGCATTGTTTGTGACAAAACCTTCTGATCTGAATCCTTCCTATCCGGATGAGGGATATGAATTGCCGCCGCTGCAGATTCGCTGGCATGAACTTCCGGTCAGATATGGAAACACTGTGGATCGGGATGGCCAGTATTGCCTGTTTCAGGAAGCGGCAGCAGGCTTAAAAGAGGCAGCCCAGGTGAAGCGGGAAAGCATCAGCAGCCGGGTGGAAAAGATGAAAGAGATTGTGGATGCTTCACCAAAAGACCATTTTATTATCTGGCATGATCTGGAGGAAGAACGGCATGCAATCAGGCGCATTCTGCCGGAAGTAGTGGATATCTATGGTTCCCAGGACTATGAGTTGAGAGAAAAGAGAGTAATCTGTTTTGCAGAAGGCGGAATAAGGCTCTTTGCTACCAAAAAGTCCCTGTCCGGTTCCGGATGCAATTTTCAGAAGCACTGTCACAGGGAGGTATTTCTCGGAATTGATTATGAATTTAATGATTTTATCCAGGCTGTGCACCGCTGTTATCGCTTCCTGCAGAAAGAACCGGTCATCATTGATATCATCTATATGGAAAATGAACGGCAGATAAAAGAAGCGCTGCTGCGGAAGTGGAAAAATCATGATGATATGGTAAGAAGGATGACAGAGATTGTCAGGAAATATGGCCTTTCCGGAACTGGAAAACAATATATGCTGGAAAGAAAAATGGGGGTAGAAAGGGTGGAAGTAAGAGGAAAGAGGTATACCGCAGTCAATCATGACTGTGTGGAAGAAACGGGAAAAATGGAAAGCAACAGTGTAGGGCTTATACATACGTCCATACCTTTCGGGAATCATTATGAATATTCGGCAAACTATAAGGATTTCGGACATAACAGGAATACGGAACAGTTTTTTGGGCAGATGGATTTTCTGACACCGGAGCTTTACAGAGTGTTAATGCCTGGCAGGGTGGCAGCAGTCCATGTAAAGGACCGGGTGTTGTTTGGCAGTGCGACGGGAGTGGGAATGTCTACAATTGAGCCGTTTCATGCATTTTGTATAGAACACTACAGAAAACATGGATTTCAGTATTTTGGGATGATAACCGTAGTTACGGATGTGGTCCGGGAAAATAATCAGACATACCGTCTTGGCTGGACAGAGCAGTGTAAAGATGGTTCCAAGATGGGCGTGGGATGCCCGGAATACATATTGCTGTTTCGGAAGCCGCCTACAGACCGGGCAACCGCATATGCGGATATACCTGTGGCAAAGACAAAAGAGGAGTATACAAGAGCACAGTGGCAGTTGGATGCACATGGCTATTGGCGCAGCTCCGGGGACAGGCTTGTAGATAAAGAGGAATTGAGAGAAATATCTGTGAATAATCTGCAGACGGTGTACCGGACATATTCCAGGCAGCATGTGTACAGCTATCAGGAACATGTGGCCCTGGCAAAACAACTGGATCATGATGGAAAGCTGCCGGCCATATTCATGGTAGTGGCGCCGGGAAGCTGGAATGATCTGGAGGTATGGGATGATATTAACCGGATGCGTACCTTAAATACAGACCAGAGCCGCAGGCGCCGGCAGATGCATCTGTGTCCCTTGCAGTTGGATATTGTGGAACGTGTTATAAATCGTTACAGCAATAAAGGGGATCTGGTATATGATCCATTTGCCGGTTTGATGACTGTGCCGATGCTGGCCGTAAAGATGGGCCGGCTGGGATATGGATGTGAACTGAATACAGAATATTTCCGGGATGGGTGTGGGTATCTTCAGGCCGCGGAAGAGGAGATGGAACTGCCCACATTGTTTGATTTTATCGGAGAGGAAAAGTGACACGAAAAATGCGTATTGAAGATTATCCGGGGGAAATATTATGAAGGATGCTTTGATTATTGACTGTTTTGCCGGCGGAGGCGGGGCCAGCGTCGGAATAGAAATGGCGCTTGGCAGACAGGTGGATATTGCCATTAACCATGATTCTGATGCGATTGTGATGCATAAGACAAATCATCCGGATACACTGCATCTGACAGAGGATATTTTTAAGGTTGACCTTCAGAAATATGTAAAAGGTAACCATGTAGCATTGATGTGGGCCAGTCCTGACTGTACGAGCCATAGTAAGGCTAAAGGCGGGAAACCGCGGAAGCATGGCCTGCGTATTCTTCCGTGGGCAGTATATAAACATGCACAGATGATTCTTCCGGATGTAATTATGATGGAAAATGTGGAAGAGATACAACAATGGGGCCCGTTGGATTCTTTCGGGTATCCGATACGAGAAAAAAAGGGCGAGACTTATAAAAAATTTATCACAGCTATGAAATCATTGGGGTATGTATTTGACAGCCGGGAGCTGGTGGCAGCAGATTATGGTGCTCCCACAACAAGGAAACGCTGGTATGCAATTTTCCGGAGGGATGGCCGGGAGATTATCTGGCCCAGGCCAACACACAGCAAAGATGGTACGAATGGCAGGAAACAATGGGAATCAATTTGTAATTATCTGGATTTGGAGGATTTAGGGAAATCTATTTTTGGCAGAAAGAAACCATTGGCTGAAAACACCATGAACCGGATAGCCAGAGGACTGGAGAAGTTTGTGTTTAAGTGCCGGGAACCATTTATTGTACAGATAGATCATGGATCTGAAGGGAGGTACGCAGCAATGTCCTATATAACAAAGTTTTATAAAAGCGGGACAGGGCAGAGCCTGACTGAGCCAATACATACGATTACTACATCGCCCGGACATTTTGGTTCTCTTTCAATTCTGGCAGCAGGGTGGAAAGAATTACAGGAAATGGGGATTGCAGAAGAAGCATTCCGTAAGTGTACCTGGGTAAGTCAGTTTATCATGGAATATTATGGCAGCGGAACAGGACAAAGCGTGCAGGAACCGCTGCATACTATTGTGACAAAGGAAAGATTCGCATTGATAACAGTTCTGGGGAATCAGTATGTGATATTGGATATTTTTCTTCGGATGCTGAAACCGGAAGAATTGAAATTGGGACAGGGATTTCCGGAAGATTATATTATTGATCATGACAGCAGCGGGAACAGATATCCGGTCAGTAAGCAGGTGGCCAGAATCGGGAACAGTGTGGTTCCGGTGATGGCCCGGAAGCTGGTGGAATGTAATTGCAGCTATTTAAAAATCGGAGACAGACAGGCTATCTGGCAGATCAAAAATTCTATTATGGAAAACAATGGCCAGATGCGGTTTGCGTAAAGAAATTTTATTACGTGTCCAATAAGGAGTTAAGGAGGATGGGAAAATAATTATGGTTGAGGAATACAGAAGCCGGGTATATACAGACAGGCCATCCTATGCAGATTTAGATGCGCCGGAAAAGTTCCAGGCGATGACCGGAATTATAATGACGCATTTAAGGGAACACCCAAAAGCTATATGCTCTTATTCCGGGGGAGCAGACAGTGATATCATGATTGACCTGATCGAGACAGCACGAAAAATAGCACCATCGCTTCCGATGGTCAGATATGTGTTTTTTAACACAGGGCTGGAAATGAAAGCCACCAAAGACCATGTAAAAGCAACTGAAGAAAAGTATGGGGTGAAGATTGAGGAAGTCCGGCCGAAGGTTGGCATCGTGCAGGCGGTCAGGGAACATGGTATCCCGTTTGTGTCAAAAATCATGTCCGCAGGGCTTGAAGGATGGCAGAAAAAGAAGATTCCCCTGTCGATAGCGGATGAATATGCGCAGGCAGAGGATAAGGCGGCAAAGAGGCGGGAGCTCAGCGAGAGGTTCCCAAAATGCGAAAGCATAATCAATTTCCTCTGCTGCTGCAATTCCGCTGGAGAGTCAAGACCGAATATCCAACTGGTAATCAATTCCTCAAAGTACATGCTGGATTTCATAAGGGAATGCCCGCCGGATTTCCAGATCAGCGCACAGTGCTGTGACTACTGTAAAAAACAGGTGGCACACACGGCACAAAAAGATTACGAAATGATTATCACAGGAGAGCGCCGGGATGAGGGAGGCATGAGATCTGTACCTCGAAAGGACAATACGGCACTGTGCTTTACGGAAACCAGCAGCGGACAATACAGATTCAGACCGCTTTACTATGTTACAGATAAAGACAAGGCATGGTACAAGGAACGGTTTGGCATCAGATATTCCGATGCCTATGAGGTCTACGGCCTTACAAGGACAGGATGCTGCGGATGCCCGATTTCATATAAAGCGGTTGATGACCTGGAATTGATCCGGCCATATGAACCAAACGTTGTGAAAGCAGCCTGGAACATATTTGGAAAAAGCTATGAGTACCGGAAAAAATATAATGCTTATAAAGATGCCAGGATGAGGGAAGAGAAAAAAAGGAAGGAAAATGTTGATGGACAGATGGAGTTATCTGAATTTATTGAATGTTAATTTGGCCCTATCAAATCTGCCTTACGTGGAAGGAAAGGGGAACGATCATGATTGAGAAAGACAGCAGGAAGATGATAGAGATTATAATAAGGCGATATCCTGAGAAGAAAAAAGAATATGAGGAATACATATCAGATATCATGGCAGCTTCATCTGGAGAAAGTGCTGTATGCCCGGAAGAATATTGCCGGCCTCAATCAGTGACGGAAGCAAAGGCTATGAAGATAAACGGAGCTTATGCGGAACGTTTGAAAAAACAGATAGATGCTGTGGAATTTGTTTACAATGGCCTGAGTGAAGAAGAACAGCGCCTGATGCGTGGAAGATTCTGGAAGGACCGAAGAAGGAACGTACCTTATCTGAAAATCAAAGGTGTCAGTTACAGTGAAAGGCAAATGCGGAGGATTGTATACAGGATTATCCTGCAGGTTGGAAAATACATCGGGGAGATACGATAAAAGAAAGCAGATCTAGTGAATAAAAGTACAGATTTTGAAGGAATGCAGGGCAGCAGTCTGCCATTTTTTTTGATTTACAGTAAAAGATGGCCGGATTTTTATATGTAAATGTGATATTATGTAAGTATGAAATAATGACCAAGAGGAAAGCACCAGTTTACGCTGGTGCTTTTTATGATGTGGAAATCAGAAAGCGGGTGAAAAGATTCGTGGGCAGACCTAAAAAATTCAGCAGTGCAAAAGCATTGGAAGCAGCATGGGAAGAGTATAAGAGCTGGTGTAATAATCAGGTTGTGCTGACCCATGAATTCAGCTCCAAAAACTCAGAATTTGTCAGTAAGGAATTGAGAAGAAGCATTACCTGTACCATTGAGGGATTCTGTGCGCATATTGGGCTTGCACGGCGTGCGTTCTATGATACCTATGCAAACAATGAGAAGTTTTCGCACATAGTTACGCGCATACGGGAAGAATGTGAAGTTGATGCACGCATGAAATTTGAATTGGGTGTAGTGGATTCCAGACTTGCAGGATTATGGATGTCCAGATATGGCTATACAATAAAGTCAGATGCCAGTGTTTCAGGAGCTGTTCCTGTTGTGATATCCGGAGAGGAGGATATTGAAGGGATTGAAGAGCAAACAAAAAAGGATTTACCTTCCTGAGTATGTCGGAAAAGGATATGGAGCTTTCTGGAAATGGAAAGGCCGGTACAGAGTATGTAAGGGAAGCCGGGCAAGCAAAAAATCAAAGACGACTGCGTTATGGTATATCGTAAATATGATGAAGTATCCGGATGCAAATCTGCTGGTGGTCAGGAAGGTATTCAGAACATTAAAAGACAGTTGCTTTACAGAATTGAAATGGGCTGTCCATCGTTTGTATGTGGATGAATTCTGGGAGATAAAAGAAAGCCCTCTTGAAATGACCTATAAGCCTACAGGGCAGAAGATCTATTTTCGTGGATTGGATGATCCGCTGAAAGTTACTTCTATTACAGTTGAACATGGGTATTTATGCTGGGCCTGGGTGGAGGAAGCATATGAGATCGGAAAAGAGAATGATTTCAATATGTTGGATGAATCTATCCGGGGTGCATTGCCGTCAGAAACAAAACTTTTTAAACAGATAACGCTTACATTCAATCCGTGGAATGAACATCATTGGCTGAAGAAGCGTTTTTTTGATTCTCCGGATAGTGAAACCCTTGCTATAACAACGAATTATTTGTGCAATGAGTGGCTTGATGCAGGGGATCTTAAACTGTTTGAAACTATGAAAAAGAACAATCCGAGACGTTACCGTGTGGCAGGCTTGGGCGACTGGGGAATCGTAGAGGGCCTTATTTTTGAAAACTGGGAAGAAAAGGCGTTTGATATTGAAGAGATCCGCAGAATGGAAAGTGTAAAGTCTGCTTTTGGTCTTGATTTTGGATATACGAATGATCCTACTGCTTTGTTCTGCGGGCTGGTGGATAAAAATGCAAAGACGATATGGGTCTTTGATGAAATGTATAAAAAAGGTATGAGCAATGAGCGGATTGCAGAGGAAATTACCAATATGGGATATCGGAAAGAAAGAATCCGGGCGGATTCCGCAGAAGCGAAAAGCATTGACCGTTTATATGATCTGGGAATTTGCCGTATCTGTAAGGCCAGGAAGGGAAAGGACAGTATAAATAATGGCATTGACTTTTTGCAGGATTTCCACATAATCATTCATCCCAGGTGTGTGAATTTTATCACAGAAATAAGCAATTACACATGGGATACGGATAGCAAGACAGGAAATCTGTTAAATAAGCCCATAGATGATTGTAACCATTTGATGGATGCTATGCGGTATGCGTTGGAAGATTTCAGCAAAGGGGAAAGATTCAGTTTTACATAAATTCCGGACTTGTATAAGAGGCAGAGAAGGGAATGATCGGAATGAATATATTCAGACGGGGGTTGAAAAAAATCAAAGATATAATTCAGTTCGGAATAAAAGGAAGTAACTATATAAGGCTGAGGCAGCAGGATCTGTCTGATAAAGGATTTCTGGAACAGTTTATCCTTCACTGGAAAAGTTCGCCGGAAAGACTGATGCAGATCAAAGGGGAGCTGTATTACCGTAATGAACACGACATACTTGCCCGGAAGCGGACAATGATTGGAGAAGGCGGGAAGCTGCAGGTGGTTGAAAATCTGCCGAACAATCATCTGATTGATAACCAGTATGGAAAAATGGTGAATCAGAAGGCCAATTATCTGCTGGGACAGCCGATTGTTTTTGAAAGTGATAACAAATCGTATACACTGCTCTTGAATCAGATATTTGACAGGCATTTTATGAAAATCATGAAGAATGCAGGCAAGGCAGCGCTGAATCATGGAATTGCATGGCTTTATCCGTATTATGACAGAAACGGGAAATTTTCATTCCGTCTGTTTCCCGGTTATGAAATTCTTCCGTTTTGGGAGGACAGTGAGCATACTGTTTTGGCAGGAGCTGTTCGGTTGTATCTGACTTCTGGTTTTGACGGGATCAGTCTGAGAACGATTGAAAAGGTCGAAGTATTTGATTTAAAAGGGGTACACTGTTATATCCTGGAAGGAAATGTATTGCTTTCGGATGCGACAGCAGAAGAGCAGGATTGTGCCTATGTAATGAATAACGGAAAGGGCCTGAACTGGTCCAGGATTCCTCTGATACCTTTAAAATATAATGATCAGGAGATTCCGCTGCTGAAAAAGGTTAAGTCTTTACAGGATGGGCTCAATGCGATCCTTTCTGATTTTACGAACCATATGCAGGAGGATGCCAGGAATACGATTATTGTATTAAAGAATTTTGATGGAACGGATCTGGGAGAATTCAGGAAAAATCTTGCATTGTTTGGAGCAATAAAGGTCCGGGATGACGGCGAAACAGAATGTGGTGTTGAAACCCTGGAAATTACAGTCAATGCAGAGAACTACAAAGCAATACTTGAGATATTCAAAAAGGCGCTGATAGAAAACGCTATGGGATATGATGCGAAGGATGACAGACTTTCCGGAAATCCCAATCAGATGAATATTCAGTCCATGTATTCCGACATTGATCTGGATGCCAATGATATGGAAACAGAGTTTCAGGCTGCTTTTGAAGAAATTCTCTGGTTTGTCAACAACCATCTTGCCAATATGGGAAAGGGAGATTTTGAAGGGGAAAAGGTGGAGGTTATTTTTAACAAGGATGTGTTAATCAATGAGACAGAAGCAATTGAGAACTGTCAGAAATCCGTAGGGATTTTATCTGACAGGACAGTTATTGGGCAGCATCCCTGGATCGACGACATAGATAAAGAGATGGAACGGCTGCAGGAACAGCGCCAAAAGGAACAGGAGGAGATGGAGAAACAGTATGAGCCGTTTGGCCGGACAGAAAAGCAGACGAATGGAGCTGCGTCAGGGAAGGACGGTGTAGAGGATGCCAAACCGTGATTACTGGCTGGAACGATTTAAACAGTTGGAAGATGCGCAGAATCAACAGGGCATTTTGTGTTATGAAGAGATTGAAGAACAGTATCGTCAGGTTCAGAAACAGCTTGAAGGCCAGATCGATGCCTGGTATGGCCGGTTTGCGGCAAATAATAACATAACAATACAGGAAGCCCGTCAGATACTGAGAGGAAAGGACCTGGAAGAATTTAAGTGGAGTGTACAGGATTATATTCGATATGGCCGAAAAAACGCAGACAATGGAGCGTGGGAGAAACAACTGGAAAATGCATCTGCCAGATATCATATCAGCAGGCTGGAGGCATTAAAGCTGCAAACACAACAGAGTCTTGAAATCATGTTCGGAAATCAGTTGGACCGTGTGGACGCTGGTATGAAAAGGATTTATCTGGATGGATATTATCATACAGCATATGAGCTGCAGAAGGGTTTCAGAATAGGCTGGGATATCGCAGGGCTGGATCAGGTACAGATTGAAAAGGTAATAAGAAAACCGTGGGCTGTGGATGGAAAAAATTTTTCAGAGCGGATCTGGGGAAACAAGGCAAAGCTGATTTCAGAAGTACATAAAGAACTGACCCAGAATATTATGCTTGGAGCTGATCCACAGAAAGCCATCGATGCAATTGCAAAGAAGATGAACACTTCAAAGTATAATGCCGGGCGGCTGGTGATGACAGAAGAGGCTTATTTCAGCTCGGCCGCGCAGAAAGACTGCTTCAATGATTTGGGCGTGGAACAGTATGAGATCGTGGCAACGCTGGATTCCCATACTTCTGAGATTTGCCAGGAGATGGATGGCAAAGTATTTCCTATGAAAGATTTTGGACCAGGGATAACAGCGCCGCCCTTCCATGTGTTCTGCAGAAGTACAACAGTGCCCCATTTTGATGAAAACTTTGGTCAGGTGGGGAAACGCGCTGCAAGGGATGAAAAAACAGGTAAGACGTATTATGTACCGGCAGATATGACTTATAAGGAGTGGAAGGAAAGTTTTGTTGAGGGCGGGGATAAGTCTGGATTGCAGGAAGCAAGCCCGGATGATACAATAAAGGCACAGGAAAAAGTGAAACAGGTTGCGGAAGAATTGAAGGTTGAAAACTTCCCTTCTTCCTTTACCGAAAAAGGGGAATTGAAGAACACCCAGGCACTTGTTGATTATGTGAATTCTCTGGAAGGCGCGGATGCAAACGTGATTGCCCTGTTTAACCGCATGGGGAAATTGGAAAGCATTGAAAGCAATGGAATCCCGTTTAAAATATCCCATGCAAAAAAACATGCTGTTTCCACTTCAACGTACTGTAAAACGGGAGAAATGGCAGATGTAACGCTAATCATACCAAAATTGCAGGGTGATGACCTTGCAGGTCAGGTGAACACGATACTACATGAAGAAATGCATCTGATGGATTTGTATGGCAGACAAGATCCAATCAAATCAGATAATTGGTTTAGTGAAAGTCGGCAATCCTTGGTTGATACTCTGAAAAATACTTCTTCTGATATGTCGGACGATGTAAAGAAGTTGTTTGCTGAACATAATGCAAAGTGGGAGGAGGTTTCAAGTACGGTCTGTAATAAGTATACTGCACAGATAACGGCATTGAATGATTCCATGAAAAATGGAACTTTTCAGGGTACATACATCGATTACAGGAAACAGTATAAAAAACTGTGTTCACTGTTGGAATCTGAACATGATTATGAGTGCAGAAACATCATGGGTGGTGGAATCGGAAACCTTCAAGATATTTATGATGCATTATCAGGCGGTAGCTTTAGTAACAATCATATTGTAAAATATGGTCATAACGGCAGTTATTACAATTCTGTTGAAAGCAGAGTACGTGAAACGATTGCAAATTATGCAGCGTTAAGCGTGACAAGACCTGATTTGATAGACCTGCTACGTGCAGACAAACCAGAATTGGTTGCAGAACTGGATGCAACGATTGCAGAGCTTTTGAAGAAAGTGGGTGATTGATAATGAGCCAAGAGGAATTTATCAGGAGTATGGTAGGTGTATGGGAATTAAGCAAGGAAGAAAGTGAAATAGCAATAAAAAAGGCAAGGGTTAATGATTTGTGGATGGAATCTATAAATTTTCCGCCTATGCTACGACAGTTTTTTGATTTGGAAAGTGATAAACTTCTTGATGAAAAAATTGAAGTTCTGACAGCGTTGAAGGAAGGAAAAGCGATTTCTGACATTCCAGATTTTTATGATGTCTTGGAGCTGTATCCAAAGGAACAGGAAAAGGATGGAATACGTACTGAGGCGATTTGGGATTAAAAGTATCGTCACATAAGCTATTGGAAGAATCCGTGGATCTTTATAAAAATGAGTGGAAATTCAGGATTGAGGATACGGAAACGATCAGAAAACTGATGAAAATGTACTAAATATTATTTGGCTTTGGAACAGGCACTTTTGAAAATAAACATTCAAAGGTGCTTTTTTCATGCAGAAAAGGAGGAAATTTATGATAGCAAATGGGTTGACATTTTATGACGGACAGCGGTATGAGAATGGTCAGGAAATCCATGATCTGGGCAGTCTGGTAGCAACGTCCACAAACGGCGGGGTCAGAAATTATGAAGGACTGGCAAAAGACAGGGATAAACTGCCGGTTTATGATGATCTGGAAACAGGCAGCAGTGCATTCTTCGTTGATACCAGCCAGTTATTCAAGTATGAAAAGACAACAAAAACCTGGTATGAGACAGGAAAGAAAGGGGATGGGTTAACATGAATGCAGATCAGGCATTTCAACAGGCATTTTTACAGGCGCTTTCAATGTCAAAAATTTATACGGATGAAACCGTTTGTGGTTCCGGCACTTCGGTAATAAACCCGGTGGAACATGTGAATGAAAAATATGGAATTGAGGATACACCTGTGGGACATATCATTTCCCATATGGGAACAAAAGCACCGAAGCATTATCTGGCCTGTGATGGATCGGAATACCCTATTGCAGATTATCCGTACCTGGCACGGCATTTTATCGATGAGCTTGGCTCTTCCAATTATTTTGGCGGGGACGGGACAACGACATTTGCGGTACCGGATTTGCGTGGGGAGTTTTTGCGAGGGACCGGTACGGCGTCAAGAAATACCGGATCGGGAGCTGAGGTAGGGGTGCATCAGAATGGAACGTCCCATCTTGGCGTCAGGGTAAATCAGTCCAATGATGTATTTATCGGAGGCAAAATCAATACAGCGGCAGGGCCGGGAAATTGTGACACCATCATCCAGGACAGTAATGCGCGGTATTTTAAGATTTCACAGATATTACAGGCAGCGGATACGAAAACGTATACCGCCAGGCTGACAAACACCGCCGTTATGTTTTGTATTAAGTGCAGGCCGACGTATTTTATGAGCACACAGGCGATATACAGCTATGAGGAAAGAGCTGTCGGTATATGGGTGGATGGAAAAACGCTTTATGAAAAGACGATTGATTTTGGTGATCTTCCGAATACCGGAACAAAAAACATTCTCCACAATATAGAAAATGCCGCCGAGATATGGATACATGAAGGCCATGTAAATGATCTGGCCAGCGGGCTCAGCTTACCGGTAAGCCATCCACACACAGAATATGTAAAAAATTCCTGGAACTGCGCTGTTGATCATACCAATATCAGCTTTACAACAGGAATGGACAGAAGCGGATTTTCGGCTGTTGTGACCGTCCGGTATACCAAAGCTGGTCAGTAGCATTTCAATGATAAAAAATGAAATGAAAGTTTACAAAATGAAAGCCATTGTGCAGAGGAGTTGCAGCAATGGCTTGATTTTTGCTACCAGGTTTTCATGGCTATTTTGAAGAAATGGATGATGACTTGTTTTTGAAATAATGAATTTGAAGCTGATACAAAACCAAAGGAAAGGATGGGGAAAAAATGAAAAAAGAAGATTTGATGGCGCTGGGCCTGACGGAAGAGCAGGCTGAGAAGGTTTTAAAAGCGGTTGAGGGAAGTTATATTCCCAAAACCAGGTTTGATGAAGCGGCCGAGGAGTCTAAGGCTCTGAAAAAGTCTCTTTCTGACCGGGACAGGCAACTGGAGACTTTGAAAAAATCAAGCGGGGACAATGCAGAACTGCAGAAGCAGATTTCAGATTTGCAGCAGCAGAACGAAGAGCAGAAAAAGGCTTATGAGGCAGAGCTGAGTCAGCTTAAGCTGGACAATGCGGTGGAACTGTCTCTTTCCGGGGCAAAGGTCAGAAACAGTAAGGCGGTAAAGGCCATGATAGATATGGCTAAAGTAAAACTGGGGGAAGATGGCAAGCTGACGGGGCTTGATGAGCAGGTGGAGGCATTGAAAAAGTCAGACGGCTATCTGTTTGAGGCTTTGCAGACAGGCCCCAAACTGAAAGGATTCCAGCCTGGGGCATCAGCCGGGACACCTGATCCTGCGGCTGCAGGCTATGAGACACGCCTTGCGGATGCCCGTAAGAATCACAATCAGGTAGAAGTGATAAGGATTAAACAGGAAGCCGCTGACAATGGGGTTATCCTGATGTAAGCAGGAAAAGAAAATGAAAGGAGAACAATTTATGGCACAGGTACAGGGGATTGGTAATACATGGAATTTACCCAATTATGCGGGAGAGCTTTTTACAGCAGATCCCACACAGACGCCGTTTCTTTCTATGGCCGGAGGGCTGACAGGAGGTAAGCAGACGGACAACTATGAGTTTCCTACGGCGGTTATTTATGATTTCCCGGAGGCGCAGCAGCCGGAGATTTCCGAACAGGCATCTGTAACGGCACCGGAAGCAACGCATATCGCAAGGGAGCAGGAAAAGAATGTAGTCCAGATCCATCAGGAAGTGATTGATCTGACTTATGCAAAGCAGTCCAACACCGGGAGAATGTCCGGTATTCATACGGCAGGGCAGCAGGCCAATCCTATGGATGAAAAATCATGGCAGATCAGTCAGAAACTGATTAAGATTGCGCGTGATGTGGAGTATTCTTTTATCCGCGGCAAGTATCAGAGTGCGACCAAAGCGGATGTTGCAAACCGGACAAGAGGAATGCTGGAGCTTTGTACTTCTGACAGCGGCACTTCTATAGAAGCAGCAGGGGCAGCATTGTCCAAAAGTCTGCTGGATCAGGTATACCGGGAGATGGCCGGTAACGGCGCTTATTTTGGGCGTATGGTAATGTTCTGTGGGGCATATCAGAAGCAGGCGATTACGAATCTGTATGCAGAACAGTTCAAAGCCAATATGCAGACAACACAGAATGTGGGAGGCATGAACATTACAGAGATTGAGACAGACTTTTTCAAAATGGGTATTGTCTGGGATCGCTTTATGCCGGAGGACTCCCTTCTGATTGCTGATATGGCCCATGTTGCTCCGGTATTCCAGGCGGTTCCTGGAAAAGGGGTGTTGTTCCAGGAAAATCTGGCCAAGATCGGCGCTTCCGACCGGATACAGATTTATGGACAGATTGGACTGGCACATGGTCCGGCGTTTCTGCATGGAGCGGTTACAGGGCTGAAAACAGACAGATAAGGGAGGGAAAGCACATGGTTATGTTTCGGGTAACAAAGAAACCGGGAACCCCCAATATCATATGGGATGCTTCAAAAAGCAGACGCCTTTGCAGGTTTGTGCATGGAGTCTTTGAAACCGGTGATGAAACGGTTGCCAGCCGGCTGAAAAGTCTGGGCCATACGGTTGAGAAAACAGAAGAAGATCCTCTGGATGAAATGAAGGCTGATGAACTGAAAGCCTATGCAGCAAAGTATAGCATTGATCTGGGTGATGCCAAAAGTAAAGCTGACATCCTGAAAGCGATTCGGAGAGCAGAATCAAAACAGTAAAGGTGGTGGGATGATGCTGGAAATGGTAAAGAAAAGGCTGGAATCGTTTGGGTATGCCCTGAAAGCTGAGGACGATGCTGCATTGTTTTTTTCCATTGATAAGGTCTGTAGCACAATCAAAAATGACTGTAATCTCCAGAAGGTGCCGGATGGACTGCTCCGGATTGCCGTTGATATGGCGGCAGGTGAATTTTTAACGGCAAAGAAAACCTTTTCACCGGATAGTATTGCAGGGCTTGATCTGGGACTTGCAGTGAAACAGTTACAGATAGGGGATACCAATACAGTATTTGCAACCGAAGGAAACCAGACATCTGAGCAGAGACTGAACAGTTTCCTGAATTACCTTCTGACATATGGCAGGGATGAATTTTCCTGCTACAGGAAGATCAGATGGTAGGGGCGATGGAGGCCGTACGGAAAGCGGCAGGAAAGGCGCTGGAAAATACATATGAGGGAGTCTGCACCATTGTGGAATACCGTCTGGTGAAGGATGAAAAAACGAGGCTGTCCGGAGAAAAAGAAGTTACAGTGGCCAGGGATCTCCCCTGCCGGCTGTCTTTTGAGAAAATAGGCGCTGCTGTTCAGACAGAAACAGCGGCGGTTGTATCGCAGGGCATAAAGCTGTTCCTGTCTCCGGAAACAGAGATCAAAGGAAATTCCAAGATCATTGTTACACAGAACGGGGTGACGGAGATATACTCTGCCAGCAGTAAACCGGCGGTGTATCCCACTCATCAGGAGATTATGCTTGCGCTGTTCCGGGGGTGGGCCTGATAGGAAAAATGGGAGGATTTTCGGTATCCGGACTGAAACAGCTTCAGAGAGAGCTGGAAAAAATGAAAGCGGGGAATGCGGACGCCTTTGTGGAAGAATGCGCAAAGGAGCTTGCCGCCCGGCTGCTGGCAAAGGTTATCAAACGTACACCCGTGGGGCAATACCCCACAGGTTCAGGTAAAAAAGGCGGTACGCTTCGCCGGGGATGGACTTCAGCGCGACCTGGCTCCGGTTCAGAAGGAATCCAGAGCGGCGGGGCAAAAGGATATGTGGACCGTCTGAAAATAAACCGGTATGGAGGGTTTCTGGTAATCGAGATTGTGAATCCGGTTGAATATGCCTTAACATAGTGGGGCATATAAAATCGAGCAAAAACGGTGAAAGCTAAGTCTATAAAAATACTTGACTTTTGGAAGACATAATTATATAATGAATTATGGAAGACAAAAGTGAGGTGATAAGTATGTCTCCAAGAACAGGAAGACCAACAGATAATCCTAAAACTTATAAGGTAACAGTTAGGCTTGATAATGAAGCAACAGAGACTTTAGAAACATACTGTAAGCAAGAAAAAATTGAGAAAGGAGAAGCTATAAGGAGAGGGATTAAAAAGTTAAGGTCTGATATAAAAAAGTAGAGCAACCGCCCACCTACCAAGTAAGTCGATTGCTCCAAATCAGAAGTTTCCTTCCATGAAATATTCTATCATGGGCAGGGACTTCTTTCAATAACAATTTGAAAGGGGATTTTGATTTATGATTGAAGTCAGAAAAGATGAACTGCGAGTAGATGAAGTTGTTTTAAAATGGGCAACGAACAAAGAAATGGAAGTTCTTCATGAAATCGCAAAATCTATCGCGAAACGTGTGCGGGAAGGCTGTGCTGTGAATGGCCAAATTTAAGGATTTAACAGGGCAAGTTTTTGGTAAATTAACTGTGATAGGTATTTCAAAAAAGGTACAGTCTGGAAAACGTGAACGTTATTATTGGAGATGCAGATGTGATTGTGGAAATATTAAGGATGTGAGAACTGATTGTTTAACATCCGGGTATGTCACATCATGTGGCTGCATAAAAAAAGAGCAAGACAAAATCAATCTGACCAAATTCCATCGCCATAAGTTAAGTAATACAAAACTTTGGCATACATATTATGGAATGCTGCATCGATGTTATAACAAGGATGATACACATTATGGTAACTATGGTGAGCGCGGGATTGTTGTATGCGACGATTGGAAGCATTCTTTTGATAATTTTGCGAGATGGGCAATAAACAATGGGTACAAACAAGGATTACAAATCGACAGAATCAATAATGACGGAAATTATGAGCCATCGAATTGCAGATGGAGCACTCCGAAGGATAATTGCAGGAATCGGGGAAGTAATGTTCTTGTAGAGTATAATGGTAAATTTGTGACCATTGTGGAATTGTCTGAAATACTTAACAGACCGTACAAAGAGATATATCAAAAATATAGGAAATATGGTATTAAAAGAAAAGATTTGTAGATATGCTAACACCGTGGTAATTATCCGGATTGCGAAAGGCTGGGTAACACCGTAGAGCGTAGGAGTTGAATAAATATAATACTCCCAAGAGTGTTCGAAATAAGAAGAGTCTGTAGAGGCTCTTTTTATTATGATGTACGCCGAACTCATAGGAAACTATGAGAAGTAGAGGATAAAAAGCCTTTACGATAACATTTGCATATATTGAATTTGGCCACAGGACAAAGGATCACAAAGGATGGGTCCGGGGGCATTTTATGCTTACGATTTCCGAACAGGAGATCCAGGAGATTGCACCTAAGGTATTGGAACGTAAAATTAAAAAGTATTTGATGGAGTGTATGGGATGATAAATCTGATCACAGAGTCTGTCAGCGTTTCCTTATATGCTGAGTTTGGTGACGAATATATGATATACAGAGAAGAGATAAAGCAGGACTTGCAGGAGCCCTGTTTTTTTATATCCTGTATCAATCCGGTAGAAAAACTGGTTCGTAAAACAAAATATTTCAGAGAAAATCTGTTCTGCATCCAGTATTTTCCCAGGGACGCAAATCGTAAAAATGAGGAGTGCTGCGAAGTGGCTGAACGGATTTTTTCCAGTCTCAGATGGCTGGACGTTGCCGGGGATTCTGTAATGGGTACAAATATGCGGTATGAAATAACAGAGGGTATACTGCACTTTTTTGTGAATTATAACATGTTTGTTGACAGGGCTGTGGTTCCCGCAGTGCGGATGGAAGAAATAGTGGAGGCGGTTTCGGTGAAGGGAGAGGATATGTAATGTCAGAAACAGGAAAACACCAGAAAAAGACAGGAGAAAGCAATGCGGCGGTAACAGTAAAGGGAGATGCAAATGTATTTACCAAAGAGCAGATTCTTACTTCCGCACGCTTTCGGGAAAGGAGGGATATTGTGGATGCGCTCCTTGTGACAGGGGAGCGGTATACGATGGCAGAAGTGGAAGAGCGGATAGAAAAATACAGGAAAGGTAAGGTGAAGTAGATGGCTTTGGGCGGTGGAACGTTTGTGGTGCAGAATAAAGAGCTGCCAGGAACGTATATCAATTTTGTTTCGGCCTCTGCCGCAAGTGCGGCGCTTTCGGAACGCGGCATTGCAACGATGCCCCTGGAACTGGACTGGGGTATTTCAGACAGGATTTTTACAGTGACAAGCGGGGAGTTTCAGAAGAACAGTATGGAACTCTTTGGCTATGAATATTCTCATGAAAAATTAAAAGGGCTCAGGGATCTGTTCCTGAACACGCAGATTTTTTATGGATATCGTTTGAATGGAGGAGGAAAGAAGGCCGGGAACGAGCTTGCGGAAGCAGTGTACTGTGGAATCCGTGGGAATGATTTAAGGATTG
Source organism: uncultured Clostridia bacterium (assembly GCA_947385955.1). Classification (GTDB taxonomy): domain Bacteria; phylum Bacillota; class Clostridia; order Lachnospirales; family Lachnospiraceae; genus VSOB01. The sequence continues at coordinate 132,862 of CANDNA010000007.1, forward strand.
TTGTGCAGGTGAATGCTGATCATGAGTCCTTATTTGATGTAAAGACTTTTTTGGGGACGGTCCTGGTGAATGAACAGACTGTAAAAAGTGTGGAGGAATTGAAAACCAACCAGTATGTGAGATGGAAGGCAGGCGCTGTTCTGGAGGCGGCAGCAGGGCTTCCTCTGACCGGCGGTGAAAACGGGGAAGTAAATGGAGCATCCTATCAGAATTATCTGGATCAGATTGAATCCTATACCTATAACACGATGGGGGTGACTGTTACAGACAATGTTACCAAATCACTTTTCACGGCTTTTACCAGAAGGCTGCGGGATGAGATGGGGGTGAAATTTCAACTCATTCTGTATGATTATGCAGAAGCGGATCACTATGGGGTAATCAGTGTGGGGAACAGGACGCTGGATAACGGATGGGGTGATGCGGGCCTCGTTTACTGGGTAACCGGCGCCTGCGCAGGATGCGCGGTCAACAGGAGCAACCAGAACAGAAAATATGACGGAGGCTTTACCGTTGATGTTTCGTATACACAGAATCAGTTAAAAGACGCCATCAGGGTAGGAAAATTTACATTCCATATGGTGGGAAATGATATCCGGGTACTGGAGGATATCAATACGATGGTTACAGTTTCCGATACGCAGGGAGATATTTTCAAAGACAATCAGACAGTCCGTGTGATAGACCAGATCGGAAATGATATTGCGGTGCTGTTTAATACAAAGTATCTGGGAGTGGTGCCCAATGATGCGGCAGGTCGGATCTCTCTCTGGTCGGATATCGTGGCGCATCACCGGCAGTTGGAGCAGATTCGGGCCATTGAGAATTTTACGGATTCGGATATCATTGTGGAGCAGGGAAATACAAAGAAGGCAGTCAGGGTGACTGATCTTATCACAGTGGTCAATGCGATGTCCAAACTGTATATGACAGTTACTATTGAATAAAAGGAGGCAGGAGAGTATGGGAAGTAATGCGACAATGAACGCAAAAGATGCCATATATGGAGGGCTTGCGGAGTGCTTTATTACCATTGACGGGCGGCGCTATAATTTCATGAACATGACCGATTTTGAGAGCAAATGGGATGTGAATATTACGGATGTGCCAATTCTGGGGAAAGTGGGAATGGGACATAAATCAGCAGGCGGTAAGGGTACCTGGAAGGGAACTGCCTATTATAATCAGTCGCATTTCAGGGTAATGGCTGACAATTATCAGAAAACAGGTGTTATGCCGTATTTTGAAATTCAGGTGAGCAATGAAGATCCCAACAGCAGTGTGGGCAGGCAGACAATCATTCACAGGGACTGTCTGTGTGACAGCTTTATTCTGGCCAAGTTTGAAGCCGGAGAGGAAACGATGAGCGAGGAACTTTCCGGTACGTTTGAAAGCTGGGATTTGCCGGAGAAATTTAAGGAACTGGAAGGATGTTAAGGAGGAGATCAAAATGTCAAAATTCAGTAAATTTATGAAAGCCAATAAGATTGTGAAAGAAAACGGAACGTATGCAGCCACAGGTTCTTTGTGTGATGAGAAGGGGAAACCTCTTGCATGGGAGTTCCGCCATATCACTGCAAAGGAAAATGAAGAACTTCGGGAAAAGTGCACCACAGATGTTCCCGTGGCCGGCAAGCCGAATCTGTTCCGGCAGAAGCTGCAGGCCGGTCTGTATATCCGGAAGATGATCGCCGCTTCTGTGGTGGTGCCGGATCTGTATGATGCAGAGCTGCAGGATTCCTATGGTGTGAAAACGCCGGAGGATTTGCTGATCGCAATGGTGGATGACCCCGGAGAATATAATGATCTGATCGCTTTTGTGCAGGAGTTTCAGGGCTTCAATGTTTCCTTTGAAGATAAGGTGAATGAAGCAAAAAACTGATAGAAGAAGGGGATTGGGAAGCGAATTTTGCTTACTATGCCCTTCTGAAATTACATATGCGGCCCGCTGTGTTTCTGGAGATGGAAGAGCAGGAAAAGGCTTTCGTGGTGGCCGCCATCAAAAAAAAGATAGAAAATGATAAGATACGGAGAAAAGAAATAAAAAGGCAGCAGAAGAGTGCCCGGAAAGGCAGGCGGTAAAATGGGAAGTATCAGAACAGCGATTGAACTGCAGGACAATTTTACAGGGATTTTATATCAGGTAATAGATTCTGTGAATCTGGGTCTTGCCGCTATGGAAGATTTGCACCAGACGATGAATGCCTCTGTTGAAACGGCTTCTATGGATGCGGCAAGGGATTCCATCAATCAGGCAACGATGGCAGTCCAGCAGTTGGATGCAGCCATGCAGGCGGCAGGCTCCTTTGATCCGGGCATTTCTGCGGCGCCGGAAAGTCCGGTAACGGCGGCAATTCCTGTTTCGGCGCCGGTTGACTGGCAGACTGACAGTATGGAAGTGTTTACCGGCAGCGGGATAGAGCGCTTCCAACAGGAAGTGCAGAGTACAAACAGTATGCTGTACACTTTGGGCCAGACACAGAGCCGGATCGCGGCGAGCGCAGCACAGACAGATTTATTCCCTCCTGGTATGGAGGCAGATATGAGCAGCCTGCAGTACCGGATGCAGGAGATCCAGAACAGGATGCAGGCCATTGCAAACAATCCTCTGAATATGGGGACCAACGCAGCAAATGCTGAAATGGAACGTCTGAGAGCACAGTTCACTCAGGCAGTGCAGGAACAGGAAAATCTGAACCAGGCCGTGGAAAACATGGATGTCCGGGCGGCGAATGAGGCTTATTTACGTTTGTCGCAAACAGTAGGGAGCACGGAACGGTATATACGGGACAATGTGGATGAACAGGGGCGGTTTAACCGTGCCCTTCAGGATGGTATGGATGGCGCCTCAGGACTGAAAAATATGATTTCCAGTGTTGCAGGCGCCTATATTGGAATGGCGGGGCTGAAGAAAGCAAGAGAATGGATTGATGACTGTACGGCGGCATTTAACACACAGTTAAATGCCGAAACCCAGTTGATAAGTGTGCTGGCCAATATGTCAGAAGGGGATTATGCTGCTTCGGTTGAAATGGAAGTCGGGGCGGATACAACGGCTGCAGTTGATGAAATCAATGGGATTCAAAATGAGGTAGATGGTGTAAGTATTTCTGTGACGGCGGAAACAAAAGCGCTGACCGATGCCTATGAGCAGATCACGGAAAAGGCGAGCGAGATTCAGGGGCGGGGCATTTATGGTGATGAAGCCATGATTGCGGCAGCAGCAGAGTTTTCTACCTACTTTACAGATACAGATGCCATTGAAATGATGATGGATACCCTTGCAGATTATGCTATGGGTATGACTGGCGGCGGTGAAATAGATTCTACCGGGATGGTGGACTATGCCACAAATCTGGGGAAGATCATGTCCGGATCGTATGATGCCATGACCAAAAAGGGATTTGAATTTACGGATGCACAAAAAGCCATTATTGAAGGGGAAGCCACACGGGAACAGATCGTTGCTGCTTTGGGAGAAGAATATGTTGATATGTCCGGGGATATGCAGGCTGCGGCTGCGATTTCCCAGGTGATTGATGAGTCCTGGTCGGGCCTGTATGAAAGCATGAGCAATACTCCGGAAGGGAAGATCATTCAGATGACCAATACATGGGGAGATATGAAGGAAGTTATTGGCGGCCAGCTCTATCCCTATGTGCTTTTGTTTGTGGATGCCATTACTGAAAACTGGAGTACGATTCAGACTGTAGTGGATGGTATTACAACCGGTCTGGAATATATGCTTGGTTTTTTCTCCTGGCTGGTAGAAGGGGCAATCGGCTTTGCTCAGGTTGTTATTGATAACTGGGGATGGATCAGTCCTATCATTTACGGCATTATAGGGGCTTTGGCGGTATATAACACTTACCTTGCTATCACCAAAGGTTTGGAACTGGCTTCCGCAGCGGCAAAAGGAGTTATGGCGGTATGGGAAGGTATTCATGCGGCGGCTGTCTGGGCTACAACCGGGGCAACGTGGGCAGAGGTAACGGCGCAGAACGGTCTTAATGCCGCTATGTACGCTTGCCCTGTCGTCTGGATAATTGTTTTGATTATTGCCCTGATTGCCATATTTTATGCGGCAGTGGCAGCAGTCAATCATTTTGCCGGGACATCGGTATCTGCAACCGGCATTATTGCGGGAGCTTTTGCGATTGTCGGGGCCCACATTATCAATACCTTTGTTGTTCCGGTCTGGAATGCGATTGTGGCATTCATCAATTTTTTTGGTAATGTTTTTAATGATAAGACTGCGGCAATAAAAGTCCTTTTCTATGATATGTGTCTGACTGTCATAGGATATATTCAGAACCTTGCCAGTGCCATTGAAATACTGCTGAATAAGATTCCTGGTGTAACGGTTGATATTACCAGCGGGCTTGACAGTTTTTATGCCGGTCTGGAGCAGGCGCAGCGGGTAGTGAAGGATGAATCCGGATGGGTGGAATATGCCCATAAGATGGACTTTGTTGATTATGAGGATGCAGCAAATGCAGGCTATGCTTTTGGACAGGGGATTGAAGAGCGCATTGCAAACTTCGACCCGTCCTCTTTGTTTGGGGTGGAGGGTATCCCTTCCGCTGATGAGTATGCCAATGAGATGGCGGGAAATGGTCTGGGCGAAGGTGTCAATGACATTGAGGAAAATACGGGGAAAATGGCAGATTCTATGGATATCACAGGGGAAGAGCTGAAGTACCTGCGGGACATTGCGGAGCAGGAAACAGTCAACCGGTTTACAACGGCAGAGATCCACTTATCACAGACCAATCATAATATGGTCAAAAGTGGAATGGACCTGGACGGTGTTCTTTCGGGACTGGATGAGATGCTTGGCGAAGCCGGTGAAATTATGGCGGAAGGGGTGCATGTGTGATGACAGACAGCGGATATGATTTCTACCTGGGCAAATGTCTGTTGCCGGTTGCGCCGCCGAAGCTGCAGATCAGGATAAACAATGCAAACAAAACACTTACCCTGATGGATGAAGGCGAAATCAACATTCTGAAAAAGGCGGGGCTGACAGACATTGAATTTGAATGCCGGATTCCGCAGGAGGTATATCCTTTTGCAGTATATAAAGAGGGATTTAAAGGCGCCGACTATTTTCTCGGTCAGTTTGAATCCCTGAAAGTGAGCCGGAGGCCGTTTCAGTTTATTGTCTGCAGAAGGCGTCCGTCCGGAACGAAACTGTTTGATACGAATATAAAGGTGTCTATGGAGGAATACGGAATCACGGAGGATGCAAAAAGCGGCTTTGACCTGATGGTAAAAATCAAACTGAAGCAATGGAAAGAATATGGGACAAAAGTGGTACAGATGAGTTTTGACGAGGAAGGGGCAAAAGCGGATATTGAGCAGCAGAGAGAAACCACTGCGGCGCCGGAGGCGGGCCAGACATATACGGTAAAAAAGGGGGACTGCCTCTGGAGCATTGCAAAGAGACTGTATGGTGACGGGGCAAAGTATTCTCTGATCTATGATGCGAATCAGGATACGATAGGCGGGAATCCAAACCGGATTTATCCCGGTCAGGTGTTAACGGTTCCGCCGGAATAGATGGGAGGCGTATACATTGAGTGTGGAACTTATGATCGGGGATGGGACCGGTACGAAACTGTATCTTCCTGCTGTAGAAGAGGAGATTGTATGGACAACAGAGCGAAAGGGGGTTCCCGGCCAGTTGAATTTCAAAGTGCTGGAGGATGATATTCTTGATTTTGGAGAAGGCAGCATGGTGAGTATGAGAGAAAATGGTCAGGATGTATTCTTTGGCTTTGTATTCAAGCAGAAAAAGGCAAAGGAACCGGTCATCACCGTCACCGCTTATGACCAGTTACGGTATTTGAAGAATAAAGATACCATTGTTTATGAAAACCAGACGGCGGATCAGCTTGTGCAGATGATTGCGGCAAATTATTCCCTGATTGCCGGGCCTATGGAACATACAAATTATGTGATTGAATCGCGGGTAGAGGAAAATACTTCCCTTTTTGAAATGATTCAGAATGCTTTTGATCTGACATTGACGAATACCGGGGAAATGTTTGTCCTGTATGACGATTTCGGAAAACTCACATTGAAAAATCTCTCTTCCATGATGGTAGGGAGTCCCGGCGCCTGGCTGATGTTTGATGAAGAAACAGGTGAAAATTATGAATATACGTCATCCATTGATGACAATACATACAATAAAATAAAACTGACCTATGACAATGATTCTACCGGGCTCAGGGAAGTATATGTGACGCAGGATTCTGTCAATATCGGAAAGTGGGGAATTTTACAGTATTTTGATACGCTGAAGAAGGGCGAAAACGGACAGGCAAAGGCAGAGGCCCTTCTGAAACTGTACAACCGGAAAACCCGCGGTCTGAAACTTACCAAAGTGCTGGGAGATAACCGGGTAAGGGCCGGCAGCATGATTGTTGTAAATCTGGATCTGGGGGATTGGAAGGTGCGGAATTTTATGCTGGTGGAGAGTTGCAAACATACCTACAGAGAAGGCGAACATTGGATGGATATTACACTCAGGGGAGGTGAGGAGATTGGCTGATGGGACAGGGATTGCGGAAAAGATAAAGAAGATGGCGGTGGAAGCGCAGGAAGCCCGGAAACCGGTATACATATATTATGGAAAGGTCATTTCCCTGGCGCCGCTTAAGATCAGTGTGGAACAGAAAATGCTGCTTGGTGAAAAGCAGCTTGTTTTAACAAGGAATGTAACAGATTTTTCTGTAAGGGTCACTGTAAAAAGGGCAGCAGAAAAAGAAGGCTCTGCATCATCCGGTGAAATGGATGCGGAAGAAATGCAGATCACGGTTCATAACGGCCTGGAAATCGGTGAGGAAGTCATACTGATAAGGCAGCAGGAGGGGCAGAAATTTATTGTAGCTGACCGGATTGGAGGCGGATCATGATTCCTTCCACAGTGGGATTTCTGGACAAAGAATTTAAGATCAGAGAGAAGCCGGATCTGACGTATCAGATGCACAGGGAGGATAACCTTGCCAGAGGATATGTGGACGGGCTGGAAGCGGTAAAACAGGCGATTTATAAGATCATCATGACAGAGCGCTATCAGTACATTATGTATTCATGGAATTATGGGATTGAACTTGGTGACTTGTTTGGGGAGCCTGTTACCTATGTGTGTCCGGAACTGAAGCGGCGTATCACGGAAGCGCTGCTTTGTGACAGCCGGATCAAAAGTGTGGATGGGTTTACATTTGATTTTCCGCAGAAAGGGGTTGTGCATGTGTCATTTACAGCACATACCGTCTTTGGGGATACGCAAGGGGAAAGAGAGGTGAATTTTTAATGTATGAAAAAGTGACTTATGAAACGATCCTTGACCGGATGCTTGGCCGTGTGCCGGATAAACTGGACAAGCGGGAAGGTTCTGTGATCTGGGATACCCATTCACCGACTGCGATTGAACTTCAGATCCTTTATATGGAACTGGATGCCATCCTGCGGGAGGCCTACGGGGATACCGCCTCAAGGGAATTTCTGATCCTGCGGTGCAGGGAACGGGGAATCACCCCATATCCGGCCACAAAAGCAGTTTTAAAGGGCCGATTTACACCGCCGGAGGTTGATGTGACCGGAAAACGGTTTAATATCGGTACGGTAAACTATAGAGTGGATGAAAAAACAGCGGATGGTGAATATTCTGTGCAGTGTGAAGCGGACGGGATCATCGGGAACCAGTATTTGGGGCCGATGATTCCGATTGAGTATATTGACAGACTGGAAACGGCAGAATTGACCGAGGTTTTGATTCCCGGTGAGGAGGAAGAAGAAACAGAGGAGCTTCGGAAGCGTTATTTTAAAAGTTTCGATGAAAAGTCCTTTGGCGGAAACCGGTCTGATTATATGGAAAAGACCAATGCGATTCCGGGAGTTGGTAAAACAAAAGTTACAAGGGTCTGGAACGGGGATATTTCTCCGGCTGACATGATCCCAAAAGAAGGTGTTACAGCATGGTACAACGAAATCAGGGAAACGCTGACCGGGGATCCGGCTGTCTGGCTGACTTCCGTTTACAGGGCAGCAGCGGAAAAGAAGCTGACAACCGGCGGTACGGTCCTTTTGACGATCATCAATTCAGAATATGGAGCTGCATCGGATGCATTGGTGAGGGCAGTACAGAATGAAATAGACCCGGAGGAAAATGCGGGGGATGGGTACGGATTTGCCCCCATAGGGCATGTGGTAGCAGTCAGGAGTGTGACGGAAGTTTCCATTATGATAAAAACCCGGATTACGTTTGAAGTGGGATATGACTGGAACAGGCTTCAGAGTGCGATTGATTCAGCGGTATCGGACTATTTACTGGAGCTTCGGAAAGCCTGGGCGGATGCTCCATACCTGATTGTAAGAATCCGGCAGATAGAAGCAGCTATTTTGAATGTAACAGGGGTTGTGGATATTGAGGATACTTTACTGAATGGAGAGGAAAGCAATCTGGTACTGGGTCCGTATGAGATTCCTGTGTATGGAGGTATCAGCGAATGATCAGAGAGATTGACCTTGTTTCCTATCTGCCTCCGTTTATGGCGCAGTATAAAGAAATCCGTGCCGCTCTGGAGGCGGAAAATCCGGAATTTAAAATCCTGTGGGAGGCGGCGTCCCGGACTCTGTACAATGAATTTATAGAAACGGCTGATGAATCCGGAATTGCCCGTTTCGAAACCATCCTGAAGATATTCCCGTCAAAAGAGGATACCCTTGCGTCAAGGCGGAAAAAAGTACAGACAAGGTGGATCAGTGTACTTCCCTATACGGAGAGGATGCTTCTTGAAAAGCTGGTTGTTTTATGCGGCAGTCACAATTTTACATTGGTTAAAAAATATGAGTGTTACCGGATTGAGCTGGGGGTCAGTCTGGAATTGTATGGCCAGGTGGAAGAGCTGGAACATATGATTGGAGTCATGCTTCCCTGCAATATGGTCGCTGTGATTCAAAACACTATTAATATAGAAACGGAAGGTTCTGCAGACATTGCCACAGGGGTATGTTTTGTAGAATGCTTTTTGGTTACGAATGACAGCAGGGAAAAAACAGAAGTAAATGGCTCTGCCCTGTATGGAGGGAGTTTTGTAAACACGGCACATGTGACAATTATATAGATTCTGAGGAAAGGAAGGAGAAAAGTGGCAGAATTTTCAAAACTTATCATAACAAAAAAAGGGCAGGCACTGATTGCCAAATTAATTGCAGGAACGGGCAGTATGGAATTTACCAGAGTTTCCACATCGGATGCGGTGTATGGGCAGGAAGAACTGGAAGATCTGACAGCTCTTTCTGGTATCAGGCAGACAAGCCTGATTTCCAAAATCGTAAGAAGCAATGAGGTGGCAATCAAAATAGACACAGCGTTCCAGAATCTGGACCTGACAGCAGGCTATTATATGCGGACATTGGGCTTATATGCTGCTGATCCGGAGGAAGGTGAAATCCTGTATGCAGTGACGACGGAGACTTCCGGGAACTGTTATATGCCGCCCTATAACGGCGTCACGGTTTCCGGCGCATATGTGCAGCTTATTACGACAGTGGGGAATGCCGACAGTGTTTCTCTGGAAGTGGATGCGGCAGCAACCGCTACGATTGGGAATATACGGGATCTGCGGGACAATCTGGACAGGGTATCTGTCCGCTTTGATGAGACTGAACCGGAAGTACGGGAGAATATACAGTCACAGGATACACTGGGAATCATTCTGAGAAAAGTACATAAGTGGCTGGCCGATTTGAGAGGCGGCGCTTTTTCTGCCGTGGCCAACAACTGTACCACCGCTGAAGAAGGTCATGTATTGGATGCCCGTCAGGGAAAGATATTACAGGAAGGAGTAGAAGAAATTCGAATTGAAGTGACTGAAGTAAACAGCATCGTGGATCAGTTAAAAAAATCTGTAGCTGACGGGAAAGCCCTGATCGCGTCGGCGATAACCAGCAAGGGGGTAAGCACGGCAGCAGGCGCTGAGTTTGATACAATGGCGAACAATATTAAAGGTATTTCAACCACTCCCCACATAGAGAGTGTATCAGGCTCAGGAAGCTATTCTGTGAATTACGATGATAACCAGGACCGGCGTTTTACCGGTTCTTTTTCTGTCAGTCTGGGTGTGGTGGCCGGAAAGTCTGTAGTAGGGGTGTGCATTTCCGATGCAACAACAAATACGGAACCGCAAGGATATCTTGCAACACGCGAAAGACGTACCTGGGTATCTTCGTGGAATCAGAGTACTGCCACGGTATCTTTCTATTTCCATTGGAATTGTAAGTTCAGAGGTACGATGCACTGTTCGGTTACCCTGAGCGTTATTTATGCGTAAGTGCAGTACAGGAAGGGGGTGTATCAATAAATGGATGAATTAAACCGGGAAGATCATGACGCCATACATGATGAGTATGCCAAACGGATGGATGCAGAGAATGCGAGGCAGAACAAACGTCTTGACCTGCTGGAAGGGACAGTGCGCCAGATCAATTCCCTGACGGTTTCCATTGAAAAAATGGCGGTTAACATGGCAAATATGCTGGAGGAGCAAAAAAGGCAGGGAGAACGTCTGGATGAGCTGGAAAAAGAGCCTGCAGAAACCCTGCGGCAGATTAAAATGTCTGCGGTTACTGCACTTGTGGGTACTGTTGTAGGCGCTGTCGTAACGGCGGTGCTGATGCTTTTATAAGAAAGGAAGGAAAATTTATGAAAAAAATTGACTGGGCAAGGAAACTGACAAGCCGGAAATTCTGGGCCGCGGTGATCGGCTTTGTAACGCCGGTCATGACACTGGCGCAGGTGCCGGAAAACACGGCGGTGCAGGTGACGGCCATTATTATGGCCGGGGGCACACTGATCGCTTACATAATCGGGGAAGGTATGACAGATGCGGCGGCTATTGGGACGCAGGAAGGAGGAGAGTCATGAAAAACAGTATGGTAATTAATGTCCATGCCGGACATAACCCGGACGGGAAAACCGCCTGTGGCGCCGTAGGATTTCTCCGGGAATCTACGGAGGCCCGCCGGGTAAAGGATGAAGTGATAAGCCAGCTTCGGCAGCTTGGTCATACAGTCTATGACTGTACCTGCGAGAACGGGACAAGCCAGGCGGACGTGTTGAAAAAGATCGTGGCTGCATGTAACGCTCACAGGGCTGATCTGGATATTTCCATTCATTTTAATTCCGGGGCAAAGGATTCTGCCGGAAACGGGAGAACCACGGGAACAGAGGCATATGTATTCGATAAAGGAGGAAAGGCTGCAGAGTACGCAGAAAAAATATGCAGGGATATTTCCAGCGCCGGGTTCAGGAACCGGGGAGTGAAAGAGAATAAAAGCCTGTATTTCCTGAAGAATACAAGTGCGCCGGCGGTTCTGGTGGAATGCTGCTTTGTGGATGACCGGGATGATGCCCAGTGTTATGATTATCTGAAGATGGCCGGGGCCATTGTATATGGCATTACAGGAAAAGAATGTACAGACGCAGGGAAGCATGATACGAAAGATGAAAGTCTTGCCGGTACGCCTTCCGGAACCGGCAGGCAGCTTTCAAGGGTACAGGTGGGGGCATATTTTGTTCCGGAAAATGCGGCCAGGCTGCGGGACCGGCTTAGGGCTGCCGGATTCACGGATGCGATTGTGGTTAAGGCGTAATATGACAAGGGAGGATAAAATGATTTGATGATATCCTCCCTTTTTTGATGTGTTTGGGAGGAAAAATGCGGCATGAATGGTATTGAATGTGATAAAAATTTTTTGTAGAATAAATACATTCAAATGTGTTGGTTAAAGGAGATACTATGAAAGTCGTAATACTACTATAGCAATCCAATATTATACTGCACCTGCTTGACATAGGGTTTATGATAGAGT
>CANDNA010000008.1 GCA_947385955.1 uncultured Clostridia bacterium
GGTTGACCATCTGTTGTTTCTCCAAATGAATAACCGGCTAAATTACTATTTATCTCATCAACCTCCCCCTGCAGCACCTGTCCCTGGCGGGCATCCAGCACGCTTCCTTCTTCTGTGGTGGTACAGTTATTGGCTATGGTGGCGAAGGCACTGTCTTTTAAATCTGTCAGCCATTTTGCGATTTTCCCCATCAGGGTTCCCAGTTTTTCTCCGCTGACAAGGCTGCTTCTTGTTTCTGCCTCTGTGAATACAGGCGCCTGCTCCGCAGGATTGGAAACTGCCGTTTGCGTTTCCTTAAGGACTGTGTCTATCTTGTCCATATTTTCATTCAAGACATCCACATCGTAGAAGTCATCCTGATCCGGTTTGTGTAACTTGTAATGTTCTGTTATTTTCATTTAAATTCCCTCCAATACGATTTCTTTGATCTGCAAATGGGTAAATTTCTTCAATTGTCTGTGTGTTGCTCTTTTCAGCGCACTGTTTATATTGTACATAAGCTCTATGTCCAGTACGATCTGCGCCGGCACGATACGGTCTGCCAGGGCTATTACCTCCGCTTTCAGTTCCCGTGCAACAAGCGCCACACGTATTTTCATGGTCAGCCCGTTTTCACCTGTCAGTTCCTTTGTATAACGGTTTTCCCCACACAATGCCCGAAGCTGGCGTTCCAGTGTTCTGTCTGTATAGGGAAGATCCTCATTGAGCCGTCCCTTAATCCGGAAATTTCTCAGTTCCAGACTGTCTGTGTCTTTGGGTGAAATTTCCAGAATCCGCTCCCAGACTTCTGCTCCTGTTTCTGTTTCCGTATCAAGAAATGCCTCTTTCATCAGCGTATCACAGGCTTCCCACAGAGCTTCCACACAGGGCTGCTCCGCCTGCATGATCTGCTTCATCTCTTCATAGTCCTGCATCAGTCCGGGCAGGTATGAGATCAATTCTCTATCCATGTATCTCACCCCTCACCGCGATTTCATCCTGTTCCAGAATCAGGTTCTGCTCCGCCCCATTCAGCGTCGTACCGGCAATGTCCAGCACTCCCGTAAGATCCAGAATAGCGCTTTCTATTTTGGCAATCCGCACTACCAACGGTGTTTCCCCGGATGCTTCCCATCCTTTTGCCAGATCCAGCAGATACGCATCCACTGCTTTTTCCATATGAGACTGTAATGCCTCAAAAGAAAAACCCTCCTCATAGGTAATATCCGCACTGATATGAACCGGCACCTCTTTTACAGATTCTATATGTACGATATGTCCGATGGGAGCCAGACCGTTCCCTGCCATATCCTGTGCCGGATCGATTTCCTGTTGCACCATCCCTGTCAGGGTATCGCTGGCGCCTCTGAAATCAGATGCAATGATCACACATCTGACATGGTTTCCTGCCGTTTCCCCTGCCGCATTCTGTGCCCGGTACACTTTACAGCCGCCGATACCGTCTATGGATTTGATCTTTTCCGCATAATCTGCCCGGTTTCCTCCGAAAGCCTTTGTCTGAAAGGAAGCCCGCCAGCGTCTGCGAAAGCTCTCCGTATCCTCTTCCTCTTCTCCCGGAATCAGCAGCTCTGTCAGTTCTGCACTGGTAAGCCCCTCCATATAAGTAACCGGGATCATCTTACCGGCTAACCGGTTGCCCATACTGCCTGCCGTTTCACATTGCAATCTGTAAGTATGGGTATCTGCATCCATGCAATCCATAACCTGATAATACTGTGTCCCGATACGAAAACGGCTTCCGGTTTCCACATCGGTGTTGAACTGTCCCTTCCATACCGCACACGTGGCCGTTTTCGGCCGAATCCCTCTGGTGTCCTGCGCAATCCGGACCAGATAGTCCCGTTCTGCCGTATCCCCGAACATCTGAGCCATCATCCAGTCCAGATTTGCATAAATCTGTGCCGCTTCCGCACTGTTGGGCGCCATCGCATCATAAATCACAGAGCCTTCTCTTTTGTCAAAGCCTGCCCCCACCAGCTCCAGCTTTTTCTGCAGCAGCTTTTCATAGGTTTTATCCTCAAACATTTATATCCTTACCTCCTTTTCCGCCGTCACACTCCCCTTCGAAGTCCTGACCTGAAACAATGCTTTCAGGACCCCTTTTTCCGGCTGTTCAAATGTAAATCCATCCACACTGCTGATCCGGTCATCCTGCAGCAGCGCTTCCCGGATCTGTCGTTCCATTTCCGACATACAGTAACTCACCGGCTTCCCAAACAGTGCTTTCAGCTCAACTCCATAGCCGCGGGAATAAATCGGACAGTCATACCGTTCCGTATTCAATATTTTGTAGATAGCCTGCTGTATGGCCGGTATCCCGTCACAGGTTGTTATCATCCTGTTTTCTTCTGCATCCATCCGGTAAGTCAGCGAAGGCTGTTCTTCCAGGACAAATGTACCAAGTGCATCGTTTTTATGTGGAATCATACCGCTCCCTCCAATCTGTCCAATATAATATAAAGCTGCCCTCCCTGCTGCCGCAGCATCAGTACATGCTCCCCCTTCACAAGCCCGTTGTGTACCAGGACGTTTCTGATACCCGAACAGGCATGGGCATGCTCTGCAAACGCCGCCTCCCCGTCACCGCCTTCCGATTTCTCTGTCGTATGCTGCATGGTCATATCCACCTGATGGTTTTTCACATTATGGGTCAGCAGCAAAAATGATTCCGGCAGGACCGTTTTCTGATCCAGCCGCACGGAAAGGGGCCTCACCGTTTCCACTGTCCCGAACACAATTCCCGCAGGCTCTGTCTCCGACATGGCCTGCAGCGCCGCCTGTTTTACAATTTCCGTTAAATTAGCCAACAAACTCTCCTCCTGTCAATGTCAGATTCATCGTATGAAGCCCTTCCGTAAAGGTATGCTCTGCCTGTTCGCATACCATATAATGATTCAGCTTCAGATCCCCAAGTAAAAGACGTATCATCGGCGCCGTCCCGGCACGTATCCGGACATCCCCGAATGCATCCCGGATGCGCAGACTCTTTGTTTTGGTATTATAAAACTGCAACAGTGCATCTGCTTTGGCCTGTCCATCCTCTTTCTCCTGAATGTTTTCACAATACTGTAAAAGCCCCCAGGCATTGATGTGTTCCGTATCCATTGTGATATAGACATCCTGCTTTCCTGTCTCCTGATTTTCCCGTTTCAGCTTGATCCGGTTATACGTATTGGAATCAATGGAAGAGTCATATTCAAAATTTTGCCCGGTCTCCTCATCAATCAGCAGCGGTATTTTCATAGACCCGATGTTTTTCAGACAGATCCTGCCAAAATCATCGTACAGCACATACAGTCTGCGTGTGTGGATCAGCGTACTGTCCAGAGCATTCTGCACCACATCAAACAGGGTCTTATCCATCTCTGATTTCTGGGCAATCACATATTCCGTATCTTCCACTTCTCCTGTCCGCAGAAGAAAATCACTGCATACCATCTGCAGTACCTGGGATGCCGTTTTTTCCCTGTATACATAGGATTCTTTGTTTTTAAAGTAACGAAGCTGATCATAACAGGTCACTTTCATCAATCCTTCTTTGTCAAAAGAACGCCTGAAAATATAACCGTAAAAAACCTTTGCCCCATCCACACAAAACTGTACTGCATTCCCTTCCTGAATATCCAGCGCAGAATCCATAACCACCTGAAAAGTCAGCTTCCCCGGAGCGCCTTTCCGCTCCGTAGTCCACTGAATGCCTGCTTCCACTGCAGGCGCATATATCATTTCCCCATTCTGTATCAAAATCTCACATTTCATATCTGCCTCCCTGCTTTTTACTTCCTCTCCTGTCATCATGGAATCACAAGTACCTGTCCCGGATAAATCAGGTTTGGATTGCGGATACTGCCCGCATTGGCATCATATATCTTTTTATAGTCGCTTCCATTGCCATAAAAATGCCGGGCAATCTTCCACAGGCTGTCTCCTTTCTGTACTGTATAGGAACCGCCCTGTGCCTTTGGTGCAGAGTCCTGCTGACGCTCTCCCTGGGAAAGCAGGATTCTCTGATCCACGGTCAAAAGCACCGTTTTGGTGCCATACTCCCGGTATTCCTTCAGTTTCAGTGAGGCTGTTACATCCCCTCCGTTTTCCGCATCCTCTTTCAGTTTCAGCTCTTCCAGGATCATCCTGAGATTGATCCCGCCTGCATTTTTGCCGGAAGGCAGCCGGCGGACCAGAATAAACCGAAAGGGGTTCCCGGATTCCATCAAAGTTTTCAGCAAAGCGCCGTATGCGGCTCCGTCCTGAAATCCCTCCGGATACCGGGCAAAAGGATATTTCCGGTTGGGCAGAAGCGCTTCAAACGAAATTTCTGCGGATTTGGAAGATTTGGGTATTGTGATTTCCCCGTCATTGATCAGATCAATGCTCTTTTCTCTCCCCTTATATCCGATTTCCAGCTTGCCCGGTGTAACCGGAAGCAGCATACCGTTGATATAAAAATCATACATCTCTGTGCACCCCCTCCGCTGACACTGCCATCTGTTCCGCAATGGTATCTGCCAGATACTGCGGAATCCGATCCAGATCCGCCATATGGTTGACTGTATTTGTCACACCGCCCATATCCACGGTGATCGTGGAAAACACGGTACGGTCAATCACTTCCCGTTCCGCAATATCCCGCATATACCGCAGATCCTCTTCTGAAATCTCCAGAGAATCGGCCGCCCTTCCTGTATTGGCGGCAGTGGCTGCGGTATTACCGGCTGTTTCCTCAGGAAAATCATCTGCATTGCCGTCCCAGGCCACCGGCTTCTGCTCCCGGTCCTCTGCCCTGCGCCCGTCATCCTTGTCCTTCCGGGCATTTTCACTGCGCATAGCTGCGATTTCCATTTCACGCAGCCTGTGGTCTTCCTGGGCTTTCGCTCTCATTTCTTCCAGTTTGGCATCCCTGGCTGCTACATTTTCCTTCATTTCCTGTGCCGCTTTCAGCATATCTGCATTCCGCTTACTCCGTTTGGCCGCCTCCTCTGACGCAGCATCCGTCCCAAACCGGGCTGTGTAAGTAATCAAAGGGATGGAGGTGCCTGCCACTTCATTGACTTTGGAAATAAAAGTATTGATTCCTTCAATCACTCCATTGATCATATTCTGGATGATCATAAGAGCGCCCACCTTCATCAGCCCAAGTGTGTTGCAGATGGCTGTTTTGGCCACCGTAAATGACAATTTCAGAAAATCCAGCGTATTTTGCAGGGAATATACGCCTTCCATAAATCGAATCTGAAACTGGCTCCATTTGGTTTTCAGAAAATCCATACAGATCGCCCAGGCAATTTTTACACCGCCCACACTATGGACCCAGGATATCAGCATACCGATCAGAATTGCCACTGCCATTGCAATGATACCGATCACGTTCTGACGCATACTGTTATTGAGCAGATCCTGTGCCACTTTCCAGATGCCCGTTGCTATCGTAACTCCCTTTACCACCAGCAGAAAAGCTGCCAGCCCTGCAGAGGCGCCCATCAGCACCGGCCCGATCTGGCTCCAGTGATCCACCACAAAAGCGGCGCCTTCTGTCATACTGTCCAGAATCGGTCCTACAAACTCTGCCACCTGCCCCATCCCGGCAATGATGCCATCCATCACTGTCTGAAACTGCTCTGTGGACAAAAGATTGCCAATCGATGTCAGCAATGGTAAAAAAGCCTGCAATGCACCGTTTTTCAGGCGGGTAAACGCATCCGTCCATGTGGCGGGCATCGCTGCAAACTGAGCGTCTATTTCTCCGGTGGCTCCCAGCATGGCATTTTTCACCATTTCCGATGTCAACGCACCTGCTGCCGCCATCTCATTTAACTGCTCTGTACTGATCCCAAGAGAATCTGCCATCATCTGCAAAAGACCCGGTGTTTCCCCGAATACCCCCTTCAGCTCTTCTCCGTTCAGTGTCCCATCTCCCAGGGCTTTTGCCAGCGCCTGGGAGGATGCCGTGATCTGATCCTGGCTCATGCCCGCAATCTGAAACGCCTTGTTCAGATTTTCCGCAAAGGCAATGGTTTCCCCATTGTCCGTAAACGCGCTGCCGCCCTCTGAGCCAAACCGGGCCACCGACTCCATTGCCCCCAGATAAGGGCTTCCTGAACGCTGGGCCGAGGCGTAAATCTGATCCTGCAGTTCCTGTGTGGACTGCATTCCGTCATTGATCTCATCCAGTCCGGCCACCGCCTGTGCAGCCGCATCGGAAAAGTCAAATACTTTGCTGTAATTTTCCTTTGCAAAAGATACCGCCATACTGCCTGCTTTGCTCACCAACTGCCCTGCCGCCGAAGCTGCCTTTTCCAATATGCTCTTTGTTTTTTCGGCCGACGATGCGCTTGTTTCGTTTGCTTCCTGTATTTCCTGATTTACCAGAGCTGCCGAAGTCTGTACCTGCTGCAGCTCCAGACTCATCTCCTGAAACCGTGTCGTTTCAGCCGCCTCCTGCGCAGCCGCCTGCATACGCTCATAAGAACGTATGCAGACACGCATGGAACTGTTCATACTTCCGAAGGCTGCCGCTATATTACCGCCGCCACTGATTGCCACTCCATTTTCTGCCATAATTTTTTCTCACTTCCTTTTCTTCATCTTTGCGGACTCCCGCTTCTCCTGCTCGATCCGCCTGTCGATAGCCGCCATCACAAACGCCCGCTCCATGCGGTCCAGCTTCATGTACTGCCCCGGAAGTATGTGGAATTTGTGGAGGCAATAGTACGCATAGTTTGCGTCCGCATCGCCTCCGTCAATCAGTTTTTTGCCACTTCCACCAATTCCTCATCCGACTGCCCGTAACCGCTGATTTCCAGTGCCTTCTGTACATAAGCCTGGTATTCTGCGTCTATTTTCAGCAGCTTCACGATCAACTGCTCCGGCTCAAACACACCATAGGAATCCTGCAGCTCCTTGTCATGCAGATTGGGAAAAACCGTACATCCTGCCGCAAACATACGGTTAAACCGCTCATTGTCCACAACCACCTTTTTCCCTACACCCACAATATTGGTGCAGGCCTTTCTGATCCGGCTGACCTCTTCGGAATCCAGCATCCTCATTTCCCATTCCATCGGTTTGCCGTCTTCGTCCCTGTACAGTCTGCTGGCCGCAAATCTGACATTTTTGATTTCCTGCTGATTCTGTTTTAAAAATGCGCTCAATCCGCTCATATTCTTTCTGCCCCTTTCTTACTGCATGCCATCCAGTACACGGAATGCCTTTGCAATATCAAATCTCTCTGCCGTAAATTCCATTTCCTGTTCCAGAAATTCCCCGTCTGCATCAAAGGACGCCACGGTTGCGCCGTTGATGTTGCAGTCGTTAATGGTCACACTGCGGGCGCCTGCCGAGGAAGAGGGGTCCTCATTGGTGATCACCATATCGAAATACATATCCTCTCCCCTGTCCTGATAGCCGGCCAGCATCTCGGTAAACAGATCGGTGTTGTGATAAATTGTACAGGAGCCTGTTATTTTTCCTCCATTGGCCTTGTTGCCTTTGGTGGTCCTCCCCAGAATCGGTACCTCCTGCTTGTCCTTTTCATACTTTACCTCTACATTTTTAGCCTGCATCAAAAGATACCGTTCGTTATCAATTGTTACATAACAGGACGCCAGCTTTGCACTGATAGCGTCTTTTGCGTTCATGGTTGTCATACTTTTTTCCTCCTTATCAGATCCTTTATCGAACTGTTACTGTCATATACAGTTTGCTCATTGCACATACCGGTGTCACCATGCAGCTTACAGTGACCGATTTCTTATCTGTACCCTCTGCCACACTCACATCCGCACCGGAAAAGTTCTCCAGTGCGCCGATGCGCTCCAGCTCCCTGCAGTAAACTGCAATGTCATTCCACAGTCCTGTTCTTCCGGCCTCATTGTTCTGAGCCTTTCCCAGATATCTGGTGCAGAATGTGACAGCAATGTCATTTCCAATCTGATCCAGTGTACGCACTACCTGATTTTCCGAAAAATCACCGGTCTTTTCGTCTGAGAAAGAAACCAGGGAATTGATATCCGACAGGACTCTGACCTCTGTTCCCACGCTGTGCAGAACAAAATATCCCTGACCGGTCAACTGTTCCAGTTCTGACTGCTTCAACTGGGTATCCACTGTATACTCCCCGTCATAACGCACATTGGTCAATGTCCTGTTCACTGCGCATCCTGCCTGTGCGCCTGTGACCCACCATACCAGTTCCGGCCCGGCGGCGCCGGCTTCTTTCACGGTGTTCTTCACATTGATAACGCCTTCATAATCCGCTGCCCAGTCATGGATCACGGTCTGGAACTTCATCCCCATTTCATCCCGCATACGTCTGGTAAATGCGGCAAACATCCCTTTCACCACACTGTCACCGGACAGACAGCCCAATGTATGGAAAGAGCAGTTCTCCAGCCTGTCCAGGAATCCCTGGTATGCTTCCGCATCCGCTTTGCTGCCATTGGTACCGCCGGTCATTGCCAGCCCTGCTGTTTCTGCCAGTTCGGCATCCTTATGAAATACCACAAAATCATTGTCGGTCAGTTCTGAAGCCGAAGCTACGGTCTGACTGTCAATCCTGGCTGCGTCCAGCATGGTAATCACATCAAATTTCTCTTTGTCTTTCTCACTGGCCCGGATCACCGTAACCAGATCATTTCCCCTGGTCCCGCTGTATCTGGCGGTGCCGTAAGTATTGGACGCCTTCTCACCGCCGTTCAGACGATACAGAAGCGCTGTCCTGGCCCCTTTCAGCAGTTCCCGGATTCCCTTTACCGGTTCTTCATAGTAAGCATATCCAAACAGGGATCTTGCTTCTTTTTCAAACCCGGCGGCCTCCACTGTGACCACTGTTTTTTCCGGCCCCCAGTCCATCTCTGCCGCCACTGCAGCGATCCCTCTCTCGGACAATACCGCCGATGCACGGCCCGCCGAAATAAAATTGATGTATGCTCCCGGCAGCCTCTTATTCTGTACTGTAAATGTTCCTCCACCTAACATGTCATTCACCTTTCCTTTCCTGTGTTTTGTCTGTGATTCTGATTTCCGCATGCTCCATCGCCGCATCCGGCTCTTTTTCAAGGAGCACATCATACCGGGCAAAGAAATATGCTCTGCCTTCCCGTATTCCGCCCCATGAGGCATGACTCCATACGGCATTGCCGTCTGCCATAATACATTCCAGTGCATCATACATGCGCTCCAGCACCGCAGCACAGTTTCCGACGCCCCCTCCTCCCGGAGTGTACCGGATTTCAAAATTCTCCATCTGTGTGCAGCGGCCGCAGGTCCCTTTCACCCGTTCCACCCGAATCGGCAAAACCTGAAAACAGGGCCCGTCCGGCTGACTGCTTCCGTCCGTATTCACTTTGTATGCTTCACCAAAGGCTTCCTGCAGTGCAAAAGCAATTGCCTGAATGGTTTTCTCCAGCATCTTTTCACCTCCTTTCCTTCTCCGCTTCTGCCCATCTACACCATACCTCATATGGGATGTGTCATTCTATGTCATCTTGAAATTCTTCAAAGCAGCCGTATGAATCCGGTGAATATGCTTCCAGCTGTATCCCATTTCCTCACAAATGTCCTCCCATTTCTGAAGTTTGATATAGCGGTGCAGCAGTACCGCCTTTTCCTCATCCTGAGAAAGCCGCTCAATCTTATCTGTGATCTCCCTGCACTTACGCAGGCACAAATATCTGGATTTCAGATACCGCCGCTCCTCTTCATCCAACAGCGCCGCATAGCCGGACAGATCTTTGACGGAAAAAACATGGGGCATCCCATCCAGACATACATGCGGGCTCACCTGCCTGGAACGCATTTCCGCAATCCGCAGTTCAATCCGTTCCAGCTTCCGCACTGCCCTCTCATATCCTTTCAAATATTCTTTTGCCGCCTCTATTGCTTCGGTCTGTTTTTCCTTTGTCATCATATCTTCCTCCCTCTCATTTCCTGTATTGATGAATTGAGATATTCTCAACTTTTTCTCATCATAGCATCCGGATTTTATACTGTCAATCCAATTTTAAGTTTTTCTCAATTTTCAAAAAGGAATATTGATATTTTCTCAACTTTCAGATATACTATAGGTGATGGAGAACACAGGACAGGAGGAGGCCTATGGCACCTATAGAAAAAGCCCAACTAAAAGACCGCTTGAAAGATGCGCTCATCCGGCGCAGTCTGCGGCAGACAGATCTGGTAGAATACTGCGGATTTGATAAAGGGCAGCTCAGTTCATGGCTGTCAGGTAAATACAGGCCCCGCCAGCACAACATCGAAAAACTGGCCAAAGCCCTTTCTGTTAATGAAGCATGGCTGATGGGATACGATGTGCCTATGGAGCGCCCCAACGACCACAGCCAGAAAGAGACCATTCCCCTCATCAGCCACTGCTACCGGTTATTGAATACTGCAAACAGAGCCAAAGCTGATCAATATATTCAGAATCTGTACGAATTACAGTCCATGCAGACAGAGAATGAGCAGCTCCTCAACGCCGCCCATGAACGGACCGATATTTCTGTTACCGAAGAAATGAAACGCCATGACAATGAGCTGATGGACAGTGATGAATTTTAAAACTATGATGCGGATGACAAACCCCTGCACTATCATTTATATTCATCATCAACATCGATAGTTTGTTGACAATGACTTGTGGAGGATATTAGAAGTTCTTAGTACTTTGTCCGCTGACAGCAATTTCCGGACATGGAGGTCCGGAAAAAGCCCGCCTGCGCCCGGATGGCAAATCGGGCTGGTTGCGTCTTTTACCATAATCCTGGAACAAAGTACTTAGAACTTCTTATATCCGCAACCCGGAACTGTCAACAAACTATCGATGTTGATTGACAAACTGTACAGGCAGGGGTTTGACGCCCGCAACAAAACATTGATAAAAAGGAGATTTTCCCGATGACTTATGAAGATTTGCTGAAGGAAGCCGATTCTCATGAGCTTGTAACCAAAGAAAAGCCTCTGTGCGCATATGACGGAAGAATCAAGGGAAAACGGATTGCGATCCGAAAGGATCTGTCCGAATCCGCAAAGAAATGTGTACTGGCGGAGGAGCTGGGACATTATTATACCACTGCCGGCAATATCCTGGATCAGGCCGATGCGCTTTCCCGGAAGCAGGAACTGCGCGCCAGGATATGGGCATATGATAAAATGGTGGGGCTGACCGGCATTATCAACGCTTACCGGCACGGCTGCCGTACCCTGTACGAAGTAGCCGAATATCTGGAAGTTACGGAACCCTTCCTGGCAGAAGCACTGGCACAATACAAAAGCAAATACGGTACCCATGTGACACTGGATCATTATGTCATTCTTTTTGAGCCGTCCCTGGGTGTACTGGAAATCAAAAGCCCCTGACACCGGCACAGGAAAGAAAAAGATTTCTGTCCTGTTCGGATAAAAAATCATAAAAAACAATTGACAAAATACCCCATATAGAGTATTCTAATATAGGTCTTGCTGCCGTGGCTCAGTCGGTAGAGCGTCGCATTGGTAGTGCGGAGGTCACGGGTCCGATTCCCGTCGGCAGCTGATGAAAAAAGAGCGTATGTTGGTTTTGCCGCATACGCTCTTTTTGAATAGATTCCATGACATATTTTATTCCTGCTTCCCGATCGCCCGGCGCAGCTTGCTCTTGATTCTCTGCAGTGCATTGTCTGTGGATTTTCCATCCCTGCCCAGCACCCTTGCAATCTGTATGTAGCCCATTCCGGTCAGGTACAGATCCAGCACCTGTTTTTCGAAGCTGCTCAGTTCCTTTTCAATGGTTTTTTCCAGCAGCTCCATATTTTCCCTGTCAATCCATTTTTCTTCCGGGCTTTTCTCGGACAGAGAACTGAGCACATTGACCAGCTCGGTTTCCTCTCCGCCGTTTTCTCCCTTTTCGGATACATCGCTGTAGAGGGAAATATAAGAATTTAACGGAGAATGTTTTTTACGCCGGGACGCCTGCACCGCCGTATACATCTGACGGGACACGCACAGATCCGCAAAGGTCAGAAAACTGGCATCTCTTCCCATATCATAATCCCGCAGCGCTTTAAACAGCCCGATCATCCCCTCCTGAATCAGATCTTCACTGTCCGCTCCCAGAATATACATGGACTTTGCCTTACTGCGCACCAGATTTTTATATTTGTTCATTAAAAAATCCGTGATGCCCGTTTCTCCGTCCCGCAGCCGCACTATCAGTTCTTCATCGCTGCTTCCGGTATAGTCCTTCTCCATCCCCTGTCATCCTTTTCCCATTCTCTGCCGCACAATCTCATAGGCCAATACCCCGGCTGCCACAGAGGCGTTCAGAGAATCAATGCTTCCCCGCATGGGAATCGACGCAGTCAGATCACATTTCTCCCGGATCAGCCGTCCCACGCCCTCTCCCTCGCTGCCGATTACCAGTCCGATAGGCCCTTTCAAATCCAGATCATACATAACAGTCCCTGCCATATCCGCACAGACAAACCAAAGCCCCTCTTTTTTCAGTTCTTCTATGGTCCTGCCCAGATTGGTCACTTTGGCCACCGGTGTATCGTTCAAAGCGCCTGCGGAAGTACGTGCTACCGTGGCCGTCAGTCCCACTGCCCTGTTCTTGGGGATAATCACGCCATGAGCGCCTGCCAGATTGGCGGTCCGGATAATAGCTCCCAGATTGTGCGGATCCTCAATATTATCCAGCAGGATCAAAAAAGGCGGCTCTCCCCGATCCCTGGCTGCCTGAAGCATCTCCTCCACTTCCACATAAGCATAGGCTGCCACATAAGCGATCACTCCCTGATGCTTTCCGGTCTGGGAAATCTGATCCAGCCTTTCCCGTGTCATATATCTGATATAAGTCCCCTGTTTCTGAGCTTCCCGCCGGATGGTCATAACCGGCCCGTCATGACAGCCGTCCAGCAGATACAGTTTGTCTACCGAACGTCCGGACCGGTAGGCTTCGATCACCGCATTCCGTCCTTCTATTACAGATGTTTCCTGTTTCATAAAACATTCCTTTCCCCGGCCGATACCAGCAGCCCGGTTCTTTCCAGCCCCAGCCTGACCAGCTCCAGTATCCGCTCCAGCCTGTCCGAAAGATACAGATAACCGATCAGCGCTTCCAGCCCGGTGGCTTTCCGGTAGTCCTCAATGGATGCATTTTTGGCTGCCGTATGGGATTTGGCATTTCTGCCCCGCCGGTATACGGCCTCCTCCTCCCGGGTCAGGACATCCTGCAGAGCTTCTATCACAGATGCCTGCGCTCCCGCATTCACATATCTGACCGTGCCCCGGTGCAGCACATTGGCGGCTCTGTTTCCCTGTTCCACCACAACGGTACGGATAATCAGGTCATATACCGCATCCCCCATATAGGCAAGGGCCAGCGGGGAATAGCTGCGGACATCCGTCTGCCGGCAGCCAAAAGTATCCCGGATCTGCTCCAGTATACTTATACCCGTTTCCATTTTACGCCTTCCCGTGTATCTTCCAGGGCAATCCCCTTTTCCAGCAGCCGGTCACGGATGGCATCTGCTCTGGCAAAATCCTTTGCCTTTCTGGCTGCCTGCCGCTGGGCAATCAGCTCTTCGACATCAGCATCCAGAAGCGCTTCCTGTTTTTCTGTCACCAGACCCAGAATATCCGAAAGTGTCCTGATCTCTGACAACAGGGCAGACAAAAAAGCCTTTGAGCTTTCTGACGACGCATGGGTATTGGCAAACCTTACCAAGTCAAACACTGCCGAAATGGCATCTGCCGTATTGAAATCATCCTCCATCGCCTCTTCAAACCCGGCCCGGAATCCATCCGCCTCCTGCAGCAATGCCTCTTCCCCGTCCAGAAACACTGCCTGTTGTGTATGCTCTGACAGGAATTTCAGATTTTCCGCACAGGTCACGATTCTTTCCAGCCCGTTTCCGGCTGCCTCCATCAGTTCCTGGCTGAAATTCAGCGGGCTCCGGTAATGGGCGGACAGCATAAAAAACCGCAGCACCTGCAGATCATACTGCTCTGCAATATCCCTGACGGTAAAGAAATTGCCCAGAGACTTGGACATTTTTTTATGATCAATGTTTAAAAACCCATTGTGCATCCAGTATCTGGCAAAGGTCTTTCCATTGGCCGCCTCCGACTGGGCAATCTCATTTTCATGATGGGGGAAAATCAGATCTTCCCCTCCCGCGTGGATGTCAATTTCCTCTCCCAGATATTTCCGGCTCATCACGGAGCATTCGATATGCCATCCCGGGCGTCCCTGGCACCAGTCTGACTCCCAGTAAGGCTCTCCTTCCTTTTTGGGTTTCCAGAGTACAAAATCCAGCGCGTCCTCTTTCTGATCCTCTCCGGATACCAGCAGGGAGCGTCCTCCGCTGCGCAGGTCATCCAGATTTTTATGGGAAAGTTTACCATAGCCGTCAAAACTTCTGGTGCGGAAATAGACCGTACCGTCCGCTGCCACATAAGCATGATTTTTGTCCAGCAGTGTCTGGATCATTTCCAGCATCCCGGCAATCTCCTCTGTGGCCAGCGGATGGGCCGTAGCGGGACGCACATGCATGGCTTCCATATCTTTTTTGCATTCCTCGATATAACGTCTGGAAATTACGGAGGCATCCACCCCCTCTTCCATCGCCTTTTTGATGATCTTGTCATCCACATCTGTAAAATTGGATACAAAATTGACTTCGTACCCCTTATATTCCATATAACGGCGCACCGTATCAAATACAATCATAGGGCGGGCATTGCCGATATGAATCAGATTGTACACAGTGGGCCCGCACACATACATCCGTACTTTCCCCGGCTCAATAGGCACAAACTCCTCTTTTCTGCCTGAAAGCGTATTATAAATTTTCATGGTTGCTTCTCCTCTCAGCCGCTCTTTCTCTCTCGGCCTCTTTTTTCAGCAATTTGATCTGCTTCTCCATTTCCAGCAAACGATTGGTCAGAACGCTGTTGGATTCCTGCAGATTCTGAATGTCCTCCCTGACCGGGTCCGGCAGATCCGTATGGTTCATTTCTTCTCTGGGAAATGCTGTATTGTGCCGTTTTACCACCCGGCCCGGCACCCCCACCACAGTGGAATTGGGCGGCACTGCCTTCAATACCACACTGCCTGCACCGATCTTGGAGTTGGCCCCTATGGTAAAAGACCCCAGTATCTTGGCTCCCGCACTGATCATCACATTGTCCTCAATGGTAGGATGCCGTTTGCCGTGTTCTTTGCCCGTGCCGCCAAGAGTCACTCCCTGATACAGGGTCACATTATTGCCGATGACAGTGGTTTCTCCAATGATCACGCCATTTCCGTGGTCAATGAAAAAACCTTCCCCGATCTCTGCGCCCGGATGAATCTCAATCCCTGTTTTGCGCACACCCCTCTGGGAAATCCACCTGGCCAGGAAATAGTGGCCGCTTTTGTATAATTTATGAGCCAGCCGATAGTGCAGCATTACCTTAAAACTGGGATATAAAAATACCTCCATCCAGGAATGGATGGCCGGATCCCGCTCCCTGATAATACGGATTTCGTCCCGAACCCGTCTGATAAGTCCCATACTGAATCTCTCCCCGCTTTTTCCTCCGTTCCGCAAAGGCTCCTGCCTCCTGCGCTGCAAACGGCATCACATGTCTGATATAAGCTATGCAAAACAGCGGCATTTTGACAAAGTATTTCCTGCAATCTATACAATTTCATTGATACAGACCTGACGCAGCGGTATGATCTGGGACAACCTTTTGTATACCGATGTATCGCCGCCTGCCGATCCGCTTTCTGTCTTATCCCTGCTCTGCAAAGGCTGGCCGGACATAGACTCTGCCTGCCAAAAACAGGCCCGGCAGTCCTTTCTGCCGAACACAAATTCCGTCAATGCACTGATATCCGTACAGGCTTCTGCTTCATCCTCTCCTGCCAACATAGCTATTGTACTTTCTTTTTTCCCCACTGTCCAGAGAAAAGTTCCGTCCTGCTCTCCAAGCAGCGGGTCCGAAAGGTGAAAGCGGACTGTGATAAAATCCGGCCCTGCCTGCCGGGAAAGACGCAGCAGGGAGAGCATGGATACCACATTGGTAATCCTTGCCATGATAATGGGCTGCCTTTTGGATGAAATCTCAAGCGTTCCCTGTTTTGCAAACGCATCCGACACCATGCCTTCCTGAATCTCTTCTTTCCCATTTTCCCTGGCCAGCAGGTAAAATCCTGCAATCTCCCCCTGCTCTTTCCAGAGATAAATGTCGCCGTTCTGCGCCTGGCTCTCCTTTTTCTGCCTTTTGTAGTATGCTTCATCCCGTCGCAAAAATAACTGATATCTCTGCTCCAGCAGACGGCCGGCAAATGAGGCCAGGCCAGCCGCCTCCTCTTCCTGCATGATCTGTGCCGGCACATTCCCTTGTTTTTTTACGGAAAACAGGGGCCTGTCGTAAATATACCGGAACTGATACGGCATATAAATAGCCGGATCCGCAGGCATCAGAAAGGCAAACGGCACCGCTTCCCGGTACAGCTTTGAAAGCGCCGCCCGCAGCAGGCGGTCCATATAGCCCCGGTGCCGGCACTCCTGTCTGGTTCCCACTCCCACAATATAATACAGCAAAACGTCCCGGAATCGGTTTCCTTCTCCGTCCGGCGCCAGGATCTGTCCCATATAGGGGGTCAGAAACAGCATGGCACAGAGTCTGCCGCCACATTTTACCCCATATCCCGTATTGCCGGCCATCTTTTCCTCAAAATAATAGTCCGTAAACTGCTGCGAATCCTCATAAAATATTTCCGACCACATCGCTTTGGCCGACAACGCTTCTGCCGTGGTCAGCTTTTCTATTGTTACTATGTCTGCCTGCTCCTCTGTTTTATTCCCTGTTTTCATCTGCTGCCCAACCCTCTGTATTTATCTGCCGCTCCGGCTTCTGTCTCCATCCTATGCCCGGTCACTGCCCTGACCGCTGCCGCAGCTTCCGCCGTTTTCACACCCTCCGCAGCAGCCGCAGTCTCCCGATGCAGCAGCCACCTGCGTCACATCTGCGTCATAAAAGTGGGAAGGGCTTGTCAAAAGGCAGACCGCCTGCGCTGCAATCCCCTCGCCGCTGCCGGTAAACCCCAGTCCTTCTTCCGTAGTGGCCTTGACGCTGACCTGTCCTGTCTCAATCCCAAGCGCGTTTGCAATATTTTCCCGCATCGCTTCTATATGAGGACCCATTTTAGGCGCCTGGGCAATAATGGTTGCATCAATATTTTCAATAAAAAAGCAGGTTTCCTCAAGAAGCGCCCCGACTTCTTTTAACAGCGCAATGCTGGATATCCCTTTGTAGCGGGCGTCCGTATCCGGAAAATGTTTTCCGATGTCTCCCAGTGCGGCTGCCCCCAGCAGGGCATCCATAATGGCATGCAAAAGCACATCCGCATCCGAATGTCCCAGCAGCCCCTTTTCCCAGGGAATCTCCACACCGCCCATAATCAGTTTTCTTCCTTCTGTCAGTCTGTGTACATCATATCCTGTTCCGATCCGCATATCCGTTTCCTTCCTCTCTGTGAAAAAGTGTGCGTCCCCCGGAGGGGTTTTGTCAATCGAAGGTACAGCGTATAGTATACACGATATTTCCGGTTTTTCACAATGGCCTGAAGAAAAAAGTGTGCGGCAGCAGGACGTTATTTCATCTTTTTCAGATTGTCGTACATTTTTCCCAAAATGATCTCCTTTTTCTCCGGTGTCAGCCGGCCGTCTGCAATGGCATCATCCAGCGTATTGGTCACGGCCTCCATCTCTTTCCGGTAAGCCTCTGCCGTCAGCTCCAATCCTGCATTTTCATATTCCTGCCAGGGATTCATCACAATCGTGGGATTAAAGCCGACGGCCACCTGATATCCGTCTTCTTCCCAGGTCTTTTCAAACGCTGCTTTATAGATGACAAATTCCCCTCTGCCCTGATCTGCTTTCAGCTTTTCCAGAGCTTCTTCCATCGCTCTGCAGCCGGAGCCGGTCCCGTCATCTCCGTCTGCATATTTTTTTACAAATTCCACCTCTTTTTCATATTCTTCTACTGTATAGACCTCAAAGATCCCGCCCAGAGTGGGATCCTCCGCATAGCCGGCAAAGGTGCTTTCTCCTTCTGTCATTATCTCTTCTGCATCTGCTGCCTGAACAGACGCTTCCTCGCCGGCAGACGGTGTCATCGCAAACACTGTAGCTGCTCCGGAAAGCAGCATAACGGATACCATAGCTCCTGTTATTGTCATTTTTCTCCAATTCATAATATTCAAAATCCTTTCTTCTATAAAATTCTGCATCAGATGGGAGGCCAGCAGATTGTTCTCCGGCGCTGCAGCAGCCCATTCCACCAGGACACGGGCATAGGCGGCACGTCTTTCCCTGCCTGTCTTTTGCAGCACACTTTCATCACATGCCAGCTCAATGTCTCTGTTGGCCAGAAAATACATAACCCAGACCAACGGATTGAACCAGTGAATGGTTACGGCAACAGCCAGTAAAATTTTACGGGCACTGTCCCATCTTCTGATATGTGTCATTTCATGTTCCAATATATAGTACAGATTTTCCCTGTTTTCCAGATCTGTCGTACCGGGCAGCAGTATCACCGGCCGGATGACCCCAAAGGTCAGAGGGGAAGAGAGTCTGTCAGATATCCGCAGCCTGACCTGCCGGGCCGGGCCTTTTATCATCTGATGCCAGTACGCTTTTGCACCGGCCACAGGCCGGGACATCCTGCAGATACTCATACAATGTCTGTAAACATAGATAAAATACAAAGCCAGACATGCTGCGCCCACCATCCACAAAACAGACAGCACCTGATTCCGGCCTGCCGCCGTCTGTGCAGGAACAGGAATGGAAATCCCAATCGTCATATTCCATATGTCTTTCTGTGATGGCAGCCCGAATGTGGCGGCATCCTCCATACCGGCCGATGCCGGCCAAATCTGCCACTCCCGGATCAGCCGCCGGAACAACGCCCCTGCTGCCGTAAGTACCTTACCCGGTATCAGCAGCCTGCAGCCTGCAATTCCCCAGAGCAGACACAGAACCGTTCTGGGGAATCTCCTGCCCAGCAGATACCGTGCCAGAATCACAAACAAAATCAGCACAGATGCGGACAAACTCATTTGCAGCAATTCCATATGCCTCACTCCATCTCATCAATCATCTTTTTCAGATGTGCAATTTCCTCTCCGGACATCTTTTTTCCGGAAAGCAGCGCCGAAAAGAGAAGGGGAAGAGAGCCTCCAAAGACCCGGTTTACAAATTCATCCGTGTCCTTCCTGATTGCCTCTTCCCTGGAAATCGCTGCCCGGCATATAAATCCCGGTTCTATCCGCTCCATCCAGCCTTTCTGAACACATTTTTTAATGACCGTATAGGTGGTATTTTTATTCCAGCCAATTTTTTCATGCAAAATCAGGGCAATTTCCCTGGCCGGGCAGTCTCCTCTTTCCCATACGACTTCCATCACTTTTCTTTCCGAATCAAACAATTTATCTTCCATCCTGTTCATGCACCTTTCCGATACAGCTCTCTGTATACTACTATAATAGTCTGTTTATTTTCAGACTATCATACCCCTGCATGATTGTCAACGTGCCTTAACCGGAATCACTGCATCCTGCTCAAATTGTCCTCCATTTTAGCCAGGATGATCTCCTTCTGTTCCTGCGTCAATTGTCCTCTGGAAATAGCCTGATCCAGTGTATTGGTCACAGTCTTTATCTCTTTCCGGTAAGCCTCTTTTGTCAGCTCCACTCCCGCATTTTCATATTCCTGCCAAGGATTCATCACAATCATGGGATTGAAACCGGTGGCCACCTGATATCCGTCCTCTTCGTAGCTTTCCTCAAACGCACTTTTATAGAGGACAAACTCGCCCTTTCCATTGTCTGCTTTCAGCTTCTCCAGGTCCGCCTCCATATTGCTCACACTGCCGCCATCCGCATATTTTTTTACATTTTCAACTACCTCTTCATACTCTTCCGCCGTATAAAGCTGGAAAATACCGCCCAGTGTAGGATCTGATAAAATGTCCTCCAGATCATCTTCCGTTCCGGACAGTTCTTCTTCTGTTTCTCCGTCCGGGGCTGCCCCTCCTGCTGCCGGCAGATCCGGCTGCCTATCCTCTGCAGCCTCACTCTCTGCGGCTGCCCCGGCCTCTCCCTTCACCTGCGCCCCGTCTGTGCCGCATCCCGCACACATACCCGACATCACGGCAACCGCCAATATGACTCCTGCAATTCTGCCTTTTTTTCTGTTCATACGATCTGTCATCCTTTCTTTTTTCACGATCACTTCTGTGCGCACCCTTTTTTGTTTATACTACTGCGATAGTCTATCTGCCTTCAGACTATCACAGTAGTATAAAGTTGTCAATCCCTGTTTTTAAAGACTGAACAGAAATTATAATTCATCCCTTCCTTATGCTGATTTGCAGATGACAGAACCCTTCCTGTGGTGTATAATGGGTGAAAAATGAAAGGGAGGCATACGTTTTGGAAAAAAATAACGGCATCAGGGGAATGGACACTTTACTGGAAAAGCTCCCCAGAGAATATCAGAACTGGTTTTGTTTTGGGCACATCCTGAAATTTGAATACAAAGAGATATTTGATTATGAAAACTGGGATACCAGATACAATGCCGAACTTATTTTATCGAATGATTCAGAAACTTATAAAATACGACTGCTGCTAAAGCACATCAGCGGAGAAATCTCCATACATGTCACAGAAGATATTGCCGGCCTTAACATCAGCAATCTGTCAGAAGAAGGCTATGAATCCTCCAGACGGTTTCATGTATATGATTTTGAGGGGCATGCGGTTTCTATCTACTGCGAAGAAATTGAAGCAGAATTACTGGAACATTAAACGGCATTTTGTCTGTCACATAAAAAGCACCGGGGACTGACAACACAACAATTATCATTCCCCGGTGTTGTCATGGAAAACAGCCGGACAGTTGGAACATCAGAAAATTTGTCACTCCATCTCGATGGTTATCTCATATTTATCATCAATAAGAATATAGTTTGCATTGGAATTGGATTTTTGAGCACGTTCTAAAAATTGTGCGTTATTTTCTATGACACTTTCCAAAGTACACCATTCATCATCGGAACGATTTTCAATGACGCCCGCATATCTTTTTATGTCGGCAAAATGATTTCTTATATAATCCTCGCTCATTACAAGGCAGTAGTATCTCATATTATCAAGATATTCCTTTTCAAAGTCCTCTGACCAGTCAGAAGGAATATAACAGCCTTCCACAATAAGATTCTGTTTGTTTTCTATAGCGGTTTTTATCATCTCACGAACGACAGGCCATAAATAATCCGTAAGTTCATCATCATCTCCGGGTGTGAGCTGCGTATATCCACTGCGGATAAAACCCATTTTCAAATGGTCTATTGATAAATATGGATATTTATATTTTTCAAGCAATTTCTGAGCAAGTGCGGTTTTTCCGGTGTGCGATGCACCTGTTATCAATACAATCATGAGTTTCCTCCAGATCCTTTTTGTGCCGCTTTGTACTTCCCCATTCTACCACAAACCCAAAAGCGTTAAAACAGTGAGTTTTGTCCGGAACTAATTTAAGTGGGCAGGCCGGAGGAACCATATCCATAACCGGGCAAAAAAAATTATAAAAAATGAAATGATTGTAACGAATCGGAGAAATTTGGTACTAACAGGTAGAAAGGAGATGAAAAGTGCAATTGATGGAAGAAATATATGAGATGTATTCCCAAAAAGTATTTTTGTTTTTACTGAGCAAGACAAATAATGAACATCTTGCAGAAGAACTTACCCAGGAGACTTTTTTTCAGGCTGTTCAATCTATTGACCGATTTCAGGGAAAGAGTTCCATTTTAACCTGGTTGTGTGGAATCGCTAAAAATGTCTGGTTAAAACATGTAAGAAAACATCAGGAAACTTTATCTATAGAGGACGCTGTCCCGGAAACAGCGGATAAAAAAGAAATACCTCTTTCATGGGAACAAAAAGAAATATTACAGTTGATACATAATATGAATGAGCCTGTACGTGAAGTAATGTATTTAAGGCTGGTCAGCAACTTATCTTTTGCTGAAATTGGAGAGATCATTGGTAAAACAGAAAATTGGACAAGAGTCACCTTTTTCAGAG
Source organism: uncultured Clostridia bacterium (assembly GCA_947385955.1). Lineage (GTDB taxonomy): Bacteria > Bacillota > Clostridia > Lachnospirales > Lachnospiraceae > VSOB01. The sequence continues at coordinate 22,127 of CANDNA010000008.1, forward strand.
GAAAGCAAAAAATTGTAAAGGAGATTTTGAAAGATGAATAAAAGACTTCCCTGTTATATTATTTCGGATTTATTACCGCTGTATCAGGATGATATCGTATCGGAACAAACGAAAAAAGAGATTGATCAACATGTAAACGAATGCAAAGATTGTAAAAAAAAGATGGATGCTATGAAAATGCAGATAGATCTGCAAACTACGAATGCCGAACTGAAAACCGATCCATTCAAAAAAGTAAGGTTTTATCAAAAAGCGCTGATTGTTTTGGGAGCGGTGATCGCTTTTATTCTGGGCGCATGTTATCCAGTTGCCATCTTGGGGTTTGCTGTTCTCGAACGTGGAAAGATCGCCACTTATCAAATTGAAAGATTAAAAAATCTTTGGTATATACTGGCGTTAAGAAGTTGTGCCACCGGGATTATCGTATGCGCAGTTTATTTCTTGCTCATACTGCTGATCAGGAAAAGAATCAGTAAAAAGGCAGCCTGAAAATGTTTCTCCTTTTTCGGATTATGTACCCATTGGAAAATGACTTATCAATATACATTGTAAATAACAGATAAGTGTTTTATAATCGAATATATGAATTGACATTTCTAAAGGAAAATTTATGTAAAATGAAAGATATTGAACAATATGGAATGTTAAGAAACAGCGAATGGGAATCTCTTCCCTGGCTGCCCAGCCCGCGTCCGCCATTTCATATATGGATTAAGCCGGAAGATATAGCTCCGTTCTTTTTTGTAGAGCATCACCCTTTTTCCCTGTCACTTTTATTAAGGATTGACGAGCGTTTTAAGATAGATACATTCAACCAAGCAGGGTTGGAAGGCAGCAGCAAAGACTGGGAAATTCTCACAAAAGGGATGATAAAAGAGTGGGAAGAAAATAACAGTGGAACAGATATGTTTCATTTCGATTCGGATGAAGATATTTTTTGTGTATTTTCCCAGTATATAGACGATTTAATACTGCTTGCTAAAATGCTCAGAGCAGCCTGTAACGATGAAAAGTCAATGCGCAATTATCTTGATATGGGTTTTAAAGCAACTGAATAAAAACAAATTGTAGGAATCTATAATAGGAAAATCCTGTCAGATTTTTGAGTTTCCCCATTTTTTAGGCCTCATGTCCAACAGCCAGCTATTTTAAAGTATTCAAACAGGTTCAGGTCCCGTATGGACTCTAAGGACATTACCCTTAAATCTTCCAGTTTAAACTGCTGTTTCTTAAACCTGAAATATTCCTCAATCCGCCACCGCAGCAGATACACTTTAGTGATGATATGGCACAGCTTTTTCTTCTCCTGCGTTTTCAGGTTGGAAAGCAGGAACATGGGGTCTTTCCCAAATCCATATACGACTGTCAGTACCAGATCTCTGGATGGAAATTCGCAAAGCCGTACGGGTATGCAGCTCATTTTGCACTGTATGACTCTCCCCTTTTTATCTTTAAAATCCATGCGATATGCCACTTTATACCTTAATGCTACATCCATGATGTTGCAGATCTGCCCGTTATAAATGACATTCCTGTTCTTTTTTGCATGGATGACAAAACGTTCCCCGCGCCTTAGGAAATAGTGGTAATAATCATTGGCATCAAAACCACGGTCGCGGGCTCGGACGCATTTGGAAGTAAAGTTTTTGGAAAGAAATCCCAGGCAGCATAAACTCTCATAGGTTTCACTGAGGAATCCCTTTTCCACTGCTGAAAATACCTTTTCACAGACCGGAAGGGGCATCTTTCCTTTTCGGACAGTACCGCGGCATCAATGGTAAGGTAACCCTATATGACCTCACCCGTACTGTCGTCCCGTATTTCAGAGAGCGCTTCCAGCTTTCTGCTGGAAGGAACAGGCAATTTCACTCAGGTGCGGCTTATTTCCGGCAAGAATGCCAAAGATCATCTGATGGACAAATTTTTCCTGCAGACGTTTGAACCCTTTTGAACTTTTACATAACTCCCTTTTCGGAAAAGTATTCCTCTGTGCATAAAGCCTAAAATGTAAAATGAGCTTTCAACAAATCATATAATCTAAAACAACATATGTGTTCTGCAGTTTAGAATTTATAATTCCTGCCACTGAATACAGACTGGCCTTTCATAAGTATCTAAAAATTCCCTGATACATGAAAACGCGTCGCTTAATACAATAATTGCATTAGCATCGGGTTTCCATTCATTCCCATCTGCAATAAAAGTAACTTCCTTTTGGTTTTTATCATTATAGGACAACCATATGTCGCCTGTGTCATTTTGAAAAAAATTAATGGCAGCAAATTCTCCATTGATACAAACAGCAATACAAGGATATGGTTGCTCTCCGCTAATCCATATATCATTATTTTCTTGTGCTCCTGTCCGTATAAATTTTATTACATCCTCCGTTGATTGAAAAGTAAAATCCCCTTTGCTTGTACTGATTATCCCTATTCCCATACGTTCCTCCACAATTCCAATTTATATTCAGAAAAAATCTTTATCTGCTATTTGTAATGCGTATTTATAAGCCACTTCCGAATGGGTACATAAATCCAATTCCAACTTATACCACAGAAATTTATTTACGCCTTAACTATTTTTCTGAGCAACCCAGACTACAATCACTTCAATCTGGTACTTCAATTCAATCATCATAGTCTCCTCTGCACGAAACTACGTAAATAATATTGTCCTGTTCAAAATAGACAATCCAATTGACATCATCGATGCGTCTGCTCCAATATCCACTTAAGTTTCCCCTTAATGGCTCTGGTTTCCTGATCCCTTCAAAAGGACTCCTTCTTATCTCACTTATCAGTGCATTGATTCGTTTCAATGTCTTTCTATCCTGCGTTTGCCGGTAAATATAGTCTTCCCATGCCCCGTCTTCCCACCGCAACCGCATTATTCCTCTGCCTCCATCAACTCATGCTCAGCAAAATGTGCCTGCCCCTGAGCAACATCACGGACAATTTTTTCCAGATAGCGTATATTATTTTCAGAATAGAATGGGTCTACACTCACGTCAAAAGGAATACGTTTTTCACGACTTACCTTTTTCGCAAAAATCGTAAATGCTGTCGTCATTGACATTCCCAACTCAGAACATGTCTGTTCCATGCTCTTTTTTAATTCTGCATCCATACGAAAATTTACATTCACCGCCTGTGACATCTGCCATACCTCTCTTTTTTCTTTTATTATATGTTTTTGCAGAGCATGAGCCAATATCTTTCATTATGTTATCATTACAAATTGCATCTTATTTATCTTCCAGTGCCCGGATCAGGTTGACCATCTCAATCGCACCGTTTGCACATTCCGCCCCTTTGTTGCCGGCTTTGGTTCCCGCCCGCTCAATGGCCTGTTCGATGTTTTCTGTCGTCAGTACACCAAACATAACCGGAATTCCGCTTTCCAGCGATACATGGGCGACTCCTTTGGATACCTCATTGCATACGTAATCATAATGAGAGGTAGAGCCCCGGATCACGGCGCCCAGACAGATGATCGCATCGTATTTCCTGCTTTCTGCCATCTTTTTGGCAATCACCGGAATTTCAAATGCCCCCGGTACCCACGCAGTCACAATATCTTCTTCTGCCACCTCATGCCTGCGCAGCACATCCAGCGCCCCGCCTACCAGTCTGGAAGTGATAAACTCATTGAACCTTGCGGCTACAATGCCCACTTTCATACCTTTTGCTGTCATTTTGCCTTCTACTGTTCTCATCCTTTTCTACCTCCGTTTTCATATTGTCTCAGCATCCGCTGACATTGCCATAATCTACCATATGTCCCATCTTAAGCTGCTTGGTCCGCAGATAAAACCGGTTATAGCGCCCTGCTTCTATCTGAATCGGAACCCGTTCCTGTATCTCCATGCCATAGTCAGAAAGTTCATAAATTTTATCCGGATTGTTGGTCAGAAGCCGAAGAGACTTAGCACCCAGATCCCGCAGAATCTGTGCTCCGATATAATACTCTCTTTCATCCCCTGCAAATCCCAGTGCCAGATTGGCTTCCAGGGTATCCATTCCCTGATCCTGCAATGCATAGGCTTTCAGCTTATTGACAAGCCCGATGCCCCGGCCTTCCTGCCTCATATAGAGCAGGATGCCCCGGCCTTCTGCTTCAATCTGCTTCATGGCTGCTTCCAACTGCTGTCCGCAGTCACAGCGGGACGAACCAAAAGCATCCCCTGTCAGGCATTCCGAATGGACACGGCACAACAGCTCTTTTCCATCTCCCACATCCCCTTTTACAAGCGCTACATGATGTTCTCCGTTTAACCGGTTCACATAAGCGTATGCCATAAACTCGCCATATCTGGTGGGAAGTTTCGTCACTGCCTCCCTGCTCACCAGCTTTTCCTTCCGTTTGCGGTATTCCTGCAAAGCCCTGATTGTCACACAGACCAGATTCTGTTCCTTTGCCAGTAACAGCAGCTCCGGTGTACGCATCATCGTTCCGTCCTCCCGCATAATCTCACAACAGAGTCCGCACTGGGCAAGTCCTGCCAGACGCATCAAATCCACCGTGGCTTCCGTATGACCCGGACGCTCCAAAACACCGTTTTTCCGTGCCCGCAAAGGGAACATATGGCCCGGGCGCCTGAAATCCTCCGGCTTTGCATCCTCCCTCACACAGTGCATAGCTGTCATGCTCCTCTCCTGGGCGGAAATCCCTGTGGTAGTCCCCACATAGTCAATGGATACGGTAAAAGCCGTTTCGTGATTGTCCTGATTTTCTGTTGTCATCTGAGGAAACATCAGTTTACTGCAGAATGCTTCACTCATAGGCATACAGATCAGCCCTTTTCCGTATGTTGCCATAAAATTCACGTTGGCACAGTCTGCAAATTCTGCCGCACAGACGAAATCACCTTCATTTTCCCGGTCCTCATCATCCGTAACCAGAATGATATGTCCTTTCCGCAATTCTTCCAGCGCCTGCTCAATCGTTCCAAATCCTTCCATCATTCGCTCTCCTTCCTTATGCCTGTCACCGGCTTTTTGACAGTTTTAACAGAAATGCTTCTACAGAAATCCATGTTCCAGAAGAAAGGCTGTTGTCATCCCTTCTTCCTGTTGTCCGGATCTTTTCTGCAGCAGCTTTTCCACATATTTTCCGATACAGTCCGTTTCCAGATTGACCATATCCCCCTTCTTTTTTTCTGACAAAACAGTCTGATTTCTTGTATGGGGAATGACAGATACCCGAAAGCTGCTCTTTCCCACATCCGCCACAGTCAGGCTGATGCCGTCCACAGCCACAGATCCCTTTTCCACGATATACCGCAAAAGTCCTGTATCTGCCGTGATTTCATACCAGACGGCATTTTCATCCCTCTGTATCTGCTTTATCATTCCGGTCCCGTCAATATGGCCCGATACAATATGTCCGCCCAGCCGCCCGTTTACCGGCAGGGCCCGCTCCAGATTGACTCTCTCCCCTTTTGTAAATCCACCCGCACCGCTTCTTCTGACGGTTTCATGCATCACATCCACAGTAAAACATCTATCTCCCAGCCCGGTTACGGTCAGACAGATTCCATTGACGGCAATGCTGTCACCGACCCTGACATCTTCCAGAATCGTTTCCGCCCCGATAGCCATACTGCCGGAAACTGCATTCCATTTTATTTGTCGTATTACCCCGATTTCTTCTATGATTCCGGTAAACATCGTTTCACTTCCTCTCCCTGCTCCACCCTACTCTCTATCAGGACATCTTCTCCATAAAAGCTGACATTTCGTATCCGCATCCTGACTGCCTGGGAAGGAAATTCCACGCCGGAACCTCCGATGGGTGTCATGGCATCCGTACCGCCAAACAGTTTTGGAGCAATATAGCAGTGCAGTTCCTGCACAATACCGGCTTCTAACGCAGAGGCATGCAGCCCGGAGCCACCCTCCAGGTATATGCTGTCAATCCCTGCTTCCCCAAGCAGTCTGACTGCCTGCCGTAAATCCACATGGCCGTCCTTTTCGGACACCGTAAGCACCCGGCAGCCATGTGCCTGATAAACGGCCTGCTTGCCGGCATCTTCACAACAGGTCAGAAACCAGGTGGGAATCTCAGCGGCTGTTTTCACTACTTCTGCCGTTTCTCTGGTCTGCAGACGGGTATCACAGATCAGCCGGACAGGGGATCTGCCGCCGGGAATCCGACAGTTTAACATGGGATTATCCGCCTCTACGGTTCCCCTGCCAGTCATAATGGCCATATGCCGGTTCCTGTCCTCATGCACCCGCACCCTGGCCGGATTTTCGGTAATCCACCTAGAATGCCCCGCCCGGGTCGCTGTTTTCCCGTCCATTGTCATGGCATATTTCATCGTGACATACGGCGTTTTCGTCTGGATGTAATGAAAAAAAATCCGATTCATCTCTTCACATTCTTTTCTCAGTACCCCCTCTGTCACCGATATCCCTGCTTCTCTGAGGATACGGCTTCCTTTTCCCGCCACCAGAGGATTGGGGTCCGCTGCCCCGATTACCACCCTGCCAATCTTATGCGCCAGAATCGCTTCCGTACAGGGCGGCGTCTTTCCGTAATGGCAGCAGGGCTCCAATGTGACGTACAAAGTGCTGCCCTCTACAGACTCCCGGCAATTTTCCAGTGCCCTGCGCTCCGCATGAAGCCCGCCAAACGCTTCATGCCAGCCTTCCCCGATGATGGTACCCCCTTTCACGATAACCGCCCCTACCAGAGGATTGGGATTCACCTTTCCTGTCCCTTTCTGCGCCAGTGCAAGCGCCCGCTCCATAAAAAACATATCTTCTGTCATCTTCTGTCCCCCTGTCTGTGAAATGAAAAAATGTGCGAAATAAAAAACAGCCCTGTATCTGTTCTTCAGAGCTGTTAAAAAATTTCCCATAATCGGACCGGACAGCAGCCATCTTCCCCTGCTTCTGCGCCAGATCGCTTCAGCGATATATTTCCTCTCCGCCGCAGTGCGATCCCGCCCGAAGGGCTTTTTGTGATACAGGAAATCCGGAGGAATTTCCTGTATCATAAAAAAACTCCGAAATGTTGCCATTCCAGAGTCTGTTCACTGCACACCAAAAATACTGCTGTACCGTTTTCTATCTTCTTCCATCCAGACTTTACTGTCGGCTTCGGAATTGCACCGAATCATGCCTTGCGGCTCGTGGGCTGTACCACCGGTTGGGAAATGAACCCGACCCTGAAGATATCTATTCAGTTGGTTTCTTTTTATACAAGAATATCGATATTGCTGCCTACGGCAGGATTTACAGAAAGCTCCATAGCAGCTGAATCTATCATAGACGCCATCTCCGCACCCTGTTCCTTTGCCATATCCAGCGACTTACTCAGCAGTGCTGTTCCTACATCTCCCAAAGTTTTCGTCTGGGAAAGCGCCATTGACAATGCCGGAATATCCATATCAGTCCCTCCTTCGGCCTTCCATTATCCTTATCAGAGACAGCATATCATAAATCCGTCTGTTTTTCAATCCCTTTTCCCTCTTTCTCTTTTAAATTGTGCAGGTATCTGCGCAATACACACAAAAGAGAAACACTGATCACCGAAACAAAGTCCTCCATCGGTGTGGTCGTGCCGACTATCATATGCCGGGCTACCAGGAAAATCAGAATTTCCATTACGTTATCCGCATTGGGACGGCAGAGCATCTGTAAAAATTCAATCCCGATTACCAACAGCAGAACCTGTTCCAGATAATGGATAAATATGGAAGTATCCTGCATCAGACTTACAAACAGCCCTTTTTCACTGAAAAGGCCGACCGCAGACAGTAAAATACCGATCAATACCAGTCCTGCCGCACCCAGCTCCAGGCATTCGCATATCTTATGCACACCTTTTTTTATTTTTTCCATGAACGCCTCCGTTCTCACATCTGGAATTTCCCGATAAATTCCCTTACCCGCTCATCCGGATTGCCAAATAACTGCTCCGGTGTCCCCTGCTGGCGGATCACTCCGCCCTCCATAAAGATAATCCGGTCAGACAATTCCCTGGCAAACTGCATCTCATGGGTTACAATAATCATTGTCATATGCGCATCGGCCAGTTCTCTGATTACTTTCAGCACTTCACCGGTCAGCTCCGGATCCAACGCAGATGTAGGCTCATCAAAAAACAGGATCCTGGGCTGCAGGGCAAGCGCCCGGGCAATGGATACTCTCTGCTGCTGTCCTCCGGAAAGCTGATAGGGATAAGCATCCTTCTTATCCTCCAGCCCCAATTGCACCAACAGTTTTTCGGCCCGTTCCAGCGCTTCTGCTTTGGGCACATGATCCACACTTACCGGTGCATCCATAATATTTTTCAATACACTGAAATGGGGAAACAAATGGAAGCTCTGAAATACCAGTCCGTAATTTTTCCGGATCCGTTTCAGTTCACTCTTTGGCGCATAGATACATGTTCCGTTTTCTTCCCATGCCGCCCGCTCCCCCAGATAGGAAAGGCTGCCCCCGTCAATACGCTCCAGCATGGTGGCACAGCGCAGCAATGTGGACTTGCCTGAACCGGAAGGCCCGATAATGGAGACCACTTCGCCCTCTTCCACTGACAGAGAAATATCTTTCAGTACTTCCAGATGATCAAACGTTTTCTTCACATGTTCCATCTCCAGATATTTCATATATCCTCCTCATCTGTAATAACTCATCTTCTTTTCCAGATATTCCATGAAAGCCGCCACCGCCAGATTAAAAATATAATAAAATACACCGGCGGCCATCAGAGGCATAATCGTGGTATCCTTTGCTGCGATCTGCTTGGCAGCCGTAAACATCTCCACCACTGCCAGTACAAAGGCAAGGGAAGTATCCTTTACCAGCGTAATGGTTTCATTGGTAATGGAAGGCAAAATCCGTTTGACAACCTGCGGCAGGATAATTCTGCAGAAAGTCTGTATTCTGCCATATCCCAGCACCTGTGCCGCCTCATACTGCCCCACCGGCATGGATTCGATGCCCCCTCTGTAGATTTCCGCAAAATACGCCGCATAGTTCAGGGCAAATGCCAGAATCACCGCCGTAAAACGATAAGAGGCCGAAATCTTCATGCCAAACACATAATAAGGGGAAAAATACACCACAATCAACTGCAGCATCAGCGGTGTTCCCCTCATTACCGATATGTATATCTTTGTAAGCATCCGCAGAGGAACATGCCGGGACATCCTTCCGAAAGAAATCACAAGCCCCAGCGGCAGGGAAAAAAGCAGCGTCAGGAAAAATATTTCCACAGTGACAATCATGCCTTCTCCCAACTGTGCAACCATCTGTCCAAACTCCATAGTACCCTCCTGAAAATGGGGATGAAGGCTTCCCTTTCATCCCCTGTTTTTCTTATCCGTCGTTACTTATCATTGCCAAGGCAGATCATGGATGCATCAATTCCATACTGTTCCGCGGTCTGGGCTACCACACCTTCCGCATACAGTTCCAGCAGGGACTGCTCCACAACGTCCTTCAACTCCTCATTGCCTTTGTAAAAACCGATTCCGTACTGTTCTGTGGAAAGGGGTTCTTCCAGCATCACATAGCCGTCCCCTCTGGATGCAATCTGATAAGAAGCCACACCGATATCAATGGCCAGCGCTTCAATGGCGCCTGCCTCCAGATCCATAAACGCGGTATTATAATCCGCATATTCCACCAAATCAGCAAAAGACGCTGCCAGCTCCTGATTTTCCTCATCCGTCAGTGCAGCCAGTGCAGAAGAATCCTTCTGTACCCCCACCACCTTACCTGCAAGATCAGCTTTGGATGCAATCCCGGATTCTGCAGGTACCACAAACACCTGACTGTTGTCTATATAAGGTACGCTCCAGGTATAGGCATCCTCTCTGCCGTTCATCGTAAACCCATTCCAGATACAGTCAATAGCACCAGAGGACAACTCCATATCTTTGGCATCCCAGTCAATGGGCTGTGCCACAAACTCCCAGCCGTTCTTTTCACATACGGCACGTGCCAGATCCAGGTCAAATCCCACATATTCGCCGGAATCATCCTTATAACCATAGGGCGGGAACTCCGCATCAAACCCTACCGTAAAGGTTGTCCGCTCACCTGCCGTATCCGCTGCCCCGTCAGCTCCGGCCTCTTCTGTCTGTGCCTCGCTGCCCGGCTCCTCTGTCTGCACCGTACCGTCCGGCTCCGCTGCCTCCTGCGTACTGCTACCGGACTGGCCGCATGCTGTCAGAAGCGTGGCTGTCATGGTGAGCATACATGCTGCTGCAATCCATTTTTTCATAATATTTCCTCCTTCTCCTCTCCTTTGTTGCAAGGAACGATCACTTTTGTATACTACCACGATAAAGTGTCGATGTCAAGAAAGAATACTCTCCCCCTTCAGGCCCGCTTTTCCATCGCCTCGTACTGAGATACCAGTTCCATAATCTCCGGCGTGTAAACAGGAAATTCCTCCGCCAGGGTTTTGATCTCCCCCTGCGCCATCTGTGCAAGCTGTTCATTGTATTCCATCTGCTTACGCAGCTTCTGGCGGCGCAGGATCAGATTGTGGCGGATTTCCACCATTTCGCTGCGGCTGCTGATCGCCTGTGCCTGGCGCAGCCAGATCTCCGGATCTTTCAATTGGTAGCGCCGCAGGATCTTAAGCAGCTCTTTGCGGTGATAATCCAGTTCCGCATGAAGCTCCCGGAATTTTTCCCGTTCCTCCACTTCCCGCTGATACAGTTCCCACATGCGGACCAGTTCATCCGCTGATTCTACTTTATATTTCATATACAGATATTCCAGCAGATTGGTATTGTTTACATAGCGGATCTTGACCCGGTTCTGCAAAAGGATCAGCTTATTAATGGAGCGTTCCACCTGTTTTTTTTCTTTTACTGCTTCCGCATATTTCATATATATCATAAAAACCGCAAAAGCCGTGGCCCCGGCTGTCAGAATATAGCCGATGCGGGTATCCATTTCCATCAGAAACTGAAGCAGCATCAGGATACTCATACAGGTCAGAAAAGAAAAACTGGTAATGATCATCATCCCTCTCAGATTTACCATCAGATTCTGCAGGTCATGCTTTCTGTACTGAAACGCATGTCGTTCACCGGACAGTCTGCGCATATCCTGTCGTATCTTTTCCTGATACTCCTCTGCATCTGTCAGTTTTTCGATTCCTTCCTCCACCTCTTCTTCCATCCGCTCCATCCGGTGAAATTCCAGATCTGACATCCGCTCCTGTTCCCGCTCATACACGTGTTTCTCCCGCTCATATGCAGTTATCTTATCTGCAATCCGGGATATTTCCTGTTTTTCCGATGCGGGAAGCGCTTCGATCTCCTCCGTATCCGTCAGATGAGAAGTTACCACACTGTATTCTCTCGTCAGTTTTTCGATTTCTGACTCCGCTTCCCTGATCTGTTCCAGACAGCTTCGCACATAACGCATTCTCTGCCCCTGGTCCCGCAGATTGATACTGTCACGGCGAAGTACGGGAGTTTCCCGGAACTCTTCTGTCTCCTCTGTATATTCTTCCTGTTTCTTACCCTTCCATCCGGATAACCACTTTTTTAACAATCCCATATCCTACTTCTCTCTTATCATATTTCCACAGGCCTTTTTCATCTGTTTGGCTGCATCCTCCCAGATACGCCTGCTATTTTCAGGATGCTCACTGCGCTCCGCCAGGAGATCCGCAAGCTGTTTTGCCTGTCCGCTCTCCTCCCAGGCATCCGCTGCCTGTTCCACCCGCCGTTCCAGTTCCATTGACGCCTCATAGCATTCCTCATGATTTGCTATGATAAAATCCACATATTCCTTTTCCTCCAGCAGCAGGCGCTTTGCCGCCAGATACTGCACCAGACTTTCTTTTTCCTCTGACAGCACATATGCCTGATAAAACAGCTCTGCCGCCCATTCAAATAAAAAAAGACGGCTGCTGACATATCCCATATTATGCAACACTTTCGCCGAAAACGCTTTATCAGTTATCCCGTCTGCCAGCAACCTGCGGTACTGTTCCATTGCCAGCTCATATCTCCCGTTTCCTGCCAGATAGTCTCCGATGGTTTTCCGTCTCTCATATTCACTGCGTTCATTGTCCGCATTCAAAAAACGGGAAAGACGCTGTATTTCCTCTTTGGGATAATATCCCGTATATTCCAGGACCGTAGTCAGAAAACTGTCCGCCGCAGCCTTTTTTTTCAGTAATGCATGCAGCTGCTGTGCCAGATCCGGCAGATCACATTCCTCTCCCAGCCAGTCGGCCAGCTCTTTGCAGGCAGTTTCCTCGTCCATCAGAAAAGTATGCTCCCTGATACAATAGCAGAGTTCTTCCACCGAATAAATCTGAACGCCCGGTTTTTTTAATAAAAAAGGGATATTGGCCGTCCTGCCCATACAAAGAATGACTCTGCCCATACTTACTTCCTTTCCGTTTTTCCCCTGCTTTTTTAGTCCGGCAGACGAAGTTCCTCATGCCATATCCTGTGAGTGGCAGGATAAATCTCGCCAAATCCCAAATCCTCCAGGGTAATAGACACATCCTGTTCCGACTCCATAGAAAGCCGCATCTGAATTCTGGTGGCCCGCTCGCTCCGCAGAGGCAGATCATGGAGTATGATCTCTACCTCCCTGCTCTCTTTTCCGGTAAGCGGCATAATCTGCATGGAAAAAGAATTGCCGCTCTCCAGGTAAAATTCACACTGTTTTTCCGCCTCATGCCAGCTCATGCCTGCATCCAGCAGGGCATAGTAGGACTCGGTCCCGCCCCGCAGTACCCGCATTCCCAGATTGGCCTTCAGCGTATCTTTTCCCAGATACACATGGGCTTTCCCCACCTCTCCCGGCATCCGTTTTTCTCTGGCGCCATAACAGGCCCCCTTGCTGTACAGATTGTTCCCCCGGAACACCCGCCTGCCCCGGCACAGATACCGCAACGATTCCTGATACCAGTTTCCCTCAAATCCTCTGCCCACCAGAAACGCGGAAGAGATCACCCTGCTCCGGCAGCTTTCCTCCAATATCCGCAGCAGCCCTGTATCCTCCTGTTCCCAGTCAGGATACTCCTTTTCTTCAACCAGCACCACAATCGGCGTAGTACGCCGGTTGCATTCCATGCGATAGGTTTTCAGCCTGCCGTCCTCATATTCACAGGCAAAGGTCTGCCCCATCCAAAGCTCCCTGGGCTGATGAAGCATATACTGATAAAAACTTTCTGCATAGCTTTGCAATAAAATACAGGATATGGGAAGCTGCATCAGCAAAACTGCCTGTTCCAGCACCCGGGCCGTGCGCTGATCCAGTTCCTCCACGGTAATCATCAGCGCCTCGCTCTGTCCTGGCGTAAAATCCGGTCCCAAAAGCGACAGACTCTGCCTGATAAAAAGCGCCAGAAGTGCAATCGGGTCAAAGGTTTCTTCCCCCACCTTCACCTCCGTACCCTCCCGCGCCAGAGTCAGCAGCCCGGAAACCAGGATACCGCCGTTCTCTGCCAGCTTCACTGCCTCCCGGCCGCAGCTCCAGTGATTCACTCCCGGACGTTTGGCTACAGCCGTTGGAAAATCATACTGTTCTTCCCCTTCCGCTCCCGATACCGTTTCCGGTTCCCCCTCATCCGGGTAACAGAAACTGATCTGGGATGTGGTATCACGCAGGTCAAAACCTATGAGTATTTTGTGCTTTTTTCCGGTCAAATAACCTTTCTCCAAAAACATGGCATCGTTCCCTTATTCTCTTTCCGGTCTGCTGCTTCTATTGCAATGTAAAAAACTGTTCGGTGGAAAAATCCGTCCGCAGATAGGCCTCCAGCATCTGTTCCGCTTTTTCGTCGTCCGGCCCGGGGCCAAGCGCAGCAGACAGAAAACGGTTCATATCTGTGATTCTGCCCTTTTCCTGTTTTCCGTCCTTCCAGCACAGAGAACCGCTCTGCACCAGTGTTTCCTGCTCTCCCCGCTTTTCTGTGATATAGTACTCCACACTTTCCCCAAATGACAAAAGAAAGCTCCTGCTGTAGATACCGGGATAACAGCTTTCCAGTTCCTGTGTCAGATAAGAAACGTTTTTTTCGCTGCCTTTCCGCATATAATGCAGCATCAGTGTTTCATCCCCTTCGGTTTTATATTCCACAAATGCTCTTCCTTCATAAAACCTCATTGCCGGATACAGCTCTGCGAACTGCATAAAGGACCCCAGTACAATTCCCCGTTTCATTACAAGGTCGTTCAAAAATGCCCGCACCATCTGCTTCTCTTCTTCATCCAACTGTGCTGCAGACCCCAAATGTCCCAACAGGGCAAGCTGACACATCACATCGCCGTCATCACCATTTCTGCTTCTTCGTTTCAGTTCTTTCCATATAAAAGGCTCCGGTTCTCTGTTCTGTATTACATAACCGGACGCAAAATGCGACAGATAGCCTTCCGTCAGACGCTCATCGGCGCTCCCTTCCAGGTAAGTCTGAAATACTTCCGCCTCTTCCGCTATGTAATCATTGGTAAACAGCATCTGTAACAGCATTCTCTCAGATAACTCATAGCTGCCTGCGTCAAATCTGCAGCAGGCGCACCAGATATCCCGCAGCTCTTTGATGGTTCCCGTAAAATACCTGCTCAGATAGTGCAGAATGCTTTCTTCATATTTGCCTTTTTGAAATGCAGACCAGGCCAGCGTTGTCAATACCTCTGCTTCCATGTATTCCCTGTATGGCAGCAGCCTGCTGCAAAGACGCACAGCCGTCTTGGGCGTGAGCTTTTCCGTTCCATATGTACAGATCCACTCATATATATTGTCATACATGCCTCTCAGAAGCAGGCATTTGATGACTTCGTTTCTTTCTCTGCCATTCATGGCGCCGGGATCCAGCCTGGGCAGAAACTGATCCAGCTTTTCCGTCAGTTCCCCTCTCTCATAGTACTGCAGCAGCTTCATTCCCAGTTCACTTCGATAGGACTCTTCAATCTCGCTGCTTTCCCACAGCCGTTCGGCATACCGGGCATTGCCCCGATCCACCATTGTATAGCTCTTGCCATGCTCACACTGATAAATCAGTACCCCTGCCTCTTCTGTATACAGACCTTCCTTATCCAGAAAAAGAATGGGAAGCATCTCCTGGGGATGAAACAGCGCCCTGTCCTCATAAGCAACACTGCATACAAAACGGCTGCCGCAGGAGCCTTCAAAAATCAGGGAAAAGTCTTTGTCATAAACCGGCACATATGCCATACCATCGCTGACCGGGCAGACAATCTCCCCTTTCAGTTTTCCGTGAATCACAATGACAGAACAGATGTCCGGAGTCAGGATCCGGATTTCATGAAAAAAAAGAAAAGAAGCATACTGGTTCAGCATCCCGGCTCCCACAAACCCTTCCTGCATCATCCTCCGATAGATACAGGCTATCTCCATATTCATATGCCCCCGTTCCAGCTCTTCTGCCAGAAACCGCTCCATTTCCGGCAGATAAGTACGATAAAGATCAGGATACTCTCTGGATTTGCGGATCACATAGGCATACAGCCAGGCCATCCGCTCACCGGGAAGCTCGCTGCGATACGAAAAATAACGGAGCGCTGCCGCCGGTATCTCTTTCTCCTTCCGCATATCCACAGACATAAGATAATGTTCATACAATCTGGTCAGCCAAAGCTCTTTTTCGATTCCCTTCCGATACCAATGAGCGTACCTGGGCCCGATTTTGCTGCCCTTAATCAACAGGGCACAGATGGCATGCAGAGTTTCCGTATCTGCCTTTTTACGATAACAGGTCAGCAATATGGCATACATTCTGTCTGAAAACTGCTTCAGCCTCTCTGCCAGATAATGAATCTGTCCGATGCATTCCTCTGTCAGATAATCATACTTTGCCATAAAGCTCAGAGTCTGCATCACAAACGGCGTCAGTTTCATCAGAAACGCCGGATGTTTCCGCACTGTCTGAGCCGCCTCCAGATACCAGATCGGACTGCGGCAGCCTTTTTCAAACTGCTGTTCCAAAAACAGCCATTTCCGGGAAAGGCTTCTGGCAAATTCTCCGTCCAGATACAGAAGCAGCCAGGCAACCCTCCAATTGGTCTGGTCATTGTAATAAACCCGGCCGATCTCCTCCGTTACCGCCCTGATATAGTTTTCATCCCGGCTGACAAGAGAAGTCAGATACAGATAATAACAGGAAATTTCCGGTTCTGTTTCCTCCGGCACCACCAGACGGCCCACCCGCTCCAAAAGCCGCTTTGCCTCACCGTTCCGCTCCCTTGTCAGCAGGATATGCGCCCGGAACAGTTCCGGAACCGGATTCCTGCCATCCGCCGTATCCATCCCTTCCACGATCCGTTCGGTTTCTGTCAGCCATTCCTGCCGGGAAACTTTGCCCATACTGTACAGAAGATAATACCGGTAAAATTCCAGTATTTTTTTCTTCCGGACCCGCTTTCCCTTTTCGGAAGGTACCTCTCCCCAGTTCACATACACAGGGATAACCAGCGAAACGTATTCATTCCAAAGCCGGACCCGCCCGTAGTTGCAGCCTCTGTGCAGCCTTTCACGAAAAATCAACAGAGGACAGGCACACTGGTTCCCCAGAAAATCATCATCGGTCAGAACTGATTTCTCTGCTTCCAGAAATCCGCCTTCTGTTTCCACAGTAAGATTCGTATACCCCCAGCCGCTTCTTGTCAGTAAAATCACCTCTCTGGTAATTTCCTCTGTACAGGACAGCATCAGCTCTTCCCGATCCGGCCGATAGGTTACCTGCTGCTTTTTCCGGATCCAGATTAAAAACTCTTCCACCTTCTGTTCTTTTACCGGAGCTAAGCAA
Organism: uncultured Clostridia bacterium; assembly: GCA_947385955.1. Taxonomy (GTDB): domain Bacteria; phylum Bacillota; class Clostridia; order Lachnospirales; family Lachnospiraceae; genus VSOB01. Next base: position 38,897 of record CANDNA010000008.1, read on the forward strand.
AATGCCCTGTATACATTCCGGTATTGTCCGTCGTTTCCTGAAAGAATCTGTGCAAACTCAGGGTCGTAGAAAACCCGGACCGCTTCCTGCCAGCTCGTCCTGGCCAGATTCGCAAAATGAAACAGATTTTTCATCTGTCCCATAGAAGTTTCAAAGATTTGGGGAAGAATCAAAACTGTATAGGGCAGAACATATTCCCCCTGGTTGGAGATTACCTTAAATTCTCCTCTGACGGTATCCCCCTCATCCAGTCCGATACTGTCAAACCGATACAGGATCTTTGCCGGATTTCCGCTAAACTCCGGCGTCAGGCAATGCATACGCGCTTCACCGGTCAGCACTGCCCCCAGCAAAGGAAGCGTTTCCTTCCCTGTAACAGTAAAGCTGCCCTCCAGATGCTCTCCTGCTCTCAGAGAAAGCTCCAGTTTCAGGCATGAAAAAGAAAGGGAACCTGTCCGGCGAAAGGATTTTCCCGCAAGTACTTTTGCAATTTTCTCTCTTTTGTCCATATGGTCCGCCACCGCCGCTTTTTCTTGATTTTTCTGTGTATCGGATTATAATAAATGTGAATATCAGTCTGGTTTCATCGGCTCGTAAACCCGCGCTGACGCGCTCTTTTGTCCGGTTTCACCGGACGTTTACTCGCTAATGCCGCAGGAAAAACAAATGGCTGCTTCGCCGCCGCTTGTTTTTCCCTGTACTTCTTCTCGGCTCGTAAACCCGCGCTGACGCGCTCTTTTGTCCGGTTTCACCGGACGTTTACTCGCTAATGCCGCAGGAAAAACAAATGGCTGCTTCGCCGCCGCTTGTTTTTCCCTGTACTTCTTCTCGGCTCGTAAACCCGCGCTGACGCGCTCTTTTGTCCGGTTTCACCGGACGTTTACTCGCTAATGCCGCAGGAAAAACAAATGGCTGCTTCGCCGCCGCTTGTTTTTCCTTTGCGGCTATTATATCATGATTATTGTGTACAATTCAAGAATGGAGAAAGAAATGGAAAAATCGAAAACCGTTTTTCACGGAAGTGATCTGGAAAAAATAGAGATGTATTACGGGATTCCAAAAGAGGATATCATAAGTTTCAGTGCAAATGTCAATCCGCTGGGGCTTTCGGATGCTTTCCGGAATGCGCTTGCAGGGCAGTTGGATGTCATCACCTCTTATCCTGACCGGGACTACAAAAAGCTGAAAAATGCCATTTCTGATTACTGTCATTGCAATCAGGAACATGTCCTTGTGGGGAATGGCTCCACGGAACTGATTTCCCTTATCATCCGGCTGTGCCGGCCCGGAAGGGCAGTGGTACTGGGCCCTACGTATTCCGAATATGAGCGGGAGCTTCTTCTGGCAGGCAAATCCTGTACGTATGTTACCACCAGGGAGGCGGATCAGTTTGTTTTGAAAGAAGAATCCCTGACAACATGTCTTTGTGAAGAGATCAGCCTGCTCATTCTCTGCAATCCCAACAATCCTACCTCCTCGCTGATCACCAGGAAACAGATGGCCCATATCCTGGAGGTCTGCAAGCGTTTTGACATTCTGGTCATGGTAGATGAAACCTATATGGAATTTGTACCGGATACAGACAGTGTTACTGCCGTTTCTCTGACCGATTCTTATGACAATCTGGTTGTACTGCGTGGTGTATCCAAATTTTTTGCTGCTCCCGGGCTGCGTCTGGGCTATGCCATAACCGGAAACGGGCCTCTTCTTTCCGCTGTTTCGGACAAGCAGAATCCCTGGGCTGTCAGCAGTCTGGCAGATGCTGCAGGACAGCTTCTCTTCTCTGACAAAGAACATATCCAAAAAACCAGAGACCTGATCGGCGCCGAACGGGCACGGATGGAACAGGCCCTGTCTGCTGTGGACGGTCTTAAAACTTACAAACCCTATGCCAATTTTATACTTGTCCGTATTATAAAAGAAGGCCTGACCTCTTCGGATTTATTTGATATGGCTATCCGCAGAGGATTGATGATCCGCGACTGTTCCTCCTTTTTTGCCCCGGATTCCTCCTATTTCCGTTTTTGCTTTATGCTACCAAAAGACAATGACAGGCTGCTTTCCTGTATCCGGGAATTTCTGGCCTGATTATTTCACTGCCTTACCGTTTTATTCTTTTTCATTTCCGGTATTGACTTTCAGGCTCATTGGTGTATTATTGTATTAACAAACTAATACAGTAATACATATGAATTGAAAGGATGGATGCCTATGGGATGGAAACTGGATTCGGACAGACCGATTTACGCCCAGCTTCTGGAACGGATTCAGATGCAGATCGTATCCGGACATTACCCTGCCGGCAGTAAGCTGCCCAGTGTAAGAGAACTTGCCGCTGAGGCCGGAGTCAACCCCAATACCATGCAGAAAGCATTTTCCGAATTAGAACGAAGTGCACTGATCCAGACACAGAGGACCGCCGGACGCTTTGTCACCCAGGATGCCGTTTTGATCTGCCAGCTCAGACAGCGGCTGGCAAGAGAACAATCAGAGCAATTCTTCCAGAGCATGCAGCAACTGGGGTACACACAAAAGGAAATTCTGTTATTTTTAAAGACAGAATTTGAGGAGGAATAACATGAGTTATTTATTAGAAACCAACACATTGTACAAATATTATGAAAAGAAAAAGACGCCTGCACTGAACGGACTCACACTGGCAATCCCTCAGGGACGCATCATAGGCCTGCTAGGTCCTAACGGAAGCGGAAAAACCACTCTGATCAAGCTGATCAACGGCCTGTTAACCCCCACTTCCGGCTCTCTTACCATTAACGGTATGCCTCCCGGTATCGAAAGCAAATCTGTGATCTCCTATCTGCCGGAACGCACCTGTCTCCAGAGTTCCATGCGGGTTTCGGAACTGGTGGCATTCTTTGCTGATTTTTATCAGGATTTTTCTGTGGAAAAAGCGTACAGAATGTTAGCTTCCCTGGAGATCCATCCTGATGCCCGGCTGAAAACCCTGTCCAAAGGAGCCAGGGAAAAGGTACAGCTTATCCTGGTTATGAGCAGAAATGCCCGGCTCTATATTCTGGATGAACCGATTGCAGGTGTGGATCCGGCCGCCAGAGACTATATCTTAAAAACCATTATTTCCAATTATCAGGAAGATGCCACGATCCTGCTTTCCACTCATCTGATTTCGGATATTGAAAATATTCTGGATGATGTCATCCTGATCAAAGACGGCAGTATACTTTTGTATGCACCTGCCGAACAGATCCGGGAACAAAGAGGAATGTCTTTGGACGCTTATTTCAGGGAGGTGTTTGCATGCTGAAAAAACTGATCAAATACGAATGGAAGGCTGTCTGGAAAGTCCTTCTGATTATCAATGCGTTTACTGTCATTACCACAATCATTGGCATGCTGCTTCTGCGCACTCTGGAGGGAAATATCAGTGAGGTATCACGCAGCTCCGCCATCCTGCTGTTCGCTCTGTACTATATTACCATCATCGGGGTATCCCTTGCCATGACCATCTATGTGGGGATACGGTTTTATCATAATTTTTACACGGACGAAGGCTATCTGATGCATACCCTGCCGGTGACCAAACGTCAGCTTGTCCTTTCCAAACTGCTGGTCCACAGCGTGTGTGAATGGATCACCCAACTGCTGGTTATGATCAGTCTGGGCATCCTGCTGTTGCCTCTGATGGTGGAAGTACTGGAGGTCCCGGGGCTTACCATGTCCTCGCTGATCAGCGAATGGATGGACCTGATTCATGATGCTTCCATTTCGCTGCCTGCTTTTCTGGCAGTAACTCTGGTTTCTGCGGTCATTGGCACATTCAGCGGGACACTGGCCATTTACTGTGCCATCGTTCTGGGACAGACTTTTCACAGACACAGAGTCATGGGATCCATTCTCTGCTACATCGGAATCTATTGTCTGATTCAGTCTGTTACCAGCGTACTGATGATGCCTCAGATGCTTTATATACAAAGTACAGACTTCAATCCCATGAGCTACCTCACAAACACCATAACTACCATCTCCATTGCCAGCCTGTTTCTTGGCATTGTATGGTACTGTATCACCCTCTACATGATGAATAAAAAGTTAAATCTGGAATAAACTTCTTTTGAACCTCCGTCATCCGCACCATTTTCCATACCTCTGCATACAATAACAAAAAATGCAGAGGTATTTTTATGCCCGAATATCCTATCTGGAAAGCACAGCAGGAACCGCAGGCTCCTTCCTCCGAAGGTACCCTGCGGATTTCCGTTGTTTCTTCTGTCGGTATGATTCCCATTCAGCATGCCACTGTTACCATTTCTTATACAGGAGATCCGCAGGCTCCCCTGATGACACTTACCACCGACGAAAGCGGTCAGACACCACCGGTTTTACTCCCCGCTCCCAATCTGGAATACAGCCTGGAACCGGAACAACTGGTGCAGCCCTATTCCGAATACAATATCGAAGTCACTGCAGACGGCTATGAGCCGGTTCTTGTATCCGGTACCGAAATTCTGCCTGATGTCACTGCCATCCAGCCCATCAGCATGATTCCGCTGGAATCAAACACCCGGGAAGAAGAAATCTTTATTCCGGAACACACCCTGTTCGGAGAATATCCGCCGAAAATTCCCGAAGATGAAATCAAGCCAATGGATGAATCCGGAGAAATCGTCCTGAGCCGTGTGGTAATTCCCGAATACATCATTGTCCATGACGGCGTCCCCTCCGATCCCACTGCCCAGAACTACTATGTGCGGTACAAAGATTACATCAAAAATGTGGCCTCCTGCGAAATCTATGCCACATGGCCGGAATCAGCTATCTATGCCAATATCCTTGTCATTATGTCCTTCACTCTGAACCGGGTGTATACAGAATGGTATCGGAACCAACAGTTCCATGTATGGTTTCTTCTCCGGAGCCGCCGAGAAAATCTTCCATCCGGATCCTGAATCGGATCCTGATATCCTCCTCTTCCACATCAATTCTCTCGATCAGAGATGCCAGCAGCATTTTTTTGGTCGGAATATCCGCTTCTGTAAATACCCGATCCCAGTCCGGCATGGTAGTGCCAAACTTCTCCAGAACGCCATCTGCATCCAGAAGCTGTTTCCTTTTTCTCTGTACTGATACGATATGGGCTCTTAACCCTTTTAACCGCTCCTGCCTCTCGCCGATCATTCTCGCCAATGTTTCCGCAGAAAAACAATACTCCCCCCTGATTGCTTCCGGAAGTTTCTCTTCCAGTGTTCTGATATCTTTTGTCATCCGCTCTATTTCTCTCATTACTTTCTTTTCTTCTTTTGCACTGCCTGCCTCCTGCCATATTTTCATTTTCTGTACTTCCCCGGTCATATCAATCCCCTTTACTCTGCCCAGATACTCTCTGACCACCTGAAATACAATCCCCTCCAGAAAGTCCTGTGAATAGTAACTTCGTTCTCTGCATTTTTCAGGGCAGCCATACCTCCCCAGACAGGATACTTTTTCTGTTCCGTCTTTTGTGGTCCAATGGTTGCTATAGCCGGTACTTTTCAGGCGCCTGCCGCAATATCCGCAATATGCAATCCCTAACAGTGCCAGTTTCCCTCTTGGAGTAAACGGCACATTATATTGTTTTTCATACAGAAAAACGGACTTTTTCCTGCTTTCTTCCAGACGCTTTTTTCTTGCTTCCCGGATCTCCTGTGCCCTTTCCCAGTCTGGCTGCGGGATGATGACCATATCTTTATTCTGTACTTCCGAAAGTATCCATTCCTTTCTGTCCAGCCGTTTACAATGCGTTCCTTTTTCCCGACGATGAATCGCAAAATATCCCATGTAAACCGGATTTTTCAGGATACTGCATACTGTGCCTCCCCTCCAACGCTCTGTGGTGACTGCCGGTATATGCTCTGCATTCAGCTCTTTTGCGATCTTTTCATATCCATACCCTTTATGAAGGTACAGACTGTATATCTTTCTCACGACTGCCGCTTCCTTTTCGGAAATTTCCAGCCTTTTCAGCAGCCTCCCATGATTGCTGAGTACCCCGGAATCCACCAGGCGGTATCCATAAGGCGCCCGGCCTCCCACAAACTTTCCGGCCTTTACCATTTCCGCCTGCGCATCCCTTACCCTCATACCGGTCTTTCTGCTCTCACCTTCATTCTGCCAGAAACGGATATAATTCAGAAGTTTGTCAATATGTTCCCCGCTCCTTAACTTTCCGTCCTTTACCGTCCAGACCTCAACTCCCAGATTGTTCAATGTACTGATATAAAACGTATATTCTTCTCTGCGGCCGATACGATCCGACATATAGGCAAGCAGAATATCAAATGTATGTTTCTTTGCATCCTCAAGAATCTGCATCAGCACTTCCCGGTCCTGCACACTGTTTTTGTATGCCGAAACCGCTTTTTCCACATACTCTCCGTCAAACTCCCAATCCGGCTGCCGGGCAATATAATCGACAAGTTCGGCTCTTTGTACCGGAATGTCATCATCATAAAGCTGTTGTCTGGAAGAAACCCGCAGCAATGTCCTCACTTTTTTACCCGCCATATGTTTCCCCTTTTAACAGTATATCCACAGGGCCGATTCCATCTCTCTCCATAAAAATCTTCTTTAAACTGTCATAAAATAACCGTGTATTTTTGTCATCCTGCTCATCTGAAAATGTGAGATGGACTTTTACTTTTTTCTGTCTGTAGGCAACGTCCATATGTATGGCCTGATTCCCTTCCAATAAGCTGTTCCTGCTTCCCTGACGTTCTTTACTGGTAACAATATGATATTCCCGGCCATGATATGCCAACTCTGAAACCATGCCAAATAAGCCCATACCCCGGCAGTGTATCTTACAAATTTTCTATTGTCACAGGGACTTTCCTGTAAAATGAATAAAATGCCGGGATATTCTCCATATTTTGTATATGGACCTATCCCGGCATTTCTGTTTTTTCAAATATCCGGAGCCTTTATTTCAATAATAAAAACTCCATTCTATGCATACTTTTCAGTACAAACGCTTCTCTGCATCCTAATCGGTAAAGAGCAATACCCAATATTTATTGCTTCTGCCTACGCCTACATATTTATAATGCTTATCCACAAGCTCATCTCTGTCACTGCTGTCTGACTTCCACTCATCCAGCAGCTTATTCATATCCGAAGTATTGTTTTTCTGATAGATCATTCCCTGATAATCATACCCGCTGATACCGAACTGGGAGAAAACAGAGGAATAGGAATTGCCGTTCGGACGTGTGCTGGAAGCCTTTTCGTTATCATCCATTTCCATTGCCAACAGTGTTGCTGCTTCTGTCAGAACATCATCACGGCGAAGTTCTTTCTTATTCTTATCATCTCTGTAGTCATTGATCTTGTTCACAAGAGATTTTGCGTTGCCTTTGTTGCTGTCTGCCCTCTGTTCCACCCGGTTATACTGTGTCTCATCAAGTCCATATTTATATTTGCCGGACTCAGATGATGTTGTACCGGAAGAAGTATTCGTATTCGTATTTGATGTGCTGGTCGGTGCGCAGCCTTTTCTTCCTTCATTCTTTCCAAATAAAGTATAATGCTGATATAACTTTTGAGGATCATTTCCAATAACTGCTACAACGTCCTTATTATTATTCGCATAATATACCGGATCAAAACCATTTTCCATCATGCCTGTTACCGACGATGTAACAGGAGTGGGATATGTCGTAGGCGCTACCGGGAGCCTGCCTTCATTCTTTCCGAACATTTTGTAATGCATATACAAGTCCTGTTCGTTCGTACCAAAAATTGCTTTCACATCAGGATTGCTGCTTGCGTAATATGCCGCGTCAAAAACCCCTCCATCACTCATCTGTTTGGGTGCTGCAAAGGCTGTCATAGATGTCTGCAGCATCACTGCGGTCAGAAAACCGACCACGATCCATTTCTTTTTCATTGTGTACCACCCTCCTTTTCCGTTTGGCAGACAAAACTGTCTGTTATCTTTATCATATACAATTTTGCCTTCCATATCAATATGTATGGAAATGTTTTAAGAAAAATTAAACATTTTTATACTTTGGTACTACTCGAAACCATTGGTTTCATGGTACAGAAACCAGGGATACGATTTTACCATTACCTCTTCCACGGCCTACGATCAGAAATGGATCCACGGGCGGAACATATTCGATAACATCGATGTATTGGTAGACAACATATTTGCCAACTTTCTTTCCCGTCCCGGTGTCCGACAGCCCATTTTCACCTCTTACTGTGACGGAAAACGGGTCACCTGTTCCGGGCTCAAACAATGGGGGTCCAAATACCTGGCCGACGAAGGCTATGCCCCTATAGAAATCATCCGTTATTATTACGGCAACGATATGTATATCAACACTGCCGATGTGATCTCCGGCGTCCCGGCGTCATGTGAGGTCCTTCTGATAACACAACAATTAAAACTTCCAGTATATTTTCACCGGATATTCTTCCCGACGACTGTTCCTGCGGCCAACCTCAATATAATTTACAAACTTATCCATAATATCATAGCTCAGTTCGCCTGCATCAGCATATTTTTTTATGATTTCTTTTTTGGACAGTCTTTCCTTTGTCCTGCGTTCCGTTTCTTCCAATAGTTTCTGTCTTTCCGCGATCAGTCCGTCATAACGCCTGATATCTTCATGAAACCTCTGGGAAAATGTCCTGTACTCTTCTATCGTAATATCCCCGTTTGCTCTGTCCAGGTACAATTCCTTCAAAGCATTTTCACACTTTTTTTTCGCCTGGCAATACTTACTGATTTCTTTTCTCACGGCATCCTGCCGCTCATTCCCCTCGTTTGGAACTGAAATCAAAGTCTCTGCCTGTTCCGGATTCAAATATTGCCAGACCATATCCTTATATTCTTCCAGAATCCTCTTCCGGAGAAGTTCTTCCGGAATACAGCATCCTTCACAGATATTCTCCAGACGCTGGTTCACCTTACACCTCAGATAACGCTTCCCACGGGTGTAATTCACCTGCAGCGCATATCCGCAGCCTGCGCATACAACTTTTCCCGCCAGTATGTTTACCTTTCCATCCCTGTAGGGTACAGATCTTTCACGCAGCAGGATTTGCGCCTTCTTCCACAAATCCTGCTCTATAACCGGCTCATGCGTTCTTTCAACAACAAACCACTGATCCTTTGGCCTGTAATATTTTTTCTTCATTTTGTAGGAAACAGTCCCGCTTTTCCCCTGGACCATATTCCCGATATACATCTCATTCTGCAGAATATTGTCTACAGAATGATACCGCCACAAATGTGCATATTTCCCAGTATTCTCCCGCTCTTTTTCCCCATACTCCCCGGCCAGGAATTTATACTGAAACGGGCTGGGTATCTCTCTTCTGTTCAGTTCCCTGGCGATCTGCGTTTTCCCATATCCGGCGGCAAACATTTCAAAAATCTCATGCACAACTTTTGCCGCCGGTTCGTCAATAACAATATGTCCCTTCCTCTCAGGGTCCTTCTTATATCCGTAAACCGCAGCAGAACCGATATGCAGCCCTTTCGAACGTTTGTCATCCAGGACACTCTTAATGCTCTCCGACATATCTTCCAGATACCATTCGTTGATCAGCCCATTGATCTGCCTTGCCTTTTTGTTGCCTCTGAGCGCCGTATCCGCATTGTCCACCACGCTGACAAAGCGCACATTCCAAAGTAAAAAATATCCATGAATATATTTTTCCACAATCTCCAGTTCGCGTGAAAACCTGGACTGGGACTTGCACAATACGATATTGATCTTTCCTTCTTCTGCATCAGCCAGCATGCGGTTAAACTCCGGCCTGCTTCGGTCTGATCCTGTATAATCATCGTCGCTGTAAATGCTGTAGATTTCCCATCCCCTTTCCATCGCGTATGTAATCAGCATGGACTTTTGATTCTGAATGCTCTCGCTGTCCTCTTCCCTGCTTTTTTTATGTCTGTCCTCTTCCGAAAGTCGGCAATAGATCCCTGCTATCTCACTCATATTTCCTCTTTCCGAAACAAACTATATTCTATTTCATTATATTTTCCCGCCCTTGTTTTGTAAATTACTTTGTAAATACCGGTTTCTTTCCCTGTCGTTTATCATTTGGGCAAACAGCCGTGTAAACTGTTTTGCCCGCTCTTCCCTGCTGTCGTTTTTTAACACATTAATCACTTCACCCATATCACAGGTCCTCTTTTTTCTTACATGTATATGTTTCCTTTGGTATTTTTCATGCATTGCAGATCACTCTGTATTTCTGCTCTCATCCTCCTTTAGCAGCTCTTCTATGTAGGACCAGTGAGTTTTGCAAAACCGCGACGCCATTTCCCGCCGGATATCCTCCGCTGCTCCAGGCAGATTGTTTTGTTCCATTTCTTCCAGCAGGTAAATCAGATCAGCGTTCCCGGCATCTGCCAGGTCTTTCAAAAATCCCTGGCCAACATTCTTTTCGCCATCCAAATTCTTCTCTCTCCTTTGCATCTCTGTGAAATAATTTTTTGATACTCTTTATAATTTTTGTTATAATTACCAGAAAAGATGCAGCAGTAGATTTTTATATTTACAATGCATTCTATTTTCTTTAGCATGTGAGGTGTCGGCAAACAGGTTCACATGCTTTTTTCTTTGCAATTTTCTTCCAAAGCCTGCTGAATTGCTTCCAGTGTTTCACAGCTTACTTCTTCATTGACTTCCAAATGTCTGCAAATCCTTTTTCTGGCAATCGGAGAATTTCTGTAGCCATTGATAATTCCTGCAATAAAGTGCCGTGTATAGCCCAGATCCTGCGCTAAATCTTCAGTGTTCATTTCTTTTAAAATCATGGCAATCTTTACGCATTTACACCAATTGTCACCAACTTTTTTCATAAGTATCTGTATACCCCTTTCTGAAAATTATCCGGCTGAGTTGTTTCTAATCTAACTCACCTAAAGCGATCCCAAATCATTTAGTGGACTTTTTTAACACAAAATGGTAAAATAAAAATGGCGTATTTTATCGCCACATATCATTTTTTATTCACTCTACAACCTTCCACTTAAATTATAGTGCGCTTTTTTCGCATTGTCAACATTTTTTGCTAATTTTTAGCATTTTAGGAGTTTCTTATGGAACACATACGCAAAAGAATATGTGATTATTTAGAAGAAAATAATATAAAAAGCTCACAATTATGCGAAATTCTGGGATTAAAAAAAAGTCCTTTAACTGATTGGAAAAATGAGCATTCCAGACCGACTTTAGCACAGATCGTTGCAATTTGCGAAAATTTCGGAATATCATCTGATTACCTGCTTTTTGGAAAATCCCTAAAGTGTGTAAACTTGTCAACAGAAGATAGAGAATTGCTTTCACTCTTTAACGAACTGAACAATGACGAAAAAAAAATTTGTCTTGCTTATTTGAAGGGATTCATTGATAATGAGAGAAGGCATACTGCGGTATCTGATCACCAAATAAAAATTGTGGGAAAATAATACCTTTTAAAAGCAGAAAATAAATATCACATTTGACAAATATAAACTATAAATAATAAAAGGACTTTAAAGATAAATGAACAAATTTACTTATGAACCCATCCATCCTTGCTGCAATTTAATTATATGGGATATGCTGGTATCTTTTATAGTAGCACTCACTATCATTGGTTCACTTTTTCTGAATTTGTCTACGTTTCTTGTAATTATCCTGGCAATCATTGTCGCTTTTATACCTGTCGTTTTGTTGCAAGTACCTTACCTGAAGTACATTATCCATATCCTTTTCTCTGTTTTCTATGCGTACCTCGGTTATGGATTACTGGATAAACTCTTCGAATTTTCTGAATCACCCTTATGGCAGCAGATTATTATTGCCCTTATCATTTTCATAATTACACTTATCGCACATGTGGGAAGCGCTGGGTTAATGGACTTGTGTACCTCTGAATCTTTTGAATCCGCTGAACTGAAATCCGATATACATACTGAAGAGGAATCTTTTACTGATCCGGTCATGGAACAAAAAATAAGACAATGCATCAACCAGTATGAACAGGCAATGGCCCTGACAAATACAGCCAACTCCCTCCCTGACAATGAACACAGTTTTCCTATAAAAAATTATATAAAAAAACATGCTTCAGATATCATAAAGCAGGTAAATAAATTGCAGGATGCTGTCGCTCGTTACAACAAATCTACAAATAAAATTACATTTTCCACTTTAAAATTTGTGCTGAACAACACTGTGCCTATAGTGGGAAACTATATGGATTTCCTTCAGGATTTGCTTGATGATTATAACGAGAATATAAACATACCGACTCCACCGCCACAGCAAAATATTCCTGTATCCTTTTTCCAGGGATGCGATACTCTTGAAAGTTTAAATAAACGCTATAAAGATCTGGTAAAAGTCTATCATCCGGACTCCGGAAATGGTAATGATAAGGTTTTCATTGAAATTACTGAAGAATATGAAAGATTAAAGCCTTCTTTTGAACAATGAGGAATACATAAAAGGAATATAGATTATGTCAGAAACAGTTTCCTATGGAATAGTTATTGCAGCACTTCTTGCCGTTACTATCCTGTCCATATACATTCTTAAACTGCGGAAAAAAATCAATAGCCTGCAAGCAGATATCAGATATGCTGTTGATCAGAAAATCGCTGCCCAGGAAAAATATAAACAAATCGAAAAAGAGGCCCAGTCGGCCGATCAGAAAAAGACTGATAATAAACAACGGGAAAAGGATCTTCAAACCAATATCCTTTTACACCCTGAACATTACTATCGTTTAAAACGTTCCTGCATGAATAAAAATGAATCCCGTATGTTTTTTTATATCAACTGTGCATTGGATGAACTGTTTCCTGACAAAAAAATGCGCGATAAATATATTGTTTTTCCCCAGGTTAGTTTACATGCCTTTTTTCAGATTCTGCCGGATATTAACAAAGATTTCTTTTTATATAATCTTGTCCGCAGAAACTGGGTTGCCAAAAACATTGATTACATAATCTGCAGCATTTTCTATGAAGATAACTATTATTACTATAAACCTGTCATTATGATTGAACTGGACGGAAGTTCTCATTTCTCTGCCGGCTTTGGCCAAAAAGAACTGGAACGACAAAAAGAAAGCGATGCATTCAAAGACTCTCTTGCTGAAGCATTCCATCTCCCCTTAATACGCTATCGAATTGATCATATTGATCGTGTGGTGAAGGATGACCGGCAAAAGATAAAAGAAATAATATCTGAAAACTTTAACGCAATATATAATTCTCAGTCATAGACTGTGTATATCACTGATTTTTAACCTCCTTTCTGCCCACTGCCAGACTCTTGGCAGTGGACATTTCCTATAACAGCCTTTCTGTGATATATTTTTATGGAGGCCAGTTTCTTTAGGTGTTTCAACCATCCTGTTATCTTTCTTTTTCTCTGCTTTCCCGCCTCTCCCCCTTTCTCTCTACAGCTTCAGAATAACAAGGCTCCATAATACGCCTCCCGTTCGTCTCACCGGCAAAGGTTTTGCCCTGGGCAGCACATTCCATCTCTTGTTCCCCACTGTTGATCTGCTCCAGAATTTTATCCACTTCTTTCAACCTGGCAGACTTCTGCAGCAGTTCTTCCTCATGTACAAAAGGCAGATTTATCTTTTTCTGTCCATTTTCCAAGTCTGTTTCTGCCTGGGCCAGCATTTCCTGAACCTTATTTATCCTTTCCGGGAGTGCAGAAATCTCATGATCCAGTTTTTTTAATGCACTGATAAGCCCCAGCCTGACGACCATCCGTGATTTTCCCAACAGAGATAACTGATAATCTTCATGAAACAGACTATAGGACAGTTCTATTTGAAATCCCCGATACTCTCCCACCTCAATTCTTGTATTCTTATCCATATTATGGGCTATCCGAATCAGTTCTTTTGTAGCTGCTGTGTCATTGTCATATACTTGTCCCTTAATCTTTACCACCTGACAGTCAGTTTCCTTAACTGTATTATTTTGAGCTGTAATCATATCAGAGGTCATATCCTGTATCCGTTTTTTATATTCATGAATCTGTTCCGGCAACTCTTTCCTGACTCTGCGCTCAATCATATAGCATTCATTCTTATGCTGCCCCGCCAGCCTTCTTAATCTTGCCACTGACATATCCAGATCCATTTTTTCTTTGATCAAAGGATTTTCCGTACATAATGCTTTTGTCTCCGCATAATTCAATGCTGCTTTATCTTCCTCCACATTGCATGTCCTTCCGGCTGTTCCATTCTGTATCTGGGAAATAAACCTCTGCTTCAATTCCAGTATCTGGAACATATATGCATCAAACGTACCCTGGGTAATATATTTATAAATCTTCACCTTTTCATTTAAATTGCCAAAGCGCCGTATTCTGCCGGCACGCTGTTCCATATCCGACGGACGCCAGGGACAATCCAGGTGATGCAGCGCATACAATCTATTCTGGATATTTGCTCCGGTCCCCATCATAACTGTTGAACCAATTAATATCCGGATTTTCCCTTCTCTTACCTGAGTAAAAATTTCCTCTTTCTTCTTATCAGCATTTGTTCCAGCCCCGGCATCCTGTATAAATGCAATCTCACTTTCTTTTACCCCTTTTGCGACCAGTTTCCGCTTTATATCCGTATATACATTAAATGAACCGTCTTTATGGGGTGTGGAAAGATCACAAAAAACAATCTGTGTAAGCCTTCTGTTTTCTGTTTCTTTATATATTCCATAAAGATTTTCTATGCAGATATTCACCTTTGAATCCGGTTCATCCGGAGCCGATGAATCAATCAGTCTCTGATCCAGCGCCACCTTTCTCCCCTCGTTTGTTACTACAAGCATATTATCAATATCGCTCGGAACATTTCCTCTTCTGATCTCTTCTGCTCTGTCTCCCAGAGCTGCTATAAATTCCTTTTGAAATTCTGTTTTTTTACTGGTTACATTGATTTCCTCCACTTCCGGTACGGGAATATTAAGCATTTCTGCCGTTTTGACATCAGCAATTTCGTGAAACATACGTAAAAGCTCTGGAATATTCTGGTATTTGCAAAATCTCGATTTCATCTGATAACCGGTTCCTTCCGGTTTTAATTCAAAGGTTGTTTCTACATTTCCGAACACAGCCGCCCAGGAATCAAAATAATGAATCCCCATCTCCTGAAGCCTATTTTCCTGCAAATACTTCTGTATCACAAACAGCTCCCATAAAGAATTGGATATTGGGGTGCCTGTGGCAAATGTCACTCCTGTAAAGTTTGTCTTTTCATTTAAATATTTTGTTTTCAGATAAAGATCCGTCGCTTTCTTTGATTTTGCACCACTCACTCCGCTTATACCGGACATCCTTGTAGGAAAAGCAAGGTTCTTAAATTCATGTGCTTCATCCACAAGCAACTTATCTACACCGAGTTCTTCAAACGTAACCACATCATCTTTTTCAGCATCATCCTGAAGCCGTCTAAGCCGCACCTCCAGTGCCTTTTTGGATGCTTCCAGTACTTTAACACTCAAAGAGCCATTTTGTTTCCTTTTTTCTTCTTTTACCGCTATTTCATATGTTTCAATTTCATCCTGCAAATATTTTTCCTGTCTTTCCTTCGACAGCGGGATTTTCTCCAGTTGCGAATGCGCCATAATAATACAGTCCCATTCCCCCGTAGCAATACGTGAACAAAATCTTTTCCTGTTATCCTTCTGAAACGATTTCTTATCAGCAATAAGAACATTGGCTCCCGGATACATTCTTAAAAAATCCTGGCCAACCTGCATTGTCAAATGATTGGGTACAGCAATAACTGGTTTTGTACAAAAGCCCAATCGTTTTGATTCCATTGCTGTAGCAATCATCTCAAAAGTCTTTCCTGCTCCCACCGCATGATCAAACAAGGTATTGCCACCATATAAAGCATGGGCAATAGCATCCAACTGATGAGTCCGTAATTTAATTTCTCTACTGTAATTTGTCAATTTGACATATCTTCCATCAAATTTGCGTGGAACCACGGAATTAAACTTTTCATTATATAAACGCGTAAGATGCTCCCTTCTCTCATAATCTTCCCAAATCCAATTTGTAAAGGCTTCTTTGAATCTGCTCTGCTTCTCCTGTGCCTTCATAGTCTCTTCCGGATTTTTAACCTGCTTTTTCCTGCCATCAACATCTTCAACAGTATCTGTTACTTCAACTGTCCTCTGATTCAGACATGCCTCCATGATTTCATAAGCATTTTTTCTTCCGGTTCCCCATACTTTTGTAGAATTAATGGAATAGAGATCCAGGTTTTTTCCGGAAATCATCCAGAGATTTGACAATGGTTCATACATAACGAAGATATATTCACATTTATAACCGCTTAATTCCATAATTTCATGAAGAAACTGTGTATAATATTCTACTGGTATCCAACTCGCTCCCAGCCTGGCCTCTATCTCTGATGGATCCAGATCTTTTGGCTGTACCTCCTCAAGTGCAATTCTATTTTGCTCAAAAAGCGCCATTGAATTATTTTTTTCCAGATAACGATTTACTTCACGTAATTTTTCTCTCACATTACCTGATAAATATTCACTTGCAAGCTGAAAGACAAAAGACTTTTTTCCGCTTTCTTCATCCTCGTATTCGCTGCCTGGCAGCGGATAGATCTGTCCCCTTAAATCTCTGATCAGTTCTTCTTCACTTTTGTCCGTAATATGACTCATATATGCCATATCTACAGCTCCCTTTTCCCGGTAGCATATAATCAACGCCTCCTCTGCGCTTTCTACATGTTCAATTTTAATATCAGGTGAAATCGTACGCTTACAGAAAATATCGCTTTTCCCTATAACCTTCCCCTGCTCATCCAGCTTTTCCAAAGTAGAAATCAGAAGATAGGAACTGTCATCCTCAAAATGCCTCATATTACTTCTATTGTTTATGGAGCCAAAACGACTGTAAAAATCTTCGTATACCCGGTTCAGTTCTGTTTGTGCTGCTGTTATTTCTTCATCCGCAGCATTTCTGACCTGAAGGTCTATCACTTTACGCAACTGATCTCTGATGATTATCATCTGTTTTATCTTCGGCATTGCAGTTTCTGGCTTATCAGTCACTTTAATCATTACTTCATTTTGCCGGTAATATACTTCATTATTTATGATTGTATAGCTGTTGTTCCTTACATCAGGCCGGGCCGGAATCGTATCTTCACCAATAACACCATTTTGTATCTCCGCTTTTATTTCTGACTCTGCTTCTTTTTCTGTAATTGCATATTTTGAAAGATTGCCAACCGCATAAATAAGCTGTGTTTCAAGGGTTTCGTCTTTTTGGGCTTTGATATCCAATACTGGTCCAAACCGACCGGAAACCATCTGGGGAATTCCCATAATCATATCAGGATTTTTTATAAAATACTCATTCATCGGGATTCCCTCTTTGTTGAGGCCGATATATGTCCACTCTTTTTCTGTATCCGAAAGAGCATTGTATTCAATTGGGGTTTCTCTCTTTTTTAAAAAGATAATATCTGCAATTGCCTCCGTTCCGGCATTCTCTTTAAATGCATCTGAGGGCAGTCTGATTGCCCCAAGAAACTCGGCCCGTTCTGCAATATATTTCCTTACCTCATTCCGTTTTTTATCCAATGTACCTTTGCTTGTAATAAAAGCTATAATCCCTCCTTTGCGGACTTTATCAAGTGTTTTGGCAAAGTAATAATCATGTATCAGGAAATGATATTTATCATATCTTTGATCAGATATACCATATTGTCCAAACGGGACATTGCCTACTGCCACATCAAAAAACTCATCAGGAAAAGCAGTATTTTCATATCCATCTATGATAATGTTTGCATTTTGATATAACTGCTGCGCAATCCTTGCTGTAATTTTATCTATTTCAACTCCGTATAATCTGGAAGCATTCATTTGGACCGGAAGCATTCCAAAAAAATTCCCGATTCCACAAGCCGGTTCCAATACATTTCCTTCAACAAATCCGTAATTTTCCAATGCTTTATAGATAGCGTTTATAATAACCGGCTGTGTATAAAATGCACTCAGTACACTCTCCTTTGCGTTCCTGTATTCATCAGGAGACAGGATACCCTTCAATTCCCGGTATTCGTTTTCCCAGGCAATATTGGTATTGTCAAACGCCTCTGCCAATCCGCCCCAGCCTACATATTGAGATAATATTTCTTTTTCGCTCTCTTTCGCCATTCTCCCTTCGCTTTCAATCTGTTTCAGGAGCTTAACAGCAGCTATATTTCTACGATATTTTTCTTTAGAACTGCCACGTCCCAGAGAATTATCAGTAATTGTATAATTTTGTTTTTCAGGTATATGTTCGCCGCGAACATGCTCTTCATCTATTGTTGCTTCTGATGCACTGCTTTCATCTGCATTCCGGGCATTCGCAATCTCATTTCGTATCTCGGTATCTTTTGAACGCAATTCATCAAATATATCATAAACATACACCTTTATCATATTTCCGATCAGACGCATTGATGCCGGTTCCAGTTCTCTTATATAGTCAAATTCCGCAATATTGATACAATCCGACATTTCCTGAAACCTTTCCGGATCAGTTCTTGCCAATAAAAGAGCATATATACTTTCCCTTATATATCTATAAAGTTTATCACCATCCTTTATTGAGCCTGTTTTATATTTTGCCACTGCTTCCATTGCCTTGTTCGTAAGCATACGTATTTCTTCATTTTCCGGAAATAGATAACCATGATCTGACAATATCGCCTGCAGAGCTGATCGATTTTCTTCATTTATTTGCCAAAAATAAACTTCCTCATTTTTCTGATTATTCGTATCTGAATAGTCTATAACCCTTTTTACCCTGGTCACAGAATCCCTGGAGTCCAAAATATAAAAACTTCTCGCACCTTTGTTAACATATCTCCCATATCTTCCATTCCAATCCTCATATGTAGCTACTGCCTTCGCATGCGGTCTGTTGGCATAAATAAGAATCTGATTCAAAAAACTGTAAGAGTAATTGTTTGCAGCAGTGTTCAAAAACTCTATATATTTTTCAGGATCCTTTAACATCTGCCTGATTGTTTCCTGTGCCTTTTGTAATACTTTTTCTATCTGCCCCATACTTTCTCCTTATCCATATCCATTTTTGCAATTATAACACATTGTATTGCAAAATATAAGATATAAAAAACTCCTGCATACCTTGACAATATGCAGGAGTATGAACCATCTGATTTATAGCCGAAAGAATAACTTCTATACGTTTCCATATCCTCAGGCATCAAATCTTTTCACAGTCAGCAATCAAATCTTTCAATCCTGTATCACTTAAATTTTTTATTTTTATCATAATCTCCTGTACAGTATCTTCCAACATCTCTTTTTCTTCTCCGGATACGCTTACATGCTGCATAGAATAAAGATATGCCTTTAATCGCGTAACTTTATCTTCACTTTTACCGGTAACAATCCTGATCAGTTTCCTTTCATTTTCCGTCAGCCATATTTTAATCATAAAAATGCCCTGCCTTTGGATTCTCCAGCCTGATACCAGAAGTTTTCAAAGTACTGCGAAGATCAAAAAACATAACCTTCTGTACCTCCTGTACCACTCCCTTTATCATCAGTGTGTTGTCGCCCCAAAAATAATCTTCATAATCTTCATATGCCAGAAGCATGGCCATTTCATTTAAAAATGTCTCTGTCTCAAAAGTTTTCAAATAAGAATGGTTTTCTTTGTTAAAAAGCTCATCACCGTCTGCCCTGGTATAATCCCATACAATACCCCATAGCAAAAAATCCAATGTAAAAAGCCTCTGAAGATCAATAGCAGGTGTCCTTATCAGTTTTCTGGCTTCCAGCATAAAATCCTGATATCTCTCTTCAAGCAGTTTTTTATATGTAATTGGGTTACAGGTAAACGAACATTCTGATTTGACATCAGATAACATAACCTCTCCTGCTTCATCATAATCAGCATATTTTTCCAATGCATTTTCTGCTACGAATCTGTCTATTGTCTTTTGCCAGCCAAAAGAAAAAGAACTTAATTCCACATCCCAGATATACATATCATCATTCCTCTAATTTCCATGTGCATTTTCCGCCAAAAGGCATAGAATTATAAACCAGTTCCTTCAGAATTATTTCTTCAAATGAATCCTTTATATTTTGTTTGTATCCGGCCACTTCCAATATATTACCATTTTCTTCAGGTGCCGGGTGAACTTTTAACTCCCTGGACATCATCTCAGATAATCTCTGAGAAGCAGCCTTACTGACCAGCACCAGACGTTCCTCCAACTCTCCATTCAAAAGCAATGTTTCCCATACAAACGGTTCATTTTCCTTAAGGAAAGTCTTATGCATCAAACCATATTTATTGATGCTGCATTTTTCATACCCAGGGCAATCATTTCCCCCAATCTCATCTATGTTTCCTTCATACTCTGAATTATTTTTCCTCAAATCACAGCTTTCCGAGGCAACATTTTCCCATACACACCAACGACATTTCGTTTGATCCTGTTCTCTCATATCATTCACTCATCCTTTACATAAAAATCCTGCTCATCCACACCAAAAAACCTGGCCATTTTCTTTACGTTTGCGCCTTTGCACCCTATAACCCCTCTCTCCATTTTTGATATTGTAAATTCTCCTCCTTTCAATCCCATCTTGACAGCCAGCTCCTTTTGGGAATATCCTCCTGATTCCCTCAGAAATCGCAGCATACCCCCGTCGAATACCTTTTTTTTCTTTTCTTCAGCTTCTTTCTGTTTGTACAACACTTCTTTTTCTATTTCCAATACTTCACATATTTTCCTGACGCTGTCCTCACCTGGATTTTTAACCATATTTCTTTCCCAATGGGATATTAACGCCTTTTGTACGCCAATTTTTTCGGCCAACTGCCCCTGAGAAATATTCTTCTCTATCCGTATCTGACGGAGCTTATCCCCATCAAAAAGTATTACTTTCATATTGCCTGTCCAACTCTCTCTATTTCCTCTGATGCCAACATAATAAGGTGTTTCAGTTTATCTTTCACTTCATCACTGTCGGGGTATCTGTTATTGCCTGTTAAAACCTCTTCCATCTTCTGCAGCGCACTGTTCAAATTCTCCAGGTTTTTTAACTTTTTTGTTTCTTCCTCTTCTTTTCCCCAACTCTCTGTAATGTGTAAAGCATTCAACACATTGTCATCAAATTCCTTCAGATCAGAAAAGGCAATCTGTTGTCCTGCTTCCGATCCGCTTTCCTCATGTTCATCTGAGTGTACCAGCCTTGGTTCTTCATATTCGGATTTTAAGGCAGCAGGCTTCTCTTCTGCCTCATGAATCATACTGTCTACAACACCTTCTATATCCCCTTCCTTTTTCGCTTCTGATACAATCTTCAGAGCATTATCCCTTGTGAAATATTTGCCGCCTTCTTCCTCCTTTAATCTTTCCAGCGCCTCCACCGTCCTGCCAACCTGGCCACTTTCCATATTTCCCATAGCCTGTGCCACCGTATCCGGAAGTTCTCCGTTTTGTACTTTTTCCTGCACATCCCCGGGTAATTTGAAGAAAGATTCATACCGTTGTATTGTACTGCCACTGGTTTGAAATTCAATAGCCAGTTGTTCCCGCATACTCCCTTTATATCCTTCCATCACCAATGTGGCTTTCATATAATTTATCTGTCTTGCAGTATGTATCGGATCTTTCGAATTGACAGGGTTGACATTTCTTCCATAAATATTTGCTCCTAAAAGCATTCTCCTCTGCATAGTTTCATCCGGCATTTTCCTGACAATAGCCGGTATTTTCTCCCCGCCTGCCTCCACAAATGCCCGCTTTCTCATATGTCCTGAATATGCCATATACCTTCCATTCTCCGTATCCCAGACAAGGATCGGCGCATCGCATACAACAGTCCCATCCGGCTTTTTCATTGCTTTTTTCAGGCTTTCTATCCCTTCCCGTGGCATTCCAAAAAGATATTCATTGTCCGGATGCTCATCAATCAGACCAGGATCCAATTTTGTAATAATCTCTTTTTCTCCATCTTCCATCCTTCTGGCTATACTTTCCAGTGCTCTGTTATTTTTAAATGGATCTCTTTTCATGTTCTGTTTTCTCCTGTTTTCCGGAAACAATCCTTGTTATGATTTCTTTTGTAATCTCTTCATAGTCTTTTGCTGTAGGGCATGTCCGCCTATACCAGGCAAGAGGACATCCAAGCTGCATACTGCATTTTGCTGCACTGCCACGTCGGACCGGTGTAGATATAAACAATTTTCCAAGCGTATCTTTGGCTATATCATAAAGCCGGTTGTCATATGAATATCTGACATCATAATTGGTAAAAAAGATGCCCAGAATCTGCAAATTCTTATTTGTGCTGTTTATTTTAATATTCTCTATCGTTTCCATCAATTCAGAAATGCCATCCATCGCATTGGAATCAGCCGTAGCAGGAATAAGAACATAATCACTGGCAATTAAAGATACTGCTGATAAATCTGACAATGCCGGAGGAAGGTCAAATAAAACAAAGTCGTAATCGTATGGCCGTTGCACGGTTCGTCTGATGTGAGAAATAATTTCATCCATATCATTATTTTCATACATTTGAGTCACTGCAAGATTCCTGCTCCCCGGCAGAACATCAATTCCTCTCCACCTGGCAGGATTACCACCCCGGATCACGATTTTTGCCTTGACAACTGACTGATTCACCATATCCTTGTTTTGAGGGAGATGTTCAATTACATGATCCAAAGTAATGTGATCTGCAAACCATGTTCCAATCCCGTGTTCTGTTTCATACTCCATGATATTCTCACTTAACACTGATTTTGTCAGATTGGCCTGGGAATCTATATCCACCACAAGTACCTTCTTTTTATAATCCCTGGCAAGAACGCCTGCTATATTAAAACAGGACATTGTTTTGCCAACCCCTCCCTTTTGATTACACACAGCAATTCTGACTGCATTTTTCGTAGAATTTGTTTTCATTGGTCCTCTCCCAATCACTTTTCTTTTTCTGTTAACAGCAAATCTCTTATCATTACAATCACATTATAATAGTATAATATAAAATATGCAAGTATAATAAATATAAAAAATTATAATTATAGATTGTTGTATTGAAGAAATTTTTTCTCGTTTGCTGCTTTTTTTATCCGGATTCTCTTCTTTGCCATAACGAAAGCAGAAATACCGACAAGAAAAATGATGCTGGCCCAAATTTTAACATCTATACATGCCAGTTTTTCCAAAAGATAGCTTGAATCACGTTCTACCAGAACGCGATTCAAAATATAATTTATCTCTGTTTTACTATATTTGCGGCTGCCAAATTCATAATGCTCCAAATTATCATACAGGACACAAGATGTGTAATAATCATAAAGGCTTCCGTCAAGTTCCGGTTTCAGGAAAAAATCATATACCCTTTGTTTCCCATAGATTCCAAGATCATCATTGGTGCAGTCAAGATGATACCAGAATCCATCTTCCAGTTGTACGATATTCCAGCTATGTGTTTTTGACATGATAATCTTGCATGGCACATCCAATCTGTTCAAAAGTTTATATGTAAGAAGCGCATACCCCTGACATACCATTACTCTTTGCCCGTCTTTGTTACCAAAGAAGCCATCATAATCATCAAAATTTTTTAACGAAGTATCATATTCAAAATTATCTATAACATAATCATGTACTAATTTTGCTTTTTCTTCCCTGGACATCTGCGTTTTCCCACTCCACTCATTGACGATGTCATCCAACTCCCTGTCCAGTTTTTTCATTTCTTCCTGCGTATGCCTGTATACCGGACATATGCAAATCAATGTATATTCGTCTGTATATGATACTGCTTTATTATATCCGTCTATATTCCCCCAAAGGACTTCACAGTCCTGCAGGCCAGGCTTATCTGTCCTTATGACTTGCTCTATATATCTGTCAATATCATCGAGTGTTATATGTTCTTTTCCTGTGTATGCAACAACAACCCCCTTGCCAAGCAGAAACAGTTCGTACATGTAATTCACCAAATCTTTACTGTTCTCAATATATTTCAGTTTTTCTCCACGGTACTCCCTGACCATTGCAGAAATATATGTTTCATAAGACTCCCTGGCATAAGCAATATGACTATTCATAATAAAAAATGTCAATATTAAAAACCAACTAAATATTTTCCTGAAAATAGGCATCCGGTTTATAATATCTGATCGTCTTTCTTCCATAAACCTCTTCATAGGCAAGTTCCAATCGTCCTTCTCTTTCATAATCGCAAATCTGTTTTTGCGTTAGTTCAAACTTTCCTGCAAACATTTCTGCCCTGATTCCCAAAAAATTTTTAAAATAAGCCACTGCTCTGTCAGCATCTTTTTCCATAATAATCGCAGCAGTTATTTCTTTGGCATAATTATTTTTTATTCCATATAGTTCCATTAAATAGGCATCCATATCTTTTAATGCAATCACCCCCTGCTTTTTCTTCTTCCCTGTATGATTTTTCTTTAATGCTTCATAAACAAACTCTTTTAATGTATGAGGAAACATATCAGATACCTGACATGTGATCTCCACAGAATCATCCCCTGCATGAATGGCATTCCAAATCACAATTTTTGCTTTTTCCAAAGCCTCTTCCCGTGAATTTCCCCATACATTTACTGTCATATGTTCCTGCCCTCTGCCCTTATTATAAATTGTTCCATATATTTCATAATAATCTCTCATATAATCTCCCTTTTCTGCATCATCATGTTCGCGGCGAACATTGTTTTCCCTGTAATCCGCCTTTGCTTCTCTTTCTGTCAGCCACCATCTTTTTCACCTGCATCCAACTCTGTTTTTCCTGTATCTCGCTTTCCGCAACACCTTCATTTTCTTTCACTGCTCTATATATAATCTTTTCAAGCGCATCAGGCTTATAACCGGCAAGAATGATACATTGTTCTAACCGACTATTTTGTGCATACTCTTTAAGTACCGCTCTCTTACAGGAAATTCCAAGCTCCCCACAGGCTCTGACCATAAAATATAACTCTGCCAGCATATTCCCATGTAAAAACGGATGGATTCTCCACAAGTTCCCAATACTGCCTACCAGATTTTTTATCTTTTCCCGCTCCTCCATCTGGTTCCAGCTATGGATACCAATAGCCCCGAACATAGATTTTAAAGCTGCCTCTATATTGTTCCTGTCAATTACCCATTGGATCCTGTCGGATAAACCGTCCAATTCACTCCTGATATTTTCCGGTTTTATAAATGTATAGGACATATGTTGTAAAGAATCCACTTTTTCAGATATCTCAACCTCTCTGATCTCCCCGGCCCACGGATAAACTTTGCCATATATCAGTTTATGAATAAATCTATAATACTCAATATCCAATTCTGCAACAGGCAAAGAATCCAGCTTCATAATACCTATCGCAGCTATAGCAGCATTCATATTCTGCAGCACTTTTTCACTGTATATGCCGAAACAGTTATCCCATAACGGTGTCTTACTTTTTTCAGATTCACCACAGGCTTTATATCTATCATATATTACCTGCTCCACATCTGTTAATTCTTTGTCTCCAACTATATATTTCTTCATCTCATATATTGAAAAATCATCTAATGCCCCATATTGGATTCTGGCCAATATATAAGCCTCTGAAAAGTATTTTTTTCTCTGCTGCGTTGTTGTATATGCGATCTTCAGTGTATTCACCCGTTTTCTCCCATCATCCTGATTATATTTTCATACAAATACTCCGCTTCATTTCCTCTTTTTCATGAATTTGTTTTTTACCGTCAAGCATCTGTTCATAACGCCTTTCTATATTTTTTCTGCCATTACGGTATCCTGAACATAATCTGATATATTCCTCAAAATGAGCAGCCGCTTCCTCATGAAACTGCTTTAAATATTCACTCTCTTTATGCTCCTCTAAATACAAATGTCTACTCTCCGCTTCCTGTTGTTGGTATTTTTTTAAATGATAAGCCATATTCATTCTTCCCCTCACGTCAAATTATAACACACTGTATTTTATTTGCGGATGATTTTAAAAAAAGATTGAGAATATTTCAATCCTTATAAAAATAAAATCATCTCAAAATGACAAATTCCCTTCTATATGCTATAATACATAAAAATGGAGGTGCAATTTGACAAACGAAGAACGAGTATTATTAGGCAAAGCACAACGAATCAATTCATGGAATTCTAAAAAACTATATTATTGTATTGGAAAAAGACATCAACGAATCTGGACGGTTAAAAGAGGGGAAGTATTTTTTGTTGATTTAGGTGAGAATGTTGGGAGCGAAGAAAACAAAATACGTCCTGTTGTTGTTATACAGTCCAATACATATAATATTTCTTCTCCGGTATTTACTTGTGCTATTATATCAACAAGTCCCGCAACAATACCTGATATACAGATCCCTATCACCGGTGCTTATCCTTACACGGATCCTGATGGAAAACCAGCAACCCTTTCCGGGACAATAGATTTAGGACAAATTAAGACGATTGGCAAAGAGCGGATTATCTCTGCAAGGGTATGTAAACTGTCTGCCGAAATGCCGGAACTGGATACAAAATTACTAAATATTTTAGGCTTATCCCACATTATAAAGAAAAAAGACAATATCATCCGTTCCTTAAATGGTAAAATTGACTATTTGAAAAAGCAATTACAAAATAAGGTATAAAACAATTGACATTGCATATCATATAGTGGTACACTTGATTTAAGTAAAGGTACAGTTATGAATGGCTTGGCGGTCATTCGGATTTTTTTATCAGTTATAATGGGTTTGGCGATCCATTGGAAACTCCCATCGTAAGATGGGAGTATTTTTATGTGCTGACTTATATTCCATTGGCTGAATTGAAAACATTTCAATCCTCAATCCCTGAACGTTACAGGGAACCGTTTTTGGGCAATACATGTTTTCATATTTTGAATCAGTTCCTTATAATCATACTCAATCGAAATATTATGATTAGCAATAAAAACCAGATCACTGTCAAGATAATATTCCAGGCCATTCATCATGCCTCCGATCAGCAATCCATTTAACGTCCAGTCCCGCTGCCAGACTGCATTCTCAAATCTGACATATACCTTCAACAGTTCAAATAGTTGAGAATCAATAGAAACGGTTCTGGTCTTTGTATCTGTTTTTTCACTCCACGGCTGGCTGTTCCAATATGCCTTCAACTTTTCAGAAATTGCATCCAGCTTCTTTCTTTCTTTTTCCGAAGGGCAATGCCGATATGCCGCTTTTTGGTAATACTGTATCCCCCGAAACATAAATTCTTCCATAAAAGCAGTAATACTGATCTTTTTCACCAGAAGGTCCTGATTCAGAAAATTGATAAATTCTATAATAATTTCTTCCAGCTTCTTCTCAATGCGCAAAGTTCTGTTATTTTTATTGTAAGTTAACATACCTTCTCTCCTTCTTGTACCTACACTAAGAATACAGAACTTTGTACTTTTTTTCAAGCTGTGGTTTTTATAACTTCATTGATGATCTCTGCCATTTGTTCATAGGATTCCAGTTCCCTTTCAGCCGCTGCTCTGCCTTCATAAGTGACTGCTTCCCCATTCCGTTTCCTCATTTCCCTATACTCTTCACACAACCGTCTATACTGCAAATTCAAATCATCCTTTATATAATCATAAAAACACTGGCTGCTACTTCCGATTTTCATAGAAGAAAAATATAGGTAAATATCATTTTCTGTCTGTTTTGCCTTTCCAAATATGAGGAAATCCACCACATCATATCCCTGATACAAGTCTTTTTCTCTGCACACTTTTGCCGCATCCTGATAAGCGTTAATTGTTGCAGCAAATTTTATAAAGGGAATGATATTTCCCATTTTCAGTTCCTGGCTCAGCCCGCACAGTTTCTTATAAAAATCTGGATCATTCTCCTGCGCCCATGCCTCATCCTCTTCCAGCAAAGAAATGCTCCTGCTGCAGATAAGTACCGGCACTTCCTGAATGACAGACATAATTTTCTCTGCTATTTTTATTCCCTTTTCCCTGTAACTATAAATCTGCTCTTCTACAGTCGGAAACGGAAGAACACTTTGAGGAATCACATTGATCATTCTGGCTGTCTGTTCATTTATATTAAAATTCACCTGATACGCAAGTATCCTGTCTTTTTCATATTCCTTTATAAATTTGTGAGATATCTGCCCAGACTCATATCCATAAAATTCTTCCCGGGAAATTTCCACAAATCCTTTTACATCTACATAATTTAAAGAAAATCTGTTGTCCTGTGAAGAATATATCTCAATCAAATCCCCTATGTATATTGTGTCAGGCCCTCCATTTATAAAGTATTCGCCAAGCAGACTCCCTTCTTTATAGTTCATAAGAATCTGGTAATAGAATGTATCCTTCAATTCACTCAGATTTTCACATGCCTTCAGTGTAATCTCTATTTTCTTTTCATACCGTTCCTTTCTCACCTTATATTTATATATCTCACGAAATATTTTATACGAAATACCTCTGTATTTATCTTTATATGCTTCCTTTAACTGCCACAGGCGTAAAGTGATATTGTGAAGTTCCTCTGTTTGATTTTCAGCAATCCATTTTTTCTCTGCAGGAGTCCTGTGGTCACCCTCACTTGTACCTCCTGTTTCACCCGGCCTGGGCGAAATCATAAAATGATCTATGTCTATGATTTTTTCATAACCATTCTCAACCAGTAAATTATACTCCTGAACAGAAAAAGAAACCACTTCATCAATTTTGCAGATTACCAGTTCCCCTTTATGCAATTCTATCTTAACAGGAAGAGCTTCATCATCCTTCTGGATATAGATGCCTTCCAGCATTTCCAGTTCCTGCGGCATCTCATATAAAAGCTGTATCCCGACTGTATGCAAAACAGACTCTTCCTGTTCGCCGCGAACATCTTCCTCTTCTGTGACCGATCCTGGAGCCGAATCAAACTGGTATCTGACTTCCTTATCCATATAAGATTCCATGTTATATACCAAAAAGTCAAAATTCCTTTTAATCTCTTTTAAGCATTCTCTTTTTTGTTGATATCCTGCCCCTTCTGTTATCTCACATTGTAAATCAGGATATATTTCTTCCAGCCCATAAAATACATTCAGAATCATCCGGATACTGTCTTGATATACAGATTGTATCATTTTCTGCACAATTATATCTATCAACCGTTTTATGGCCAACTCTATCATTACTTCATCTTCTGTAAAGGCAATATCATTTTCCTGGCAAAACCAGCACAACATATTATACAATCTGCCCAGGCTCATAGCCTGTCCTGATGCCTGGGCAAAAAGCCTGCTTTCCATATCGTCTGTATTTACTGATGTATCCGGATACAATAATAACAAAGGAGATTGTTCCAAATCTATTTCCTGATCCAAAATATTATTTTCTATAAAATTCTTCAAATCTGTTTGGGATTGTTTCCTGCATAACGGTATCACGATTTCTTCTCCGGATTCATATGACGCCTGAAAAATATCAAAATATTCACTATCAGTTGCATTCTTTCTGATCAGATAGGATGCTGCTCTCTGACACTCTGTCCGCTTCAGTTTTTCCGCAATACTCCTGGTAATATTTTCCGCCTGTTCCGTCCCGGCAGTACTTTCTACAGGGTAAAGGTCAAAAAAATACATTCCGCTCCTGTCCGGTTCAAAACCAAGCTCGTTCCATTCCTCCTGTGTTTTAAAAACATGTGCCTGTGGATAAAAGCAGGCTGTTAAAAGAATATTATCAATACTCATATTCCGAAATCGAAACATGGTCTGAAAAAAAGATATTTCAGATTTTCTGTCCGTAAAAACCTTCTCTGTATACTCACGGATATTTTTTAATTGTCTCCCGACATCTGATATTCTTTTTACAGGTACAGTATTTTGGATAAATTCCTGATAGAGAGGCACACAGGACTCCTCTTCCATATACCATTCCCTTTCATACCTGTCCCATCGAAGAAGAGTCCTGCCGTTAACCTGTATATTCAATGCAATATTCAGATCGCTTATTTTCGGAAACCGGAGCACAAATCTTTTAGGAATAATCGTATCTTTTTCTGACAAATCCTTATGTTCCATTTCTTTTTCATTCCCTCATCACTACTTTTCAGCCATTTGAAAACTGTGTTCCGGCAGTAAATCATGATTACTTCTGTCACTTTCAATCATCGGCATGATTTGCCTTGCAGCACTTTCACAAAAGCCTGAATAATCATCCCGTTCTCTGTTATCTCCCAGGGCAGCTTTGCTTTTATCATAGTCAAACGCATCAAACCATATCAGATTGTCATCTAAAATCTGCCGGAGCTGACTGAGATCTATACCTGCTACCATCTCCTGATATTCTTTTATTGCATCATGTGTAATCGGTCGAAATGTAATTGTTTTACACCCCTGACAGGCGATTGCCATTACCTTTTCCATACGGTTTAAATCTTCTTCTGCCTGCTTAAACTTCCTCAAAATTTCTCCTCCGGCCGGCATAGATGGAACAGGCAAATTCTCTATCGTTTTCATCAGGCAGCGAAACACATAATCGTTATGCAGATTATCCCTGTATGCAGTCCTCTTTCTCTCAATCTCCTCCACTGCCACAGTAGCAACAATGGTTTCATATACTGGCAGATACTTCTCCTTCAGAGCGTTCATTGGAATCATATATTTATCTGATATCCTTTTTAATTCCTCATAGTCCAGATCCAGATCAAAAGACATATTTTTAGTTGCCTTGTCCGCTGCGATACCCAATAACGCATATTGACTGTCTGTCAACTGAATCTTCCGGCTCCCGCTCTGTCCGTTTTTGTTCACCGGTTCAATATGATACAGAGATGCAAGTTTCTCCATCGCCTCTGTTCCGGAACACTGCTCCAGATATCCAATAAGATTAATTACATTTCCGCCTGTCCCGGAACCAAAATCATAAAAAGAGTTGGTTTTCTCATAATATTTACAGGATGCGGTCCTTTCATTTCTGATCGAAAAAAAGCCATGTTTATTTAATGTAATCCCATAATCCTGCAAAACCTCAGAAATCCTGATACGTTTTAATTCTTCTATATCATAATAATTCTTCATTTTCGTATATAGCCCCCAATGTAAATGTACTGTTAACTGTTATCTCTTTCACGTACTTTTCCAGTGTAATAATCTCACTGAGTCCGCTGACTACGATCTCACCATGTTCCCTTCTGCCTCCCATTGCCTCTGCTTTTTTCACAAGATCCAGAACGGCATCCAACTGCGATATCCTGATATGATAAGTCCCATTATCCTGCCTGTTTTTTTCCATAGTGTTAATTTCTTTTCTGATCTCTTCTATATGTGCTTTTTCAGATTCCCTGGCTATCTCCTGAAATTCCGAATAAAACTCATATGCAAATACCTTTTTAAAAAACATAAAGGCATGAAACATAGTGGAAAAGGCTCTGTTTTCCTCATCATCCAAAAGAATAAAGGCATGCTGGTCATCATCCAGAATACAAATATCTCTGATTTCCAAAGCGGTCCTGATCCGCAGAATTTCCTCTGAAAAGAGAAAATCTACATTTCTGTTTTCCCGAATAAAAAACAGATCAAAAGTGTCTTTATCCAATTCGGTCCACGTATCCCGTAATATACTTTCTGCCGGATAAATATACTGTTCTTCTATGGAATAATATAAAGCAGCGCCTTTGTCAGGATAATCGCTCACATATCTGTTGTTTCCATCCATCTGTGTACAAAACAGCTCGTATTCTTCCACACTCAGCCTCATATAATGAACAGAGCCAATTTCCACATATTCCGGATAAGAATCACAGCTTTCATGAAGGACTCCATGCAATCCGTTGTATCTCCCTTCCGGAAGCATCTTGTCATGAAAATCTCCGTTCCCATCAAT
Organism: uncultured Clostridia bacterium; assembly: GCA_947385955.1. Taxonomy (GTDB): domain Bacteria; phylum Bacillota; class Clostridia; order Lachnospirales; family Lachnospiraceae; genus VSOB01. Next base: position 70,813 of record CANDNA010000008.1, read on the forward strand.
CCAGCCGACATATTCGTCTCCCAGAAAAAGATTTCCACAATTTGATGACTGCCCATTGATTTTATGGTGTTTCACCAGCAAAATCTGTGCTTCCAATATAGAATTACATTCCATTCTGATCGCCGGATAAGATGCATCTGCTATCAAAATATACTTTCTGTCACATATCGGTTCTGCATTCTGCATATATTCTTCCGGAATCTCCAGGTACTCATCTGTCTCCCTCCCCTTTTCCCTGTCCTTTTTAGAAAATAATATGCCTTCAATATTAAAGGAAACGATATCATCTTCTGCTGAAAGAAAATCTATGATCTCCTGCAAATCCTTATCTGCTGTCTCATATCTGTTTGTACCATCCCGTTTACAGATAAAAACCCGGAACCCTGCATAAAGGCCATCGCTTTCCCTGTTTCCCAGGCATTCCCTGAACTTTTCTTCCTCTGTATCTTCAAATGGAACACTGCTCATTTCCATCTCAGAATGTATCTCGTACGGAACATCATAAACTTCTGCTTTTTGCAGTTCACACTCTCCATATCTTTCGCTATTCTCATAAAACACTGCTGCAATATTTTCCTGTTTTACCCCGGTCACAGCAAATTTGTATTTCCCGGATAACACATCAATAATTTCTTCCGTGTATCCATTGCTTTTGTAATCCACCAATAGCGAAAACACATCATCTCTTTTAAAATTTATAATCCTGGGAAACACAATATAAATATCAGACTCATTTCTGACAACTCTGATGGAAAATCCTTTGTATAATTTCACTTTCTCTTCTCCTTTATCATGTTCGCGGCGAACATCCATGCCGCGAACATGATCTGATCTCTTTCGTTATCCATAAAAGCCAACAAGGGGCTTTTGCCCCCTGTCATGCCATTAAGAAGAAAATGGCAGATCAAAATTTAAAACAGGAATATCCGGAAGGTTCACCCATGTATACTTACGGTTCAGATTATAAAATACTGTAAATCCCGCAAATCCCGTTAACCCTATCACAACAAGCCAAAAACCGACGGGCCGCTTCCCACTTTCCTGATTTTCCTGTGTCACCTCTTCAATATGGGCATCTGATTCCACTATCACAGGCTGTTCATCCGTATTTTCTGTAAGCAGTCCATATTCTTCATTGTCCACAGCCAATTCACTCGCTTTAATCTGCATCATGGCAACAGAAATATACTTTTCCTCTTCCAGAACAGTTTCCTCAAAATCATCCTCATTGTTTTCCTCAGAAGATGCCATCTGACCTCCATTCGTACTTCCATTTCCATATGTATTAGAACTGGTTTTCAAAGAAACCGGGCTTATCCCTTCATCCGATACAGAAATTTTTTCATACACTGCAGTACATATAGTATCTTCCGTTACATTCCTGAAAGAATCGTTCCAGCCGCGGAATATATAGCCTTCTCTGCCCGGATCCTCCGGTGCTGTTGCATCCTTCCCTTCTTTTACTGTCTGGGTTTTTAAAACAACGCCATCATAATCTTTAAAAATAACTGTATATATTCCTGTATGGCTATCCTCTTTCGTCCCCGTCTTACCTCCGCCGGCCTTGTTCCCGTCAGACTTCCCCTGGTAAATGGCCATGCAAATCACATTCTGGGTGATATTCTCATAAGAGGCATCCCATCCGCAAAACGTATATCCTTCTCTCTCAGGAATTTCCGGCGCCGTTGCTGACTTTCCGGCTTCCACTGTCTGGGTTTTTAAAATCACACCGTTATAATCTTTAAAAGTAACCGTATAGGAACTGCTTACTGCTGCTGTATAAATTGCTTTGATTGTCGTATCTTCCTGTATATTTACCAGAGGAGCATCCCATCCCCTGAATATATACCCACTCCTCGTGGGATCCTCCGGCGCTGTTGCATTTCCGCCCTGCGTAATGATCTGTGTACTTATAACAGAATCATCACAATCTACAAATATGACCGTTACGGAATGATTCACCAACTGCCCGCTGGAGTTACAGGATACCCTGTAAGTACTTTCATGCCCGGCAATATCATAGGCATACAGGGAATACACAGCATTTGCATGAAGTGTTACAGTCTCCTCTATTTCCGCTGTTTCCTGGCCATAATATTCATCATAAGTCTTATTTCCTTCAAGGCTGTTTGCTTGCATCGTTATTCTGGCAATACCGGAATCTGTATCCGTTACCGTATAATGCAATATTGCCGATTTGTTGTTCCAGTTCCAGTCCATCGCCTGAAACATGATTTCAGGCGGATTTGCATCCACATCACTTATCACAATATCCGCATATCCTACTGCTCCGGACATTGTTTTAACAAAACACCTGTACTTTCCTGATGAGGTAACGCTATAAGTATTGTTACTTGTCCAGGCTCCAGCCGATGATGGAGCTGTACTACCATCCCATTTAACAAAAGAATAAGGTTTCTCTGTAACAGAGCCATGTTCCAGACTGTATGTGGCTTTTATCATTACATGATCAAGCCATTCCCCTGTTCCTTCCGTCATCCTCGTCAATGATACTGTCGGAGTCAGGTATTCATCATCATTTTTCATAAACGAATAAAAATTTGTATTTCCTGCCCTGTCTGTAACCTCCAACACAATTGCATTTTTAAAATCGTCATATGATACCGGAGAAAACTCCACCCGGTATACAGACCCCGGAGCCGTATCTTCCCCGAGATATACCAACGGCTGATTCATTTTCTGATAGCTGTATAACCCAGAATCATTGTCACTGATTTCAGCCGATAAAATAAAGGAATCTGTTTCATAATCATATTTTATTGTCCCTTCCACCGTAGGAGCTGTGGAATCAATATTGGTTACCTTATAAGTGGCTCTGGCTTTATTCCCTACAGAATCCTTTATTTCCACAATATAAGTTCCGTTTCTGTCTATATAAAATTCATTTTCATTTCTCCATTCCTCTGCAGACAGTTCCTCATCCGAAAGAGCTATTCGGTACTGCATTTTTTCCGGCTGGTAATCATCACTGGCATCAATTTTCAAAACGTTGTAGGAATACCATTCACGTTCTGTCATCAAAAGATATATTTTATCAATTGTTGGCGCTGTTACATCCAAAACAGAAACAGAAACATTTTGTTTTGCTATATTGCCGTTTTCATCTTTTACATACAGAATGTATTCTTTATTCTGGTTAAGCTGCAGAGTAAACACTACATCAGGAGAAGCCGCGGCCATTATCCAGTCACTTGATATCGGGACCCGGCTGGAATCTACCAATGCATATAACAATTTATCTTTTTTTGTATACAGATCTTCTGCTTCTGCCACAACTGTAATTGTCTGTGTAACAGATGGATCATTGTTAATATCATGCTCAGAAACATCACATTTGGTAATTGTCGGTGCGGTGGTATCTACTACCGTCACATCGAGCCTGGCTTCATATTCTGTTTCTTTGTCCGGCCTGGTATCATCGACGAAAACCACCATAATCGTCTGTGTCCCCAACTGATCAGGAGTCCAGATACGTTTCCTTTCACCATCGATCAGATAATATAAATTACTCCAGCCTGATGCCAGATCAACTTTTCCGTTTGTATATTGCACTGAAACATAAACATCATTTATATCAAGGGAATCTCCATACTCAATCTTCTGGTTATACTGGGCAAGTATTTTATTAAAATCTTTCTTAATTACAGTAACCGTAGCTGCATTCGATTCCGTTGCCCTTTTCCCATCCAGCGTTGAAATTACGCATTTGTATAGTGCATGATTGTCCTCCAGAGTGCATTCCCAGGATAAATCCGCTGTATTGATACCGGAATACTTATCCGTATCCGTAATATCAATCCAGCCCCCATTCGGCTCCTTTATCTGCCACTGATACCTGCCATAATCGTCAGCATACGCAGAACCGGCGCTTAAAGTGATTTCCTGCTCTTCAATCTTTGATGTATGTAACGGCTGTGTATCAAACACAAGTCCTGATTCCACTGTTATCACGGCAGCCGCACTGTTATAGGTATTTCCGTCAAAAACAGTTACACATCTGTATAAATAGTTGTTATACTCATAGGGAATTTTATGGATAGAAAGACTTTTTGTACCTGTTCCCTGATAGATATTGTTGTCCGTAATATTGTTCCAACTGCTTCCACCATTTGAACTTACCTGCCACCTGTAAGAAACCGGCGCTTCCGTTGTTTCCACCCCGAGTGAAACAGAACTGTATTCTTTCACTGTCTGTGTTGCAGGATTCCGAGAATAGTCATAATGCAACTTGACATATGTAATGGAAACAGACCCATTTCCATTGTTGCTGTTATTTTCTATCCGTTTCAGTTCATTCTGTTTCCAAGTGACTCCATTGGCATCGCTTAATGCTGTTGAACCACCACCCACACTCGCTGGCGCCACTTTATTCGGCAAATTGCATGTGGACATCAACGCATTACCTCCGTTACCGCCCTGCGCCGATATGATTCTCCTGCCTCCGCTTTCTACATAACTGCTCCCTCCGCTGCCGCCTGTGCCCACCCATGCACAATGTGCCGGTCCATCATATTCATTTTTGCAGCCGCCCCAGTGATCAGCATACACACCGGCCCTGCCATCCGGATATCCTCCGCTTCCCCCGGAGCCACTATACATACCGCTGGCCGATCCATTTCCTCCAATGCCTCCAACATATATCCTCAAAACCGTTCCCTTTTTCAAAAGAACGCGGGAACAGATGCTGTCCCCTTTTGCCGGTGCATAAATGCTGATGGCCTCGCTGCCCGACCCATATTGATTTGTACGTCCTGCTCCCCCGCCTGCCGTACCGCCTGCCGCTCCCCGGCACTCAATGTCATAATAACCGGTAACAGGAACCACCCACTCTGTCCCGCTTCCTGTATATCCATATACATTTGACTGTCCGGCAACAGGGCTGGATGATATGGCTGCCATTGAGAAAATTGCTGTCATAGGCGCAAATATAATACATAACGACATAATGACGCCTGACAAAATTCTGGAAACATATTTTCTTTTTTTCATGTGATCTCCTTCTCTTTTCTTTTTATTTTCCAAAATTATAACACGTTGTACTGTAATTATCAAAAAGAAAAAGACGAATCTCTACAGTACCTGTCACTGTAAAAATTCGTCTTTTTATTCGTAACAATAGAAAGTTGAGGAAACACATTCTCTATTGTTCGTTTTCTATATTTTATTACTGCCCGTGAGGGTTCACGGATTCAGACACCAAAATGTCAAGCCTAAAACAAAAATAAATCTCTGCACCTGAAAATAATACCAAATACAGAGATTTAAAAATATGTAAATATCCAAAGTATTTCTATGGAACTTATTTTTTCACATCAGACGTTCTCGTCCCTATGAGTCCACACCATCAAATGATTTGATAATTTCAATGAGCCGTTCAAATGAGTCTACCATATAGTCAGGCCGAATATCGTTTTTTTTGCAAATTTGCTTGATTTCTTTTTCATGTTGAAAATCTTCATCTGTCCAGTGTGAAATAGCAACTAATTTTTGGTATAGATCATTTGCTACTTTGGAATCACATGGATATTTGCACAAAACAGAAGTTATCCCGGCTATCTTTGCCATATAAATATCTTTTGTTATACTGTCACCGATATAAATTACCTCGGCAACGGACACTGACTCCTGCACACAAATCTGTTCTAACAGCTTCGGATTGGGCTTTTTGCCATGAACAACCTGTGTTTTCTCAGACGAGGGCAAATAATCGGGCCGCTCAAACTGACTATCAGAAACATATACATGTTGAAATAAATCGGCTATACCTAACTTCTGCAATCTATAAAAGCCATTTTCCTCAGCAGACTCTGTGTAGCCAACGATTCTGATGCCCAGTTGGGATATTCTGACCAACGTCTCTCTGACATGTGGATAAAGCTTCAGGTACTTTTTGCGAATCGAATTGAATCTGTGAAACACCGGATCCAGTTTCTGCCGCAACTCCTCAGTGGTATCACCAGGGTAAGCATTTACGACTGATGGGAGATAAAGCGTAGCATAAGGATATTCAACACTGCCCTTTTGCTGGTGGATTTGTTTATATTCTTTCAACAAGGTAACTTTTTCTTCATTTAAAATATGAGACAGCTCCTCTACCATCCCATAAAACGCAGGAATAAAGAAACTAATCCAAGAATAGAGGGTATCATCCAGATCAGTTATTAATAGCTTAATCATAATTATTCTCTCACTCAAAAAAGATTTTTACTACTTGGCATATGCAATCCGGCGTGGATTCATCACTGTGAATTCTGTAAAATTCAATTACCATCTCATTTTGCTCAAAATGTATCGTTGCAAATTTATTTTCACATCCTGCAGCACCAGTACCGCCCATTCCCACGACCGCAATATGAGGTAGATTTTTTATCATGATATCGTTCTCAGGCTGTATTGGACAACCGACTTGCGACACAAAGGACTGGTGTTTATGACCATGAATCAGTACTTTGACGCGATATTTTATGAGCCAATTCATCAGGCGATTCGCATCATATACGACACTGCTGGCTCGGGTCACATCAATTGCCTCTGTATAGCAGGCGGGCAGATAGTGATGGTGCATCATAACCATGCGAACTGCGTTTTGGTAACCATTGTGGTTCCATCCCATTTCTTCCGCCACATAATCCAATTGCTCCTGTGACAAATATCCATGTCCATCGAAATTTGAATATTGCTGGATCATCAAACTGTTCAGTGCAGCAATCTCTAACATATGTCCAGAGGAGAGCAGGAGTTTTTTCCCACTTGCATAGAATTGATTGGGGGACAGCTTATAAATGGAACGATAAAAATTAGAAAAACCGGTCGCATTCTCTGTCTTTTCATAAAGAAATGCCGGCACTGTATCTGGAGGCAACGGAGAAGCCTCTCTTGTAAAATCATGATTTCCTGGACAAATCAGAATATTCTCCGAGTTTAGAGCCGGAATCTCATAGTTAATATCTTTCAGCAATTGTTGTGCTTGCTGGAATCCGTCCTCTTTTGCACGGGATGTAATATCTCCGGATATGAGTAATCCCGCAACATTACAGTTCTTAACACAAGTTGTCAAGTGCTGTGCTAAGGTAGAATGCCCCGTCCCTCGTTTGGAGGGAAACATACCATCGGGAAGATGTAAATCTGATAACCAGATAAGTGTATCTCCCAATTCCTGGTGGTACTTCTCACTGAAATGAGTCGGCTGAACAATATCAGTGCTCAAGAGCACAATTTCATTATCACGATCAGAGGTCTGGGCTTTCTTGATAAACCACACCGTACGGTTTTGCTGAATGAGTTCCTGAACAGAATATATCTTCTTATTATTAAACATGCTGTAATCCACGTTTGAATCACAGAACAGTTCCTTACAATGTACATACGAGAAATCTGATAAACATGCCGGTTCGCAACGTTCAATTTTAGTGAGTTTAAACCATGCGCAATACTCTTGATCCCGATAATACTCTGGCGTTTTGTCCTTTTCAGGAGATGGGATTTTCTCTTCTGTTTCCAATTCAATATCTACACAAGTAGCACGGTAGACTAAAGCTTGGCCAGAATCAACTAAATAGATATCGATAGGGTACGTATTTGCAATTATTTTTAATGTGGCAAACTCGCCAACAGGCGTTTTCTCATTGCCTTTTTTCCACCATCCCCACCACACATAATCATGATCTTCAATCACAGCTATGTGTTTTCCAATCGTTTCGTCTTCTGTAGTAACCAAATCCCGAAAACGAAGAATCACAGTTTCAAAATTCACTGGCATTTTCTCACCTCATGGTTCATGTTAAGTAATCAAAAAGCAGATATGGTATCTATATACCATTTATATCAGTTTATTTTACCACACTTCTTCCGCCGCCGTCTATTACAACCTTATCAATACAATCCACAATCTCTCTGAGTGGGATATCCCTATCACTGACAGAAAGAAGCTTGGGGAAGCAAGCAACGCTATAACAAAACTCCCAAAGGCAATCAGCAAGCCGATTATCCCAATAAATATCAACGGGAAGGATCCGGTACTCTGCCCTGCTCCACCCTCTTTCCAGCCACTCCGCCTTTCCCCACAATCCTCCGTTCAAACACAATCGTTCCGGTCCTCTGAAATTCATCCAGCAGATCAATTTTTCTCTCATATGCTGCCAATATCCGCTCGTATCTCTCTTCCGTACCGGGAACGTCCATAGCATATATCTTCTCCAGTTCTCTGCGTTTCGGCAAAAGGTTGAGATCCAGCAGAGTCCTGCCTGTCAGATAATTTAACAAATCACTTTCCCACCGTCTGAAGCTGCTCACTTCAATCCGCCGGAAATCCTTTTTCTCACAGGGTATCGCCTGTCCATTGCTTTTCCAGAACATACTGTTTCCACTGTCAAAAATCGGAGCCATTCTCACAAACTGCAATGTATTGCTGTCACGAAGAATACCAAAATTATTAAAATGCCTGTCTGTGTTCGTGATCACAAAATCCGTGAGTATCTGATACTCCATAAATGCTCTTACTTCATTCTTGTCCAATCCATTTTCTATACATATCTGAATGAAGTTTTCATATTCTGACACTTCATTGTCCTTTTTTCTGGACTTACAGATTTCATATCCGGAAACAAACTCCAGGTTTTCGTTGGTAAAGGCCCTTGAACGGCATCCCAAAGCATCACCGGATTCATATTGATCAAGTTTCACTCTCAGATTACACAGGCTGTACTCCGTGTAATGTTGAAAATGCAGAGCCTTATGCATCCGGGAAGCCATAATCTCATTCAGGCTCTGCTGGCAGGAGCTTCCGTAGTTCCCTTTTACCAGATACCGTTCTCCATCCTCAATTACCCATTTCTTTTTTAATTCTCCCTGTACTGAAGATGCCGGTGTAAAGCCATATGTCTCCCTTTCATCTTCACCCGGACATCCACTCTGTAACACACTTCCCGGAATGATATCTTCACTGCTGAAATCATTGACAAAAAGATTTACTTTCTCCCATGTCAGGTCACTTTCCAGCGGTTTTATCCAATAACAATCCGTCATACTGAGTCCAAGATTTCTGGTCAGATATATCTGTGATGATGGAATGCCCTCCCGATACAGGAAATTTCTGATATTTCCCTGGGAAAGGGGAACCGCTCTGTTTTTCCACCACTTTCTTAGCCGGTTCCTGTCTCCTCCTGTCCCAAAAGGAAGCAAATCCCGTTCTACCCTTTCTGCAACCTTCCCGATATTTCCGGTTTCATCAATACTGATAATGGCCACATCCCGATTTTTATGTTTCAGGCAAAACATTTTATCCATAACCAATTTTTAACCTCCCATGTACTCTTCTGCCATCCTGTCAATTTCATACTGTTCAATCTCATTTTCAACAATTATCTGAAAAACGGCTTCCAGCCATTCCCGGCCGGAAACGGCTCTGATCACCACCTTTCCTTCAAAATGATGATTTTGATATTTATATTGATAAAAAAATTCAGATCCCTGACTCTTCACATTCACATCGACATGATAGCTGCCGCAGTCTTTTATCACCATAATCATTACCTCCTCTGGCCATACTATAACATGTTCCCTCTCCTTTCACCATCCAAATTATTTTCTCTCTGTAAAATTTTTATCCTTTCTGCAACCTGTTAAAAAGCATCCTTTATAATAGAGTTATCACTTTCCGCATCTGCTCCTGCTCCATTGATTGTCACAACCCTGTTTCTTGCCCGTTTTTCCTCTTTCCACGCCTGAAACTCCGCATACTCCATATTTTCATCAATCTTTGCGATCTCATCTTTCAGCTTCTGTAATTTTTCCATCAGGCCGGCTCTTTTTTCCTGCAATTTTAAATATCTTTCCTTTGCGCTTAGTTTTGCCATATTTTCAGCCTCCCTTTTTATTCATCATCCAGCTCCAGATCCAGGTCATCATCCTCTCTGTATAACGATTCATCAAAACTCTCTTTTTCGTTTCCGGAATCTTTGTCTTTCTTTTTACGATTCCGCTTCTTATATAATAAATATACAATTGCCAGGCCGACCAACACAGCCGCAGCCAGCCAAGCATATTTTATATGTGATGCACCAGAATCCTGTACAAAAATACGTACCGGAATCATAACATCGCTTCCATCTGCCTGGATAATCTCATGGGACGTTTCAAATACCAGGGATTCATCCTCATAACATGTGATATACAAAAGCTCATATGTATCATACGGTTCCGTCAATGTTTTGGAATAATTGTTTGCTTCATTCAGCTCCATCTCAATTGCATAATTGTCTCCTGCATAAGCCACATATACACTCCCGCTTATATCTGCGGCTTCAGCATTTGCAATTTCAAACACCATTTTCTGAGTTTTACTCTCAGTCTCATCCTCCTTGTCCGTTTCAATCTCTTTGAGTGAATCCTCTGTTTCCTCCGGAAGCAAAACCTGTTCAATATCGCCTTCATCTTCAGGCAAATCTGTCCCCTCTTCCATTACAATATCCAACAGGTAATTTTCTGAAGCTGCATTCCTTAAATCAAAGGAATATTGCGCAACAGCATAAAATCCATCCGATGTACTTACCACTTCTTTTGTATAGATATCTTTCATAATCTGTATCACTGTCTGATAGCCATTTTCCGCATTTAAATCTGCGATTATCAGATTGCCTTTTGTCCCGCTGTATTTTACATTGATATCTGATCCGTCAAAATCTTCTGTTTTAAAGTCTGCCCTTACGAGAAGATTCAATAACCCCTCATCTTCATGCCCGGCACCGTTATCTGTATTTACGGTAACCGGCAGCCAATATGTATGTTCCGGATCTGTCTCTTCTGTCGTAAAAGCTGCCACACAATCTGCCGTATATCCCTGCGCCGTACTGTTATGTTTTAATGTATACAAATCCCTGGGAACAGTGATAACAGTCATATACCCATGCTCATAATCCAGTACAATATCCACTTCATTATCTTTCCTGTTTTTTCCTTCGTATTTAAGGCTGACAGGCTCTACAAAATCCTCCGGTACGGTCGCCTTAACCTGAATTTTAATTTCAGGCTCTTCTCTGTATACTTCCTCTGCATATACCGGAAGAAGCTGCATACCCGCCAAGGCTGCAATCAATATCCCTGAAAAACATATTTTTCTTAAAACTGTCATCTTCTCCTCCTGTTATTCATCCACCCATCTTCTGATACAGGTAATTGTTGAATAGGTAGCACTGCTTACTTTAATCCCGCCTGCCGGATACGGCTTTGAATTGCTGGCATGGACAATCTGCCCGCCGCCAAGATACAATGCCACATGATGCACAGGCTGTCCATAAAAAATAAGATCTCCCGGCCTGGCTTCATTCAGACTTGGAACCAACTTCCCTGTTTTTGACTGCTCCGCAGAAGTTCTGGGAATGCCGGTCACACCAAAGTTTTCATAAACAGCCTTGACAAAGCCAGAACAATCCACTCCATTTGTCAGACTGTTGCCGCCCCATACATAGGGATTTCCAACATACTGTAATGAAAACTCTGTTACCTCGGTTAACTCAATATCTCCAATATCGATCAGATCCGCCAGCACATCGTCGCTTGTATTGCTGCCGCCAAAAAAATCAAAATAATCCGTTAAGCTGAAGCCTTTGCTTGCCACTTCATAATCGTTTTCTTCCTGCACCTGCCTGGAAAATTCGGCTACCATAGAATGATATATTTCCAACTGTTCTTCATCAAAGCCAAGAAACTGTAACAATTCGTTTTCCGTCCTTAACCTGAAACCCAGCCGCCATTCACCATATTCATGCTTATGCCGGTACTCTCCATCAGTATCTTCCTCCTCTCTGCACTTATCTTCTTTAAATCTCTGATCTGCGCCTGTAATCAATGATTCCTCTTTTGGATTCAGATATGCCAGGCATTCCTGCATAAAAATCCGGATCTCCTCTGCATCCTGCGATGCCAGGCCATCCCCGGATTCCCCAATCAGGGAAATATCACCAAATTTTGCATACGCTGCAGCATATACAATCAATGCCCTTTTATCCACAAAAGTCTGATATCCATCAGATACATATTGTATGAGCACTGTATCATTATTGTTATAATCGCATTCTGTATAACAGTTTGTTTCTATAAATTCTTCCTTATATTCTTCTACCCACTGCAGATAGTCTGTTAAATAATCGTTACACAAATCTGCCGTAGCTTCCATTGCATCCTGATCCAGATAAGGCTCCAAAGCAGATGTCATAACCATAGAAACTGCTGCAGCTATGAAAATAATAATTGCTACTATGAGCACTGCCGGCAGACCTATTGAAATAAGACTTTTTATGACAAACAGAATGATCTTAATTGCAGCATGAGCAATCGCCTTTGCCGCTTGGGCAGTCATTTTTGCCGTCTGCTCCATTGCCTGTTTTATCATGACTGTTTTTTGCTTTGATCTGGCAAAAGCTACTGCCCACCTTTTTGCTTTCAATATTGCTTTTACTGTATTGTCAGCACCCCGTATTGCTGCTCTTCCGGTTTTATAAATATTTTTACCTGTATTCCAGGTTCCCCTTACCGTCCGGCCGGGCGCCCGTACTATGTTGCTTACTCCATGTTTTAATGCCTTTGCCCCCTCCAGTGTCTTTTGGGGAGACTCAATAAAAAGTTTTACCGCATCATTTCCCAAATCCTCCTGCTTATCCAGTTCCTCTGTTAATTTCTGCTTTCCGGATTCTGCTGCGTCTTTCACAGTCCCCTTAATCAGGTTTCCTGCATAATGTTTCGTATTTCCTTTTATCCTTCCGGCCAAAGTCTGCTTTGCTTTTTCCTTTTTCAGCTTTTTCTCATACTTTTTTTCTGACATCTTTTTTTGTCTGGACAAAGAAAACAACTGTTTATGCGTAATATAAATCTTTTTACGTACAGCATCCCTTTCCACAATGCGATACCCATTAATATAACGATCCGCCCGCAACACCATCATGCGAAAATGCAATGTCTTTATCTGCATACTCTTTTTTTCTATCTTCAGATCAATCTGGCCTATCAGCCTTTGGCATCGCTCTTTCCTGCCTGCTTCAACATAATTCTGCATTGCCTTTTCCAATGCCTTTTTCTGCTCCGTCAAATGATGCAGATTCTTTTCGAGCCTGACAGATTCACTCTTCTTCAGGGCAAGCATCCGGGACTTTTTATCTTCTGATACAACTTCCCTTACAGCTTTCATTCTGCTTTGCTTTTTTCTTTTTCCCCACACTGCCCTGTAGGTTTCCATCATTCCGATTTTTACTCTCCTGATGGTTTTCCTGAATTTTTTCCGCTTAACAGGAAAAGCAACAGTTACCGCGTTTCTGTTCTTCAGCTCTTTGGCAAATTCTTTCCCTTTATTATGTCTTTTCAGAGTATCGCTGAAAGAACGCCGTGTCTGTATATCATGGATTCCAGCCAGATTCAGATCTGTATTTTTTCTTCCTGCTTCCACTTTGTAAATCCCCTTTGTAAATGATGTCCGCGGCGAACAGAAGTTTAAAATCTTCCGTTTTCTATCATCGTCCTTTCCTGCGGGTCTGTAGTCATTGCCTTATATAATTCTGTATCTTTCGGAAATTCATCCACAAACGGAATGAAATATTTCCCGGCTTTTATAAGGCCGGTCCCCTTTTCCGTATTCTCAAAATACTCTCTCTGATCGTCTGATAAATTATAAAGGACCTGCAATGCCTCACAGTCCTGGGGCGACTGGTTCAAAATTTTCACAAATTCAGCATTGGCCAACATTTCTGACGCTTCCTTATCAGCAAGCACAGAAGTAACATTCTGCGTAATGCCCGTCGCACTGCCGCCCAGCTTCCGGATACGTTTATACACATCCAGAAAAAACATCTTGGATTTCTTTTTACGAAGCATAACCGTAAATTCATCCGAAATGAGAGCCGTCAGAATCCCTTTCTTCTTGTTTTCAATTACTTTGTTCCAAACTGCATCTGTCATAATAAGCTGCCCCATGCTGGCCAGACTTTCACCAAGATTGCTGATATCATACACAATGAATCGGTTCTTCACATCCACATTGGTCCTGTGGGCAAATGCAGAAAGACTGTCTCTGGAAAACAGAGTAAAGGCTTTGGCCACGTTTATCTCCTCCTCCAGTTCTGCCTCCTGGTCAAATACCTCCTGCAAATCCAAAAAAGTAGGAGTATATCCGGCATCATAATTATGCTCAATAAATACCTTGTATACGATGCCGACACATCTTCCGATAAAAGCCCTCTGAACAGCACTGATTCCAACCAGATCATCCTTTATCGCTTCTTCACATAACGAGATGATGAAATCGGTCTTTTTAATAAGCGGGTCTGCCCGCTTCCCCTCCTCCTCAATACCATAATCTATATCCATGTCCATCGGATTGATATGCTGCCTGCTTGTTTCCGATATTTCAATCACTTCCCCGCCCATTAAACGCGCAAACGGTGCATATTCTCCATCCGGATCAATTACCATAATGTTGGCATCAGAACTGAGTAAAAGCCCGGCTATTTCTTCTTTGCAGGCAAATGACTTGCCTGATCCGCTTGTCCCAATGATAAAGCCATTTGCATTCATAAGCCTCCATCTGTTGATAAAGATCAGATTATTGGAAACTCTGTTAAGGCCATAATAAGCGCCGCCGACATGAAATATTTCCTGAGAAAGAAACGGCATAAACGCCGCCACCATATTGGTAATGCAGGTACGCTTATCTTTCAGCAGATTATAACCAAGCGGAAGCGACTGCTGCAGCACCTTCTCCTGCTCCATCTGTGCAACCCTGAGCTGACACAATTTTGAAGCCAGTATCCTGCGTAAGGTTCTTGCATCTTCTTCCAGATTTTCATATGTATCTGCAAAATGAACCACTGTAAGCGTTGCATAAAACATTTTCTCATTTCTGGACTGAAGGGAATCCATCAATTTGTCTGCATCCGATTTTTCCTCTGAAAGATTATAGTCAACCAGCTCCGGATCAAAGCCTTCCTTGAATGCACTCTTATGCTTCTTAATCATCATGGAATGAATGGCCAGCCTTTTGTTCCTGACCAGCTCAATTGCCGCATCCTGGGATTCCGGAATTAAGGCAAGTGTTATGATACAGTCAAACTGCTGATCCGCAATGATGTTAAGAATCTGATCCGTAAGCATCGCCGGATATTTGCTCACATAATGTCCCCTGCCAAACCGCTTTCCCGAAATAAATGTCCTTCCGTTCCTGTCCTGATCCGGCTTAAAATCAAACGCATCCGGAACTACCATATCACTTAAATCAATTCCCTGCTTTTTTAGCTCCAGATAATCCATTTTCTCCGGTACAAACTCACCTGTTTTCTCTGCATTCAGAATATTATGGATGACTTTTCCTCTTTCCAATGTGGTAAGCCTCTTTATCGATGTTCCTATTTTATTGAAAGAAGATACCAGTGAAGCCTCCCACTTTTTAAAATCCCTGAATGCCTGTTCGATACTGTCCGCATTCAGACACAATGTCAGATACCGGTTTCTTTCAATGTAGCTTTGTCCCTCCATGATTTTACGATCCATCAACTTATTCCATTCACACCTGATATAATCAAATGGATCATTCTTCATTGCATAGTGTATTTCTCTTTTTAATGTCTCTATATCCTTTTTCTGGCTGATTATCGTTAAAAGGACCCCACAGTCATTGGAAAACGCATTGAGCATATCTTTCCATTTTCCAAACTTCATTTCTGCTGTCTGCGGATCCAATGTATTGTAATTCATATCTTCAAAAGAAAATGTAACACTGTATGGATTTCCTTTGTATAAATCCGGTTGTTTCCTGCCTCTGATACCTTTGGCTTTTGTTTCTTTTTTCTCCAGTTCAAACACACCATTTTTATAATCCCTGAAAGGAATCGTCTGCTGCGCTGATAAAACATTCCCTTTTCCCCTCAGCTTCTTTATCTCTGCAATTTCCCGCTCCAGAGCCGCTTCTTCTGAACTGGGTATATCACGTTTCGTCATCCTGTTTTTTGTTCCCATCCGATTATCTTTCCACCCTTTTTCTTCTGATTGCTTCCAGCCTGTCCGATTTCATCCGGTACAGCTTTTCAATTTCCTTTTCCATCTCTGTTTCAAAGCGGCAGATTCTTTTCTGATTTATCAGGAATCTGTAATGCATCATAATTTTTACATATTCCTCAAAATACAAGCCATTTTTCTTATACCATCCCATCAGGCCGCTTAATAACCCGACAATCAGTATGAGCCAGTCACAAATTTCCTTCCCTATGACCGGCTTCATATACATATATACAGGCACGCACAGGAACGTGCCTGCCAGTATACATACAAGCTGTCTTTTTGTCAGATTTGCAATAAACTTTTCCTCCACGTTTTTGATCTCTTTGATAAAAGTTACCTCAAACATTCCATCCTCCTTTCCACCGGGAGCCTGCGTTATGCAACTCCCAGGATTTCTTTCGCCCATCTGCCTGAACTGACAACACACACAGCCAATATCACAAGAGAAAGTAAGGAAGGCACAATACCGGTTCCCAGTCCGAGCACATTACTCAATACTTCACTTTTCGTATAACTGAAAATCGCAAATGCGATAAATATAAACGCCCCCTGCAGGCATACTGCAAAATAAGCCAGGAAGAATCTCTTGGTGATATCCCTTGTTTCACTCCAGATCACAAATGCAAGCGGAAGCGGTGCCATCACTGTCATTATGGCCATCTGTATCACACGGCATATGCAGATAACAAAAATAATTATTCCGATCACCACCAGCACAACACAGAATAATGCCGTTCCCAGATAATCAAAAATCCAAAAAATATGTTCCCATACTCCCGTAACAGGATCCGTAAGAGGTTGTACCAGATCGGTCAGAATCAGTTCCTGCACCTCATTCCCCAGCGACAGATGTGCTCCGCCTGCCAATTCTTTACCGGATTCATACATAGCTGCCAGAATATCCGGATAGGTATCAAATATCACCTTCAGAACGATAAATTCTGCTGCAATCCTGACGCCGTCTTCCCAACGGAAATCGTCCCCTTTACGATTTAATTCTGTCATCAACTGGATCACAATAAATATTGCCATCAATCCCTGTGCCAGCGTGCTGACAGAATCATTCACAGCCGCCAGACTGCTGTGGGACTGATAAACCTCCGGTGACAATTCCAGAACCCCATCTATGGATGAATAAATCCGGGACGCAATCTGTGCAGGTCCCTGTAATACACTTTTCTTCAGCCACCGACTTTCCGGATCCTGATTTTCTATCTGTTCCCCAAAGTCCCTGTCTGCCCCGCATCCGGTTACAGACGCCATAATAAGCAAAAGAAGGAGCAGTAAAATTATCTTTTTCATTCTTTCCTCGCTTTTTCTATGCCGAAAGCATCGGGAATAACTGGGTGGCTACTGCAATGACGATTGCACCGGCAATCATAAAACGGCCGGCTCTTGTTTTCTGCGCTGCATCTTCAGACTGTTGGGCAATAGCAAATTCAATACCGCCAAATACAAGTAAAACAAGGCCGATTCTTGTCATCCACGGCTGAATGGTATCCATCGTACTATTCCAGGCGGTATCCGCATCAGACGCCCATACAGTCATCGGGAGCGTGGCGGCCATACCCAGTACCATAACCTTCCATTTCAGAAAATTTACCACTCTGGTAATTCCTTTCAGAATATGTCTGCTTCTTCCTTTTCCATTTGTTTTTCTCTTCATGGTTTTCCTCCTGTGCTTTCAATATAACAAATATGGTTTCATGGATGTGACAACTGCTATGGTAATCGCTCCTGCAGCCATCAAACGTAATGCCCGGCTTTTCTGTAATGCATCCTCCATCTGCATGGAAACAGCAAATTCGATTGCACCAAATACCAGCAAGAGCATTCCCAGTTTTAAAAATAACGGGAAAATTGCTTCTATCAATACATTCCATGTTCCGTTAAGATCCGCATGTACAATGAGCGGTGTTGTTGCATACGATACTACCGCCATTGCTATGTAAAATCTGATCCTGAATTTTGTTTTTGCCAGTTTTTCTCTTATTTTTTTACGCATATATTCTTTTTATCACGATCCAGACTGCTGCTATAACAGCTCCTGCAACTGCCTTTTCCAGTCCCCTGGTAATCCCGTATGCCCCATCTGAAGCATATCCGTAAAACATTTCCATCAGGCCCATCAAAAGCAGGAGAAAAGTAAGTCTTGGAATCCACGGTTCAAATTTCACATAAATCGGATACCACCTGGCGGAAGCTCCTTCCCATACAATCGCAGCAACCGCAATTCTAAACATAAGCTGCATATAAAATTCCTCCTGAAATCATATAAACCACTCCCCTTACAATCCCATATGCTCCATCCTTTCCATATCCCTCTGCTATTTTGACTGCGCCCATTATGATTAAAAAAGCAGAAATCCTTTTTACCCAGGGCAACAGATTCATATACTCTTTTGTCCAGCCATCGGGCAGACAGTCGCGTATAGGGGAAGCCCGTACACATAATGGAACAGAAACCATTTCCAGTGCCAGTATGATCTGTAGTATCCGGTTCTTTACCCATTTCTCCATCTTTCTCATGTATGTACCTCTTTTTTTATGACAGATTGCCGTTTCATGATATCCTGTAAGTCAGGAACCGGGCTGTATCCCACAGACTTCTTCGGTTTTTCCTGCTTTATTTCTTTTTTCAGATCATCCAGAATAAGATACAGATCACTTTCAACCATCGTTTCCAGCTCCAGCTTTCCTGTATCCACTGCCTTCAGCATTCTCTCTGTAAGCATTTCCTGTATATTCCGATTAACTACCTCCAGAGTTTGCGGCTGCATTCCCGCAGAAATATTTTCTGCACTGAATAATCCCGGAGAAATATCGCCGCCTGTCGGTTGATTTCTTTCAATATTTCTGACAAACCTGTCAACCTCTTTGTCCAGCTCCAATTCAAAAATGCCATTATCGTCCATGATTTCACTCTTTGAAATGTTTCTGGAAACATCATCTGTCTGTATTTCTTTCTCTACAATGTAATTTCTGGGATCGCTGTCACTGTCAGCCAAGAGTGCATACCTCTTATGCTTTGTAAGATCATACTTTCTGGACCGAAACGGGAAATATCCCCGCACAATTAAAATGCATTCCCTTGTATCAAGCGTGGTAATCTCTTCTGTACTCATCAATTCACGTCCCAAAACATCCCAGGATCTTGAAAAGGAACCCTGGTAACCGGTAGAATGGCTGGTAGATCTCTTGTCAATCGTGGCTTTTCCAAGCTGTTTCTGGAGGTACTCCACAGTACTCGGCTCCTTTCCTCCAAGAAACAGAAAAGAATCACAGTTACCGGCAATCGTTTCCCATTCCTTTTCATACATCGCTTTAAGCTGCGATATATTTTGTAAAATAGGCACTGCAGATATATTCCTTGAGCGCATAGTGGCAATCAGTTTATCAAAATCAGGGATCGGGGTAATATTGGCAAATTCATCCAGCATACACTGTACTGGTATCGGAAGTCTCCCACCATTTGCTCCAAAATCAGGGATATCTTTCAGTCCAAATTCATACCGGATAAGATTTTCCTGAAACCGGATTTTCCGTTCCAACTCCTTTACCTTCAGATGAAGTTCTTCCCGGATTTTATGCTGACGCCTGGAAAGCCCGGATATTGTCTGATTTATCTTTTTTACAGACTCCCTGCTCTGCTTTATTTTTTCCAGTTTGGCTTCCAAAGCTCCTCTGCTTCCATATTCATAAACCCTGGAACTCAGATCATTGATAAGAGCCTGTACATCTTCAAGAAAATACTTATCTGCCATTTTCAGTTGATGTTTGTACTGTTTCCTGTTTTTTTCCTGATTCCGAAATATACCTGCCGGTTTTCTGACTGCCATCTTCTTTATGCCAAATTCCCTGGCTATCCGTTCTTCAATTACTTCTTTTTTGGCACAGCACTCATCCAGCCTCTTTTTTACTGCTTCCACTTCCTGTTGAGAACGAAATGTCCGGATCACTTCTTCCTGTTCCTGATACTCTCTCAGATATCTTTCCAATGTACCCCTGCGATTTTTCAGACGCAGCATACAGGAGATCATGGTTTCTGCATATTCTTTTACATACTCTTCCAATGTGAGCACACTTCCGTCTGTACTTCTGTATACTGCACAACCTTTTTCTGCATTCCACACCGGAAAATCTTTATGGGGCAATCCAAATTCATATTCGCAGTCCTGTATCATCTTCCGGATTTTCTGATAAATCAAAAATCTCTGATTATCTGCCACAACCTTGTTATACATCTGCGTTGCTTTCAGAAGTTTCTTCCATTTCCTGTGCAATGACTGTGGCGTCCGGAAGCGTATCTTATTATTTTCCCATTCCAGCTTTCCAAAATCTGCCACAAAATACAGCTCGTTAAACAACTGGGAATACAGAATGGATGCCATAAAGTTAAAAGACTGGTCACTGTCCGAAGTAAGGATAAACAGCGCCGTTTTCCGATTTCCTACCTTATCCAGCTCCATCGTGTCTGTAAGCGTCATATCCTGTACATCCGGCATACGGAAAGGATTCATACGTGCAGCAATTGAAATCAGTATGGACTTGGCAGTTTTGCCTGCCGCTTTTTTGAAATCTTTATAAATAGCAACCGGAAGATATCCTTCTCCTTTACGTTCTTCCAAATCTTCAAAGATATAATCCAACTCTGACTTTCTGCTTTCATCTTCTTCACTGGCGCCAGCCATGCTGATCAGCTTCATCAACGTTTTGAAATTTACAGATGCCCTTTCCAGTTCCATCCACATATATAAAATCAACGCATAAATAAGAAGAATCTCTGATTTTTCCCAAAAAGGATCTGCTCCCGCTCCCATTTTTCCTTCCGGATTTGTATTTTTAATAATTTGATTTGTCAGCTTATATGCATCTGAAGGTTTATGGATATATGCCATCGGGTTATAACAGTCAGAATGAAGCCGGTCTATCAGATTAAGCACTTTAATCACATATCCGTTCTGCTTTAACATACAGGCAGTGCTTTTCAGTAATTCTCCTTTTGGATCTGTAATTACATAACTGCTTCCACACTGCATCAGATTCGGTTTTACCAGATACCGGGTCTTACCCGAACCAGAACCACCTACAACCAGAATATTATTGTTCAGAAATGTCTGACGGGTATCCATTGTAATATATACGTCATCTGTCAGGATCATATTTCTGTCCTCATTCCCCTTTTTGTCAGCCAGCCTCCTGGCTTCTGCATTTGTTGACCATCTCCCGCTTCCCTGCTCTCTCCCGAACAGCGTTTTTCTTTTCACAAAAAAGATATAACGGAAACCAATAAATGCAGCCAGCATGGAAAGGGACATCGCCCGTATAAAATGCTGAGTGACATATAAATCAAACGGCCTTTCCCTTATCCTTATATCTGCTTCACGAAACGCCTCCAGAAATGTGATTTTATTGCCCATGTCATAACATATGACGGTATGCCAGATATAATAAAGAAAAAACAATGCGCAGATGCCATACATTATGTAAAATTCATATTTTGGTTTATCTTTATCCATTTTTATCCCCGTATTATCTTTCCTTTTCTGTTTTTCCTTTCATATTTTTGCTCATATCCATCTCTTCCTTCTCTGCTGGCTTCCTGATCTGATACGGCGCCTTTATCTGTCTTACAGATTTTCCATTTTCATTGATCAGATTTCCTTTATTTTTATAGTATTTAACCCCTTTCTGGTCCTCGTAAACGGCCTGCTGTTTTCCCAGTTGGCTCCTCTGTCCTTCCGACAATGTTTCGCTATCCACTTTGACTTCATACTTGATTTCTGATTTGTCTCCATTTACAAAAATCCTGTCTCCATAAGGATTACGATATGCTTCAAACCATTCAACTCCATTTTCGTCCTGATGATCCGGCACATTCCCGCCAGGAACAAATGATTCTACTCTACTCATCCCCACTTCATCAAAAGCCATAAATTTGAGTTTTTCATCTGTTATCTTTTCTTTTACCTGGTCAAAACTCAGCTTTTTCTCAACCTCAGCTTCCGTATATCCCCTTATCAAAGCCTCTTTAATCCGCTCCTGCTTTCCATCAATTTCTCCGGCAAGTGCATCTATACTCTGAATCGATAAATCCCGGTGATGATTCAGCATATCTATAGTTCCCCTCATCTGATCCGCTGAAAACTCATATCTGATCATATGCTGTATATATTCATTGGGAATCCCGCTTAATTTGGCAGCATAAATATTCTCTATCTGCTCAACATCCATGCCTATCATTGCATACTCAAACTGCCCTTCTTTTGCAATCTCCCAAAGAAGTACATCCTTCCAGGTCAAGTCCTTCTTTTCTTCCAGAGAAACCATATAGTTCCTGATGGCGTTTGCATCATTTTTCAAAATATCCGGACTGAGGATACAGCATTCATACATTTCCTGGATAAACCGTTTTCTCTCTTCAGAAACCCCTTTAGGCAATGTCATGTCAAGATCCGTCCGTATATTCTTTTTCTGCTCGGATATCACGGAAAAAATATCCTGAATGCGTTCTTTCTGTCCTTCTTCCAGACTGTCTGCTTTCATAATGTAATTCTCCAGATCCATACAGACAAAATGATCTTCATTATCCAGAAAGCAAATTGCTTTGTTATTCAGCAGACTGATAAAGTTCCCTTTCGGTATCTCAGCACATATTTTCTCTGCTATGCTGCTTCTGTCCAGACCCGCATCCCCGGTCAGCCTCAGTTTATTCAGGATCTGATTCAAACTGTTATTTTCTTCTCCAATCTTGATTTCTTTTCCGGACAGTCCTTCCGGAGGTGTCAAAGTCTCTTTTATTCTGGAACCTGATATCCCATCCTTCTGGAAACCATGAAGCTGCGCTTCATTGATTCTTTCCTTTCTGACTTCATCCAATATAGAATAGAGAAACGGAACCTGCTGCTTCTTTTCCTCATCCATAAAAAATAACTGATCTGCGGTCCGGTTGTTCTCCCGAACATTTTCGACTTGGCTCTCTGTCATTCCTTCCTTTTCTTCAGCATGCTGCCCTTTTGCCCTTTCTTTTTCCAACAATCTGGCTTCATAATCCTTCAGAGCCAAACCAACTGCTTTAAGCCTGTTTTTTCCATAATGCATTTTGGGAAAATCTGAGTTTTCTTCCAGAAAAACAGCAACGTCAAATTTTTTCATTGATTCATTGAGCAATTCCCTGTCAACTGTTTTTTCTAATTTTATGACTTCAGTTTCCTGCCCCTCTGTTGCCTTTTCGAAATCTCTGAAATTTACAATTCCACTCAGCACATTGTTTTCCTGCTTCTTTTCTTCCGAGGCTTCCCAGATTTTCCACCCGGCATAGCCAACCAGACCGGCAAACTTTATCAGTTCCTTCATCGCACTGACGCCTTCTTTGGAAAGACTGAGAATCTCATCTGTTACATCAATATCTACCATTTGTTCTTCCTTTCTACTACAATGTATTAATCTTTCAATTATAACACATTACATTATAATTGCAAGTTTATTGTTATGAAGAAAGCCGGGAACCTGTTTTCAGATTCCCGGCCTGCGATTTGTTTATGCTGTTTGTTCTTCCTTCCATTCTCTTTGCGGAATTGATTGCTCCCACTTTCAATGTCTGATTCCTGATATTTTCCATGATCCGAAACCATGCATAAGTTTTCCAATATCGAAATCTCCACGATATTCACCATTCACATAATGAATATGCTCTCACTTTAAAATACTATTTCCTTTCTTCTCTTCCTTTTGTTTTGTTTCGATATGTATTTCCTTTACCTGATCTCTTATTTTTTCCATATCAGACATTTTTAACATATACTCCTCCTGTTCATTTACCAATGCCTTCATCTCTGCATATAATCTGCTCCGTTCCTCCCTGATCAGCCCAAGTTCCTCGGTACTGTAATTCCCCCTGCTTAATTCTCGCCTGGCAAAATTTAACTTTTGAATATTGTATTTATGTTGGAAATAAAAATCTGTCTTTTCTTTCCCTTCCTCAAGAGAAGCGTATTCCTCTCCTATTGGTCCTAGGGATTCCAAAATGTCTGCCAGACTATTGTATCTGTCATTTTCCTGTATCCCCCTCTTTTTTTCCTCTATCTGGCTGGTGATATTCTGACAATGAACCGCAAATTGCAGACGGACTTTTTCTGCATCATCAGCAGAACAAATCCCATATCGGGATATCAGTCCACACCTGCGGACCGTTTTCGTAACCTCTTCCCGAATCTTCCTTTCTTCTGCCAGACTCAGCCTGACTGATAAGCTGCCATATTTCCCATTCACACGAACCAGTTTTTCCGGCATTTTTAAAAAATGCTTTATATACCAGGTTTCAAGGAACCCGCGTTTCACATAATAAGTTCTCCCATTTCTTCTGATAATCCGATACTTCGGATGGCAAAAGTATTTTGCTCCATCCATATAATATCCCCGGAATATAAAATTCCCCTTTACCATGACTTTCTTATATTGGATTTTGTTTGTTTTTACCAAAACAGTTTTTTCAATACTCTGTGTATCGCGAATCCTTCTCTCAATGGCCTGCCTGCTATACCTGTCTACAATCTCTCCATTTTTTCTTTTGAAATTCAAAGAAGCATCCCGACGGCCACGCTCTGCTCCTTCCATGATATACGTTATATATTTTCTCGCTTCTCCATTTTTTGTCTGCCACTTTATCTCATAACCTTTCTTTTTCATTGCATCCAGGTATTCGTCCCAACTGGAACTTATCATAACCGCCTCATCAATGTCTGCCCGGATCTTTCGCTTATTCGTCAGTTCCTTTTCTGTCCAGGAATCGTGTGCTTTTGTCCTGCTATAATCAGGAGAAGCAGAATATCTTTTTGTAACTGTAACTTCTTCCTCATCTTCTCTTTTCCATTCATCCAGTTTGGGCATATCCACTGCTGGAATCCCGTACTTTCTGCACACATCAACATTTAACTGACGCAGCCTGACGTAGGAATTAGGATTCTTTTTAAAATCCCGGCTGTTGTTATGCTGATATTTTCTCCCTGTAGTCGATGAAACAGAATTTACGAGAATATGATTATGAATCACACCGGAATCCACATGTGTAGCCAAAATATATTCAAACCCATATCTCCCGAATTGTATTTCCGCCAGTTCTGTACCTATCCTCTGTGCCTCCTCTGGTGTAATCTCATGCTTCGGATCAAACGACTGTACAAAATGGTGAGCCTTTATCTGACTGTCTTTCCCATACTTTTTCCTGACACCCTCCCAAATCATATTGGCACAGTCAGGAGCAGTCCCACTATAAGATACAAGTTCGCCATCCCGTGTCTTACCGGGATCAGTTATATAATGAATACAATTCTGCACCGTTTTTTTAATTTTAATATTTTTAATATAAGCCATCTGCCTCTTTCTCTTTCAGCTTTTCTTTTATAATCCTCTTCTTCCTCTCCAGACCTTTTCCTGTATTGGTTCTGATCGTATTCATCATCAGTGTATGCACTTCGCACATCTTTTCTCTGATAACCTGCCAGTCTCCTTTCTCAACATACCCATATTCATTCGCAAAATGAGCAATCTGGTTAATATTCACGCCAATCTTGTTAATGGCATTCGCCAGCTCAGACAGCCCTTCATAATTCTGTATAACAATAACTCCATCCTTTACCATATGAAGCAGATATGTATTGACCGGAAGCAGGCATTTTTCCGCATTTTCCTTTATCATCTCATATTCTTCCTCCGATACCCGGAAAGTCACCTTCCTGCTCTTCCTTCTGTTTTTGTTATATTCCGCTTCTCTTTCTCTTGGCATATATGCTACCTCATGTTCGCCGCGAACATTTTTACAAAGGGGATTGGGGATTTCCCCAAATTGAAATATGACAAAAATAAAGTCCACTTTATTTTTGTGAATTTGGCGTTTGGACGTCCAAATTCGATTCTTGCTAATAAATAATTTATCCAGATTATAACACATTGTATTTTTATTGTAAAATATGTATCACAGAAAAAAATATAGTTAAACAAAAATGGGACTTCTATTCCATCCTGTCCACTCAACACAAAACTTTCAACACATAATAAAGATGCCTTGATTTTCCGGAAACAGTGGAAAAGCAAGGCTTCTGACCTATGTATTATTTTCTTGTATGCCTGTTTTCTTTATTAAATCTTCGGGATTTTTTGAAGTAATTTTTCTGCTTCCTCATGCTTCCCCTGACTTTGATACAAAGATGCAAGATGCCCTATCATAATTATTGTGGTTGGATGATTCTCTCCTAACACATCTTCACATATTTTTAATGCTTTGGTATATAATTCTTCCGCTTCCTTATACTTTCCCTGGTTACTATACATAAGCGCCAGATTATGATAACTGATTGCTGTAGCCGGATGCCTCTCCCCCAATAGTTCTTCATTTATCTTTATGGATTTCCTGTATAATTCTTCCGCTTCCTTATACTTTTCCTGCCTGTCATATACACAGGCCAGATTATTATAATTGCCCGCTATATCTGGATGGCTCTCCCCAAATATTTCTTCTCTTATCTTCAACACCTTCCTGTATAATTCTTCCGCTTCCTTATACTTCCTTTGGCTGGCATATATAGATGCCAGATTATGATAACTGTCCGCCGTATCAGGATGTCTCTCTCCCAATATTTCTTCCCTTATCTTCAGTGCCTTCCTGTATAATTCTTCCGCTTCCTTATATTTTCCCTGACTGTTATATACACCTGCCAGATTATTATAACTGCCCGCTGTATCAGGATGTCTTTCTCCCTGTATTTCTTCTCTTATCTTCAGTGCCTTCCTGTATAATTCTTCCGCCTCCTTATACTTTCCCTGGCTGTCATATACATGGGCCAGATTATGATAACTGTTCGCCGTATCCGGATGCCTCTCTCCCAGTATTTCTTCCTGTATCTTTATGGCTTTCCTGTATAATTCTTCCGCTTCCTTATACTTTCCCTGGCTGATATATACACCTGCCAGATTATTATAACTGCCTGCCGTATCCCGATGCCTCTCTCCCACTATTTCTTCATTTATCTTCAGCGCCTTCCTGTATAATTCTTCCGCTTCCTTATACTTTCCTTGTCTATCATATACATAGGCCAGATTATGATAACTTTCCGCCGTATCTGAATGCCTCTCCCCCAACTCTTCCTCACAGTTCCTTTTGATTTCTTCTAATATTTTTTCAGCGCTTTTATACATCCCTGCATAACTAAGCAATCCTGCTATATGCCCTGAAAACCCTCTCCATACCTCTGATTCATCTATCCTTATCTTATTTACTAATTCCATTGCAAATGGCAGGTATTTCTGACATTCCAACGCACATCCATCCTCCGGTATCCTGATATCATCCTCACACGCCTCTATCATCCCCATATGCTCTCCTGCCGCAGGCTTACACTTATCATAAATAAACTTTGCAAACACCGGGTGCATCGCATAACTGTCCTGCTCCCCAAAGAACTGCAGCCACCCCTTCTGATACAGGCCTTCAATGATATCATCTTCTTCACCGGCCCCGGCATCCTTCAAAAGCCACCTGTTCAGTGTTTTAAAATCTAAGGGCAGATACGGGAATACGGAAAATGCCTCCAGGATATTCTTTTCCCCTTCCGACAGTCCCGACAAATCATACAATGTTTCATACGATTCCTGGATATTTTTTGCCTTCTCTCCATCTTTATGGAACTGCAGGCGGAACCCTTTCTGCTCCAGCTCCTGCCTCAGCCTGTCAGCATCCCAGTGCTTTGTCCTGGCCAGGAAAGAAAGGAACTCAACCGTAATCGTATGGAACCCGGCCAGCTTTTCAATGATATAACAAAGGCTCCCTGTTTCTTCCTCATGGACGATTCTCCCGCCCTCTTTCTGTATCTTTTCATAGATTTTCCGGCATTCCTCCATCGACAAAAAGCCGATTGGATAAGGTTTCAGAAAATCCCCCAGGGATTTTCTCCTGGAGCTGACCACCAGCGCCCCCTGCAGCCTGCATAGCCGTTCCATATCCGGATCAGCCTGGAGGGAGTTGTTAAAGTTATCCACAAACAGCAAAAGACGGCCTGTCCTGGATACGTCATACAGTTTTCCCCATGCCGCCTCCCGGTTCTCCTCCTCATCTGAAGAAATATGGATCCCCATCCCGTTTACAAGTGTCGTCCCTAAATCTGTATCATAGGTAAAATACCCGATGTGGCTGAACAGCCCCTTCCCTTTCCCGGTCAGATATTCCTGGTACAGGGTCCTGCAGATCTGTGTCTTGCCGATCCCTCCCATCCCGCTGACAAGCACCGCTTTCTCACCCTGGCCAATCCCCTTACGCAGGCTGTCAAGTTCCGTTTCCCGACCTGTAAAGTACCAGACCGGTTTTGCATCGGCCATCGGGGTAAGGTTTTCAAACACCTTCTCTTTATATTCATAATGCTCATGTACAATCTTATCCCGGCCAACATAATCCCCGCTTACATTTGTCTTTGACACTTTATTGATTGTCCTGCTTTCCTGATTCTTTATCCCTTCCCACATAACAGTCTCCTATTTCTATTTGCATAAGTATGGTATAGTTTCATACAATACAACAAATATTTTCATGACATAGCCTAAAACAATATCTCCTATTTTAACAAGTAATTTCTTCCCATCATTAATTATAAACAAAGCCGGGAATCTGTTTTCAAATTCACGGCCTGTCATTTTCCAATACTTATCATTCATATAAAGGATATACTCCCACTATAAAAATTTTAAAAAACATCATAAAATATGATTTACTTTCCTACATTTTTATCCCGTCCCACAATATCGCCTCCAACAGATGTCCCCTTTATATGATTTTCAATTTTAGATCGGTCCTCATGGTTAAAGCATTTTATCTCAAAAGACATCTTAATGACTTTTGAGGCTGTAAAAAGCGATACCGCCAATCCAATGATAGAACATACTCCACTAATAATATTAAACAGTTCCATTTTATCCCCCTTTGTTCCTCTTATTTATAACGTGAAAATATTATATTGAAAAAAGTGCCCGAAAACAAGAACAATCGTTTTTGTAATAAATGAAACGATTGACGGTTCATAGTTATTATTTATTCTTTACTGCACTTTTCCTCATGGCACAAATCTGAGAATACCAAAACATTTCTAATATTTGCTTGGAATTAAAACCGGCCTATATAAAAGCTCACATGAATAGCTGCTAAAACAATAGAAAGCATGCCGCACGAACTTTCTATTGTCATGAATAAAAAGACAGCCGACTTTTTTCAGATAAACCACTGCTAAAAAATATCTCATTCAGAAATCTTTTTGATATTCTTCTGATAAATATATTCATTTGCTCTCTGAATCAAATTACTGATCATCTATTCTTTATAGATATTAAAAATTTTCCATAATAAGCAACCCTGTTCACCACTTCTTTTATCTTGATTCCCAAATCACTACTATTTACAATATACCTCATAAATCTGTAGCAGCATTCTGTACCAAATGTTGTTTCCATCCAACAGTATATTATCTGCCAAATAAATCACTGTGTGTCCCGGTGCGGGTTAATGTCAGTACCAACACTTCATCTTCTATCCGATACACCAGCAGCCAGTCCGGGAGAATATGGCATTCTCGATATCCCGCCCAATTTCCGGCCAGGGCATGATCTTTCTTCCTCTCTGAAAGTGCTTCGCCTGCAGCAAGAGAAGCAACCACCTCTTCCAGCAATTCCATTTTTAATCCCCGCTTTGTTGCCAGTTTGTAGTCCTTTTTAAATTGCGTAGTAACTTTAACAATATATTTTGTTTTCCTCATGACTTTAAATCTGCAAATAATTCATCCAAATCTGTATACCCCTTCACAGACGGATCTTTTGCAATCCTTTCCGCTTCCAACATAGCTGCAACGGTTTCCCTGTTGGGTTGATTCAAAGAAATATCAAAAGGAATCCTCCCCTCCCGGAGGGATTGACGGACAAAGATATTAAATGCTGTGGACAAGCTCATGCCAAGTTCCCCAAACAAAGCATCAGCCTGTGTTTTCAAATCCGAATCCATACGAATACTGATATTCGTGGTAGAACCAGCCATATAACCATCTCCTTTTCTTATCAATACTTATAGTATATGTTATCTGCACGAAAAATACAATATTTTGCACGAAAAACTGTTTCATCTCTCTATTTTGGTATAAAAAATCTACATCCCCGCCGACCCTCTTTTCTGATCTGTAACCTGCTTCCGTTTTTGTGCAAAAACCAACACTAAAAACCTGCTGTCAATATTACAGAGAATAAAGGAGGAGCATTATAGCATATTGCAGAAAGACAGGTTATCATAAAACAAAAAGCGGATCTTCTATTCCATACTGGCCACTCAACACAGAGATTTCAGTACATAGATAAAGAAGCCTTAGTTTTCCCGAAATAATGGAAAAACAAGGCTTCTGACCTACCTATTATTCTCTTGTACACCTGTTTTCTTTTTCAAATCTCCGGGATTCTCTGAAGTAATTTTTCTGCTTCCTTATGCCTTCCCTGCCTTTGATACAAAGATGCAAGATTCTCTAAAAAAATTGTGGTAGTTGGATGGTTTTCTCCTAATATATCTTCGAATATTTTTAATGCTTTAGTGTATAATTCTTCTGCTTCCTCATACTTCCCCTGCTTTGTATATACAACTGCCAAATTATTATAACTGACCGCCGTATCCGGATGTCTCTCTCCCAGTATTTCTTCCCTTATCTTCAGTGCCTTCCTGTATAATTCTTCCGCTTCCTTATACTTTCCCTGCTTGTCATATATATAGGCCAGATTATGATAACCGACCGTCGTAGATGGATGCCTCTTCCCCAGTATTTCTTCCCTTATCTTTAATGACTTCCTGTATAATTCTTCCGCTTCCTTATACTTTCCCTGCTTGCCATATACATATCCCAGATTATTATAACTGACCGCTGTATCCGGATTCCTCTCTCCCAGTATTTCTTCTCTTATCTTTAACGCCTTCCTGTATAATCCTTCCGCTTCCCCATACTTTTCCTGCCTAGCATATATATAGGCCAGATTATTATAACTGAGCACCGTATCCGGATGCTTCTCCCCCAGTATTTCTTTTCTTATCTTCAGTGCCTTTTTGTATAATTCTTCCGCTTCCTCATACTTTCCCTGGCTGTCATATACATAGGCCAGATTATTATAACTATCCGCTGTATTCGGATTCCTCTCCCCTGACTCTTTCTCACACCTCCTTTTGATTTCTTCATAGATCCTCTCAGCACTTTTATACCTTCCTGCATAATTAAGTAATCCTGCTATATGCCCTGAAAACCCTCTCCATACCTCCCCTTCGTCTATC
>CANDNA010000009.1 GCA_947385955.1 uncultured Clostridia bacterium
GTTCAGTTCCCCCAGGGCATTTTTCCCCGAAATGGAATCAGCGTTGAACAGTGCCGTCCAAAGGAAGTCCGGCCATTCGCCCGCACTTTCCAGCGTATATCCACCGCCCTCCGGCACACGGGCGCGTTGGAGGGCATCCGTAATCCCATAATTGGTAGCCGGCAGTTCCAGAACCGCTCCCCGGTATCCCCGCAGGTCTTTATGGCAGTCCGCATAGATATATGCCTGTATCCGCATCATCCGTTCCTTCCCATCTGCATCCTGAATTCCTGCGTTTGTCCCTGTTTCAGTTCCTGCTCTGTCTTGATGAAGAAGTCATTGTCGGAATTCCAGAAACTGACACAGAGTTCCCCTTCTTCTGTCTTGATCTCCCGCTGTTCAAACCCTTCCCCCCAGCCATCGGACTCCTGCCCCTGCCATTCCTCCATCAGCCCGGACAGTTCCTGGGGCGACAGCGGGCCGTGGCTTTTTACTTTCAGCACGCCCCACAGCTTCCCGTCCCATGATTCCACCGCAGGCTCCATGCTGAACACCTTCCGGTTCAGCAGGCGGTTGTGCAGGTAAACGGCAAGCCCCCTCTCCCCTTCTTCCTCCAGGTGTTCCTGCCCGATCCTTTCCAGTATCTTATCCTCATACTGGCACAGGTCACAGGGGCTTAACTCATCCGGTTCGTTCCGGATGCCGCCCCAATCCTCGTCATAAAGGTATATGAACCCTTTCAGGGGGCTGAACAGTTTGAATTCCTCCAGTTCCTCTGTAAGCTGTGCAACCGGGATATCCTCCCGCTGCACAAGGCCATGCCCTGTCTGCACCACCCCGTCCCTTTTCATCCGGAATTCCCCATAGGCTTTATAATCGATAAACATCTGCAGATCCGGAGCAATATCGATATCCATCTGTTTAGCTTTCATGTAATATACTGCATAATCCTCTGCAGTCTTTACTTCCTCCGGCAGTATAGTATACCGTTCCAGCCCTGCGGCAATCTCCAGTGCCTGGGCCATATTTTCAGGCACCTCCGCCTCCAGCGCCGCAAACAGCTTTTCCCTTTTCCCGGCATCCCCCAGGATATTTTTTTCTGCCAGCAGCCCCGCAAATGCGTTCATTTCCCTGATATCCCTGGAAAACGGCAGGCAGGATTCCAGTTCATGGACAGGGCAGCTGACATTGGCCACCTCATATTCATCCAGGTTTCTCCAGCCCAGCTTTTCCGCCGCCAGCGCAAGCCTGTCATCAGGGGCAGGGAGGGAAACGGGGTAATACCGGTGGTTCCCTGCGGCATAGTAAGGGGAGCTCAGCCAGACCTGGATGACGCACGATTTGTCATATCCGGGACCCGGCAGCCTGTTCCCATCGTAGAGCGGCTCCAGGGCCTCTCCTGTGCGGGCCACATACCCAAACTGGTTAAAGCACCCGGCATGGCTGCCTGCGTACTTCTTCCCGGCTGCCCCGTAATCCAGGTAAAGGGCAACCTTTTCTGACATTTCCTCATCCCCCAGCACACGCCTCCCAAGTTCCTCATGGCTGGAAGCGCCTTCATAAAGCACAAATTTATCCAGGTTGCAGGACAGGTTCACGACCTCCATTACACTGTGCGGCCGCTCAATCTCCAGCGCCGCCTGGAATATGCCCTTTTCCCTTTCTGTCATGCAGTCCGTATGCCGTTCCAAAAACTCCAGTTCCCTTATGCCCTGTCCGGGCCGCAGCGTCATCCCCTCCAGGTGTTCCTTCAGCCCTTCCAGCGGGCTTGTGACTGCACCGATCTCAACCGTACCCCTATCGCCAAACTTCATGGCGTCCTGCCTTTCCCGGCTCCCCAGGGGAAGCGCAAGCCACAGCCCGTCTGATGTGGCGGTATCGCCCAGATATACCTTTAACATCCCTTGCTCCTTTCTTCCTCCAATACCTCCGGCCCGTACCGCCGGATCAGGAATGCCGTGATGACCGCCCGGAACGTCCCATCGCTTATCAGTTCCGGGTCGGTAAGCTCCGACAGGCTCAGACGGTTGGTTCCCTTATACAGGTCCTTTGCGGAATGGAACAGCACATAGCCGTCCAGACCGATACCTCTGATACAGATGGCAGCAAAGTCAATCAGTTCCGGCTGTACCGCCTGGGCCGCCATCCCCCACAGCGCCGGGTCTGCCGTCAGCAGGTAAAGCGCGGCACACATGGCGTCCCTGTCCGG
Source organism: uncultured Clostridia bacterium (assembly GCA_947385955.1). Taxonomy (GTDB): domain Bacteria; phylum Bacillota; class Clostridia; order Lachnospirales; family Lachnospiraceae; genus VSOB01. Next base: position 2,189 of record CANDNA010000009.1, read on the forward strand.
CACAGCCCCCTGCCCTTTCCACTGCTCCTGAAACCGCCTCCTGTGGCTTTCATCCCGGTAAATGTCCCCTGCGCTGCCATCCAGGCGCGACACGCGGTCTGTAAACGGCCCGAAGTCCACTTCCCCGGTAAAACGGCCGAGGAGGGAAGATAAACGCCCACATCCCTCCCCAGGGCTTCCACAGGGCCTGCCGGGAGGCCCGCAGTCCCCCTGCCCCTCTGTCTGCCCGCCGCCACACGATGTTTTGGGCATTTCCAGCCTGCTGACGGATATGCCACCCTTCCTCGGCCTGAAACCCGGAACCTGCTGCATCTGCGCCTCCATACCGGCAAGCGGTGTTTCATCCATAAATTTAGATGCCATGTTTCCATTTCCTTTCTGCTGCTTTTTTATTTCCTGCCCGCCGCAGGACAATCAAAAACGGCCAGACCTCCCATAATTACTGAAAGTCTGGTCGCACCCTGCGGAGCGGCATAATGCTGTGATTCCTCTACCCCATGGTCTGTGTACTGCCTGCCGCCCGCTGCATGCCTGTATCACCATGCATTTCCTGTTCCTCCGCGATACCCTTCAGTTCCTGCTCCGTTTTGATGCTGGAACGCTTTGTATCCACATAGTCTACATATAGACAGCACCCCTCGTCACAATCCACAGCCTCCTGTGAAAACGATTCCCCCCACCCGTCTGTCATCTGTCCATGCCATTCGTCCTTTAATGTTTCCAGTTCTCCGCCCGAAAGCGCGCCACGGCATTTTACTGTCAACACGCTCCACATACCATACGACCATACCTCCACGCCCGGATGCATACTTATAATGCGCTCCTTTAATGACGGAGGCTGTATATATTCCGCAAGCCCCTTTTCGCTCTGCAGAATTTCATCTTTACCCAAAGCATCCTGTATCTCGCGCTTATACCCTGATAAAGTTATCCTGTTCAGCGCCCTGCCACAATCCTCCGAATCAAAAAAACGCCCACTCAGGGGGCTGTATAGCTTAAGTTCCGTAATGCCTTTTTCCACACTGCCCATTTTATGCCTCCATTCTTTCCGCAAACTTTTCAGTCCGCAGCCGCCTGTCCAGCCTGCCGCAATGCTCTCCCTATCCATTCTCCTGCATCCAGCCATCAAGATCCGCCAGGCTCATCTGCCCCTCTATCTGCTCATCCTCCATCCACCAGGAAAACACATCCCCCGCTGTTTTCCACTTTGTGGGTATCCCCCCTGCGTGGATCACATCCAGCATCCTTCCAAATGCCTGTGTATATGCCTGCCTGTATGTGGGGAACAGGTCAAATTCCATCCACCTGCGCTTTCCCGCCATCGGACAGCCTATGCAGCCCACACGCCAGAATCCCATATCATAGAGCGGGTTCATGGGAAGCCTTTCGCTGCGGATGTAATCCCATACATCCCGGTCCGTCCAGTCCACGATGGGGTTGCAGATCCTCTTTCCCTTCAATTCGCAGCTTTCAAACAGCCGCCTCTGTTCATCGTTGTCGTTGTTTAGAATGATTTTTTTATCCTGGTTATAGGTGAAATTCTCATACACCCCGCGGTTTTTCCTGCGTTTGACACTCTCCGCCCAGCGGACGCCGGTGGTAATGAACCGGTCCCTGCAGTAAGATTCCTTCAGCACCTGACAGCAATACCTCTGCAGCCTTGTGGGTGGGAATTTCTTGATGGGGATCAGCGTCCACATCGTCACCCGCTGTCCCTTATATACCGGATAGTTCATCCTGCATGTGACTCCCTGTTCCTCCAGTCTCCGGAAAGTCTCCCGCACATAGTAGATGGTAGGGGGCGCGTCCGCCGTGGTAAGGTTGTGCTGTACCTCATAGGGGATGCCCGCCCTTCTTACGATCTCCCGGCACACTGCGCTGTCCTTGCCTCCGCTGTCCGTTACCACCAGGGGACTCTCATACATGCGCAGCGACATCTCCGATGCCATTTTTACCCTTTCAATAGCTTTCTGTTCTAGATCCATCCAAAAGGGAGTCAGATATCTTTTCCCTGGCCAGGACTCCGCCTCCTTCCTTCAGGTTTATTTTATTGGGCAGGGGCTGATCATCTCCCTGCCTGCTGTGCGGCTCGCACACCACCTTGGCGGCATGTTTCCTCTGCACGTACCGATGCATATAAAAAGCGCCGGAAACATACCAGCGCCCCTCAATGCCCATATTCTTTTTTCGCTACAGCCTTATCTCAGGATGTCCGGTATTTCCCATGAATTCTTCCTCCGGCATTATAAACAGCCCGCTCCCCCTCTCCGTATCCCAGAAACCTACATATACCTCCCTTGCCCCCCTGCAGACAGGCGTATACATAAGCTGCTGCCCCCATCCCTCTGCGGCTATCAAACGCCATTCTTCCGTCAGCGCCTTCTTTTCCCTGTCCGTCAGTGCCGCCACCGTGTCCACCTTCAGGACTCCCCACAGTTCGCCGTCCTTCGCTTCCACATCAGGCCGCATACAGCGGACTTTCCGGGCAAGTATACGGTTTGATAAAAGTTCCGCCAATCCACTGTCCCCATACATTTTCAGGCTGCGGGCAATATGGTTTTTAATCTCTGTCTGCATGGAAACCGCCTCCTGCCCGGATACAATGACGGGCTGGACGGATGCCTGGCCTCCGTAAGCGCTTATCGTCAGGGAGCTGAACAGGCGGAAACTTTCGGCTCCCTCCATCGACGGCCGGATGGGGTGTACCCTGTTAATGATTACGCCATAGAGGGTCTGCACCGGCCCTGTTTCCTCTATCATTCTCTGCCCGAACTCCCTGGCTTTGATGTATGCCTGCAGATGTGCCGGTATCCTGGCGCCGTCCCTTTGCAGGACATGCCAGGCGTAATCCTCCGGACTTAAGGACTTCAGCGGCAGGAACTGATACTCTGTATGCCGCCGGATAACCTGGCAGGCATCCTCCATGGTTTCCGGCAGTTCAGCCTCCAGAGCTGCCAGCAGCAGCCTCCAATCCGGTTCTCCATGGATCATGGATTCCCTGACCTCCCATGCCACCTGGTTTAATTCCCTGATGGTACATCCCGGAGGCAGGGTTTCATACAGCCCGTCATATGCTGCCACAACCGTCATTTCTGTGCCATATCCGTACTCAGCCGTGCCAATCCTCTTTTCTGCCTCCGCCATTTCCTGTTCCGCCATGGGCAGGGAAAAGCTCTCATATCCGTAAGGCTGCTTTTTTACCTCTACTGTAAACACATCCTTTATCCGCCCATACTCCTGGGGTCTGGCAGGATCACATACATTTTCTGTCTGGTTCTCTTTTTCTGCCGCCTCTTTCAATGCCGTACTGACCAGTTCCGCAAATTTTTCCCCATCCATGCAGACGGTCCTGAAACGTGTGCCGAAATTCTCCAGTACAGACAGGCTTTCTGAATAACAGAAAAAGCCCCCCGCTTCGCAGTCATACTTTATCCTGCCGCTCCCAGGCTTTCCCTCAAAGGCTTTTTCAAAGACAGTCTGCCACTCATAGCCGCTTCCATGGGTAAACATCCCCATATCATCCATAACCGGATCACCTGTTTCCAGTGCATACCGGTTGAACGCATCCTGGCCGAAATTCTCATACTCCCCTGTAAGGAAAGAAAAGGCAAGGCATAAGCTGAACTTTCCGTTTTCATGGTCAACGATATAAAAAGGGGAGTTTATTTTATTAAATTGTTTGATCCTCTGTCCGTTCTCCATCCCTGCACCTCCAATGCCGCATAAAGCCGTATACCCTAATCTGTTTCCGTGGTTTTGTTCCTCCTGTATCTCTACATCTGCATTCCCATGGTGAAAGCAGCATAATTGCTGGCAATCTCGTCCATAGTGTCTTTTTTCCAACCAGGTTATTAAAATATCTATACTGTACCAGGTTTTGTTTATCCACAAACTTTGCCATTTTGCCACCTTTTGGCTCCATATGTGGGTATATGCCCTGTTTCTTCCTGCTGTTAAAGCTGCAACTCCATAGCTGGCTGTGCCGCCTGCAGCGATTCCGCAATATCTTCGATTCTGCGGCAGGTATTTTCAATGTCCCTCTGGCACATTTCCCATTCCTTTCCCATGCGTCTGATAACACCCGGAATCTCCCGTATCCGCTCTATTTCCTCCACCCCCTGGGCAGAAGCCATTTCCTCTGCATACCGGCATAGGCCTGTTACCGCCTTTATCCGGGCCAGGCTGGTTTGGCGCTGTGGTATGCCCCTTTTCTGCAATGCTTTCTGCACCCTCTCATCAAATTCCCCCGTCCAGTCCCTCTTTTCATCCACTCCCCAATACAGGCCAAGTGCGTCAACCAGACTCCTTACCTGCTGTATCTCATCCTCTTTTCCCTGATGTGCGATCTGCTCCGCATAAGCAGTCAGTCCTTTTATTGCCGCCCTTGCCAGTTCCTTATCCTGACGGATGCTTTCCTTGTCCATGCCATCCCTCCAATCTTCAACCAATTACCGTATCCTGCTTTATGGCTCTTTTCCACAAAAAAACCATGCACCCCATAATCGAAAGTGCATGGCCATCCTTTAAGAAAAATTCACCATATTGACTGTCCGGCATATCTTCCGGTATCCATTGCCCTTGAGGGCAATCTCTGTGTCTGTGTGGCGTACTTTCCGTTTCAGGTATCTCTTGTTCAGTGAAATCCCATGTTTGAGTTCCCCACGGAAACTGTAGGAACCGTTTCCCCGCATCCAGCAGTTACGTTTCTCTCTTGCTGTGCCGGGCATCTTTTTTTGCTGTGGCATGCTGCTCTGCCTCCTTTCCTCTTTCTCAGGACAACACTATACCATCTTCCTGGGAAAATGCTATCCGGAATAGTTCACAAACATCCTGCATCACTTTGACTATTTGGGGCAATAAAAAACGGCTTCCGGATCATGCCCTTCCACCTGCTTCTGCTTTCTGATATGTTGATGACGCTATACACAAATCTAGGATTTATTTGTGTATAGCGTTCTCTTTTTCCTCTTTTTCTGAACGCTATACACACAATACACAATTAAAACCATACTCCATTTTACGTCCGCCAGCAGCAGCGCCGGTTCCCCTACCAGTGCCCTGGCAATGGAAACCCGCTGTTTTTGTCCTCCGGATAACTCTGACGGTCTGTGCCTGAGCCGATGGGATATCCCCAGCAGGCGGATGGTTTCCATACAGCGCTCTTCTGCTTCTCTCTGTCTCATCCCCCGGATCAAAAGCGGCATCACAATATTCTGCAGTACATTGTAAGTGGGAATCAACTGATAGTTCTGAAAAATAAATCCGATTTCCCGGTTACGCACTCTTGCCAGCTTCTCCTGTGGTGTCTTATGAACGGGGACATCATTCAGATAATATTCTCCCGCATCCATACAGTCCATGCACCCGACTATATTCATCAGCGTTGTTTTTCCCGAACCGGAAGGACCCAGGATCGCCACATATTCTCCCTGCTTTACCGTAAAACAGATCTGTTTCAGAACCGGTACCGTTTCTTCTCCCAGCCTGTATCCCTTTTCCACATTGATCAGCCGAATCAGTTCCTTTTCCATTTATGATTGCTCCTTGCTTTTTACTGCCGTCCTCTCTGCCCGGCGGCTTACCCATTACTCATGATTCAGGGCTTCTACAGGAATCAGCCCCGATGCCTGATAAGCCGGATAAAAGCCAAACAGACTTCCTGTCAGTCCTCCGAACACAAGGGAAAGCATCACACCCGATACCGACAACTCCACCCTGACCGAAAACCGTTCCAATACAGGTGTTACCCCCAGCCCCAGAAAGACCCCCAGTACGGCGCCCACCATACTGATACAGACTGCTTCCAGCAGAAATTCTGTCAGAATATCCTTTCTGCAGCATCCGATTGCTTTTAATATCCCGATCTCGTTGGTCCTCTCCTTTACCGAGACAAAAAGGACATTCATAATACCGATTCCGCCGATGATAAACACAATTGCCGCCATCGCCACCAGCAATATCTGTAATGTGTCATTGGATTGGGAAGCCGCTTCCATTTTGGTTCCCGCATCCGACAGCGTAAACTTTGTATTCGGATAGTTTTCTGTCAATATTTCCTCAATCCGGTCAATGATGTCGCCAACCTGTTCCACCTCCTCTGCAATGACCGTAACCGTTGGGCTGATACCGGAGCCGGTCAGATATTTTATCGTAGTGGAATAAGGAAGAAATACCGCCCCGTCAGGGCTGATGCCGGAAGATACCGTTCCCATTTTTTCAAGGACACCCGCCACCACATAGGGTCTGTTGTCAATGTAAATCGTACTGTCATAAGCATCATAACAGTTCCCGAAAATTTCCTCTGCCACATCCCCGCCCAGTACACAGACTTTTTCCTTGCCTTCCTCATTTTCTTCGGTCAGAAATTCTCCCACGGCCAGACTCAGATTGCTGATCTGTGCATAATTGTCCTTTACGCCTGCTATCGTATAAGAAATACTTTCCTCCAGGCTGCCGCCTTCCACCTCCGCTTTTGCAGAAAACGAAATCGTCCCGTCAGCGATCCCTGGTACAAGCGACCGGATTTCTTCCAGATCACTTTCCTCAAGAATCACCGTTTCCTGATTGTTTTCCCCCTCTCCGCCAAAGCCCGGAAACGGGCCAAAATCAGGCATACCTCCTCCCGGCATGCCGCCGGATGGCCGTCCTCCTGACATACCGCTGCCTGAAGGCCCGCCGCCCGGCATACTGCTGCCCCCTCTTCCGGAATTTTGTCTCAGGCTGCCTCCGGAACTGTCTGCTGTATCACAGGTAATATCAATCGCACCCGCATTCAGATTCTGAAACTGCTCCGCCACCTCCAACTGTCCGCCCCGGCCGATTGCCAGTACCAGTAAGATGGTGGCCGACCCGGCAGTGATCCCTACCGAAGTCAGCAAAACTCTGGATTTGTTCTGCATCAGATTCAGCCAGACAAGCCTCAGCATTTCTGTCAGTCTCATTCCTGTTTCCCCCTGTTTTCCATCAAAACCGTCTCTCCTTCTTCCAGCCCTTCTTTGATTTCCACATATCTGCCATCGGTAAAGCCGGTTGTCACTTCCCTGCGGATCACATTTCCCTCATGGTCTCTTATCAGCACATACGAGTTTCCTTCCTCCTGCAAAACAGCCTGCCTGGGCAGATACAATACATTTTCTTTTTCTTCTGTCAGAAACGTCACCTCTGCAGTCATACCGCCATACAGGGCAGAGACATCTCCTTCCACCCTGATTTCCACCTCATAAGTAACGCTGTCCGTTCCCACGACAGCCTCCCCGATATCGGATATGACCCCTGCATACGATTCTTCCGGAAACGCAGAAAACATCAGGGATACGGTATCTCCTGCCCCAATGGATTCTCTTTCCTCATCTTCCACAGTGACATGTACCGTAATCTCATCATACTGATTCAAAGAGACAATCTGGCTGCCTCCCTGAATCGTATCGCCCGGCTCAGGTTCCATCTCCGTAATCACGCCGGAATAGGCGGCACAGACCACGCCATCCGGAAGATAATCGTCAAATGCCTCCAGTTTCTCACAGGCATCCTCATAGTCCTCTTCTGCTGTCTGCAGTTGGTATGCAGTCTGATCCGTGGCAATGCTGTAAAGCTCCCCGGCCTGTTCCATTCTGTACATCCGTTTGTCATACAGAGTCCTGGCATCCGCCTCACCGGTTTGGTATGCCAGCTCTGCTTCGTGATACGCTGCCTCCAGAGACAGAATTTCCTCATTTGTCTCCCTGATCTGCTCTTCCAGATATTCGATCTGCTCTTCCTCCTCTTCCACCGTCTGCTTTGCCTGTTCTCTGACTTCCTCATTTTTCAGATACCAGTAGGTTTCTGTTTCGCTTTCCACGGCAGCAACGGCTTCCTGCAGACAGATAACTGACGTTTCATACTCTTTTTTCACCTCTTCCAGGTCAGCCTGATATTCTTCCAGCTCTTCTCTGGCCGTTTCCAGGGCTTCCTGCGCTTCTTCTACAGTTTCCTGCAAAGCGGATACCGTCTCCTCATACTCCATCGGGGCCGCAGTCCCATATACCTGATTCTGCTCATAGTCCTGGGATGCTTCCTGGAGGGCGCTGCGCTGCTGAACTGTCAGTTTGGAAAGCTGCAGTTTTGCCTCTTCCTGATCCGATACCAATTCTGCCCTGGTATCTTCCACGCTTTCCGCGGTCAGTTTTAAAAGCGGCTCCCCCTGTTCTATATACTGGCCCACCTTCCCATAGACCTCTTCCACTTCCAGAAGGCGGCTGCCGCTCTCCGCATCCCTGCCGCTGCCTCCCGGCATCCCTCCGCCTGCCGGTCCGGCAAAGGAAAATCCGGTTTCCACCCCGCCGGAATAAGCGCTGATGTCCAGTGCAAAATCCTGTATGACCGTTCCGATTGCTGTCGTTCCTTCCTTTGTCATACCCACGGACAGTGTTCCGTACTCTACTTTTGTTTCCCGGTATCTCACCTCAGGTTCCCGCAGAAAAGCTCTCAGAAATATTCCGGTTCCCAAAGCAATCAAAAGCATGGATAAAAAGATTGCCCCGGCCATTGCTATCCATTTATGTTTCCCGATCCGGATTTTCATGTGCTCCCTCCCCTGTCTGTTTTTTTCTGCTGTCTGTTCCCGGCACTCTGCTTTCCACATAAACCGTATCGCCCTCTGACAGACCGCTTATAATCTGGATAGACACACCGTCAGTAAAGCCGGTTTCCACCTCTTTTTTCACCATCTGCCCGGTTTCATCCTCTACCAGCACGCAGGATTTCCCATTTTCTTTCACAATGGCTTTTCTGGACACATACTTCACATCCCTGACCTGCTTTGTCATAAATGTCACATCCCCTGTCATACCGCCATACAGTTTTTGGGTATCGCCCTCTATCCGGACTGTTACCGGATAGCTTACCATAATTGTATTTTCAGAAGGGCTGGCGCTGGATATTTCCTCGATCCTGCCTGCATATACCGTATCCGGGTCAGATGCAAAACCAATCGTCACTTCATCTCCCACTGCCACATACGGAATATCCTCTTCCGAAATATCAATAGAGAGCACATAATCATCTTCCTGCACATAGGTAAACAGGACACTTTCCTCCGACAGAACGTCTCCTGCCTCATAGCCAATCCGTGTCACCAGCCCGTCCCCCTGTGCATACACAATACCGTCTTCTCCCACAAAAGCATTCAGATCCGATAAGCTCTCCTCCAGCTCTGCCAGATTTGCTTCTGCTGTTTCCAGATTTTGTTCCAGCTCCTCCAGTGTATATGCATAGACTGCCTGTGCCATATCACCGGCCAGGACTGCGGTCTCACGGCTCTGCCTGCTTTCCATCTCATACACTCCGGCCATTTCCGGCATCTTCTCCAGCTCTGCCTGTTTTTCTGCGATTTCTTCCTGCTTTTCCGCCATTTCTTCCCGTTTTTCCAGACGTTTCTTTGTTTCGGTTTCGTATTGTTCTTTTATCCGTAGATAATCCGTCCGAAGAGGAATATAGGTATACAGGTTATCCGGGTCCCACTCCTGGCAGCGCCTTTCATATTTCTCATATTCCGCCTTCAGATCGGCATAGGCTTCCCAATCGTCCTCCAATTCTGTTTCCATCTGTACGATTTCCTGCTCCAGTACGGCGACAGAATCGGCCAGCTGTGCAAGCTGCGCCTGATACTCTGCCGTATCCACAGCATATCTGGTTTCCGCCCAGGCTGCCTCTGTCAGGCTCTGCGCTCTGGCATTGTCCGCTTCCACCTGCCTGATCTCGCAGGTGCTTTTCAGACTTTCCACCATAAGTTCTGCATCCGCTTTCTCTGCTTCCAGTTTTCTCTTCACCTGTCGGATGCTCTTCTCTGTCAGCCTGAGAACGGCATCCCCTGCCCGGATTCTCTGCCCCTGCCGGATAAACACTTCTTCTATTTTTAAAGCGCTGCTCTCCCCGTCCTCATCATCCCCATCGTCCTCATCATCTTCATTATCCTCATCGTCCTCCCGGTCAATGACCACATCATAGGTCTGGTTTATGGTCCGAAGTTCAACACTGCCGCTTTCTGTCATGCTCTGTATCAGATCGCCGCGCTGTACTGTTTCCGGATTATAATAAAGTTCCCCTTCCTCTGTATCTTCTGTCCCATTTTCCACGTCTGTCAGAAAGCGTACCAGAAAATACACGGCTCCCAGCAGCAGGAATAAGGCAACTCCCAGGGGTTTTTTCTTTCCTCTCAGTCTTTTCATGTTTCTGCTCCTCCTGTTCCCGCCTCCCATCCTTCCAAAAGCCGGTCATATTCCTGTCCGGTTATGCCAAAATAAACATATGCCATATGGTTGAGCGGTAAATCGCTGCCCTGCTCCGGCTCTACAAGTACCTGATAGCTGACCGCGCTTCTGCTGTCCGACAGGGAAACCGGATTTAACGCTGTCACCACACCGGTGCAGGCCGGACCGTCTTCTGTCACAATCGCCGCCGTATCCCCCACTGCTATCCCTGCAATATCCGCCTGCGATACAGAAACCGTTACCTGTACCTGATCTGCATTGCTGCAGGCCATCAAAACGCCATCCGTGGAAAGAGTCCTGTGTTTTACCGCCTGTATCATCAGTACGCTGCCCTGGTTTTCTGCATAAAGATAACCGTCTCCTATGGTTTCCAAAAATAAGGCATACTGCTCCTCTGCCTCTTCCTTCTCATCCGCCAGCGCTTCCAAAGTCTCCTCCAGACCCTTTCTTTCCGTTTCATAGACATCCTGCGCCTTTTCTCCCTGTATCACGCACAGATCACAGGCTGCCTGCGCATCCACCTTTGCCTCCTCCAGATCGATCTGCTTTTCCTGTAAGGCAAGCTGACACAACAGCAGCGCATCCCTGGCCGCATCCATCCCGGCTCTGGCTTTTTCCGTTGCCGCTTCATAGTCTTTCAGGGCCTGATCGTATTCTTCTTTGTTTTCCTGATACTCATTTTTCAAAAGCTGCAGCACCGTGGCTTCTCCGTCACTGTCGCCTCCCAATTTGCCTTCCCCGTCCTGCTTTACGATGTCAAATGTATTGGGATCATCGTCCTCATCATCCTTCAACTCGTAGCCATAGGCATCCAGTTTTTCAAAAAACAGGGACATATGTTTCTCGTAGGCAGCCTTTTTTTCTTCTATTTCATATTCTATGTAATAGGCGTCCTCTTCCAGGGCCGCCGTATATTCCTCCACCAGCTCCTGTGCCTCTGTCACTGCCTGCTCTGCCTTCTCCACCTCAAGCTCTGCTTTTGCAATCGTATCTTCATAAACTGTCTGCGCAAACGCAGAAGCGATCTGGCTTTTTTTCCATGTATTCTCCGCTTCCAGCCGGTCAGTTTCGCAGTCTATAATCCCCTGCCGATATGCCAGGGAAGCGTCCATCCGGGCCCGTTCCAGCTCTCTTTTGGCTTCCCGCAGAGAACTGTCTGTAATCTTCAACAGTTTCATTCCGTCCCGGATTTCATCGGAAGCGGATACATACACCTCTTCCACCACCAGATCGGTTTCCAGAAAATCCAGATCCAGCCCCATTTCCGTTATCCCCGCCGAAATCGTACCTGTGGCAGTCACCATCTCTCCTCCCGGCATTTCCGCCACAGGCGGTTTCTCCCGGGGCTCCTGCTCTCCCCTGCCCTGCTCCGCATACCAGATTCCCATTCCTGCGGCTGCAAGCAGAAAAACAAAAATACCGGCCCAAATACACTTTCGTTTCATGAAAACCTCCGCTGCTTTTCCTGTCTCAGATTTTTTTCTGTTATTTATTGTAAAAAGAAATTGTTTCCATTTTGTGTTGCAACTGTGAAAATATTGTGTTCTGTCTCCATAAATACTGAGGTATCCCGGGAAAATTTTCTGAAAATTTAAAGAAAGGATAAGAGAAAATTGTAAATCAGAAAAACTGCCTGTCTATATGCAGCACAGGCAGCCTTTCTCAGAAAAATTTAAAAATAAAACAGGGATCACTGTGGCAGATAACAGTTAACCGAGCTGCTCCAGCAGGCCCCGGATTCCCTGTTCTTCGTACAGTTCTTTGTAATACTCCACTTCGCCGCCGATCAGATCGTCAATCACCTGCATGCCTAAAAGCTCCACCGGCGCCTTATCGTCTGTCATTCGGTAGCTTCCTGCTTCATATCCGATCAGTCCATCCAAAACCCGTTCCATCATGGCTGTTAACTCACCGTCCACAGCCCCGCGTCCTTTTTCCAGCCGCTGCAGCATATCCGCATCATTGGATGCAAACAGCTCCCGGTTGGTGGAATAATCCACATCCACCGTATACACATGGGAAAAAACACTGCATATCGTATCTGCCAGATATTGATTGATGTTGCCTTCCTCCCGGCCTCGCATATTCATATTGACCACCATCACACCATCCTCTTTCAAATGCTCTTTCACCAGCGTAAAAAATTCCACAGAGGACATCTGAAAAGGAATGGTAATATCCTGATAGGCATCCACCATAATCACATCGTACTGCCGGTCCACCGCATTGAGAAAAGCCCGCCCGTCATAGGTGGTTACTGTCACATCTTCCGGCAGCCGGAAATACTGCTCTGCCAGTGCTGTGATCTTTTCATCAATTTCCACGCCCTCTATCTGCATATTGTCGAAATACCGTCTGCACTGTGTGGCAAATGTACCTGTGCCCATCCCCAATATCAGCACATCCGTCTGCTCTTTTTCCGCAGCGCCTGCCATCAGTGGAGCCGCCAGGGCATAGTCATAATACATACCGGTCAGGCTGCCGTCCTTTCTCATAATGGACTGTACGCCAAACAGCACGTTGGTGGACAGAATCACACTCTTTTCATCTTCTTTTACCTGCAGATAATTGTATACAGATTCTCCCTCATAGACCAGATCCTGCTCCCAGAAGGCGAAACTGTCGGAAGAGCCGAAGATACAGCACAGGATAAAAACCACAACTCCCACGCCGGCCCGGATGCTTTTATGTCTTGTACCTACAAAATAAACCAGTGACAACGCCAACAGTATCCCGGAAAAAATCAGAAACGTAACACTGGTCCCCACCGACGGGATCGTCACAAAGGTGGGCAGAAAAGTGCCCAGTATGCTTCCGATGGTATTGAATGCACCCAGATTGCCCACCATCCTGCCGTTATCCGCCAGAGAATCCACCGTATATTTGGCAAGGCTGGGCGTTACTGTCCCCAGAAGAAACAGAGGATAAACGAAAATAATCATACAGGCTGCAAACGCCGCCCACACCAGGAAATGACTGCTGACCGAAAAGATAAGCACCGCCGAAACAGCCAGAATAATATATTTCCCTGCCACGGGAATCAGGCCGATCCAGATGGCGGCAATCACGATACGGCCATAGAGCCTGTCCGGATTCGGGTCCCGGTCCGCAGACCGTCCTCCGTAAATATTTCCCAGCGCCATAGCGATCATAATGGTGCCGATGATAATGGTCCATACGATCTGGGAAGAGCTGAAATAAGGGGCTAACAGTCTGCTGGCTCCCAGCTCCACCGCCATCACTGACATACCTGCAAAAAATTCCGTCAGATACAGATAATATTTATTGGACAAAATCGTTTTTTCTCTCATTTCGCTATCTCTCCCTGCTACCCTGTCCCTGCTTTCCAATCCGCAGTGTCCTCAGATAAGATTTGACCTCCCGGTCGATCCGTCTGCTTTCCACAGCCTTTTGTATGGTTTTATTATGTACCCAGGGCGAAAGGCGCTGCTCTGTAAGATAAGGAAGGACCGCATCATACTGCCTGGCCAGCGCCGTGGCAAAATACCAGGCAATCATCATATTCACATAGTACTCCTCTGACTGCACGCCTGCCACCATTGCCGGACAGGCCGGATCAAACTTCTCATCCAGGTAAAACCGCATCAGCATACCGATTCCGAAACGGATGGTATAGGTATGCTGTGAGGAAATCCATCTCTCTATCCGCCCCATCAGTCTGTCCGTATGCTTTCCGAGCACTTTCGGCGCCATCATATCACAGGTGGCCCAGTTATCCACATAAGGAAGAAATGCCTCCAGATAAGCTATACATGTGTCATACTCTTTGATTCCTTCGATCAGAAAGCCGTGGAGATTATTTTCCTCATAACAGCCATGAGGCAGAGCTTTTAAAAACTCTGCCGCATCTTCTGTCTTTCCAAATTCTTTTGCAAATTTCCGCAGCGCCGGTGTCCGTACACCGATCACCGTCCTGGGATCCACATTCGGTATCAGTTTACTGTGAAATGCCTGATACTCCCGATCCTGCAGCGCATACAGCGCTTCTCTCACTTTTATTTCTACAGGCAACATGTGTTATGATTCCTTTTCTTTTTCTTTCTCCCATCATACAACATCCCTTTTATTCTGTAAATAACGGTGTGGAATAATATCTGTCCCCATTGTCAGGCAAAAGCGCCACAATCGTTTTTCCCTTATATTCCGGACGGCGGGCAAGCCGGATCGCTCCTGCCAGCGCGGCACCGGAAGAAATCCCGGCCAGCACGCCTTCCTTTTTGGCCAGCAGCCTGCCTGTTGCAAAAGCGTCCTCATTTTCAATTTTTATGATCTCGTCATAAATCTGCGTATTTAATACCTCCGGTACGAATCCGGCGCCGATTCCCTGTATCTTATGAGAACCGCCTCTGCCTTCAGACAAAACCGGGGAACCGGCCGGTTCGATGGCCACGATTTTCACCTGCGGATTCTTTCCCTTCAAATATTCTCCCACACCGGTCAGCGTCCCGCCGGTCCCCACACCGGCAACAAAGGCATCCACATTGCCGTCTGTATCTTCCCAGATCTCCGGCCCGGTAGTCGCCTTATGAACCGCCGGGTTGGCCGGGTTTACAAACTGCCCCGGAATAAAAGCGCCCGGAATCTCATCGGCCAGCTCCTGCGCCCTGGCAATGGCTCCGCTCATTCCCTTTCCGCCCTCCGTCAGCACCAGCTCCGCACCGTATGCCTTCAGAATATTTCTCCGTTCCACACTCATGGTTTCCGGCATGGTCAGGATGATCCGGTAGCTCTTTGCCGCAGCAATGGAAGCCAGGCCGATGCCCGTATTGCCGGATGTGGGTTCAATGATCACAGAGCCTTCTCCCAAAATTCCCCTGCTCTCCGCATCCTCAATCATTGCTTTTGCAATCCTGTCCTTGACACTGCCTGCCGGATTGAAATATTCCAGCTTTAACAGCACAGTGGCTTCCAGCCTCAGAGCCTTCTCCACATTCACTGCCTCCATCAACGGTGTATGTCCAATCATTCCCAACGTTCCCTGATAAATCTTTCCCATAATTTAATTCCTCCAATTCCTATAAATTCAATATGAATAATATGGTACTATTATGACACTGTGGGAAAGAGATGTCAAGCACATTTATCACAACAGGCAAAAGCGGAGCGTTTTACAACGCCCCGCCTGCCATATCCAGAAAATACCTGTGTACTCTCAGATCTTCTGTCAGCTCCGGATGAAACGCACAGGCCAGCTGCTTTCCCTCCTGCACGGCCACAATCCTGCCGTCTGCCCGGGCCAGTATCTGTCCTTCTCCCAGAACCGCTTCGATGTAAGGCGCCCGGATAAATGTCATGGGAATCCTGCCGATCCCCTGAAAGTTCTCCTCTGTATGAAAGCTGCCAAGCTGTCTCCCATAGGCATTCCTTTTCACCCGGACTCCCATTGTGGCAAGGCACGCCTTTCCTCCCTCCACTTCTTCTGCCAGCAGAATCAGTCCTGCACAGGTGCCCAGAACCGGCAGCCCGTCTGCAATCCGCTGCCGCAATCCGGATAAAAGCCCCAGATCTTCCATCAGCTTTCTCATCACTGTGCTTTCCCCGCCGGGCAGGATCAGTCCCTCCATCTCTCTGTCCAGATCCCTTTCCCTGCGTATCATAAAGCATTCCGCTCCCAGACGGGTAAGACTGTGGGCATGTTCCGCAAACCCGCCCTGCAATGCCAGTATTCCGATTTTCATACGCTGTCACTGCCCCCGTTCTGCCATCAGCAATGTAATCTCCTGAGCATTGATCCCCACCATCGCTTCGCCCAGATCAGCCGACAGCTCTGCGATCAGGCCTGCATCCGTATAATTGGTCACCGCTTTCACGATGGCTTCCGCCCGCCTGGCCGGATTGCCGGATTTAAAAATACCGCTTCCCACAAAGACGCCCTCTGCACCAAGCTGCATCATCAACGCCGCATCTGCCGGTGTGGCGATGCCTCCCGCCGCAAAATTTACCACCGGAAGCCTTCCGTTTTCATACACATACCGTAACAGCTCCAACGGAACCTGCAGCCCCTTCGCCGCCTCAGGCAGCTCATCCTCCCGCAGGCTCTGTATCCGGCGGATTTCCCCATTCATGGCCCGCATATGCCGCACAGCCTGCACCACATCCCCGGTTCCCGCTTCGCCCTTGGTACGGATCATAGCGGTGCCTTCCCCGATCCGGCGCAGCGCCTCACTCAGATCTCTGGCGCCGCATACAAAGGGCACTTTGAAAGCATGTTTGTCAATATGATATCTATCGTCTGCCGGGGAAAGCACTTCACTCTCATCAATATAATCAATGTCAATTGCCTCCAGCACCTGAGCTTCCACGAAATGCCCGATCCGGCACTTTGCCATCACCGGAATGGATACCGCCTCCTGAATCCCCCGGATCATCTTCGGATCGCTCATCCGGGAAACACCGCCTGCTGCCCGGATATCCGCCGGAATCCGCTCCAGCGCCATGACCGCGCAGGCCCCTGCCTCCTGCGCTGTCCTTGCCTGCTCCGGCGTGGTCACATCCATGATCACACCGCCTTTCAGCATCTGTGCCAACTGCCTGTTCAATTCATACCTGTTTTCAGCCATATTCCCATCGTTCCTTTCTTTTTCAGTGTGGAGCAGAGGCAGGGCCGCTTGCAGGATCTGTATTGCATCTGTCAAGCTGCATACCTGTCTGCTTTCTGTAACTTGTGAAGGATATCAGATGTTCTTAGTACTTTGTTCATTGTCAGGAATTTCCGGACAAGGATGTCCGGAAAAAGCCCGCCTGAGCCTGGATGGCGAATCGGGCTGGTTGCGTCATTCGCCAAAGTCTTATCGCAAAGTACTTAGAACATCTGATATCCGCAACCCAGGTCAGAAAGCAGACAAGTATGCAGATTGACAAACATACACACAGCCCCATCCCCTGTGGTAAACATTTGATTATGGCCTATTATATCCGAATCTGGTATGATTGAAATATCCAGTTTTGTTATTTTTAAGCATGCCACTTGAAAACGGCAATTGAAAACGGCAGATCTCTTATCCCATCAATGACAGGAAATCTGCCGCACCCATTGTCTGCCCTGTCAATCAGAATCCAGGATTTTTCCGGCTCTGTAATACGAAAAGTTAAAATCCCTGATTCCCATTTCACGATAGGCATCCAGTTTTTCCTGGAGCTGTTCCGCCTGCCATCCCATCTCAGACGACGGCAGATCCGGTCTCCAGCCTATCTCTTCCAGCACTCCCTCCTTCGCCATAACAGGAATGGCGTCGCTGCTCAGTTCAAACCAATACCATTGATCCGAGGACTGTGCAGTTCTGTCATGGGACAGATTATATTTGATAATCTGGTAATCCGGCCGGGCCAGAGAAAATCCGATATAAAATACCGTTACGATCACCATTGAGAACTGAAACAGCGGAAAATGCGGTTTGTATATGGCAGCAATACAGCCCGACAAAAGCACGGTAATCAATGCCAGCGCCCATAAAACCAGGAGCCGCAGAAATGTCAGATGATGCATCCCCACATACAAAAGCATCCGCATGGCCGAAGACGCAATCATAATAAAGGTACAGCAGGAAAATACAGTCAACACCCCTTTTAATACGCTGTGTGCCCGGAAACGGGAAAGACAGAGCAGCTCAATCGCCAGGTTGATCAGGCAGACTGCCAGAAGCTGGAAAAAGCCTTCTCTGGCATAGGAGGAATAGCTGTATCCTTCCGGAAGCCGTAACCCTCCCAGAAACAGACAGGAAATCTGGATCACAGAAAAGAGCAGATACAAAAGCGTAATCACCGAAAGAAAGCTGATTCCCACAACCGGCTCCCATTGTTTCTTTTCCGTTACCTCATCCTCTATCTTCCCGTCTGCAAAATAAGCCAGCAGGCTGTAGGAGCCAAAAATCCCCACAATCAGCAAAAGGCACATCCAGAAAGGCTGTCCGGGAAAACGGATGGCACGGAACAATTCCGTAAACAGACTGCGGAAAACAGCATCCGCACTCATCAGCAGACAGGTTAGCACAAACAAAAGCGGCAGAGAAATCAGGATTCCAAGCCAGATATGCCGCATCAGAGGAGATTTTCCGCCCTTTTCCTTTTGTCTGATATACCGTTCCAATGACTGGAACGGACTGAGCAGATAGCTTGTGGCCAGAAAAGGGGCCAGCAAAATCTGTCCCAGATATTTCCCAAAGCCCCATTTCTCTGTATGGCAGAAATGGGTAAACAGAAACGTGAGGAATAATAAAAACATACCGCATGTATTAAATACAAGAATCGGTTTGCTGCCGGTCAGCGTACTGCTAACGCTTAATACAAACCAGGACAGAAAATAAAACCAGGCGCTTTTCTGAAGCTGCACATCCAGGGCTTTGCAGCACTGCACCAGACCGGCCATCGTCAGCACCGACAGAACCGGCACCGAAATCCCGTGAAATCCAGGATAAATACAGATGGTAAACAAGAGCCCCCAAACCAGACATCCGATTCCGAAAAAGGCAAACCGGTTCAGCATTCTTTCCAGCTTTTCCCCGGTTTTCCGCTCCGGTATCACCTGGACGGGAATCCCCATCCCTGCCGGATAAGGGCTGCCTGCCGGCATTCCTGCTGCCTGCCCGACTCCTGAATACAGCGGTCCGGCTGCCACAGCCCCCTGCGTCTCACTCCCTGATGCGCCGGCCGCGGCCGCACTGCCTGCAGACATTCCCTCTGTTTCATTTCCCGCTGCTTCATATTCCGCCGCCCCGGTCTGTGAAGGAGCGCCTGTCCCCTCCTCCTTTCCGGCCCATTCTCCATACATATTTTCACCCTTATGCACATTCCGTTCTCCATACATATTTTCACCGTACATATACGTTCCCTCCTATTCCCCGTCCTCATCAGGCCGCCATTCCAGAATATCCCCCGGCTGGCACTCCAATGCGGTACAGATTCTGTTCAGTGTATCTATCTTAATGGCTTTGGCTTTCCCGTTTTTCAAAATGGAAATATTGGCCATCGTGATCCCTACCCGCTCAGACAACTCGGTCACACTCATTTTACGCTTTGCCAGCATCACATCCACATGAATGATAATCATATTGTCCATCCTTTTCCTAAATGGTCAGTTCGTTTTCCTCTTCCAGTTCCGCTGCCCGGTAGACCAGATGGGACAGGGCAGCCGCTGCCACCGTTACCGTCATTCCTGCGAATACCACAACGATACAAAGCAGCATCATCCCTCCGTGGCTCAGCCCCAGTACAAAGAAAACACCGCTTCCCACAAATAAAAATACCGAATCAAACGCCGCCAGTGCGGAAATATATTTCAGCAGCCTGGCATTCTGGGCTGAAAAAGAACGGTCTGCACCGATCTCTGTGGAAATCTTCCAGCCGCATACCAATACCAGATAGCAGGGCACCGCCGTCACCCACAGAAACACCATCCAGGGCACATAACATTTTTCATAGGCCGGCGCCTGTTCTATGATCGCCCTTCCCCAGACCGGCAGAAAATAAAAATAAATCACCAGACCGCAAACGGCCACTCCCATGATCACCGCTTTTAACGCATTTGCCAATCCCTTCTGACTCATCACAAACCTCCTTACGTCCTTTCCCTACTATAGCAGAGTATTTATGGTGTGTCAATCTATTTTTATCGTAATTCGATATTTTTTTATTGTTTTTCATCTTTGGTTGAAAAGGAGCAAAGAACAATAAAATACAGAAAACCCCCGGACAGGCTGGATTTCTTCCATTCCCGTCTGAGGGTTTTTCATCCTTTCTGATCAAAACCAGTCGGCCGGCCGCTGTCGTTCAGATGGCAAAGCCATGTTCCAGATCCAGTGTGGCAAAATAATCCTCCTTCGTTTCCGCCCGCCGGATCAGCCGTGTGCTGCCGTCCTCTTTCAGCAAAATCTCCGCACTGCGCAGCTTGCCATTGTAATTATATCCCATGGAAAATCCGTGTGCGCCCGTATCATGAATAAACAGATAATCCCCGATTTCAATCTGAGGCAGGCTGCGGTCAATGGCAAATTTATCACAGTTTTCGCACAATCCGCCGGTAATATCATAGATATGGTCAGCCGGCGCATCCTCTTTGCCAAGCACTGTAATATGATGATAGGAGCCGTACACAGCCGGACGCATCAGATTGGCTGCACAGGCGTCCACACCGATGTATTCTTTATAAATATGCTTCTCATGAATCGCTTTTGTCACCAGCCCCCCATACGGCGCCAGCATAAAGCGTCCCAGTTCCGTAAAAATGGCCACATCGTCCATACCTTCCGGTACAAGGATCTTCTCATAAGCCTGACGCACCCCTTCTCCGATCACTCTGATATCATTGGGCGCTTCCTCCGGTCTGTAAGGAATCCCCACACCCCCGGACAAATTGATAAACGCAATATGCACGTTCAGTTCCCGCTTCAGCTCTGCTGCCAGAGCAAATAATATTTCCGCCAGAGCCGGATAATAGGCTTCCGAAATGGTATTGCTGGCAAGGAATGCATGGATGCCGAAGTGCTTTACCCCTTTTTCCTTCAGATAGCGGAATGCTTCCTTCATCTGCTCCTTTGTCATACCGTACTTGGCATCCCCCGGCTTGTCCATAATATCATTCTGGATGGCAAAATCCCCGCCCGGATTATAACGGCAGCACATCGTCTCCTGGAAAGGCGCAATTTTTTCATAAAACGCCAGATGGGTCAGATCATCGAAATTGATAATGGCTCCCAGATCAGCCGCCAGCTTAAAGTCCTCTTCCGGCGTCACATTGGAGGAAAACATAATGTCGGAGCCGCGAAAACCCACCTTTTCCGATAAATACAGCTCTGTATAGGAAGAACAGTCCATTCCAATCCCTTCCTGACGCAAAATCTCCATCAAAAAAGGATTGGGTGTTGCCTTTACGGCAAAATATTCCTTAAATCCTTTGTTCCAGGCAAACGCCGCCTTCAATGCCCTGGCATTCTCCCGGATCCCTTTTTCATCATATAAATGAAACGGCGTCGGATACTCCTTCACCATCTCCTGTACCTGGGAAAGCGTTACAAAAGGCTTTTTTTCCATACCTCTACAACATCCTTTCTTTTGAACTTTTCATATCCTTTTCGTAAAACTCTGCTAACATAATGCCACAGCCCCGTTTTCTTGTCAATCCTATTTTTCTCATTAATAGTTTTTTTCAGGAACACTACAAACGTCCTCTTTATACTTGACAAATTCTGTTTTTTCACTCATAGTATTTCTGAATACCACTTATATAGAAAACCATCTTATGTTTTACGGTTACTGATTAACATCTGTCATCAGGAAAAAGGAGTCTCTCATGTACCCTATCACAGAAGAACTGCTGCATTTCGGCCTGACCCGCCAGGAGGCCAACCTGTATCTGACACTGCTTTCCCACGGTGCGCTGACCGGCTACGAGGCCGCCAAGCTCACCGGTATTTCCCGCTCCAACACCTATACTGCGCTGGCAGGACTGGTGGAAAAGGGCGCTTCTTATATTATGGAGGAACATGTAACCCGCTATACTGCGGTCCCCTTTGAGGAATTCAGCGGCAATGTGATCCGCCGCCTGCAGGCAAAGCAGGAAAGCCTGCTGCCCCGAATGCCCAAACGACAGGAGCAGATACAGGGATATCTTACCATACGGGGAAAAGAACAGATCATGGATAAGCTGGTTACCATGATTCTGGAAACCAGGCAGCGGCTGTATATTTCCGTGCCGCCTGCTATTTTAACACAGATCCTGCCCTTTCTGCGCCGGCAGGTAGAAGAAGAGAAACGGGTGGTCATCCTTTCCGGTACGCCCTGCCCTCTGGAAGGGGCCGTTTCCTATGTCACCGGCAAAAAGGAGGACCAGATTCGTCTGATCGTAGACTCCACCAGAGTGCTGACCGGCAGAATCTCCGAAGAAGAAGATTCCACCTGTCTTTTTTCCCAGAACCGGAATCTGGTGGATATTTTTAAAGAAATGCTGAAAAACGAAATCACGCTAATCCAGATGGGGAAACAGGTCTGACAGATAGGTACGTCCGCTTTCCTGCCTGGTTTCATAGTCCTGCAGAAGCTGCCGGCCAGCCCGGCGTATCTCCTCCTGCAGCTCTCTGGCGGAAATCAACAGACAGCCTGCGCCGCGGATAATGATCTGTTCCAGTCCGTCGGAAGTGGCCACACTGATCTGATATCTGGATGCATTTTCATGGGCAAATTTTTCGATAAACCGGTCTGCTGTCTCTGCCTCTCTGGTATACACCACCCGGATATTATGATAAGACACCGTTTCCTCCTGGTGGCCCGACAGTCGGTAAGCATCAAATACTGCGATCAGCTCACAGCCGCGGATCCCCTGATAATTGCACAGAATATCCAGAAGTCTCCCTCTGGCGCCGTCCAGATTCACCTCAGCCAATGCTTTCAATTCCTCCCAGGCAAATATAATGTTATACCCGTCTACAAGCAGATACTCCGGCTTTTTCTCCTGCGGCTTATAAATTCTGGTCCCGGATGTCTCATTTTCCTGCTGTCTGCGTCTGGCGGAAATGCCTTTACGGTTCACCGGTCGGTCTTTCCGGTTGGCATAGGCAGTCTTTTCCAGTATGGCGTCAATTTCTTCCGTACCAATGGACAGTTCATGCTCCCGCTTCCGTTCTTTTTCTGCCTGACGCCGGATCTCCTGATCCGTTTTTTCCCGCTCTGTCTTAAAGATCGACGGCAGATGCATGTAGTCCGGCACCTCATCCCAGGGTACGGTAAAACCGGCTCCATGTACGCAGAATACCGAAGAGGACGGATTTCTCATATCCCGTTCCGGATCATACCGGGATGCTGCCAGTACTTCTTCCGCATTATGGCAGGGCCCATATCCTTTCATCGTACAGGACAGATGGCCCAGCCCCTTTGTATATGCCGTTACCTCTGCCTGATAAGCCTGCAGACAGACAGCCGGTGCACTGCCCCGGATCAAAGCCGTACCGTTTTCCAGCTCCGGCTGACAGGATACGGCTGACAGCCTGTCCAGATCTGTCATGGCGCGCCCCACCATAGTATCCGGCACTTCCAGCAGAAATTCATAATAAGGCTCCAGCAGGACGCTGTCTGCCTGCATCAGCCCCTGTCGGATCGCCCGGTAGGTAGCCTGACGGAAATCGCCGCCCTCCGTATGCTTCAGATGGGCTTTCCCTGACACCAGTGTCACTTTTATATCCGTCAGACCGGCTCCCGTCAGCACTCCTCTGTGTTCTTTTTCCCGCAGATGGGTCAGCACCAGCCGCTGCCAGTTCCGATCCAGCACATCCTCACTGCATGCACTGACGAACTGCATACCGCTGCCCGCTTCTCCCGGTTCCAGCAGCAGATGGACCTCCGCATAATGGCGAAGCGGTTCAAAGTGCCCCACACCCTCCACCCGGTTTGCAATGGTCTCTTTATATACGATACGGCCCGGCCCGAAAGATACCCCGATTCCAAACCGTTCCCGTATCCGCCGCGTCAGAATCTGCAACTGGATCTCTCCCATCAGCTTCAGTTGCAGCTTACGGGTTTCTTCATCCCACAGGATATGCAGCTCCGGTTCTTCCTCTTCGATCTGCCGCAGCCAGGGCAGCGCCTTCACCGGATCGCACCCTTCCTCCAGTATCATCTCATAGGAAAGCACCGGTTCCAGAAGCGGCAGCCAGGTTCCCTGCTCACTGCCCAGGCCTTCCCCGGCAAAGGTATGCTCCGGTCCCGTTACCGCCGCCACCCAGCCTGCCTCCAGCTCCTGCAGCAGCTCATAACCGGCCCCGGAATACAGCCTGATCTGATCCACCTTTTCTTTCACCGGGCCGTTTTCGGTCTGTGTCACAATCTGATCCTTTACTGACAGCTTTCCTCCTGTTATTTTTAAATAAGTAAGCCTGCGTCCCTGCTCATCCCGTCCGATTTTATAGACCCTGGCCCCAAATGCACCGGGAAAAGCAGGCGGCTTCAGATAATGACGGATTCCACACAGAAAGTCAGCCACTCCCTTTCCGTCAAGGGCACAGCCAAAATAGCAGGGAAACAGCAGACGCCTGCGGATCATTTCCCGGATTTTCTCATCGGATACCCGTCCGGACTGAAGAAACAGTTCCAGCGCCGCCTCTTCGCACATGGCAATGTTATCATAAAAAGGCTCCGTTCCCCGTCTGCCTTCCGAAAAATCCACGCACCCTTCTCCCAACTCTTCCTGCAGCGCCGAAAGCAGGGCTTCCTTCTCTCCTTCATACCGGTCCATCTTATTGATAAAAAAGAAAACAGGTATGTTGTAGCTTGCAAGCAGCCTCCACAGTGTCCGGGTATGGGCCTGTACACCGTCTGCCGCACTCAGGACCAGCACAGCGCCATCCAGGATCTGCAGAGTACGCTCCATTTCTGCCGAAAAATCCACATGGCCCGGCGTATCCACCAATACGATATCCAGGTCTGTTCCTTTCAGCACCGCCTGTTTGGAAAAAACCGTAATGCCCCGCTCTTTTTCCACCGCATAGGTATCCAGAAATGCCTCTCCCTTATCTACCCGGCCTCTTTCCCGCAAAGCGCCGTTTTCAAACAGCAGACTTTCTGACAGAGTGGTTTTGCCCGCATCCACATGGGCCAGGATTCCCAAAATCAATGCCTTCATCGATTCTAACCCTGAAACGGATCTGTGAAATAACCGCTGCCGGAAACCGGTTCTCCGTTTTTATGCAGATGCCATACATCTCCCATTCCCTGACAGCGAAAAGCGGCAATGCCCAGTTCCACCTCTTCACTGCCCGCAATGGTCACGGAAGAAGGCGGCAGAAAACAGCCCTGAATCAATGCAGGGAACGAAATGCCCAGAAGATGGGACAATATGATACAGGTGATTCCCATATGGCAGACAAACACAAGGGTTCTTTCCTCTCCCGGCTCCATTCTGTAATACCCTCTTTCCCTGTGACATCCATATGCAGCCAGCAGGGCATCCAGATTTTCGCAGGTTTCCCTGTATACATCCTTCACACAGGGCAGATCCCCGCTCTGCCCCATAATTTCCGCATCATACCAGGTATCCTTTCCGTACAGTTCCGGTATCTCCGTCCAGAATGCAGGAGCAAAATCCCAGGGAATCCCATACGGACCCCCATATTTTTTATCAATTTTGGCCCGAAACTCCTGCAGCCAGTCCAGTACTATGGCCTTCCTGCCCAGAGCCTCTTCGATCGGCTCCGCCGTCTTTCTGGCCCTGCCCAGACAGGACACATAGAGCCCGTCCACCTTCCAGTCCTTTACCCGCTCGCCCAGGAATGCAGCTTCCCGCATCCCCTTTTCCGTCAATGAATCGTGTACATAATCCGGATCGCCATGCCTGATCAATATCAGTTTCATCCTTCCACTCAAATCCTTTCCGCTGTATTTTTCAACTATCTTTTCTGTCTCTCATTAAACCGCAGAAGCCGGCCGGTGTCAATGCCGGAAGTCAAAAGGGGAAGCGGAAAAAAGAAGTCCCACATGGAAACGGATTCACACTCTATACGGAAATCGAAATGCTCACACTCTGTTCCACAGGTACTGCCTCCCCTGTTTTGGTATATATTGCAGACTCTTTTCCCGAACGGATTTTGATTTGATCAGAATCAGCAGGTTCCGGATTCGCATTGTCTTTTTCGCCCCTGCCGGTCTCTGTCGTATCCTGATTCGTATCCGTATCCCTGTTTTCATCAATTCTCTCTTCCAGTTTTTCACGCTCT
This sequence comes from uncultured Clostridia bacterium, assembly GCA_947385955.1. Classification (GTDB taxonomy): domain Bacteria; phylum Bacillota; class Clostridia; order Lachnospirales; family Lachnospiraceae; genus VSOB01. The sequence continues at coordinate 28,152 of CANDNA010000009.1, forward strand.
TCCCTGCGCTTCCTGATGGCCTCTTCACGCTCTGATTTTTCTCTTTCCCTGGCTTCCTTTGCATCTTCTTCCATTCCCTGGGCAGCTTTTGTTTTATATTCTTCTGTTTTGTCCGCAAATTCCCCCACATATCCCATTGCTCTTTCCATTGTTGCCGTATCGCCCCTGCGCCTTGCTTCCTTAAATACCCGCATGGGAGTATTCAGCAGATTCATATTCGTACTCGCCCCCACAAGTCCTTCCATCGTTTTTATATGCATACGAATCCTCCCTTCTTACTGTTTTTCAAATTCTGAAAATACATACAATCCATAGTATCCATATATGGTATGTATCGGCAAAAACAGAAATCCATTTCAAATTTTGCTGTGAACTGACATTTCAATGCTGTGAATGGAGCCTTCCATCAATAATATTCTTCCAGACCGCCCCAGTGCGGGCCACAGGGCCATAATACCCCAAAAACCGGAGCACTTCTGAAACTGTGCTCCGGCTTTTGTCTGCCTGCTTACTGCATGCCATTGACCTGTTTATACTTATACAGCATTTCGGCATGGTTCTGCTCTTCGATCTGGATATCGGCAAGGAGCTTCCTTACCTCGGAATCGCTGCAGGTAAATACATTGGTATTGTATTCGGAAGATACCAGCTTCTCTGTTCCGATACAGTCTGTGGCCAGGAAGCAGTCATCTTTTTTGTCCTGAGAGTTGGTCATCTGATCATAAGTCCTCTTGGGATTGTAGTCTCTTCCTCTGGAATCGTTACAGTTGCAGGAAGGAACGGTTCCTTTCAGAACCTGACTGAGAGAATTGTAATGTTCCTGTTCATTCTCTTTCAGGGTCTGAAACAGGCTCTTTAACTCTGTGTCATGAGCCTGCTGTCCGTACTTTTCATACTTTTTGATACAGGTTTCTTCCTGTGTCTGTAAATCCTTGATCGTTGTGGCTTCTTTTTCTGTTAATACCATACACGTGCACCTCGTTTCGCATATTGATTGTAATTTTTACAGTGTCAGTATGCCCAAAGCGGGGTAAACTATGCATGGCGGGCGCTGTCAGTAGCTTCGAATCCGGTCCTGTGAATCATCTTCCGTATTTACAATTTTTTGAATGACTACAAAATAGCTGTAGGTATCATTGACTTTCACCGATACCCGTTCTCCCTCCCGATGCCCCATCAGCGCCTTTCCCAACGGTGATTCAATGCTGATCAGATTGTGCAGGGAATCCCCCCGGACAGTGGTTACGATCCTGTACTCCTCCGTGGCGTCGTCCTCTTCAAAATACACCGTCACCGTATTGTTCATTCCCACTTCATCCGCATTGGAATGCTCGTCGATGACCTGGGCCGTCCTCAGCATACGCTCCAGATACCGGATACGACTTTCATTTTTATTTTTTTCCTTTTTGGCCGCATGGTATTCAAAATTTTCACTCAAATCCCCATGCGCCCTGGTTTCCTTCACTTCCTCCAGCAGTTTGGGCCGAAGCTCCAGCTTCCGGTAATCGATTTCATCCTGCATCTTTTTTACATCCGATTTTGTCAGTTTATCATACATTTCTTTTCTCCTGTGGCTTCATGGTACCTGTCTTTTCCAATCTTATCACAGATTTTCGGATTTGGTAACAATCCGGATGCAAAAAAGCCTTTATTTGTCAATTTTCAACCGGATTTTGCAGGATTTCCGTCATTCCTCCCGTCAGTATCCCTGTATTGCGTGCATAGATTTCCGGGAACTGCTGTATCGGCAGAGGATTCTCCCCATATCCTGCTTCGATCGTATACCCGGGCCTGTCAAACTGCAGGATAAACCAGTCCTTATACCCTGCGTTACCGGATGCATAAGGCGTATCTTCCATCGCATATCCGCTGACTGCCGAGAAGTGTTCTGCAATCCGCCTGGAATCCGCCGGTTCCAGATCTTTATACTTCCAGTAAATCACTTCTCCCTGGGTATGATAAGCCAGAATCAGGGAAAAATCATGGGCGATTGTAAATTCATAAACTGCCCTGCTCTCCGGGGCGGACAACGGCGCTTCCCCCACGTAATCTCTCGGCGCCGGTGTCCGGTAGCCCTGGCTGAATTTGATTTCCCTTGCCAGTTCCCAGTCCGCCGGAAACTGCAGATTCAGATCCACCCCCTCAATATTGGCTTTCCAGCCGTCCGGAAACGGGATTTCCGGATAAGCCGCGCCGATCTGCCTGGCCTGCTCATAATACGCCCCTTCTGTCAGAGCGCCCGTCACCAGATCCACACCGTCCGGATTGACCACAGGTATTACATACAATGTTACCTGTTGGTACAGGCTCCGGGCATCCGTGCCATACAGCGCTTCTCCGGCCGCCACCGCCTGTGCATACGCCTCCACAAACTGCAGAAGAACCGGTATGGTAATCCATTCATTGGCATGAAACGCCCCGCTGTAGCAGACCTGCCTGCTGCCGTTTCCCAGCTTTAATGCCGGTATCTCCTTTCCCATCACACTGCTGCCGATTGCTGTTTTTTCCAGAAAAGGATAAAAAAGCAGCAATCTGTCAATTTCCCGCATGATAACCTCATAGGTATAGGCCGTCATTTCCATAAAAGTACCTGTTCCTGATTCCATTCCTTTATTATATGCACCAGATACCGGTTCCGAGTCTTTCTGCAGGATTCCGAGGGGGATTTGCCCAAAAAGGACATCAGCCCCCGCCAATGTCCTTTTTTGATCTTACTGATCCGAGTCCTTCTCCCTATCTGAACTGTATCGGCTCCACCTCCTCATCCAGCGGCTTCACCGTATACTCCGGAAGTGAATCCAGCAAATCCTCCAGGCAGATTCCTGTATTGTACACCACATCATGGGCCAGCATAACCACCTTTTCCCGGCCCAGGGTTGTGGCTACGGCATTTGCCACCAGTTCCTGCGGCTCCCGGCTTCCCACTGCGTCGTCCAGGCTGGCGTTCCAGTCAAAATAAATGTACCCCCTTTCTGTCATCTCCGCCACAATCTCATCACTGATTTTCTCATTATAATGGTTGATGCTGCCTCCGGGGAAGCGGAAAATCTTTGTATCCACACCGGTCACTTCATACACAATCTGATGCGCCGCTTCAAAATCCTGAATAAAACCGTCTACGCTCTGATATACCGTCCCATAGTCGTGGTTATCACAGTGAATGCCGATGCTGTGTCCCTCTGCCACGATTCTTCTGGCGATATCCGGATGCTTTCTTACATTTTCCCCTACCAGGAAAAAGGTGGCCTGAATCCCTCTCTCTTTCAGAATATCCAGTACTCTGGCCGTATTTTCTTCAGACGGGCCGTCGTCAAAGGTCAGATACATGGTCTTGGGATGGAAGTAATATTCGATGCCCTGTACGATTCCTGCGGCAATCATATCCTGATATTCCGGTGTGACCAGTTTTTTTCGCTCCTCTTCATTGGAAAGGAAACCTGTTTCGATCAGGCAGGCGGGCATCTCGGTACTGCCGGTTACATGAAACTCCGCATCTCCCCGCGGTTCCCTCTCCTGGGTCCCTATGCTTTTGGCAGTCTGCTGCCTGAGCAGCAGCGCCAGCCTCTTATTGTCCCGCAGGGTATCCGTCCCCGCATACCAGACCTCCATGCCGCTGACACTGGTATCCTCCCAGGCGTTCTGATGAATGCTTACGTAAATATCCGCATCCAGTGCATTGGCCAGCTTCACCCTGTTCTCCTTTGATATGTAAGTATCCCCTTCCCGTGCCATGATGACCTGATATCCCAGCTCTTCCAGCCTGGTCTGCACCCGTTTTGCGATTTCCAGATTGATCACCTTCTCCTGAATCCCATCTCTGGCACAGCCCTCATCCGCTCCGCCGTGTCCGGCATCCACAAATACTATCGGCGCTCCTTTCTTCTCCACCAGAATCTGCGCCGGCGCTTCTTCCCCGGATACGGCATTTCCGGATATGGCATCGGCAGAGATCATATCCAGCGTACAGCCATTCACGGTAATTGTACTTTCTACTCCTTCTATTTCTTTTTCCTGCGCTGCAAACACATGGGCCAGCGGCAGCTTTTGCAGCAGAAATCCGGTGGGACATGCCAGACATGCCACAAGTGCAATGGCAAGCAGGCGCTTTCCCATTTTGATGATCTTTTTTCTCCTCTGATTTTTATGACAATATTTGCTGAAATAAGTATCTCTTTCGTACATTTTATGATGCTCCTTACTCAAATAGAATCCAGTTGGTACTTTATGATTCCAGATTACACAGGAGCTGCATCAAAATATCATCATTTTTGCATCAAAGTATCATCATTTTTGCATCATTTTTGCATCATTTGGAAATCTTCAGAAACAGTTCGTTGATTCCCTCATAAAATCCCACCGTTACGATTGTCCGATCCTCCCCCATTCCGGGAAACACATATTTTTTAAAATAGGGCGTGGTTTCCAGCAGCGGATTGTCCGATTCATAGGGGGCCGGGCTGTCCAGGCCCATATAGCCGCTCCACTTTTCCATGATCTCATCCGCATCAATCTCTTCCCAGAGCAGGGGCGTCCTGACATAAAATTCATAAATCTTTCCGTCATCCGCATCAATATAGGCATCAATCAGACGGTTTCTCTTGTCCGCATTTTCCCGGCTGTTGGAAAGGCTCATTTTCCAGACCGCAATATTGTTTCTCGGCTCCAGCACATCGATGGCGGAATAGAGTGTGGCATCATAAAAGCCCGGTTCCACTTCCCGGATTTCTTCCGGCAGGATACCTGCCTCTTTCAGAAATGCCAGTGCATTGTTACAGGTTTCAAAGATCTGCTCATTGGTAATCTCTCTGCCGGAAGGCCCCCGGTAATTCAGGACAAACGCATAGGAGCCTTCCGGTTCCTGGTACCCCACACCCTCACTGTCCAGCCGGGTCATGGCATTGCTCTCACTTTCCGGCAGCGTCTGATTGCTCAGGCAGCGGGATAATATGTACAATTTTTCATTGGCATTCAGTCTGTACCGGTATCCGGCTCCGGCAGTTTCCGATGTCTGTGTATGAATGGCATTTAACAGAGCCTTATCCTGATATCTGGCCAATGCTTCCGGCCCCCAGATGGAAACCGCAATGGAACATGCGGCAAATAAGAGCAGAGCCGGGGTTTTCAATCTGAATTTCATCTCTTCTCCGCCTTTCTCCCTGCCTTCCGCTCCTCATAAGCCCCAATATCCGACGGCAGGATAAAACTAAAGCAGGAGCCTTTCCCGATCTCACTTTCGATTTCCAGTTCACTGTGATGAATCTTTAAAATCTCCGTACAGAGCGCCAGTCCCAGACCCGCTCCATTCTTACTCCTTGCCCGGGACTTGTCCACCATATAAAAAGCCTGGGTAATCTTGCGTTTCTCTTCCTCCGGAATACCGATGCCATGATCTCTTACTGTAAACCGGTACCCCTTCTCCAGTGCAAATCCGCTGATCTCAATCAGGTTGCCCGGCTCCGATGATTTACAGGCATTGTCAATCAGATTGACCAGCACTGTCTTAATCAGGTTTTCTTCCGCCGCCATTTCCCCGTCCTGATACTGAAACCGAAACTCCATATTTCTGCTGCCCACAAACATTTCCTGCAGATACGCAAAGATACTTTCCGCAGAAAATAACAGCACTTCCGGCCTGTTCTTTCCGGCCACGATAATATCCAGCAGACGAAGAGACATGGCTTCCAGGCGCTTCCCTTCCGTATAAATATAATTGGCGGACATAAAGCTCTTTTCCTCATCCAGCTTGTGGGAACGCAGCATATCCGCATATCCGATAATCGCTGTCAGCGGCGTTTTCAGTTCGTGGGCAAAAGCGCCCATAAACTCTTCTCTGGCCTGTATCTCTTCTTCCAGCTTATCAATATTCCTCTTCAGTGCCTTTGCCATCCTGTTAAAATCCCGGGTAAGCTGGCCCAGTTCATCCTGGCTGACCTGCCTGGCCCGGTAAGAATAGTCACCGGCTGCCATACGCTTCGTCGCTTTGGTCAGAAGCCGGATGGGTTTTGTCAAAACAGAAGAAATCAGATGCATAATGACCATCCCCACCAGCAGCATGACAAGCGTCACCCGCCGGTACAGGGAAAATCCCACAGACCGTTCCGAGAATACTTCCGAAACATCCCGCATGGTTTCCAGATACAGAATCCTGCCCAGAACATTGACAGAAGTTCCTGTGTGGATATAATATCGCTGCCCTGTCTGAATCACCTGATGGGCTTTCATGGTTTCACTGGTCTGCTCCAGCAGGGCAAAATCCGCTTCGAACCCGTCGCTGGCATACAGCACATTTTTCTTCTCATCAGAGATACGCAGCAGACGGCTGCTGGTCTTGCCGCCGGTTTCCAGATTGGATGCGATCTCTTCCACCGTACTGTCCGGCAGTACGCTGTATTTGGAAGGCACACTGAGGGCAGCCGTTTCAAAGGCAAAGCTCAGAATGCTGCTTTCATCCAGCGCCTGTCCCACTTCGCGCTCCAACGATGTTTCGAACACATAATTGACCAGATAAAAACCGCTGAATCCCAGTGCCAGGGCCATGACGATAATCATCCACAACAGAATCTTTAAAGAAAATTTCATTGTGATACCTCTAACCGATATCCTACTTTATACACGGCCACCAGGCTGTGCTCCCATCCCAGCTTCCGCCGCAGCCTCTGTACATGAAGATCCAGGGTACGACTGTCGCCATAATACTCCTCTTCCCACACCTTCTCATACAAAGTTTCACGAAATAACGCCACATTCTTATTTTTGATGAACAAAACCAGCAGTCCGAATTCCTTATTGGTCAGCACCACCGGTTTCCCGGCCTTTGTGACTCTGCGGGCATCCACATCCACTGTCACATCCCCCACGGTCAGCTTTTGCTCGGATTTATTGTAACGGCGCAGCACCGCCTCCACCCGGGCCACCAGCTCCACCACATCAAAAGGCTTGACCAGATAGTCATCCGCTCCCAGCTTCAGTCCTTTGACCCGGTCTTTTACCTCATGTTTCGCCGTAATAAAAATCACCGGTATTTCCAGAGGACGTATGTACTCCATAATATCAAAACCGCTGGCTCCCGGAAGCATGATGTCCAACAGAATCAAATCCCAGGATTCTTTTTCGATCCGCTCCAGTGCCTCCAGGCCGTCCTGCACCGCGCTGCACTGATAACCCGCGGAGGACAGATTCAGATCAATCAGATCACAAATCGGCTTTTCATCATCCACTATCAGTATTCTGATCATTCTTCTCCCCACCTTTTATCTCTGCCTGCGGCAGTCCCGTTTCCTTATTCTTCCGACCGCCATCCCCAATAGGCCCTTGCCTTTTGAATCAGTTTTTCCATCGTATCATCATCGCTGCACCGATATCGGCTCTTCATGTTCACATCCGCCGAAAATCCGCCTGTCCGCTGATAATAGATGGCATAATCGCTTTCCACGATAATCTCTCCCTGATCATTCTCATAGCTGTATTTGGCCAGTATCACAATATCTTTCAGCCCGTCCCCGTCTATGTCCTGACAGTTGATCCCCTTCAGTGCATACAGATTGTCATAGGTGCCCATAGGCTGCAGACTGGCTATGATACTGTCCTGTTCATTGACCACATAAATCATAAAGATATCAAAGCTGGCAACCCGGTACACCCCCGGTACCACCTGCAGACGCCCCAGCTTTCCAAACATACGTGTATAGCACTGCTCCGGAATGATCTGCAGCCCCTTTTCCAGCAGCTCATCCAGTGTGGAGGCCGTATACAGAAATTCAGTGGACTGGCCGTCCCTGACGAATGCGGTAATCAGCTCCGTATTTTTATTCATTCCGAACCGGTTGATCTTATCTGCCACCCGATAGTCCCGGTAAAAGCCGGTCTGCCTCCTGTCCTGAAACAGCACATCCCCCACCCGGTAAGGTTTTCCCGCATAGGGGCCGCTGACATTGACACAGGTGGTCAGCAGTACCACATCCATCCATCCGTCCTGGTTCAGATCTTCAAATACAATGGCGGCAATGCCCCGGTTGGGCTGCAGCATCCGGCCCCGGATACGGGAATTGGTTTCCAGTTGATCGGTCCGGTATACGATCTGACCGTCCTCATCCGCAAAAAACAACACCAGACGATGGTAAGTTTCGTCAAAAGCCGGAATCATGGATACCTCCCCCTGTCCCGCAAGTTCTATGGGAAAGATCTGATCCTGCACAATCTCAAACCCGTTTTCCGGAATTTCCCACCGGTTTTCCACTGCTTCCAGCCGGCTCTGATATTCTCTGTACTGAGCAGCCACTTCCTGCTGTGTATCTTCCCCGCTGCCTGCTCCGTCCTGTTCCCCGGCCGCCAATGCTGTCCCGGAAGGACACAATACCAGACAGATCAGAAATACGCTCCATATGTATCCCCATCTGCAGAATGCAGGCGGTTTATGCAAACCGCCCTGCAATCTCCCGTATTTTTTCCGGATAGGCTTTTCTGAACTGCTCATAGGTCATACCCTCCTGCTCCACTGCCTGCCCCAGCGCTACCAGAAATTCAGGGATATCCTCCTCCAGCAGATTGGCCAGCTCTTCCCCGAACCGTTCCTCACCAAATGCCGGACTGCCGTTCTCATAGACCATAAAGGAAAACTTAGGTCCTTCCGGCGTAGGCTTCTTCCCGCCCCGCATCCCGATGGCGCCAATCTGGTGGGCAGAACAGGAAGAGGGACATCCTGATATATGAATCCGGGGCAGTACCCCGTCTGCAAACGCTTCCTGCTTTACGCGTTCCAGACAGGCGGCCAGCAGCTCCTGGGATTTTCCGATGCCTACCTGACAGGTAGCTGCACCGATACAGGCAACGGAACGTTCAAACTCTGTCTGTGCACCGTCTTTTGTCAGCTCCAGTACCTGCCTGGCTTCCTCTGCCGTCAGGTTGATCAGATACATGCCTTCATCCGGGGTAATACGGACCCGTACCTCTTCCATATCCCGGATGCGTTCATAGAGCCTGCCGAAAAAGTCCGGGGCCACATTGCCCCCAAAGGGATGGTAGAGCACCGCATACAACCCGTCCTGCTTTTGTCTGATCACACGCTTATCCTGTATCTCTTTGCTGCCTGTTTTTAAGACTTCCCTTACCTTTGCCTGGATATCCAGGCCGCCCCGGGACAGGTTATCCGTCATTTTCCCGGCAAACACCTTACGGATACCGTCAACTCCCAGCGTATTCTGCAGATACCGGCTTCTGGAGGCGGCCCGCTTTTCGTATTCCCCATATTCCGTAAACAGATCTACCATAGATTTGACGGCATATAAAATCCTGGAAGGCTCCAGACCATCCCAGACCTTTACACCCATTTTCGGATTGCTGCCAAGCCCCCCGGCTATATAGACGGAAAAAGTACCATCCTCTGCCGCTACGAATCCCATATCCCTGAAAGTGGCATGTGTGTCATTTTTTACGCCGTTTTCAAAGCATATTTTCAGCTTTCTGGGCAGCTTTACCTTATGGATCAGTCCCAGTGCATAGTCTGCGGTTTCCCTGGCATAGGGCAGTACATCAAAACATTCCCCGCGCTCTACGCCGGATAAAGGGGAACACATGACATTTCTGGGATAGTCCCCGCCTCCGCCTCTTGTAATAATACCATGATCAAAGGCTTCTTCAATCAATGCGCATACCGTTTCCTTGGTCAGATCATGAAACTGTACGCTCTGACATGTGGTCAGATGAACCCGGCGGATTGAATGCCGGGCGATGGCGTCTGCGATAAATTTTACATCTTCCAGGGTAATTTCCCCTCCCGTCAGACGAAGCCGCAGCATGCTCCGCTCTCCGCCTCTCTGGGCATAGCTGCCAAAACCTCCGGAAAAAGATTTGTACTGGGGAACCGTTACCTCACCTGCATAAAATTTTTCTGTCATCTCATGAAATTCCCGAAGATCCCCCCGGAATTCCTCCACATGATTTCTTGCCATAACCTGCCTCTCTCCTGTTATTTCCATGTATCCGCCATTTCATAAAAATGGTAATACAATCCTCTCTGTGCCATCAGTGACTCATGATTTCCTTCCTCCACGATGCCTTCCTCCGTCAGCACCAGAATCCTGTCCGAATTGCGGATGCTGGACAGCCTGTGGGCAATGGTCAGGGTCGTGCGTCCTCTGGCCAGCTCATCCAGAGATCTGGCCACCGCATATTCACTCTCATTGTCCAGCGCCGAAGTGGCCTCATCCAGCAGGATGATGGGAGGATTTTTCAGAAATACTCTGGCGATACTGATACGCTGCTTCTGTCCGCCGGACAGCTTCACACCCCGTTCGCCTACATAGGTATCATATCCATCTTTCAGCTCTTTTATAAATCCATCTGCTCCTGCACGTCTGGCAGCCTCCGTCACTTCCTGCCGGGAAGCCCCCGGCCTGCCATAAGCAATGTTTTCATAGACCGTACCGGAAAAAAGATACACATCCTGCTGCACCACACCAATGTTCCGGCGCAGGCTCTGCAGGGTAAAAGACCGTATATTTTTGCCGTCCAGAAAAATATCCCCCTGGGTCACATCATAAAACCGGGGAATCAGATTACAAAGTGTGGTTTTACCGCCGCCGGAAGGGCCTACAATCGCCACTTTTTCTCCGGCATGGATGGTCAGGTTCAGATTGTGAAAGACCTGATTATGATCGTCCGGATAGGTAAAGCTCACCTGGCGAAAAACAATTTCTCCGGAAGGGTTTTCCAGCGCCACCGCATCCGGCTCATCAAAAATCTCGATGTCCGCATCCATAATCTGTAAAAAACGCTCAATTCCTGTCATGCCCCGCTGGAACTGCTCTGTAAACTCAATGATACGCCGTATGGTGGCAAGCAGTGTGGTCACATATAAAACATAGGCCACCATATCTCCCGGCAGAATCTTTCCATCCATCAGGAAAAATCCTCCTCCCACCATAACCGCCAGATACATCAGGCCGTCAAAAATCCGGGTGGAGGTGCTGAAATAGCCCATAATATGATAAGTCATCTTTTTGATTTCCAGAAATTCCTGGTTGCCTTCTTCAAACCGGGCCTGCTCCATCTCTTCATTGGCAAAGGCTTTCACCACCTTCTGTCCCAGCAGGCTGTCCTCAATCCTGGCATTCAGTTCGCCGATCTGATTCCGCTGTCTGGCAAAGGCGCCTTTCACATACCGGTTGATTTTCATGCAGACAACCGTCATCAGCGGCACAAATAAAAACACAATCAGTGTCAGCGGCAGATGGATACCGGCCAGAATTACAAAGGAGATCAGCATTTTCAGCCCTGCAGTAAAAAATTCCTCCGGACAGTGATGGGCAAATTCCGTCACATCGAACAGGTCATTGGTAATCCGGCCCATAATCTGGCCCACTTTGGTATTGTTAAAATACGTATTGGACAATTGCTGCAGATGGGCATAGGCATCCCTGCGCATATCCGTTTCAATTTTTGCCCCCATAACATGACCGATATTGGCCATATAGTAATTGGCAACTGCATCCACCACACGCAGCGCCAGATACACACCGGCAAATCCCAGAATCATACGCCCGGACAAAAGTGCCACATCCACCAGCGCCGTATTGGTAATCCGGCGGATCAGCAGAGGCAGCACGATCTCACACAGGGTCGTCAAAGCAGCGCACAGCAAATCCAACAACAGTGTGCGCCGATAAGGGCGGAAATAATACAGGAAACGCTTTCCCAATTCTCTTGTGGTATAAGTTTTTTCCATCATGACTGACTCTTTAATCTTTCGATTTCCTTCTGTAATTCATTTAGTTTTGCCATCGCCTGATCCAGCTCTTTCTGCTTATCACGCATATCGCCGCCAGGCTGGTGCAGTTCCTCATCCCGTACCTCCACTTCATGTGCCCTGGCCGCTTCTTCGATCAGCTTGCGCTCCAGATACCCGGTTACCATAGCGGGCTGCTCAATGGGCTCTTTATCATCAAAAAAGCTGGGATCAATCTGTACCCGGTAGTCCTCTTCCCGCAGGATATAAGCCTTCCGGCCGGATTTTTTTCTCCGGCCAGAAGCCTGCTTTCTGCCGGAATTCCTGCCTCCCCGGACTGCCTCTTCTTCATACCCGTCCTCTTCTTCGTCCCCGTCATCTTCCTCTTCATACGGCCCGTCATCTTCCTCATAAGGTTCATCCCCGTATGCATCTTCATAACAGGATTCATCCTCATATGCTGTATCAGTATCTTCCTCATACATATCTTCGTCATATGACTCTTCATCGGCATCGTACGCTTCGTCATAATCCTCTTCGTCCTCATCAGACTCTTCCCGGTCCTTCCGAAGCCCCCGCAGGGTTATCACAAGCATCACCAGCAAAATCACAATCCCGGCAACAATGGCCGCCGACTTGATAAAGACAGGCCTCTGATAAAACTTTCCATAGCCCTCTTCCGGCTCTCCCGGTTCCGGTTCCTGTTCTTCCGGCGCCGGCGCCTCTTCTGCAGCCTTTACCACCTTTACCAGGTCACTCCGTACAAACCCTTTTTCCCCGTCTGTTTCCACCTCATACCAGGGGATGCCATCCTCCGACTGTGTCATCCCGGTAACCGTAAGCGAAGCGCCGCTGTCTGCCGTTCCAACCACCTTATAGTCCGTACCCGGACCGGATCGTATGTTCAAAGAAGCGCTGGTGGAAACCTGCACCTCCATCTGTGTTTCCTCTACCTGATAGTCCCCTTTGGCAGATACGGGAAAAACAGACAAAAAAAACACCAGAAAAAAACACAATGCAGGAAGTGCACACCCGATTTTCCGGCGTCTTTGTAAGCAGTCATATATTCGCATGGCATAATACCTCCGTTTCTGTCGTAACGATAACCACCAGGCAGGCAGATATCCATCCGCAGATATCTCCTGCCAGGTGATTATAGTATATCATTTTATTGTCATTTAAGAAGTATTATTTCAAAAATTTTCATTTTTCTTAATAAAAGAAACAATATTATCCCACATCTTCTATGATGATGGGCCTGCGGACATATTTCTCCTCAAATTCTGACAATGGACAGGGTTTTCCAAAATAATAACCCTGAATATAGTCAGGTCCGATACCGCAGATTTTGTCCAGTTCCTGACTGGTTTCGATGCCTTCAATGCAAAACTTGGTATGAATGCTCCGGGTCATATCAGCCATATGATACAGCAGATTGTATTCATAGTCATTCTGCAGCGCTTTCGCCGTAAAAGAACGGTCAATTTTCAGTGTGTGTGGATTCAGATGGCACAGATACCGGAAATTGGAATAACCGGTCCCAAAATCATCCAGCGCCAGCAGGATCCCGTGCCGCTTCAGTCCCTCACAAAATGTCAGGAACTTCTCATTGGATTCCAGAAACCCGCTCTCTGTCAGTTCAATCATAATGCTGCCCGGCTTTAAGCCATATTTCATCACACCGGAAAGAATCTCAGAAAGAACATTGCTTTTCAACACCTGAATATAGGAAAGATTTACCGAAATGCGAAAATCCGGCATCTGCTCCTGTATCTTCCTGCAGGCCTCCAGTGCCGTATACAGGACCCATTTCCCCACCGGGATAATCAGGCCGCTCTCTTCCAGCAGGGGAATAAACTGTTCCGGCGAAACATATCCCAGTTCCTTTGTCTGAAAGCGGAGAAGTGCCTCGGCGCTGGACAGGCGCCGCTTCTTAATATTTACAATGGGCTGATAGTGTACCTCAAAACCTTCCAGCCCATGATTGACCGAATGACGCAGCAAACGGATCAACTGCCGCTTCTTCAAAAAAGCCTCATAATCCGCTTCCTCAAAAATATAATACCTGTTTCTGCCGCCGTTCTTGGCTTCATTCATGGCAAACTCTGTCAGTTTCATCAGATTGCCATAGCTCTGATCCTGTATCCGGGAAAGATTCACAATTCCTACCGAAACGGTATACACCACCTCGTAACAATTATCCTCCACAAACTGATCAATCTCCTGTCGGATCTGCCGGTACAGAGAAACAGCCTCCTCCATATCCTGCTCCTGAAAATCAGCAATCAGAAATTGATCTGCCACCACCCGGTAGAGCTTTTGCCAGGGCCGGATCACCTTCTGAATACACCGGGCCGTCTTTCGCAGTATCATATCTCCGTATTCCATGCCCTTACTCTCATTGATTTCTTTAAAATGATCCAGGCCAATCAGCAGCAGAAAACCCTCTGTCCTCTCTCCCCTGCGCTTCTCCAGCTCTTTCTGCAGGACAAAATCGCCCAGCAGCCCGCTGACATTGTCTGCCTTTTTCCTCCTGGCGATCTCATTGATACAGCCAATCAGATAAGCAGGCTCACCCTCCTCATTTTTCCATACATATCCTCTGCAGTTGATCCATACCGGATCGCCTTTCCGGTCCAGCCAACGATACTGCAGATTGTGAAATGTCTTTTCCCCCATTCCGATCCGTGTCAGATCCGCACACAGCATTTCATAATCATCCGGATAAATAAATTGCTCAAACGCCTTCCTGGCATTTGAAAACTCCGGTTTTTCCATACGGAAACGCTCTGATGCGCCGGATGCAATGCTGAATTCATCATTTTTAAGATCAAGGATATACAAATAATCATCCATACAGGGATGCAGCATATCAATGACCTGACGAAACTGCTCTGCCGTAATAGGTTTCATACTTTTCTTTCCTCTCCTCCTGTCTGTGTTTCTTCCTGACCGGCGGCAGGCAAGCAGATGCCTGCCGGTTTGTAAGTATCCAGAAAATAATAGCTTTCCCCGTCTTTTTTATAGCCCATTACTTTATTCAGATTGACATTTTTCACACTGTTGAAAATATTCTGCTCGATGACATCGCTCATACCCCTTAGCTGCTCCAGCAGCGCTTTCATTTCTTCCCGTTTGGAGCTTTTTATCCCATCCGCACAGCACTCTGTAAACCGGCAGGCGCACCGGATAAAATGCAGTCCGTTATAAACGCACCAGGCTTTGATCGCCGCCTCCCGGATCAGATACATGGGGCGGATCAGTTCCATCCCTTCAAAATTCTGGCTGTGGAGCTTGGGCATCATCGTTTCAATCTGGCCTCCGTACAGCATCCCCATCAGAATCGTTTCGATCACATCATCATAATGATGACCCAGCGCAATCTTATTACACCCCAGTTCTTTTGCCTTGCTGTACAGATAACCTCTGCGCATCCTGGCGCACAGATAGCAGGGACTGTTCTCCACCGACCATACCGCATCAAAAATCTCTGTTTCAAACACAGTCAGCGGAATGCCCAGAATTTCTGCATTGCTTTCAATCAGTGCCCTGTTTTTGTCCCGGTAGCCCGGATCCATTGTGAGAAAAACCAGCTCAAAATTATTCCTCCCATGCCGCTTCAGCTCCTGAAACAGCTTGGCCATCAGCATGGAATCCTTTCCTCCGGAAATGCACACCCCGATCCGGTCTCCATCCTGAATCAGATCATATTCCCTGACTGCCTTTGTAAAACGGCACCAGATATTTTTCCGATAGGTTTTGATAATGCTTCTCTCAATCTCTCTGATCCGTTCTGTCTCTCTGTTTTTTTGCATGTCTGTTTCTGTTATATCTCTGTCTCCGGACACTTAACAAGTACTCCTTTTCCTTTATACAAAAAGAGATATCCTCCGGCAGACTATCTGCCTCTGGATATCTCTTTTCAAGCCTTTTCAGTTTCCGCTTATCTGCCCTGTATTTTTTTCATACAAGCCTTACCCTTTTAACACAAATTTCCCAACCAGAGCTTCCAGATTTTCAGACTGTGCTGACAACTCTTCGCTTGTAGCCGAAGTCTCCTGTGCCGATGCCGAATTGCTCTGAATGACTTCGGAAATCTGTTCCACACCCATTTCAAGCTGTTTCATAGACTCTGCCTGAGATGTAGACAAATCGCTGATTTCCTTCGTAGATACAGCCAGCATCTTGATACCGCTGATCACAGACTCCATCGCAGTAGTGGCCTTCAGTGTAATCTCATTGCCATGCTCAATTTCATGAATGGAATCTTCTATCAGTTTCTTGGTATTCACTGCGGAAGTGGCACTGTCAGACGCCAGCTTGCCAATCTGGTCTGCCACCACGGCAAAGCCTCTTCCGGCTTCGCCTGCCCTTGCCGCCTCAATAGATGCATTCAGAGACAGCAGATTGGTCTGGGAAGCGATATCCTCAATTTCCGCAATAATATTGGCGATCTCCTTGGAGGTACCATTGATACGCTCCATCGCCAGATTCAGATCCTTAATGTCCTCATTGCTCTTTTCTGCAGCCTCTTCAAATTTCTCCGCATCATGATAAGACTGATTTGCCTTTTCGGAACTGTGTACCACACCTTCCGTAATATTCTGAATGGTCGCAGTCAGCTCTTCTACGGAACCGGCCTGATCGGTTGCTCCCTCTGCCAGTGCCTGTGCGCTTTCCGCCATCTGGCTGGCGCCCAGTGCCACCTCTTCCGATGCTTCGCTGATCTTGCTCATTGTCTCACTCAACGAATCGGTAATCATATCAATTGCTTCATTCAAAGCCCGGAAATCGCCTCTGAAACTGATCTCTGCAGTTACGTTGAAATTCCCTGCGGCAACCTCGCTCAACACTCTTTCCAGCTCTTTGATATATGTACTCAGTGTGGAAGTGGCATCTTTGAAATGCTCCGTCATTTCACCGATTTCATCCGGATACATAGGCTCTACAATAACACTCAGATCACCGCTGGCCAGTCTTGCCGACGCATCCTTTACCCTGCTGATCGGCTCTGCAAACAGTTTGGCCACAAACCCGGCAAACTTCATGGAAATCAGAACAGCAACCACCATCACCAGTACCATAACGCCTGCCAGTACATACGTCTGAATGGTCAGCGCCGATTTGGTCTCATTTCCCATTGCCACATTCAGGTCAATCAGGCCTTCTACAGCATTGGTCAACTGCTTAAGTGTGGGTTTCCCCTGTTCCAGCAGCAGGTCAAACGCCTCTTCATTATGATTCTCCAGCGCAAGTGTTTCCACCTGCCCGAATATGTTACGATATTTCGGCAGAGTTTCCTCAATAACAGCCATGTATTTAAGTTCTTCCTCGGTATTACAGTTGGCTTTCATCGTAGCCATCGCCGCATCTGTCTGTTTCTGCAACGCATCCAGTTCTGTCTGGGCCTCCCGCAGCTCTGCATCATCCTGATACAGGATCATCTCTCTGACAATAGAGGGTTCCTTGTTCAGATAGGTACTGAATATACCGATCTCCCCCTGAGAGAATCCATTGCTGACCAGCGCATTGCTGTAACTGATATTATTGCGCAGTAAAACAATCAGCCCCAGTATACTGGCCACACTGGCAATGATAACCACCAATGAGAAGCAATATTTCAGCTTTTTCTCCACCTTCATCTCTTTTATTCTGTCAAACATCCGTTTCCCCTTCCTTCCCTCTGATTCTATTTTATATGATATCTCATTCTTTTCTTTCACTTTGTCGGACAGCTTATCCCCGGCACTTTCGGCACTCTATTCTCATGTCAAGGTTCAGGCTTTTGCTTTCTGTCTGAAAATACAAGTTGTAGATACTATTTTACAGTCTGATATGATTATACTATCAAATTCTGAAAATAACAACTATATTTTGGCTGGAAAACCTCCGGGCCGGTCAGAGAAAACTGCTGCTGTTTTTATATGTATTTTCTTCAATTTTCTCTGCTACCGCCCTCACTCGAATTATAAAGCAACGTAAAATGAATAGAAAGAAGAGCCAGGATTGACTTATAAGGTTCTCATACTACTTCCCGCATCTGCTCCTGCTCCATTGAGTTTCTTATCCCTCTTAACTTACAAGGTTCTCAAACTGTCGGCCTGGCGGTATAATATTCATATTGGTTTCTTACCCCTCTTAACTTACAAGGTTCTCAAACCATTGACGTAGGTCTGTGCCGATACGTTGAAGTTTCTTACCCCTCTTAACTTACAAGGTTCTCAAACCTTTATTTTTGTGATCACGATAATAGGCTGTTTCTTACCCCTCTTAACTTACAAGGTTCTCAAACCCCAATTCACCGGGTTCTCACCGAACTTCCCGACTGGTAATCGATGTAAGTTATACTATTAAAGATAAAGGAAGCATCTGTCTTTGTCAATGATGCAGACTTTTTCCTCCACAAATTTTTCCCGGTACACTGCTTCTATTAAAATCAGTTGTATTTTCCTGTAAAAACATTCCTGATACAGACTTTTTATCTCTTCCTGTGTCAGAAACAGTTTCAGGTTTAAAAAGACAAATACACTTTGTCCCAACAGATCATGTAGTATTTTCAGATACTCTACAATACCTTCCAACATACTGTCTTTTTGCACCTCGATCTGCAATCCGGCCATTTTCAGGATTTCCTGCATATCCGGTTCTTCATTGTACAGCAGATACAGGCTGCTTTTTTCACAGATGCTTTCCATATAGGCAATATAACTCTGGTAAAATACCCTCCGTTCTTCCCCGGATTCGGTTTCCATCCTTTTCTCAATTTTCTGGTATAATCTGGTCAGAATTTTTCTGCTGTTACAATCAAGGGAAAACAGATCTTTTGTCAGAATAAGGAATTTTTCCACCGGCAAGATTCTGTTTTCTTCTGACAGGACAAATCCTCCTTCGTTTCCTTCGCATTGTTCTCCCAGTTCTCTGATGATTTGCGTTAACATAACCGGGTTTTCCACTACCATTTCATTTACTTTATTTTCTTCTAATTCCAGGCAAATGCCATACTTATTATGTACCAGTTTTTTCATGTTCCATCCTCATAATATCACCAGCCGTTCGTCTGTATCCAAAACTTCCGATTGCTTCTCTCCCACGATATATTCCATACGTTCAAACTGTTTTTCTGTTACCTTTAACGCCTGTACCAATCCTTTTTCCGGCTTATTCTTTTTCAGATTCTCAATGACAGAATCTGCCATTGTGGAATTCAGCGCCAGCTTACAGTGCACCGATTCCTGAAGCATATAAAATCCGCTTTTGATCAAATATTTTCTGAATTTTGTATATTCCTTCCGGTCATGGGAGGTCATAACCGGAAGGTCAAACATAACCAATATCCTCATAAATCTATAACTCATTCTGATAAAACCTTATGAAAGTAACATCTTTTTCACACAGCGCATCCAAAACACTTTTGGTATAAATCTTAATGGCATTGTTTACGTATTCTTTTCTGCCGCCTATTACAATTTCCGAATTCAGCACATCGACCAGCTCCATTTTTTCTTCCTGCTGGAACTTCTGCAGCTTCATCCGGAAAACCTTTCGGTCAATTAAAATGCGGAATGGTTCCATCAGATCAGAGGACAGATTAAACGGATTAAACATATTGTCATGAAAAATGCCCAACTGGGTCATATAGCCATTGCAGGCCACTTCTCTGTTAAACGCTGATAAAATAATACTGTACCCATAATTCAACGCCGCATTGCAGAGAGTTTCTCCGGTTCTCGTAAAATCCATTCCAAATACGGCATTAAAGTATACTTTAGCCGCGTGTCCTTCCCGGTTGGTCACATCCCCTGTCTGAATCTCTTCCAGATATCCCTGCAGGATTTTCGCTTCTTCCTTTTTCAGTTCCACCAGCAGCTCTTTTTGCTTTCGTATCTTATCGGTTACGATTTCTGTCCAGACTGCCGATTTCACCCGGGCTTCCCAACCGACCTGCTTTTTTATCTTTACGCTGGTATCATGGCTTCCATAATAAGGAATTACCTCTCCGCAGGGATTTCTTTTTTCATCGCAGAAAATCACCTTTATTTTTCGTTTCAACAGCTCACTGACCAGACTTGCTGTCAGAGATATGGCTGTCGATTCCAGCATCAGCACAGAAATCTCGTGCAGATATATTTTGGTCGTCGTATCCTTACGCACCACCAGATACCCCAACTGACAGTCCAGCTTCGCACTGCCGGATACGACTACAATCCGCCAGCTCATACGGTTTTCAAATCAATGGAACAGGAATAGATCCCCGTTACAGATTGCTCTATCAGTAAAAATTCTTCCTGCGCCGTCACTTCATTTCCGATTTTATCAGGACTGGCTTTCACGCCGATCTCTTTTGCATCCATATTCAGATTCTGACACTGTGTCACTTTTAACAGTTCCAGAAGGACCCTTACCTGTTCCCGCAGTAAAAGCCCTGCGAACGCTTCCTGCTTCTCAATCAGTTTTTTACACATTGGATTGGGCTTTTTCTGATAGATGGTATCTCTGTGTTTTACAATCAGCTCCTGATATAACAATTCATTCTTTTCTTTTGTAATTCTCTTCTCCCTATTTTCTCTGCGATCCTCTTCTTTTCCCAGTTCCTTAAAATTTTCCAGGCCCCTGATATAATTTATCCATCTTCGTGACAAACACAGAGAGACCGCATTTTCTACATAAATTTGATTCTCTGTCCTCCCTGCCAGGTTCATCAGATATCCGTTGCGTTTCACCAGGGATCTCATTCTGATTTTCTTCCATCTGATTTCGGGCCTGACCAGTCCCAGCGTTTCCATGCAATAGTTTTCCCACGCTTTTTCATCTGTTTCCAGTCTGGCTTTCAGATAAACCGGCATCTGCTCCAGTGTCCTGACCCGCTTTCCCTTTTTCTCATGTTCCACAAGGAAATAATACGCTCCCGATACACTTCTGAACCCTCCATATTTTGTCACATCCTGCAATCTTTTATCGCTGGATTTCACAGGAATATATACCCGCTCTTTTGCTTCTTTTTTTGAATAAATTGTCTGCTTTGCAATCCCACCGTGCGCTTCGTATACCCGCTTACTCAGCAAAGGGGTATTCCTGGCCATCATGGCTCTGACCGTTCTGATTGTCCCTGTCTGACCGGCTTTCCAGGCCACCTCTCCATTCCTGACCACATCATACCAGAAGAGTTTGTCCATATGGTACGCATTGCTTTTCTGATCCCTTCTGTAGGCTTTGATAAAATGGATGGGATTTTGTGTGAATTTGGTATCATAAACATTGCCGACCACAATATTCAGATATGCATCGGCTGCATGGTGGAAATCATTTACCACACGGGATTTGAAAAGCTCCGTCTGATGCCGGAATGCCGAAACATTACCTGCCTTTACAAATATAATTTTCGTTTCCGGCAGAAGCCTGTCCAGCAATCCGGTTATATACCTGGCCGCCTGCCCGGTTTCCACAATCTGCCTGCTGATAAATCCCGCAAGCTCCTCATCCGTAAACTCCCAGCTTCTTGTCAGACGTTTGTATTTCTCCGGAGAAATAAACCCTCCGTCCTTCAGGCTTTTCCAAAGTCCCTGTCTTTTGCTGCGAACAGATGCTTCAATCGGAAAGGTATCGCTTTTATGCCCATTGCTCTCTTTCTCCACCAGAACCAGATTGTTTTCCAGACTGTCATCTTTCAGAAAATGCCGGGGATAAATATGATCAATATCATACCGATTGCCCGATAGCAGATCTTCCAGTGAAATGGGATGTCCTGTATACATACATTTCCCTCTCTGGGTATAATACAGATACAGTTTCCTGCTTCTCAGATCATCTTCCGATAAATCCTGAAGTTCCTTCAGCCAGTCTCTGCTGTCTGTTTTACATGTTTTGTAAAGCTCTTCCAGCTTTTTCTTTCTGGAAACAGTCCGCTTCCCTTTTTCCCCTTCTCCTCTTGGCATCTCCACAAACAGTCTGGCAGGCGCTTCTCCCATCACCTGGCACAATTCTTTCCAGATCAGAATCGTCTGCCAGACCATTCTCCTGACAGGGGCCGACAGATAACTGTCCTCCAGATCATCATAACAAAATTCTTTCAGCAGTTTCTCCTGTTTCTGTATCTGCCCGGCCAGGGTATCCTGAAATGTAAATTCATCCCCCAACAATTCCATAAGATTGCAGTCTGTTTCCCACAATGCGCGGATCAGGCTCTTCTTCACACCATCTTTTTTAGAGCACCCCTGCAATTCCAGAAAATCCTTTGACAGCCTTCCCCAATCCTTCCACTTAAATCCACAAATGCGTCTGATCTGTGCCTCGGTCAAATATGGTTTCCCAGATCTTTCTCCATAAGTTTCCCGTATCAGCTCTCCTGCCATCTTTTTATCACCGGAATAAACCGTCCCCCAGAAAATAACCTGCTCCGCCATATTCTGTATTTCCCGGCTTTCAATCTGCTCTCCCAGTATGCTGTAGAATCTTCCATAAGAAGTCAGAGATTGGTGAAATGTTTCATCTATCCCTGTAATCGCGTCCTGTTCATCCGGCGAAAGAATCCCATTGGCAGACAAATATTGAAGCAGTTTTTTTCCGGTCACCTTTTTCCCGGTCAGAAACATCTCCCGGTAAATCTTCTGTTTCAATTCCACATCCAGTTTTTCACCCCGGATCTTTACATTGTTTAATTCATTTAACACCATAAATGCCTCATAGAGTAACGAGTTTTTCGGCAAAACGTGTTTCCCTTTCATATAAGTGCATTGCCTTACCATCTTCAATATAAAAGCCTCTCTCGTTTTTGCCATATCAATTTTATCTTCGATGTTCCAGGGCAGCACTCTGCCCCCTTCCTTACGCTGAATCCAGTTTCTGCCTCCTTCTCCAATGGAAAGCGGTCCCACATAATAGGGAATGCGGAACGCAAACAATTTACAAATGCGTTCTGTTACAGTCAGACCACTTTCATCCTTCTTCCTTAAAAAGGAAAGATACGTTTCTGCATTGCTCAGTATCTTTCTTAATTCCGCAAGATGGAGCTGATTGGGGATCACACCGTTTTCAAACGTCCTCTGCTTGGGAAGCAGGGTTTCTTTCTCCAGTTCCTGCTTTAAATACGAAACTTCCTGATCGTCCGGAGGCATCCGATCCAGAATCCGCTTTGTTTCTTTCCAGAATGCCTTATATGCTTCTTTTTTAGCTCCTCTGTTTCGTCTTATTTTCTCTTTTCCGGAATTGACCGTTCCCACATACCCACTGTAATTGTGGTCTGTCATCGTCCTGAAATATGTATCATATTCATCCCTGCAATATCGCTTTATAACATGCCTGAGTTTTTTCAGATCTTCTTTGTGTTTTTCATAGGTCTCCACTCTAGCCTGTGAAAGATAGGTATGCCCCTTCAATATATGGGCAAGCAGTCCTTTGTCATGAATCCGCTTTGCTGCTTCTATCATATCCATACAGCCTTCCGGCAGGCAGTCTCCCAGTGCTTCCCTTTCCTCTTCCCAGGCACTGCTTCGGAAGGATACCTGCTTTTTCCCCCACGCATCAGACAGAGCTTCCTGTCCGAATATCAATGACGGTTTCCCTGACATGCCGCAGAACAGCTTAACCAGTTCATATTCTGCCTTATTCCGGTTTCGGCTAATACCCAGACAGGCCGCCAGCTTTTCTGCTTTTTCACTTCTGGAAAACAGTCTGCTGCCCAATATTTCTTCCATCTGCACGCCGTCTGCAATCTGAGGGAACTGTAATCCCGGCTCTTCCGGCAATGTTTCAGAAAATTCCTGAAACAAATCTGCCATACTTTTATCATGCTCCTCCCACTCCAGATATTCATTCAGGAAATGTCCTCTGTGTTTAAACAGATTCAACACAGCCAGATACACCAGACGCACATCAAAATGGGCTTTTGATTCCAACAGTTCTTTTCTTAAATGAAATATTGTGGGAAATGTTTCGTAATACTCCCTGTCTGTAAATTCCCGGTCTGCAAACACAGCAAATCTGCTTCCTGTCTTTTTATCTTCTCTATGATATTTACTTTCCTCCAGCCTTTGATAAAAACCGGCGTCCACTTTTTCAATTTCCTCTGCAAACCAGGATTTCAGCAATCCGATTCTTGCCGTTTCACGGGCTCTGCGCCTTCGCGCTGTCCGATTACTCCGTCTTTCCTGAGCAGACTTTGCCTCGTCAAAGAGTCTCACGCCCCACAGATCTTTTCCTTTTTTTCGGATCAGACGATACTCTGTATCTGTTACGGCCCATCCTACAGAGGAGGTCCCCAAATCAATTCCCCCATAATACATAAATTCTGTTCTCCTTTGGTATTTTCTTGACTTGTTTCCTTCGGCATGCTATACTTTCTTCACTTACAAGGTGAGTGCAAATAAGGATTTTTCCGAAATCGCTCATTGATATGAGTCCGCATGGTGCGGTAAAAGGGCTTGTTTCCAAGCCCTTTTCTTTTTCCCCTCTTATTCCTCACAGGGATACCGCATCCCCCACTGTCTGCGTATCTCATCCATCAGCTTCATGACACGCAGCGTTTCGCTGTGGGGCATCTCCTCACATTCCACCGCTCCGTTTTCCAATGCTCTCTGACAGGAGATCACTTCATATTCATAGCCATTGATCTGCTCAGGCACGCTGTAGCGGGCCGTCATGTTCCGTTCCAGATCAAACACACGGATTTCTTCACAGTTATTGATATTCTGAACCTCTATATAGCCCTTATCCCCGAAAATCACCCCCTGTCTGTCAGTCTGTGCCAGCATGTTACTGTGCAGCACTGCCATCCTCCCGTCCCGGAAAGTCAGCGTAATGCTGTTGAGCCAGTCCACACCCGCCGGCGACATCACTGCCGCAGAGGTAACCTGTTCCACCTCCTCATGAAATACCATCAGCGCAAAATTGATCGGATACACACCCAGATCCAGCAGGGCACCTCCCGCCAGCTCCGGCTTCTGCATCCGCTCAATATGGGGCAGGACATAACCCAGATTGGCCGTCAGAGAAGTGACTTTGCCAATCACACCGCTTTCCACCACTTCATCAATCATCTTCCGGCTGGGCATATACCGGGTCCAGATGGCCTCCGTCAGAAGCAGCCCCCGTTCCTTTGCCAGCTCCATCAGCTCCTGTGCCTGACCGGCATTGACCGTAAAAGCCTTTTCCACCAGCACATGCTTTCCATGCAGCAGACACATTCTGGCATGTTCATAATGGTGGGAATGAGGAGAGGCCACATAGACAAGCTCCACCTGCGGATCACACAGCATTTCCTCATAAGAACCACAGGCCCGTTCAAATCCCCACCGGTCGGCAAACGCCTGCGCCCGTCCCAGGTCCCTGGATGCCACCGCATATTTTCTGACACCGTCAATTCCCGATACTGCCTCCGCCATACATCCTGCAATATTCCCTGCCGCCAAAATCGCAAAATTCATATTCCTTCCTCCCATTCCGTTTACTCTGCTTTTCAGTATAGCATCTCTTCCGTCCCTTTGCCATCACTGCCGCAGAAGAACCGGGAAAAACCTGTAGGCCATTGCCCTGGCTCTGCATCCATACACGGAAATGGCAGGAACATTATGCGTAATAGGTTCTGTCACGGAAATCCGTTACAACACGCTCGATGGATTGTTGCAGCAATTCCTCCAGGAGCCACTCTGCCTGATCATCGTCCGCAAGCCGGGCGGTCTTACACTGGCAGGGCCGATTCGCCCAGGCGCTGCCAAACTGCATAAAGGAAAAAAGTTTAAGTCAATGCTCATCCTTATCCTCCCAATGTCACATCCTGCCTGCTGTACCAGTCAAGCGCCTTCTGAAAGTCCTCCGGTTCGAAATCCGGCCACAGCTTATCCTCCACATAAAAATCCGCATACACCGACTGAATCGGCAGAAACCCGGACAGACGCCGCATCCCGCCCCATCGGATAATCATATCCATACGGGAAATCTCCCGGGAATAGGGCTGCCCGTCCGTTCTGATATGGGACAGATCCCACTGCCATCCGTAATTCACCAGCAGATTCACCCGGATCCCGCCCCCGCCAAGACACGTCCGCTCTCTGTAAGGCAGCAGCTCCGCCGGAAAACATTTGGAAGTATCATCGCCCATCACCAGCAAATCCACACCCTCTCCCGCCATCAGCTCCGCCGCTTCCACACAGGCTTTCTGAAATGCACGGAACTGTACGGATGGCCGTTTGCAGTTATCCACTGTAAATCCGTAATAAGTGATTTCCTCTATGCCCGCTTCCTTTGCCAGCCGCAAAAGCGCCAGCCCCGGCTGCAGGCCATAGGCATAGCCGTCCTCTTTCCCCATGCCGTGTGCCTTTGCCCAGCGGCGATTGCCGTCCGGAATGATCCCGATGTGAGTCGCTTTCTTTTTTCCCATATTCTGCCACCTGCTCTTCCTTCCTGTTATTCTGCCTAAAAGGATTGCCATTCTTTCCGCAGTTCATTCCCGGCCGTTCTTATGGGGCTGACAGGGACTGTCTCCTTCCCTGTTGATACACCGTCTCAGGGTGCTCCGTATCCGCCTATAAAAGTTCCTTCAGCCATACGGTCATTTCCCCCATACCCCTGTTGTTCCAATAAGCATAGGGAATGGCCTGCAGTGCCACCTCCGCCAGACAGACGGTATGTGTGCCATACAGCTCATCCGTTCCCCATTCGCTGTCTTTCATGCGCTTTCCCTGAAATTTCAGTACGGTGCAGCCGCCGAACAGCCCGGATTTTTCCTCCCGAATCTCCGTCCCTGCATCCACATACAGCGCCGAAAGATTCTTTCCGTTGTCAATCTCTTCCAGACAGTATACCAGAGGTCCCTTCCGCAGCGCAACCCTGCCGCAGTCCGCATGTACGTTGGGATTGGCCCGTATCAGCTCTGCCGGCGCCTCAAACGCTCCTTTCACCCGGCTGTCGCAGGTCAGGGTCAGATATGCGTACCCTTTGTCCGTCTGCACCGCTCTGGGTTCACCGTTTACGGTAATGCGATACCCCCTGCTGTAGTCCGGTACCCGCAGCGCCAGCCGGATTCCCTCTGCCGGTACGCCCGACACGGACAGTTCATACTCGTTTTCATACGGGAAACGGGTCTGCATCCGTACCTGAACGGTCCGGCCCAAAAGCGATGTTTCCATACTGCCGGATACAAACAGATTCACATACAGGGTATCCTCGCTTCCGGCATAGATATACTGTCCCAGGGATGCCAGCGTCCTGGCGATATTGGGCGGACAGCAGGCAACGCCGTACCATTTCTGACGGATGGGCTTTACATGTTCTCTGGATGTCCGTTTCAGACAGGTATCCGGCCATACTTCCAGAGGATTTACATAGAAAAAGGAACGTCCGTCCAGTGCGATTCCGGAAAGCACCGTATTGTACAAAGCCCGCTCCACCACATCTACATAGGAAGCATCTTCCGTAATCCTGGCCATACGCATGCCGAACATCGCCAGTCCGATGGAAGCACAGGACTCGGAATAATTGCAGTCATTGGGCAGGTCATAATCCGTGGTAAACCGCTCCAGCAGGCCGGAGGAACCGATACTGCCGGTGATATACATCCGCTTTGTCACAATGTTGTCCCACAGCGTTTTGCATGCCTGCAGCAGTCCTTCGTCCCCATACTCTCCGGCCAGGTCCGCCATAGCGGAATACATATACACCGCTCTTACCGCATGGCCTTCCGCCGTGGTCTGCTCTCTGACCGGCAGATGGGACTGGGAATAGGCCGGTGTATAATTTTTAAATTCCGGAAAAATCTGTTTATAGTCCGGCCGTTTCCTTTCTGCCAGAAAATAATTTTCACCCACGCCCCTGGCGTCAATAAAATACCGGGCCTGTTCCAGATACCGTCGTTCTCCCGTCACCCGGTACAGTTTGATCAGGCCGATTTCCACTTCCTGATGCCCCGGATACCCGTGGATCTGTCCTTCTTTTTCCCCGAATGTATCACAGATCAGATCGGCCAGCCGCAGCACCACATCCAGAAACTTCCGTTTTCCGGTTCCCTGATAATAAGATACCGCCGCTTCCATCATATGCCCTGCCGTATACAGTTCATGTCCTTCACAGAGATTTTTCCACCGCTGCTCCGGATCTTTGATGATAAAATAGGTATCCAGATATCCGTCCTCCTGCTGGGCCTGGGCGATCAGGTCAATCACCTCATCCGCTGTTTTCTCCAGCGCCGGATCCGGATAAGCAGCCAGGGAAAAGCCTACCGCTTCCAGCCACTTGGCAATGTCTGTATCCTGAAATACCGCACCGTAAAATTCACCCTGTTTCCTGCCTGCCGCAATCTCAAAATTGGCCAGGCAATGGCTTGGCTCCGCATCCTTGATCCGGTCGTTCATCGCATCCCACTGATACGGAATGATCACCTTTCTCACCAGATCCACATGCCTGGACCAGAACGGGTCCTCAATCTTTATTTTTTTCAAATCCATTGTTTCCAGCATTTCCTGCCTCCTCTTTTCATTTCTGTCCTGTCATATGCTCTGCTTCTATTGTCCGTCTTTTCAAATCCGGCCCGCAGGCCCCTGATTTATGCCTTTACAGCCCCGTTGGTCAGTCCGCTGACAATATACTTCTGCATGAAAATGAAAATCAGCACCACCGGCATAATCGCCACAATACCGAATGCCATCGTGGAGTTCCAGAGCGTCTGATACTGCTGCACATAATTATAGATACTGGAAGTAATGGGACGCATGGTCGGATCGGTAATAAAGGTAATCCCATAAATCAAATCCCCCCATGCATACACAAAGGAAAAGACTGCCGCCACGATGATTCCCGGCCTGGCAATGGGCAGCATCACCTTCACAAAAGACTGAAGATGGCTGCAGCCGTCGATTTTGGCGGCTTCATCCAGCTCTTTGGGAATGGAGATAAAATACGTCCGCAGAATGATGATGCTGAAGGGAATCCCCAGAGTGGCATCCGCAAGGATCGGCGCCATATAGGTATTGAGCAGATGCAGCCTGGAAAACATAATATACAGGCTTGTCAGCACCAGTGTGGAAGGCAGCATCTGGGTAATCAGGAAAAACAGGATCAACGGCTTCTTGACTTTGAACCGGAACCGGGCCAGCCCATAGGAAGCCGGTATGGACAATACTGTGGAAATCGCCGTAGCGCCCAGCGCTATAATCAGACTGTTTTTAAAACCCCGCAGCGTATCTCCGGAAGCGCTGAGCTGTTCCTGAAAAGGCTCCAGCGTCAGATCCCTGGGCCAGAGGGGCGTAGGAATCTCGAAAATCTCTGTCTGTGTTTTCAGCGCCGTCACAATCATCCAATAAAGGGGAAACATAAAAATCAGAAAAATCAACAGCCCTACAAAAAACAGCCCAACACTGTTCTTTTTACTCTTCATCACATAACCTCCTCTTCATCGTTGATCAGCTTGATATAGAAACAGCCTACCACCAGCAGGATCAGGAACAAAATATTGGCAGCCGCAGCCCCTTTGCTGAACTGAAATTCCTCAAAGGACAGCCGGTACGCGTATGTAGAAACCAGTTCTGTGGCATTGACCGGCCCTCCCTTTGTCATGACCCATACCAGGTCAAATACCTTAAAGGTATAGACAAACCCCAGTGTCAGCACCGACATAATGGCCGGCTTAATCATGGGAATCGTAATCTGAAACAGCTTCTGGAACCAGTTGGCCCCGTCCAGGCTGCAGCTTTCATAGATTTCCTCCGGAATGGTCGTCAGTCCCGTGGTCAGCAGCATCATATTGAAGGGAATGCCGATCCAGATATTGGCCACGATGCTGGCCACCATAGCCGGGCCCGGTTCCAGCAGCCAGTTCACATTCTGGTCGATCAGATGAAGCTGGCTCAAAAACTGATTGACAATACCGCCGGTGCTGGCAAACATAAACTTAAACAAAAGCCCTGCCACAGTAACCGGCAGCAGCCAGGAAATCATAGCCGCGCCGCGGAAAAACGAAGCGCCCCGGAATTTTTTGTTGAATAAAAGCGCCAGTGCAAATCCGATGATAAACTGAAAAAAGATGGAACCTATCGTAAAGATCAGCGTGTTGACAATGGATTTGCTCAAAATGGAATTTTGACCGGTAAACAGCTCAATATAATTCTGCAGGCCGATAAACTGCTGCTGATCCGGTTTGGAAAATGTATAGACATCCACGTTTTTAAACGCCAGCAGAATATTCTGAATCATAGGATAACCGATAAAGATCAACATATAAATCACTGCCGGCAGTGCAAACGTAATGCCCAGAAAGGTACCGCTTTTTCTTTTGCTGGTTTTTTTCATGCTCTGCTCCTTTTCCGAAAAAAGAATCGAATTTTCTATAGAAAGAATGCCTCAGGACAGCGTCCGAGGCATTCTCTGTAAGTGTTATTGAATCGCGTCCACCGCTGCCTGCGTATCTTTAGCCGCCTGTTCCGGTGTCTTGGCCGATGTCATAATCTCCTGGAAACCGGTCTGGATAGCAGAAGAGTAGGTGGGCCATGCCGGTGAAGGTCCTCTCGGGATGGAAGTTTCAAGCTGCTGGATAAATGCCGCCTGAATCGGGTCGTCCGTCCAGTAGGAATCCTGTGCCGCCTCTGTCTTGGGAGGGAAAGAGCCGTACTGTTTCATTGCCGCAACCATAACTTCCGTCTGGTCATAATACTGCAGGAAGGCTTTGGCGCCTGACATATCATCCTTCTTTACAACCCCCATATTCTCGCCGCCCAGGATCGATGTGGCCTGTCCGGAGCCTGCATCCCGTTTGGGCAGTACGGTTACGCCATAGTTCAGATCCGGCGCATCCGCTTCGATGCTGGGAATCTGCCACGGGCCGTTCTGCTGCATTGCCAGATTGCCTGCCTTGAAATTGTTGTTGACATCGGACTGGGTCCAGTTTACCACATCCTTTGCCCAGGAACCTTCTTCGATCATTTCCTGCATCAGCTTATAGGCATCCACGCCCGGTTCGATGTCCGTATAGGAACCGCCTGCCGTATACAGCCACTGCAGACACTGGAACGTACCTTCGTCCGTATTGGTTCCGGCATTCCCAAATCCGTATACGCCGTCTTTGGTAAGCGCCTTAGCCATCTCCCGGAATTCATCCCAGGTCGTATTTTCATCCGGATAGTCAATGCCTGCCGCATCAAACATATCTTTATTGTAGTACAGTGCGGTACAGTTGGTGGCAAACGGGATACCGTAATGCTTACCGTCCATCATCGTGGACTCCAACGGGCCGGGAATATATTCGTCCCAGTTGATTTCCACATCGGAAATATCGCCGAACAGATCCATCGAAATAAACGAAGCCATACCACAGCCATCCATAATGACGATATCCGGCAGTTCTCCTGATGCAACTCCCAGTGTCAACTGCTTTTCATAATCGGAAAACGGCACATATACATGGCTTGCCGTATAGGTGTCCTGAGATGCATTGAATCCGTCTACCAGTGATTGCATCATAGCCTTCTGTGCATCCGTTTCAAAATAGTCCCAGATCACAACTTCCGTTTTGGCGCCGCCGGCGCCTGCGCTTCCCCCGCTGCTTTCTCCGCCTGTCTGTGCCGGGGCATCTCCTCCTGCGCTCCCTGCACTCTGTCCACAGCCTGTCAGAGCCAGTGCACTTGCCATAACCGCTGCCAGACATGCCGCTGCCATTCTCTTTTTCTTCATGCAAAATACCTCCTTTATCTCATGAGTCAGGCATCACCTGATTTAGTATGCTCTCATTATAAAGGAGGTATGAAACCATGATAATTCTAAATTTTTAAGAAAGGTGGAGATATTTGTTATCCCTCTTCCAACAGACTCTCTGCCACCTCAGCCGCCGTCTTTCCTTCCGCCTGCATCTGATAAATACCCAGAGGCAGTTTATCCCGCAGTGTATTCCAGTGTGCATTCTCTGTTCTGATCACAGCCGTTTCCATCTGTCTGTAAAACACTGCCTTCCGTGCATCCTCACAGTCTGCCAGCCTTCGTTTGGTCGGCAGAACACCTGTTTTTTGGCAGAATGCCTCCATCACTTCATCTTCTGCACAGTACCGCAGAAATTCCCTGGCGCCTTCGATGTTTTTTCCCCGCAGAATCCCGATATTTTCTCCGCCCACCACAGCCTGCCGGCGCTTATCGGCAGGCAGGGGGACAATGCCATAGTCGATTCCCGCCTCGTCCAGCATAGGCAGGACCCAGGGGCCGTTTTCCATCATGGCGGTCTCGCCTGCCGCAAACTTTCTCGCCACATCGACCTGTGAATAATTGATACAGTCCGCGTCCATTCCGCCCGAGGCAATCAGTCCGTATAAATAGTCATATGCCCTTTCTGTTTCCTCCCCGCCGATCTTCTGTATGTCCTCTCCTGCCGAAAGAATCCAGGGCAGTATCTGAAAGGCCCCCTGTTCCCCCGCGATAGCAGACATCAGAAAGCCATACCGGCCGTCTGTGCTCAGCCGTTTTACTACCTCCGCAAATGTCTCCCAGTCATCCGGCGGCTCCACGCCCGCCTCCTCCAGCAGATCCCGGCGGTAAATCAATGCGGTATTGTTGCAGTTCATCGGCAGGCCGTACAGCCTGCCTTTATCATATACGGTATCCAGCAGCACAGGATAATACAGCTCTTTCAGCCCCAGTTCTTCCTCCATATCGGAAATATCCTCCAGCAGGCCGATGGTCATATAATAGGGCATATCCGGATTGTCCATCATCGCCAGGTCAGGCAGGGCATTTTCCGTATAACCGATGGACAGCCGTTTGGAAAACTCCGTCATCGGAACATATTCCCATGTAATTCTGTAATCTTCAGAACTCTCATTGAACCCGCCCGTCAGTTCATCCATCGCCTGCCGCTGGGCATCCGTTTCATAATAGCACCAGATCACAAGCTGTTCTTTTTTCTCTTCGTCCGCTTCCTTCTGCAAACCCTTTTTGCAGGCTGTCAGCAGACACACTGCCGCGCACAAAAAAATCCATATTGTCCTGTGACACATTTTATTCCGTTTCATGCACTCCTCCAGCCCAGGCCCCGGCATCCCGGTACACAGCCGCAAAATCTCCTGCCGCATTGCTTACATCTGCCTGAATTCCCGAGGGGAAATTCCCATCGTTTCTTTAAATACCCGGTTAAAATATTTGGAATCCGGATAACCCACTTCCTGCGCGATTTCATAGATCTTCTTGTCCGTGCCTTTTAAAAGCCGTCTGGCATGGCTGATTCGGAAATCCCGGAGAAATACGGTGAAATTCATACCCACTTCCCGGTTAAACAGCGTACTTAAATATTCCGGTGTAATATCCAGTCTGTCTGCAATTTCTTCCAAGGAAATATTTTCCGCATAATGGATCCGGATATAGGAAATGGCTTTTTTGATGGCATAATTGGAGATCCCTTCCTTATGTCCTGCCGCACTTTCCAGTTCATGCATCAGTTCGTCCAGTATCCGGTTCATTTCTTCCCTGGTATACACTGCCCGTATCTTATCCGCATACCGGAATGGTTCCAGCTTTTCGAACATATGCTTTCCCACATCCTCCAGCCAGCTCAGAATCCTGTGCACCAGCCTGCCATACCCTTCCTTTACCTGCTGGGGCCAGAAGGGCCGCCCTTCCATATAGGCCCGGAACGCAGCAAACTGTTTTCCGATCTGTTCCCCATCCTCCCGGTACACAGCCGCCTGCAGCTTTCCCTCCAGCTCTTTCGGATAGACAAAGGCTTCTCCCTGAAATGCCTGCATATCCTCCGGCGTCACGATCTGCCCGTCCTCCCGGCTGTACAGATACAGGGTGCGGAGCAATGTCATCGTTTCCTGCATCCGCGTCAGGCTTTTTACCGGCGCCCTGGCCCACACCCATTTCCGGCCGCTGCACTGCAGGTGCCATGCCAGCTCACGCCATAGCGGCCCTGCTGCCTCTTCCGGCAGGATACAGACCAGCTCTCTCGTTTCCTCGAAGATGCAGCAGTGCAGATCAGGAAAATTCTGCCCCGTTTCGCTCCCCTGTATCCGTTCCAGCCAGTCCCTGCGCTCCGCAGGCAGGGTATCCCATCCATAACCGGAAAGCAGCCAGTACCGGCTGTCCTGTTTCATATGCAGTTCCGCCAGATCCGCCTCCTGTTCCTTTTCCTGTATGGCCGCCCCGCTGGTCCAGTTCCAAAGAATCCGCCAGGTAGCCCCGCTCCTGCGTCTGCCTTCCTGCCGCCGCTTCTCTTCGATGGTTTCCAGCAGGCCCAGGATGTCCTCCGGCGCCAGAGGCTTTAACAGATAATCGTCCACGCCATAGCTGATGGCCTTTTTGGCATAGGAAAATTCCGAATATCCGCTGAGAATCACACAATGCACATCCAGATTCCGCTCTTTCATGGCCTCCAGCATTTCCAGCCCGTCCATCTCCGGCATCCGTACATCCGTAATCACCAGATCCGGATTGGTATGCAGAATCAGCTCCAGCCCTTCCCGCCCGTTTCTGGCTTCCCCCACGATCTCATTGTCTGTGGCTTTGGCAATCAGGCCGGCCAGTCCCCTTCTGATCTTGATTTCATCCTCCACTATCAGTATCCGCATCTTCCGCCCTCCAATCTGCAGGGAGTCTGAGCATCACAACCGTTCCCATGTTTTCCATACCGGTTACTTTCCATGCCGCCTTCTCTCCATAGTACATATCCATCCTGGCAAATGCATTGTGCAGGCCGATACCGCCTTCCTGCCCCACTGCCCATACCCTGTCATTGAATCTCTGCGCCATCTCTCTGGGCATGCCCGTTCCGTTGTCCTCAATCACAATATGCAGATAGGCCCCGTCCCCGGACAGGGCGAAGGATACCTGCAGCATACCGCCGCCCTCCAGTTCTTTTAATCCGTGGATAATGGCATTTTCCACGAACGGCTGCAGCAGCAGCTTATGCAGCATACAGTCCCGGGCCGCATCTTCCAGTGTAATCGTATATTCAAACACATTGTCAAACCGCATCTTCTGCAGCCCGATGTATTTTTCCAGCCAGTCCGCCGCCTCTCTGGCCCGGACCATGCCATTGCTCCTGCCAATGCTGTACCGCAGGATGATCCCCAGATCCCGCAGCATCTTGCTGATCTCATACTCTCCCTTTTCAATGGCCATCCAGTTGATGGAATCCAGTGTATTGTACAGGAAATGCGGATTGATCTGGGCTTCCAGCGCCTGGATTTCCGCATTTTTCTGCTGTGCCACCGCCGCTTTCACTTCCTCAATCAGCACATTGACCCGACCCGTCATATGATTGAAATTGTCTGCTATCAGCCCAAATTCATCATGGGAGCGGATCGGCAGCACCACCTGCAGATTTCCTTCCTGTATTTCCTGCATGCCCTCCACTACCTCATTCACCGAATGGTTGATCTGTCTGGCAAAATACAGGATAAAGACTGTGGCGATACCTACCGCAAAGCCGCCCACCAACAGAAAAATCATCTGCACCTGATGCACATCCTGCAGCATGGCCTCCCTGTCATATACATTATAGAAGGTCCAGCCTGTCTGTTCGTCCTCATAAGCGTTGACCTCCGTCAGGCGATGCTCCAGAAGCCCTGTTTCCCTGATAAAATCAGAAATGCTTTCTTCCGGCCCGATCCGCCTGCCCGCATACTGCTCATCCGGATAACTGATCACGGTCCCGTCCGCTGCCACAATAAAATTAAACCCTGACTCGTCCCCTTCTCCTGCCGGATTGCAGATTTCATTCATCCCCTCCTGCGTAATGCTGATAATCACCGTGGCAATACTGCCTCTGTCCAGATTGTGCAGATCAAATATCCGTTTGGAAATATGCAGATAATGGGAATAGCTCTCTTCTTCCAGAAAAGTCACTGTGGGAGTCAGTATCATACCTGCTTCCCCTTCCGCATCCCGGTAGGGCGGTATCATCCGCAAGTCTCCGTAATTGCGCCACAGATTATCAATGGCCGAATCCGTCAGCGCATCATATACCACACTCGTCCCATTGGCACATATGAAACTGATGCATCGGATATCCCCTTCCGCATCATTATACTGTTTCAGCCGCCTGCTGATCTGATAATATGCCACGGCGCTTTCCTCGCCTGTGCCGGAAAGCGCCTTGACCGCATCAATAATCTGTTCGTCCTGACTCATCTGATAAAGCAGATTGGTATAAATCTCCAGATTGCTGTTGGCCCGCTGGGCAATCTGCGTCAGATTCTCGGTCATCATCTGATTGACCTTTTCCGTCAGCGCATTTTCATTTACTTTGGTGGAAATGCCCCAGAGCATAAGAATCGGCAGCAGAGAACTGAAGCCGAATATAATCAGCAGCTTGGTTTTCAGCCGGCTGTCCGTGTAAAAGGCAACAGCCCTCAGCAACAGTTTTTTCACCGGATCTTCCTCAGAAACATATCATTCACCGGCGTGGGAATGCCGTATTTCCTGCCCAGTTCACAGATCGTCCCCGCAAAAAGGCTGATCTCCGTCGCCCTGCCCGCCTTGACATCCTGGCGCATGGAAGGCTCTCCGTCCGGATCCAGCGAATCAATCACATCCAGCCACTGCTGCCTGTCCGCCTCTGACAGCGCCACACCTTCCCGGTTTGCTACTGCAATCACTTCCTGCATGGCATCCTTCATCAGCTCCCGCAGTTCCCCGTCCTGCTGTACACTCTGATACGTCCCGCCACAGAGCGCCACCGTCTGATTCACTCCCACATTGCACAGCAGCTTGCTCCACATGGCATGGCGGATATCCTCCGGGCAGACATAGGCAAAGCCGGTCTGTTCAAAAAAGGTTCTGACCCGTTCCAGATTTTCCGGCCTTCCGCCCTCCAGGACGCCGATGGCCAGTTCTCCTCTATTGCTGCAGCGGGACCTGTTTCCCTCTTTCAGGGCATCCATTTTCTGCGCTATGCAGTGCACCACCTTTTCCCGGCCAAACCGCCTGCCCAGATCCTCCTCGCTCCGTATCCCGTTCAGCACGGAAAGCAGGATCGTATGCTCATCTACCAGATGAGCCGTTTCCTCCATCGCCTCTTCCAACGCACCGTACTTTACCGCATAGAGTAAAAGCTGGGAGGGTCTGCTCTCTTTCGCAGCATCCGCATACCCAAACGTGCAGACCTGCCCGTTAAAAGTCAGCGTACTTTCCTGATACCGCCTGATCCTGCCTTCATCTGCCAGAACACGCACCCTCTCTTTTCCCAGCTTCCGGGTAAAAAAATCCGCATACATGACGCCCAGAGCGCCCAGTCCTACAATATCAATTGATTGAATCTCCACTTTCAGCCTCCTGTTTTTATCTGTCTGTCCTTTGTTATGGCTCCTCTGTCAGCATGGCTGCCTGTACCTGATAGGAAACACTCCCGCCTGGCAAAAGCACAGTCAGCTCCCCGGCCTTTCGTATCCGGTCCCGTCCGTCCGGCGTACAGTTGCCCGGCTCCAGCCCCAGCACATAGTCCCGCTGCCCCATCATTTTCCACTCCGTAAAATACTTAAGATGCTCTGCATCAAACGTAATTTCCAGTCCCTGACCGATCTGGGGATTAAAAATGCTGGCCCGGCCCTGACCTTCAAAACTATGATAATAGCACTGCTCCTCAAAAGCCGGCTGCGGAGGCAGCATTTCATGCCAGGTGTCTATCCCCTCTGCCGCACGGGCATTGCGGGGCTTTACGGATACAGACGGAATCTTCACCACTGCTTTTTCACTCAGCAGCGGATACCCCATATTCATATGGTACAGAATCATCACCGGGCTCTCGGTATCTCCCCGGTTTGTAATCGTATCGCTGACCGTGATTTTATTTTCCTCCAGAGGGCAGGTTATGGTCCTGTCCATCACCAGTTTATGGGAAAAGATCCGTTCATCGCATATCCTGGCATGAATGCGGATCTCTTTCTCATCGGTTTCCCACCAAATCTGCTCCGCCGGAATATGAGAAACCGTACCATGCAGCGGCAATGCTTCTCCTGCATCCTCACAGGGCGATCCCACTGCCGTCAGACCGCAGGTGGTCAGAAAGCCGCAGGTAAAGGACTTTAAAAAGCCGTCACCCCGATCATCATAATACGCCGGCGCCACATAACCGCAAGGCGCAAAATATCCCATATTGATCCCCCGAAAACTCAGCCTGGAAATATCCGCGCACCGGTCCGCCGATACGGTAAACTCCAGCCCCTTTCCGTTCCTGACCTGCAAAAGGCGCATCCCGTCGCCCTTTCCTCCCACCAGCCGGTGTTCTTCCACCCCGTAAGCCTGACTGTCATGTCCGATATATGGATTCATACCTTCTCCTTCCCTGCCGGCGCCTGTACCGCCGCATCTTTTTTCTTTTATTTTCTCATATTCAGACTGGCCGGGTCAAGTCATGATCCGAAAATGCTCCCTGCCCTTTGCCAGTCCTGGCTTCGGGCAGAGAGCATTTTGCTTCTGTACAGAAATATCGGTATCCTTAATCTTTTATCATCTCTTATTCCGGGTCAGTTTCCGGAATACTCTGTCAGTACCCCCTGATGCAGTCCCATTCCCAAAAACCAGAGGCCGGTATAAGAACGGTACATTCCAGTTTCCGCAAATGTCAGCATCTGCGGCTCCTGTGCAGCTTCTGCCCGCATGGGAGCGCCAAATAAAACGCCCACGGCCAGACAAAGCGCCGTCACTGCCGTCAGTATTTTTTGCTCCGTTCTGTCCTGAAACATACATTTTTCATATTATGGATTCTCCTTTCTTCTGATTCCATGCCTTATTCGGCATATTCCTGTGTAACGGCCACTGCCATATTGTTTTCTATGCCGGTGATCCATCCCCGGAACTCACCCATATGCCATCCGAATTTGTCCCTGTCAAAAACGCCGTTGATAAAACCGACGCCGTCTGTGGTCAGATATTCTCCATAATATCCTTCCGACAGATATCTGACCGCCGCATCCCTTGTCATGGCAAAGCGCATATTGTTCCGGTATAAAATCAGTCCCGAATCATCTTTGCCGCTGTCCAGTTCTTCCTCATAGGCATAGCCATATACATTATAATAACCGGCCCTGTAGGGAGCAATGGTAATGCCTTCCCCGCGGCGCAGCGAATCATTGGTCCGATCAATCCTGTACCTGGCTCCGTCAGAATTGATCAGATAGATACTGCCCGGTTCCAGATCGTATACCCGGTAGGAAATCCCCTGAAGCGTCACGGTATCCCCCTTCTTCAACACATCCGCCTGCTCGGTTCTGATATAATTTGCATAATATACATTTGCCGTAAAGGTAATATAATCCCCGTAAGCTGTCATTGCTGTAATTCCGCTGAAATGCAGCGCTATATCCGCCTGTGCCGGAAGGGGTTCCGCCACAGGAGCCTCCACCGCATATGCCTTTACCGGCATCATCAACAGACTGAACGCAAACATTGCCGCACAGATTGCCCATAGCCCACAGCCTCTTTTTTTCTCAGATTTCATATCTGTCTCCTTTCCTGCTGTTCCCTTCCTACAGTGTTTCTGAATCCTCTTAAAGAGGTTCATCCTCCTGATCCGATACAAATGCATCCGGATCCAGGGTGATACGCAGTACGGTCCTGCGGGAACGTTTGCTGTTTTCCTCTCCGTTTTCTTCGATCTTGATCGTCAGCGTATTATCCCCGGTAAGCCTTACACTGGGCGCTGCGGCCAGAGAACCGTCTGTAAAACGGATTTCTGCCTTTGTATCATCCAGAAAACCCCCGTCTGACAGAATATTCTCTATCCGGATACAGGCCATGCCCTGATAAGCGTCCGCCTCACTGCTGGCATACCCGCTGATCACCCGCTCTGCTTTTCCTGTAAATACAGAAACAACGCCGGAGGAAGAAGTGGCATGCCCGAGAACAACCGGCTCTCCCTCTGCCATACTGCTAAAATCATAAGGTACCAATGTACGGGTCACACCATCCCGTGTCAGTTCCAGATTCCGGCCGTTAAAACAAATATCATACGTTTTCGTTTCCATCGTCAGGTGATTGCCAATCCCCCGTGTCAGACACCCATATTCCAGGGCAGAGCCTTCCAGCCGGTAATATCCATAACTTTCCACGATTTCCCCGCCCACTTTCGCAAAGCCGGTCTGCACCACATCCATCTTTCCCTGAATATTTTCCTGATAAAACGCTGCCGTCTCCTCTGCGATTCCTTCTCCGCATTCCTCCACGGCAATTTTATGAAACAGCTCTTCCGGGCTCATCTCCAGGTCTGTCCCGGTCTCATACAGATCAGGCCCTTCAAATATGGCGCCGTCAGGCGAAAAACATACCACGGCAGGCAGCACCGAACCATATCCGAAAGGATGGTCCTCATATTCCATATCCAGTTCAAAATTTTTTTCCGGATTCTCAGACCAGGAAATCGCCCCGTCATATACATAAGCGCCGTACAGCAGAGGGTTGTCTGTACCGTTTTCCATGCTTTCCGGCTCCGTCTCCTCCGCCCCGGCGCTTTCCCCGGTTTCTTCCTGCTTTGCTTCACTGCTCTCCCAAACGGCAGACTCTTCCGATTCCGCAAATACGGACTGCGGCGCCGATGTGTCCGTATCCGTCTCCACAGCCGCCACATCACCGCCGGCAGTCAGCCAGGCAATGATGTAAAAAATCACACCGATTGCAATGATGACAATTCCCACGATCAGCCAGGTCTTTTTCTTTTTCTGCCCTTCTGCCGCCGATACTCTCTCTGGTTTTTCTCTTTGTACCGGCTGTTTCCCCACAGGCGGTTCCGGCTCTTCTTTTTCAGACGGCTGCTGCCTCTCCGTTTTTTTCGGCTCCGGTTTCGCTGCTCCTCTTTCCGGCTCTTCTCCGATCAGGGACACTGTCAAATCCTCATCCACAGTTCTGTCCTCATCTGCTGAAATTTCTTTCTCCGTGAATGCATCTTCCTCTGTTTTTTCTTCCTCTTCCTTCTCCGGACCCCTGACAAGCAGCTCCGTCTGTTCTTCAGACGGATTTGCCTCTCCTTTCTCCTCCAGAGCCTGCAGCTTTTCTTTTGTCACATGAATCGCCGGTTCAGAAGAAGCAGCCAGCACCTGCTCCAAAGCGGCCCGCATTTCTTCCGGGGTATGATACCGGTCCCCGGGCGCATAGGCACAGGCTTTGATTACGATTTCTCCCAGGGCATCCCTTGCATCACAGGGCATGGGAACAGGCTGCCCGCCGATCCT
Organism: uncultured Clostridia bacterium; assembly: GCA_947385955.1. GTDB lineage: Bacteria > Bacillota > Clostridia > Lachnospirales > Lachnospiraceae > VSOB01. The sequence goes on from CANDNA010000009.1 coordinate 69,000, forward strand.
TCTGGCAATGGCGCTTTCTCTGTCACTGTGGGTAATGGGCGCCGGGAAATCCGGGAAAAACGGGGCACGGTTCCGGTTCAGCAGACGGTACAGCACAATGCCCAGAGAATAAATATCCACGCTCGCGCCATATTCTTCACCCTTGTATACCTCAGGAGCCATATACACATAGGTCCCTTTGCGGGACAGTCCGCTGGTGGTTTTTTCCACGGTACGCGCAATGCCGAAATCCCCCAGTTTATAGTCCCCATTGACAGAAATAAAGATATTCTCCGGCTTGATGTCCCGGTGGATCACATTCATTTTCCGGCAATATTCCAGCGCTCTGCAGATATCAATCCCCAGGCGGATCACATCACCCCGTCCCATCGGGGCTTCCGATGTGGTATAGTCCAGAAGGGGTGTCAGCAGTTCCATCCGGATCAGGATATCCCAGCCCACCCCGTCTTTGCGTTCTATTACCATATGATCCTCATAGCTGACGATATTGCTGTTTCCCTTCAGCCCTGCCATCAGCGCGAACTCATCCACCACTTCTTCCACAAAACTTTTGTAATAGTTCGTTGCGCTCTGCAAATCCATACCGTCTGCCAGAACACTTTTCAGCTCGCTCTGGCTCTGGGGAATGGTAATGGCTTTTAACGCCGCTTTGTAGGTCCTGCCAAAATCCTCCCGTTCAATTTCAAATACTTTGCCGAAACTGCCTTCCCCAATCAGCCGTCTGATTCTCCATACGCCCCAGAAGGGTTCCATGCTTTTATAATATGATAGTTCCATTCCTGTTCCCTCTCATTTGTTTTATGCGATGATAACTGCCGCTGCTGCCAGAAAAAACAGCAGAATCCAGATTGCTGCGGGAACCTTTTTCAAATATGCCATCATACCTGACGCTCCCTGTCCTGCTCCGTTTTCTTTTATCTGCAGGACCATGGCAGTCACATTGTCCCGGCCGCCCTGTTCCAGCGCCGCTTCCACCAGCGCATCCGCAGTCTGCATGGCTGTTTTTCCCGCTCCCGCAATCCGTGCGATTTCATCATCCATAACCATGTCGCTCAGTCCGTCGCTGCACAGGAGAAACAAATCTCCGTCCTTCAGTGGAATCGGTTCACTGATATGAGGTTCGATCACAAACTCATCCGGATGCACTCCCAGATGCTGTGTCAGTTTATGCCAGCTTTTGCTGGCCCTGGCCTTCTCAGGTGACAAAACACCCATTTCCACCATCGCTCTGGCTTCACTGTCATCCACAGACAACTGCCGCAGTCTGCCGCTGCGCATAAAATAACATCTGCTGTCACCCACATTACAGCACACAGCCATATCTGCATCTATATACAGGGCGGCGATTGTTGTTCCCATACGCCCGCCGCCCCTCTGTTTCATTTCCCTGCAGACCGCCTCGTTGGCAGAGTGTATCTGGCGGCAGATGGCTTCTTTCATTTCTTCTGCGATACATGGCATACATTCTTTTGCCGCCAGCAGAGAAGCCACCTCTCCCGCCTCCTCTCCGCCCATTCCATCATATACTGCCGCTGCCATCTGCTGTGCCAGGACGGTCTTATGCTCTCTTCTCTGCCGGATTCCAGTATCATACCGATAATTTCCAAACAGATAGTAATTGTCCTCATTTCCCGACCGTACCCTGCCTGCATGTGTGGCCACAGCGCTTTCTATTGTAAGCACAAGCCTGTTTCCCCCTTTCAGTCTCCTGCTTTTATGCCTTTGATATCAATATCTGATATCAAGGATGCTGCCATCCCAGATTCCATAATCCGCCAGTGCAGCATCCTTATGCAGTTTTTTCCGCTCATGGAACAGGTGGATTTCTGAAACATGAGAGAATCTCTCCTCTTCATGCAGTTTCAGCGTTTCCAGAATCCGGACAGCCAGCTCTCTGATTTTCATTCTGGCAGGCAGTTCCATATCCACCTGCCAGTGCATCTTTTCCGCCCTGACCGTAACGAGTGCGTATTCCATGCCCTTACCTCTCAGCCGAACTGATTCATTGTGGTTTTCAAAGACTGGTCTGTGGATTCCAGTTCATTGGCCGCCGCATCCATCAGTTTGGAATATCCTTCCAGCAATTCGGAAAAATTGGTAAAAGTGGACTGCATGCTTTCAAATTTTGCCAGGAACGCATCCTGGGCATCGCCCTTCCACACTTCATTCAATGCATAAACCAGATTTTTCAGTCTGGAAATCACCTCATCATGCTCTGACCTGTAAGTGCGGACATCCGCCGCTTTGCTTCTTAATGTTTCCGGTGTTACCTGAATCAATGCCATAACTCATTTCCTCCTTTGGTCATCACTTTTTTGTTTATCTCTGACAGCTTACGCTGACTGAAACCCGGTTTTATTTTTTAATCACAGGCGCCCCCTTCGGGTACCAGAGACTATATCCCATCAGGATCGAAAAATTGTCCAGTGTGGTGATCTTTCCGGTGCCGGAATCGGAAACCAGAATATTGTTCTGAAATTCTTTCAGCAGAGTATCGTATGCTTTCCGGTCCGGATGCTTTCCCAGCGCGGCCACTTTTTGTTTCAGCGCCGTAATATCTGTCCCCTTTTTCAGTCCCACACAGGAGATGGTATGCCCGCCGCTGTCGGAATCCACTCTGAGTCCGATGGGAATGCCTTCTTCCAGATTCCGGCAGACAGATTCCAGATATTGTACTTCTGATGTATATTTTTTGGCCTCTTCCCAGATATTGGCAGGATTTTTTTCCGTGCTGCTGCCTGCCGCCAGCTGGCTTTTCAGATAGCTGTCTGTCGGCTTTCCCTTTGCGCTTCCCGCCCAGGCGCTGGCGATCGTCCAATAGGTACAGCATGTACATCCTTTGTCTCCAAAATTGGGAATTTTGATGTTCTCATAGCTGTACTCCTTGCTGCTCTGCAGGATGACAAACGCAGGCTTCATACCCGGTACCACGAAATAGTCCTTATAGGTTCCATTGGTTTTACCTTTATAATCCGCCGCATTAAAAGATACCAGTTTTCCGCCAAATTCACTTACGCCGGACGGCTGTCCGCTCTGCCCTGCATTGGTTGATACCGCCGGCTGCTGCGGGGCCGTACCGGTTCCGCCGGCTGTACTTCCCGTCTGCCCGCCGGATCCGCTGCCTGCCGTCTGTCCGCCCTGGGTATGTTCTCCGGCCTGTACACCGGCGCCGATCACACCGCCTGCTGCCAATGTACCCAGCACACCGCCTGCCACGGCCGCCGCTGCGCCGTCATGCCGGCCGCTGCCTGCCGTATTTCCTGTTGTCTGCCCCTCTGCTGCATTTTCTTTGATCTGTGCGCCCAACACACCGCCTGCCGCCGCCCCGGCAGTGCCATCGTGCCGGCCGCTGCCTGCACCATTTCCTGTCTGGTGGCCCGCTGCTGCCTCTGTGCTGCCCCCATGTCTGCCGCCTCCGCTGCCGTGACCAAAGCCGCCTGTGCCGGAAACCGTCAGCAGACTGCCCCCGGACAGGAAAATGCCTGCTACGGCCCGATGCCGCTGCACCGTTACGGACTGGGTAAAATGCCTTACGCCGCCTGCCATACGGCCCATCATCTGACTCAGATTGTCAAAAAGCTCGCTCAGATTCCGCCCGTTCTTCCGATCCACATCGGCAAATTCTTCTGCCGCCTGCATACTGTATGACGACATCTTTCCGACTTTTGCCCTCTGCAGAGACAGCTTTTTCTTTGCCTCTTCCATTTTGCTGTTGATTGCCGATCTGGATGACACCTGCAGGGACAGACTGCCCTGTGCTGCCGCAACCATCTGATGCGCCTCTTTCAGACACCGCTGCGCCTGTTTCAGCCTGGATGACAGCGTATGCAGATCGGCAGTTACAATCTCTATTTTCGCCATCTGTTCCTCCTTATCGCTGCCCTATATACGTTCAATATCGCTGCGCAGACTGTTGTCTGTCCGCTCCATTCCCGCTGCTGTCTGTTCCAGCATTCCGGCAATATAATCCAGTGTCCTGTGAAGGTTCCTGAAATCTTCTCTTCCCTTCACGTACTGATTCACAAATCCATCCTGTGAAGGTCCCCTCCAGACGGCACACAAAGAAGAAACCAGATTGGTCATCTTGCCAATCACCACTTCGTCTGCTTCTTTACATTTCCTGATTTCCCCGGCTCTGGCCCGCATCTCATCCGGGGTCAACATAATTCTTTTTGCCATATACGCCTCCTACCCGTGAACACCGGAGAGTTTTTTGTCTTTCCTGCGCAATTCTTCCGCCGCCTTCCGGATCAGCGCCGCCGTTTTCCTCAGATCTCCCTGGATTCTCTGCAGCTCTCTGACCGACTCCGCCATTTTGGCCCGCATGGCGTTGCCGGAATTTCCCTGCCAGAATCGTTCCGATCTGCCGCTCTGGAGACTAATCTCCCGGAAAGCCTCCCCGCACTGATCTGCAGCGGCGTCCAGCCGCTTTGCCTGTGCTATGGCATTGTCATAATCCACCTGTACAAAGCCCATCCCATCCTCCTTATGCAAACTCCATATCCTGCTTTGCTGTCCGTAGCGCTGCCTCCAGCATGGCAAACCCTGTTTCCAGCAGCGCATCCAGCTCTTTTTGTTCCACTCCCCGGAATGTCACACAGTCCTCATCATTTACGGTGTCATATTCTATTACAGCCAGTATCTTTCCCTGCAGGAACTGAACGCTCTGGCCCGGAGTTCCTTCTGCCCATGAATCCAGAAAGAACAGGGAATAAAAATCAGCTCTGCCGGCCATACCGTCCAGTATGATTTCCGCCATAGGGATATCGGCTCCTGCTTCCAGCAGCACCTCTTTCGCTCTCTCCTGCGCACTGCGTCCTGCCAGTCTGGCTGCCTTTTCCAGGTCACGCCGCAAAATGGTAAAAGAATGCTCTGCTGTCTCTTCTGTTTCCTTCCAGACAAGTTCCCGCAGAATCTCTGTTTTCATCTCTTCCCGGCTGACCGGGACAAAATGATAGCGGTCTTTCACCGGGGTCATTTTACAGATCCGTTCCCCTCTGATAAAATAGATCCTTCCCGTCTGCACACTGTCTGCCAGACAGGATTCAAAGCAGATCAGCCCATCCTGATCCCCGCATGTCTCAAGCATCTGTAACAGCCTGCTGTCTGTCTGTCTGTTTCCGTCAAAATCAGACTGCTGATACCCTTTCCTGCTCAGGGAATCCTCTATCTCCAATACCCGCATCTGCAGTGCCTGCCTGGAAAGCAGCGACAGGCCATCCGGTACGCCGTAAACTCTGTCCATACCCAGCTCTGCCGAAAGGTATAATATTTCATCTGCAGTCAGTTCGTATCTCTCTGCGTCATCCATCCCACATCACCTCTGCGTTCCGTCCTGTTCACATCAGTCCTTTGCCATTGCCTTAAATCTTGTTACACTGCCTTTCTCCAGCAGATATCCTTCCCACTGTCCCGGCGCCTGCCTTTTCTGCAGGCCCGGCTGTTCTGCACGAAAGACCGGACAGGATGCCAGACTGCCGCCCAGCAGAACAGCCGTATTCTCCCTGGCCATCAGCATGCACACCTGCTCTCCCTGTCCGCACAGACGGCTGAATACCTCTGTGTCCTCTGCAATATAAAGGTAGACTTCCAGCCCTCTTCCCAGCCGGATCACAGCTTCTATCCGTTTTATTGTCTGTTCCTCCAGCCGGTCAAATGCCTGTCTGTAACCATCCACAAAAATGGCAATCGGAGCAAACCCGGCGTCTGCATCCTGATCATGCCTGTTTTTTCTTTCCTGCAACAGCGGAACCAGCTCTTCCATATAAGCATCAAAAGCCGCCGCTTCTGTCATATACCGGCATCTGCTCTCCTCTGCCAGCTTTCCTGCGGCGTACTGCAGATCCAGATAAGCAATCTGCATCCCTTCCCGTGCAAGAGACTGCTTTGCCAGAACCTGCAGCATATTGCTCTTGCCGCTTCCGGGCATTCCCACAACCGGAAGATAATGGGCTCTTTGCTGCGGCAGACATACCGGCTCCGCATACTGAGTGGAAAGCCCCAGTGTCATCCCTTCCCCTGCTGCCATACCATATGAGATGCGCTCAGGCAGCAGTGGAATCGGCGCCGCCCGTCTTCCCTTCCAGTCCCTGTTCATCTGCCCGGCCAGACTGCGGATATAAGCCGTCCGTTCTCCTTCTCCCGCACCTTCTGCCGGCAGCGCTGTCTGGAACTCCAGCGGCGGATTTCCTTTCACCAGCCCCCATCCTTCTGTGTTTTCCGGTTCCAGTCCGCCTGTTTTTCCCACAATACTCTGATAATCAGACCGGTCCGACAGGTTTAAGGCCACAGCCATCTTGATGTTCTGATGAATCCGGAATCCCAGCGTCATGGTATTGTTAGCCGTTACCAGCAGATACATCCCATAATTGCCGCCCTCTCTGGTAAACCGGATAAAGAACCCGTCCAACTCCGGATAAAGCTGTAATACAGGGGCAAAATTGTCCAGTACCAGCAGGATATACGGCATCTTCTCTCCTGTTTCCTGCCGGTATGCCTGCAGGCTTCCCACACCGGCGGCAGAAAACTTCTCTTTTCTCTCTTTCAGTTTCCGATCCAGAAGCTGTACCAGCTTTTCGATTTTCTCATCCTCATTGTCATTTGCCACACCGCCCACATGGGGAAACTCTCTGAATATTCCCAGGCTCCAGCTTCCAAAATCCATCAGATAGAGATTGACTGCTTCCGGAGAATAGTTTTTTATCACAGACAACACCACAGTCTGTAACAGCGTTGTCTTACCCGTTCCGGGTGCACCGAACACAGCGATATGGCCGTCTTTTGTAAAATCAAACGTAAGCGGATACTGACTCTGGGCAGCAGGATCGTCAACCAGCCCCACAATGGGCCGGAGCCCTTCTTCCTCCTGGTTCTGCCACACACCATCCTGATAACCAAAGCTCTGTATCTCTTCCAGACAGATCCGGTCTGCCAGCCGGGGCAGCCAGATCTGCTTCGCCCTCTGGTTTTCCGGATTTTTCCCACTTTTTCTGTTTTTGCTGTTTTCTGCAATTTTCTTTAAATAAGAAACAATTTCGGAAATCTCTGTCCGCTCCTCCGCAAACGCCCGTTCTTTTTCTTCGTTTTCATAATAGATGCGGCGGCCATCCTCTTCTACTACAGCCACCCGCTGGCCTGCCGTGGACTGATTCTCCAAATCCGGCCTGTAATCGGCGCCGCTGTAATAAGACTGTACCAGCTCATAGACCTCATCCTCGCCTACCTGCACATAAGCCCGGCCCGGTACCACAATCCCGGCAGCATCCGCATGATGCAGCATTTCCCTGCTGTCAGAAGCGCTCGCCACTTTGAGACACCAGCGGAATCTGGTATTGGCGTACATCTTGTCATCCACCACGCCTGCCGGCTTCTGGGTCAGCAAAACAGCGAATACGCCCAGCGCCCGGCCGATTGTAAAAATCCGGTTCACCACTGTCATAAAATCCGGGAACTGTATTTTAAACTCGGCAAACTCATCTATGATAACAAACAGATAGGCTAACGGCTCTTTTGTCCGGTCTGCCTGCCGCAGCTTCAGATAATCATTGATATTTTTCACACCATATCGATCCAGTACTTCCTCTCTCCTGGACAGCTCATTTTCCAGTGCAATCAGGTTTCTCTGAATCTTATGATCCAGATTGGATATGGTACCCGCCAGATGGGGCAGATCGGCAAAGGGCAGCAGCAGCCCTGTCCCTTTAAAATCAATCAGTACAAACGAAACATCCGACGGGGAAAATTTCACCGCCATTGACAAAATCCAGGACTGTACCATCTCCGACTTGCCGGAACCGGTCATGCCGGCCACAAGTCCGTGAGGGCCGTATTTCTTCTCATGAATATCAAACAGAAAAGCCTCTCCGTCTGCTTTCACGCCAATGGGCACCGCCATAGATTCATACACTGCGCCGGATTCCCATCTCTTCTCCGCATGCAGTTCTTCCGGTGTATGTACGCCATAGCCCTCCAGAAAAGTCACACAGGACGGCAGAGTACCGCCAGCCCCGCTTCCGGAGAGGCGCAAGGGAGCCATATTTCTGGCAAAACGTTCGCGAAACGGTTCCTCAAAGGGATCCATCCGGAATTTTTGTTTCCGGTTCATATCCTGCTTCTGCAGCATCATTCCCTGCCCGTGTTTCACTTCGATTATGGCATTGCATTCTTTGGGAAGCCTGTGCATCTCATCATACAGGAAAACAGCTCCTGCGCCGATATCGCCCTCTTCTTTCAGCAGATATTTCATAATATTCTGATTCTCTGCATATGCCAGTTCGGTAAATACAAACAGATAATAGGGAACGCTTACTGCCTCCCCCTGTTCCGCCATACTCCTTGTCCTGAAAATCTCTTCCAGCCCTTTCAGCAGCGTATCTGCCCCTTTCCCTGTGCTGCTGATATACCGCTGTTCCCTGTTCTCATCAAAGCAGTGGGGCAGCCACTTCACCCATTCCCATTTCTGCGCTTCTTTGCCGGAATATACCAGCACAAGTTTCAGTTCTTCATAAGTATGATGGAACGCGGCCTGAATGATCAGATTCCCTGCCAGCCGGACGGCCTCTTCCCGTTCTCCGATGATTCCCACCAGTCTTTCTGTTTTCACATCACAGACCAACGGGATATCCTGTATGGTCTGTGCCCTTGCTTCGATCTCTTTTGCCCGTTCCAGCAAAGGGTCCTGTCCCATCGTAAACCCCTTCTGCTGTCCTTTCACAGTAAAGCTGATCTTTCCTTCTCCCACACCCATCCGCAGGCTCATAAAGTCCGGATCAGAAGTATGCCGGTCCCACAGTCTGGTATCCCGTGCCTCCAACAGTCCCAGACATTCCGAAGGGGATGGATTGGCAAGCTGCACGGCCACCAATTGACTGTTTTTCAATGTCTGAATTTCTTTTTCCACCCCATCCAGCCAGGCATTGTACTGCTCTTCCCGTTCCCTGACCCGATCCTGATATTTCTTTTTCTGCTTCTTCTGACTGCTTACCGACAAAATCACTGTTACAAGAGACATCGGGACGGTAAAAAGCAGCATGGCCGGATTCATCACAGACAGCCCTACCATACAGACCATAACGACTGTCATAACCACCGGAGACAAAATGGTCTGCATCATGCTGCTTTCCGGCGCAGATGCTGCCTGGGGAGGGCTCTGGATCTCTATTTCCCCTTCCGGGAGTTCTCTTCTCAGACGCGGTGCACAACTGAACCAGTGGGGATATCCGCTCCGCTTCTCTCTCTCTTCTTCCTCTTCTTCTGCATTGCAGACAGTCAGTACTCCCTGACAAAAACGGATATCAAAACCACCTATGGCAATCAAATCCCCTTCTTTCAGGATTTCCGGTTCCCGCACCCTCCTGCCGTTTAAAAAAGTTCCGTTCAGACTTTGATTGTCTGCCAGCAGATAAGAACCGCCTTCCCATGTAATGACCGCATGCTGTCTGGATATATTGTTGCCCTGTAAGATCAGGTCACATCGTGCGCCCCTGCCGATGACAGTCCGCTCCTTCGCTTCCATATCCAGGGACTGGACGCTTCCCATACCCTTTTCCAAAACGGAAACAGCGATTTTTTTCTCCTGATTCAAAATAAAAATATCGCCGTCTTTGATTTCCCGCTCCGAACCGATCACCTTTTTGTCCGGGCTTTCTGCAAACCATTTTCCGTTTCTCATATACAGCAAAAGATGGGCCGGCATGATGCATCCATCTCCGCCTTCAATCTGACAGTCGTCCTCTTTTCCGCTTCCGACAGACAGTCTGTCTCTTCCTGTCAGTGAAATATCCTGAATCTTTTCTTCCTCGTAAACCCGCACCCGGTATTCCATCTTTGTTCTCCCTTATCTGTCCGTAACTGTCACTGCCCATACCGTTCTGACTGTATTTATTCCAGAATCTGGAATTTAAGCTGTGTCCGCCCCAGCTTAATGACATCATCTGTCACGAGCCCGGTTGGCTCGGAGGTGACTTTTTTTCCATTTACATAGGTTCCATTGCTGGAACCCTCATCGGATATCAAAAATTCATTGCCCCATCTGCGTATCCTGCAATGTCTTTTGGAAACTGTCTTATCATACCGGATGCACACATCACAGCAGGATTCATCCTTTCCCACAACAATTTCAGAATCTATCATTTTCCGGAACACGGCTCCGCCTTCTCCCATATCCATCAGCGCAACCAGTCCTTTGATCCCTTCCCGCTCCCACATAAAGGTGGTTTTTTCATCTTCCATACCTGACATATGATTCAGAATCACCGTCCTGTCATCATCCTGCTCCGTCTGTCCTGCTGTCTGCCCCCGGTCCGTTTTTTTCTTTTTTCTGCCCACAAGGAAGAGAATGATGCAGGCAGGTAACAATATCACTGCAGCCGATGGAAATACAAGAATGATTACAACAGAAATAACCGCAAAAATACCAAATACAATTTTCATAAAAACACACGCTCCCACATTTATTAAAAATTTTATTTTAAATATTAAATTTTTATTTAGTCATCTTTGGAATAATTATATATGACAAGCTGTGATATTGTCAATTCGCAATTACTCATCTTTGGCATATTCAGAAAGGCAGGGGCATATGAAACTGTATAAATTCACAGGCGGCCGCTGCAATGCCTCCGGCTGCAAAATCAAAGAACTTCGGGAAGCTGCCGGACTTTCACAGGAACAGTTGGCGGCCAGAGTCCAACTGACAGGGCTGAATCTGAATCAAAAAGCAATCAGCCGGATTGAAACCGGAGGACGGGTTGTGGCAGACTATGAACTTCTTACTTTTTCAGAAGTTCTGGATGTTCCCGTATGCATATTATTGGGAAAAGATAAATGACAGGGGTATGATTGCTTTTGCAATCATACCCCTGCCATTTTTTACAGCTCCACGCCCCATCTTGCAGAAATCCCTTTCAGATACGGATGACGGATTCCTTTCATTTCTGTAATATAGTCGCTGATCTCCAGCAGATACCGGGACGGCTCCCTTCCTGTCAGGAGGACTTCCGTTTCTTTTCCTTTTGCCAGCTCCAGTATCTGCTCCACCAGTCCTGTATCCGCCAGCTTAAAACGACAGGCATGGGTGATTTCATCCAATACGGCAAAATCTGTCCGCCCCTGCTGTAATGCCGTCAATATTTCTTTCAGCATCCCATTGTGAATCTGCAGCAGTTCCCTCTTCTCTGCTTCTGTCATATCCCGGAAAAAGGGAAAATCCCTGCCGCACCGCAGTACCTGTACCCGCTCCATTTTGGAAAAGACCATCAGTTCTCCGCTTTCCTGTCCCTTCATAAACTGTGCAAACAGAACCTGCCTTCCCCGTCCGGCCGCCCTGACGGATGCCCCCACTGCCGCCGTAGTCTTGCCTTTCCCGTCTCCGTAATATAACTGGATCATGCCTGCTCCTTTCCTGTCTCCCCTGCATGAAAAGCATCCTTCTCTTTTCTGTCAGTCTGCCTGCCTTCACAGCTTTTTCTGGGACAGTTGGTACAAATACAGCCATCCGTCCGCTCTTTTCCCAGTCTGCCCGAAAATACCACACTCTTTTTCGGCAGTAATATACAATATTCATTGCAGGAAACGGGAATGTTTTCCTCTTCTTTTGCCAGATTTTGCAAGATTTCCTGCATTTTGGAAAAAGGCAGGTCAGAGCCAGGAAAATCCAGCCGGTATAAAAACTGGCCTGTTTCCCGTAAAACGACATCGGTGATCTGTTCATAAGCCTTTTCCAGCAGCATACTGCTGATGCATTCCAGCAGATACGCTTCCCACACTGCCTGCCTCTGACTGTACGCCTCCTGGAGCCGGTCAAATCCCTCTCCCAGCGTAACGGCACACAGCATGGTCTGGTCCTGAAACAGATAACAGACCTGTACCTGAATCAAAGGCAGTACTTCTCCATACAGGGCTTCGATTTCGGACAGGTCCGTTTGTCTGAAATGATAACGCGCTGCCATCCGTTTCTGTTCTTCCGGTGTCAGGCTGACAGGAAAAACCATCATACTCATGCTTTCAGCGCCCGCATGGCGTTCAGAATGGCAATCACTGCCACCCCCACATCTCCGAACACAGCCGCCCACATAGAAGCCACACCGCAGGCTGCCAGAACCAGAATTGCAGCTTTCACCCCAATCGCAAATATGGTGTTCTGACGCACAATGGCAAGGGTACGCCGGGAAATCTCAATGGCTCTGGCGATTTTGGCCGGTTCATCTGTCATAATGACAACATCCGCCGCTTCAATGGCCGCATCGCTTCCCAGGCCTCCCATCGCAATACCGATATCCGACCGGGCCAGCACCGGCGCATCATTCATGCCATCTCCCACAAAGACCAGTCTGCCACCGGCAGATTTTTCCCTTAGCAGCTCTTCCATCCGTTCCACCTTATCTCCCGGCAAAAGCTCTGCGCACACATGACAAATCCCGATTTCCTCTGCCACACTTTCGGCGGTTTCTTTCCGGTCCCCGGTCAGCATCACCACATCCCTGACCCCGCAGGCAAACAGCTTGGTCACCGCTTCTTTGGCATCCTCTTTGATTTCATCGGCGATTACCACATAACCCATATAGGTTCCCTCCAGCCCAATGTACACCACGGTTCCCACTGCCTCTGCCACAGGACAGGCTATCCCGTACTGTTCCATATGGCGCAGGTTTCCCGCAACCACACGCTTTCCGTCGATCAGGGCACTGACTCCAAAACCTGCCGTATCCTCCAGCTCCGAAATCCTGCTTCTGTCGATTTCTCTGCCCCATCTTTGCTCATAAGCCTGCTGCAGAGATCTGGAAATCGGATGATTGGAACCGCTCTCTGCATAAGCCGCCAGTTCCAGAATCCGCTTTTGCGCTTCTTCACCCTCCTGGCCCGCAAAGAGGCCGCCTTGCTTTGTATCCGCCGTTCCTTCCTCCTCTGACGGGACAATCCGGCTCACCGCAAAATTCCCTTTCGTCAGTGTCCCTGTCTTATCCATAACCACAATTTCCGTTTTAGACAGGGCCTCCAGATAATTGCTGCCCTTGATCAGAATACCGCTCCTGCTTGCGCCGCCAAGCCCACCGAAAAAACTGAGGGGAATGGAAATCACCAGCGCACAGGGACAGGACACCACCAGAAAAGACAACGCCCTGTAAATCCAGGTATACCAGTCCCCTCCGGCAAACAGGGGAGGCAGCACGGCAAGCAGCACGGCGAGTCCCACTACCACAGGTGTATAATACCGGGCAAACCGGGAAATAAAGTGCTCGCTCTCTGCTTTCCGGCTCCCTGCATTCTCCACCAGTTCCAGAATCCTGGAAACCGTGGATTCTCCAAATTCCTTTGTGACCCGCAGCTCTATCACAGCCGACTGGTTCACACATCCGCTGATCACCGTATCGCCTTCTCCCGCTTCCCTGGGCAGGCTTTCTCCGGTGAGTGCCATCGTATCTAACGCAGTGCTTCCTGTTTCAATCACACCATCCAGCGGTACACGCTCTCCGGGCTTGACAACAATCCGTTCTCCCAGGCTGACAGCTTCCGGTTCTACCGTAATCACCTCTCCGTCACGCACCACATTGGCATAATCGGGCCTGATATCCATCAGCTCCCGGATGGATTTCCGGGATTTGTTCACCGCATAGGACTGAAACCACTCCCCCACCTGATAAAACAGCATAACTGCCGCTCCCTCCGGATATTCTCCCACCAGAAAAGCGCCCACGGTAGCAACCGTCATCAAAAAATTCTCATCAAACACCTGCCCCCTGACAATATTCATGGCTGCCTTTTTCACCACATCGCCGCCGCTGACAAGAAATGCGGCCAGAAATGCAAACAACACTCCGTTGGGGTAGCGGCTGCCCCAGCCCTGTTCCCATATCACCGCTCCCGCAAACAGAATCATACCGCAGAGGATCCGAAACAGTCTCTTTTTCAGTTTCTTCGTCATGTCCCCATCACCTCTGTTTTTCCATGACTGTTACATCCGGCTCATATTTCTTTACAATCTTTTTGACCTCTTTGGTAAGTGTTTTGGCCCTGTCATCCGCAATCTCCACCACCAGCTTCTGTGTCAGCAGCGTTACCACAGACTTTGTCACACCGGGCAGCTTCGCTACCTCCTCTTCAATTTTCCCTGCACAATGTGCACAATCCAAATCTTCCAGAATATATGTTTTTATCATGTCCCATTCCTCTCTTTCTTTTGCAGTCCCGGTCTTTCCGGACCTGTAATCTGTAAGGCTGCATTCTGTCAAAACTGTCTTTCCTCTTTTCCGACTGCCGCCGGCAGTGTTTATTCCTCAATATGCTCCATTCCCTGACTGAGTATGGTGGAAATATGTCCGTCAGACAGAGAGTAAAATACGGTCTTTCCTTCCCGCCTGTTTTTTACCAACGCCATCTGTTTTAAAAAACGAAGCTGATGGGAAATCGCCGACTGTGTCATCTGCAAAATCTGTGCCAGATCACACACGCACATCTCTGAGCAGAGCAGCGCATATAAAATCCGTACTCTGGTCGTGTCCCCGAAAACCTTGAAAAAAGCAGCCAGATCCTCCAGCTTTCCATCTTCCGGTATTTCCCTGAGAATGCGCTCTTTTAATTCGTCGTGCACATGAATACATTCGCACTGTTCTGCTTCCCCAATCTCTTCCCTCAATCCTGCATCTCCTTTCTGCTCCATCATATGAACGATTGCTCATATGTTCATTATATCACTTTTCATTGTATTGTCAACTCTAAACAGAAAAACAGGGAAAGCTGCATTCCCTCTAGCATAATGGGTTGGCCCAGTCCACTCATATCCTCCACTCCTTTCAACACTGATTCATGACTCTGTATGTCCATATATTCCATAATCTTGGCTTTATCACACCGAAAAATTCCGGACAGGTAATCGAATACAGGTATATTGGTTTCTTTTCCTCTGCGAATCATAATTATATTTATCAAACAAAAAGCATCTGTCCCGGAAGCATTTCCGGATAACAGATGCTATGAAATCAACAATTTTACATCCTGCATATCAGCCACCAATTCCTTTGCCTGTTCAATGGCTGTATCATGGATACAGATGATAAATATAATTTTCTCTTTTGTCTCTGAATCAAATAAGCGTTTAAAAAATTTCTGTTCCTGCCATTTTACATAGTAGGAAATTCGGTGCTTCAGAAGTATTTTTTCCACTTCTTCTTTCATCTTCAGATTATAGACCTTGCAAAAGGCCACTTCATTGTTGACCCTGACTCTGGACAATTCTGTAGATTCTGCGCCCCGCACACTGTCCGATATCTGACTGGCATTTTTATTGCCCCGTAAACCCATATGCTTCACTTCTGTCATGCCCCCAACATCGCCATATAGATGGCATTCTGATTTCTGCCTGAAATCGCCGGCCGGCTATACGTTTCGGGATTCTGCTCTACCCTGTTCTGTCCGGCCATATCCTGTTCTTCCGCCGCTTCCACGTCCGGCTGTGCCTTCATAATCCTGGCAGCATTCATTCTTCCCATAGCCATCTGAGATGCAACAATTCCTGCAAAATCCCTGCTGGTTCCCGGACGGAGCGGATTTGTATTCCGTGCCGTATTTGTATAATCCGTTTTCCCTTTCAATGCATCATTGGGTATGGCTTCAACCCTGCCAAGACTCTTCGCACTGACATAATTGGTATTATAAACATAAGTTGGATAAAAGCCACTGATTCTCATAGTCGATACTCCCTTTTCTTCCCTCTTGCAGGCTATTCTTTTTTCGCTCTCCTCTTCCCCGCAGTGCCGAACTCGTAAATCCTCCGGATTTACTCCTTCACGGCTTTCGCCTTATGGACTCCCATAAACATAAATCTGCTTGCAAGCAAGCGGATTTATGTTTATGAGAGTCCGCACTGCTCAATGCTTAAGAACATCATACCACTTTATTTTTCGAAATGCAATTGCAATCATCATTCCAATCACCGCTCCCAGGCAGTTAAGCAGGATATCGTCCACATCAAACTGCCCAAAGGCGCTGAAAAGCTGAAACAGCTCTATCCCCAGAACAAAGAAAAAAACTGTGGGGAAAAAGAGAATCCTGTCTCTCCTTTTGGGAAACGCCAATGAATACAGTATGCCATAGGGAACAAAAATCAATACATTGCCAAACAGGTTTTCAAAGCTGTTCAGGCGGTCATAATATCTGATATACATCCGGATGGTCTTAAACAGTGTGAAATTGGCAGTATCCAGACCTTCCCAGATCACGTCCTTCTGCCAGTTGTCCATGATGTCCCGCAGTACACTGTAGGGATATTTAAATACAATCAAACGTATAATAATCAGCACATACAGAAAAAATATCCATTTCCATTTACCACTTTCCTTTACTTTCATAAAAGCTCCTATCATTGTACCTGACTTCCACAAGTGTCAGTCCCTTTGCGGGCACCAGCATACCTGCTTCTTCCCGCATACCCCTGTCCATGATAGTCTTAATATCCTCCGGCTTTTTCTCCCCTGTGCCTGTTTCCAAAAGTGTGCCGGTTAATATCCTGACCATATGGTATAAAAAACCGTCACCCTTATATATAAACTGCAGTTCCTTTCCCACTCTTTTAATTTCTATGGTATCTATTGTACGGACCATAGATCTGGCCACCTTTTTGGATTTTCTGGCCGATGTGAATGCACTGAAATCATGTGTACCGGTCAGATCATCTGCCGCCCTTCTCATAGCCTGCTCATCCAGCGCTGCAGGGCAGATATATACATATCTTCTGTCAAACACAGTAGGAATCTCCGTATTCCACACCCGGTACAGATAGGTCTTGCCCACCGCATTCAGCCTGCTGTGAAACCGCTCCGGCATTTCCTCAACGGAAATAACGCCGATGTCCTCCGGAAGATAACGGTTCATATAGCCGAGGATTTCCCTGCATGACATACCGGTTTCCAGATGGAAATTGGCACACTGCCCCATTGCATGCACACCTGCATCCGTTCTGCCGGCGCCATGTACCTGTACTGCCTGGCCGGTCATTTTTGTCAACAGGGTTTCCAGTCTCCCCTGTATGGTATTGTCTGTACTCACCTGACGCTGCCAGCCCTGGTAACGTGTTCCTTCATATTGTAATATGATTTTAAAATTCCGCATTTTACACTTTACATTTTGCCTTTCATACTTCCCGTCCGCATTTCAGACCAAATATCGGATTCCTTCTCATCATTGCCTTTTATCCTGCAATATCTCCTTATCCTCCTCATCAAATCTGCGGAAGCGGTTCAGTCCCACAGCGAGAATGCACAGACTTGTTTTCAGGGTATCAAAAATGCCCGCCCTGTTCATATTGATTACAATAATGCCTATGGGAATCGCCAGAATCATTCCGGCCACCCCTGCATATTTATAGCCGATGAACAAAAGAATCAACGTAGGCAGCGGAGCAATCCCCACCGAATCTCCCACGATTTTAGGCTGGATAATCTGCCTGACCAACTGCCCCACACCCCAGATCACCAACAGCCAGATTGCCATTTCATAATCGGCACTGAGGAATTTGATTACCGCCCAGGGAATCATCACCGCTCCGGTACCGAAAAAGGGCAAAAAATCCAGTACCGCAATCAGGAACGCCACCAACGGCGCATAGGGAATCCGCAAAAGCAGAAATCCCACCAGCAACAGCAGGAAAATCCACAATTCTATTTTCAGTTGGGCTTTGAAGTAACCGCCTACCGCATTTTTCAGACTGTCAAATACAATATGCCATTTATCCCGGATCGCCCCCGGAATAAAACGCTGCCAGAATTGTCCGATGGCCTCTTTTTCAGCTATAAAAAAATATGCCGATAAGATACACATAATCACATTGATGACCATTCCCGGAATATTTTTGGCAAAGTTCCCTACCGCATTGACCGTAGGCGTCCCGATCCTGCCGACCAGCTCTGCAAGATAGCCATCCATCTCCTCACCGATCTTTGCAATATTGTCTTTTACATCCGCCGGAAATCCATCATAAATAACACTCAGGTTCTGTCCGATCTCCCGAAAATCCTCCTCCAGATGTTCCCAAAGACTGGGCAGTATGGTCACAAAGCCAATTCCTGCACTAACCAGCCTGGATACCAGAAAATAGCCGCCCAGAATCACCAGCGCGATCACTGCCACAATCACAAATGCGGAACCGGCCTTTCTCTTAATGCGGAATTTTTCTTCAAAAAACCGAACCGGCGGATTGGCAATAGCCGCTATGATCCAGCCAATGATGAAAGGAAGAAAAAACAGCAGAATCCTGGGCATTGCAAATATGCAGAGCAGCAGAACACACATGGCCCAAATCAGATTTAAAATCACTTTACTGTATCGTTTAAAAGGCTGTTTCATTTCCTGCGCCTCCTGTCCTATTCCTTATCCTGATTCTTATGGTAAGAGATCAGATCCTTTCACACCTGACCGTCCTCTGTCAGATACCCCTCCAGCAGTTCATAAACTTCCTCTCTTCCCTGCTTTGTCACAGCCGAAAACGGAATCACCATCGTATCCGGAGAGGCTCCCAGCCCGGTACGGACCTCACGGATCTGTTTCTGTACCTGGCTCCGCTTTACCTTATCCAGCTTCGTTGCAATGATAATCGGCTGATAATTCTGATGCAGAATCCATTCATACATCATTTTATCATTGGCAGAAGGAGTATGCCGCAGATCAATCAAAAGAAACACGGCCCGGAGCATACGGGATTTCCGCAAATACCGTTCAATCATATTGCCCCATTTGGCCCGGATCTCTTCCGGCGCCTTTGCGTAACCATAGCCGGGCAGATCCACAAAATACATCTCATCGTTTATATTATAAAAATTGATCGTCTGTGTTTTGCCCGGCTGGGCACTTGTACGGGCCAGCGCTTTCCGGTTCATCAACGCATTGATCAGCGAAGATTTCCCCACATTGCTCTTTCCCGCAAATGCCACCTCAGGCTTCGTATTCTGCGGCAGCACGCTGGTAATACCGCATACAGTCTCCAGACTGACTTGTTTAATCACCATTTGATTGCTCCTTCACAGTGCTGCCACCGCCGGCTTTTCCGGAACCGGAAGATGCCCGTTTTTTTACCAGTGCATGCTCCAGTACCTCTTCCATCTGTTTGACATATACGATTTCCAGCCCTGATTTGATTTCTTTGGAAATTTCCTGTACATCCTTTTCATTTTCGGCCGGAACCAATACTTTTCTGATGCCGGCAGTTCTGGCCGCCAGTATTTTTTCTTTCAGGCCCCCGATGGGCAGTACCCGTCCCCGCAGCGTCACCTCACCGGTCATGGCTACCGTTGCATATACCGGGCGTTTGGTTAATGCGGAAAACACCGCCGTCGCCATGGTAATGCCTGCACTGGGCCCGTCCTTTGGCACTGCGCCTTCCGGAATATGAATGTGAAAATCATTTTTCTTAAACGCATCTGCTGCAATTTTATGATCTTTTGCAATGGAACGGATAAAACTGATCCCCGTGATGGCCGATTCCTTCATCACATCTCCCATCTGGCCGGTTAAATCAATATCCCCTTTTCCCGGCATGATATTCACTTCAATTTCCAGAGTATCCCCGCCCACACTGGTCCAGGCCAGTCCTCTGACAATTCCCACTTCATCGCTCTGGCCGATCCTGTCCTGGGAATATTTCTCTTTTCCCAGAAATTTTTCCAGATTCTGCTTTGTAACCCGTATGGTTTTCTCTTCCTTTGCCTGTAGAATCTCTCTGGCGGCTTTCCTGCAGATCTGTCCGATTTTCCGTTCCAGCTCCCGCACTCCTGCTTCCCTGGTATAATTCTGTATCATTTTATGCAGTGCATTGTCCGTAATATCAAGCTGACTGGCGGAAAGTCCGTTTTTCTCCAACTGCTTTTCCAGCAAATGCTCTTTGGCAATATGAAACTTCTCATTGGAAGTATAGCTGGTAACCTCGATCAGTTCCATCCGGTCCAGCAAAGGTCTTGGAATTTCGGAAACCGAATTGGCCGTAGCCAGAAAGAGCACTTCCGACAGATCCAGCGGAATCTCCACATAATGATCCCGGAACCTGTTGTTCTGTTCTCCGTCCAATACTTCCAAAAGGGCCGACGCCGTATCTCCCCGCCTGTCATTTCCTGCTTTGTCAATTTCATCCAACAGCATCAGAGGGTTTTTAACGCCTGCCTGCCGCAGACCGGCGGCAATCCGTCCGGGCATCGCACCCACATAAGTACGCCTGTGCCCTCTGATTTCCGCCTCATCCCGGACGCCGCCCAGGCAGATACGGATGTATTTTTTGTTCAATGCCTTTGCCACGCTTCTGGCAATGGAAGTTTTCCCGGTTCCGGGAGGACCCACCAGACAGAGAATCGGGCTGTCGCCCCGCTTTGTCAGGCTTCTGACCGCCAAAAACTCCAGAATACGTTCCTTTACCTTTTCCAGCCCGTAATGATCCTCCTCCAGAATGCTTTCCGCCCTCGTAATATCCGTATTGTCTCTGGACATCTTATCCCAGGGAAGTTCCAGCAGCGTTTCGATATATCCCCGCTCCACTGCACTTTCCGAACTGCTGGCAGCCATATTCTGAAAACGGGCAATCTCTTTTTTGATTTTCTCTTTTACTTCTTTTGACGCTTTCAGCTTTTTCAGGTCTTCCTGAAACTGCTCCGCATCCGACAGGGTGTTTTCCTCACCCAGTTCCTCTCTGATAAAATGGAGCTGTTCACGCAGCAGATATTCTTTTTGATTTTTCTCCACACGGGAACGGATTTTTTCTGACAACTCCATCCGTACCCTGGCCACTTCCACCTCATTCAGCAAAATCTGGCAGAGCAGCGCAAAACGCTCCCGCAGATCCAGTTCGCCCAGAATTTTCTGTTTGTTCCCATAGTGCAGCGGGATATTGTTGGTGATCTCATCGATCAAAGACTCCAGACTGGCTGCTTCCTGTACCCTGGGGCCCAGGTTCTTCCCTACTTTTGGATAACACTGGCTGTACCGTTCAAAAATGGAACGCAGCTCCCGCAGCCCTGCCTCTTCCTCACTTTCAGGCAGCCGCTCTCCTCCCGGTACCGTTTCAATCTCTGCCAGCAGATACTCCGTCACCTCTTCCGAAAAAGAAAGCAGCTTTGCACGCATCTTACCCTCTGCCAGCACCCGGATAATGTCTCCCGGCAGCCTGGTAAGCTGCCGGATGACTGCCACCGTACCCACTTCATACATATCCTTATATTCCGGATCTTCCGTTTCCGGATCCTGCTGTGTCACCACCAGCAGCATCTGATCCGACTGCATTGCCTGGTCCACTGCCTGAATGGATTTTTTCCTGCTCAGATCAAAATGGATAATCATATCCGGCAGAATCGTCATCCCCCGCAGTGCAACCGCCGGAAGCTCATATCTGTTCTCTTCTATATTCATTCGTACTCCTTTTCAGACATAAAACGCCGCTAATTCTTAGCGGCGCTTTCTCTCCTGGTACTACTTCGCTTTTCTTGTGGGCTCACGATGCACCACTAACGGCTCACTGGTACCGTCTATTACTTCTTTGGAAATCACACAAAGCTGGATCGTGTCATCAGAAGGGATCTCATACATCACATCCATCAGAACATTTTCCATAATAGAGCGCAGACCTCTTGCGCCTGTTTTCCGCTCCATTGCTTTTTTGGCAATTTCCACAATCGCATCATCCTCAAAACGCAATTCCACATCATCAAATGCAAACAGTCTCTGATACTGTTTAACCAGTGCATTTCTGGGCTCTTTCAGAATCCGCACCAGCGCATCCTCATCCAGTCCTTCCAGAGACACATTGATGGGCACCCTGCCCACAAATTCGGGAATCAAACCGAACTTCACCAGATCCTGGGGTGTTACTTCTCCCAGAATCTCTCCGATTTCCTTTGTTGTTTTGGTTCCCATCTTTGCATTGAAACCAATGATCTTATGATTCAGCCTTTCCTCTACAATCTTGTCCAATCCGTCAAAGGCACCGCCGCAGATAAAGAGAATATTGGAAGTATCAATCTGAATCAATTCCTGATGGGGATGCTTCCTGCCTCCCTGGGGCGGTACACTGGCCACAGTGCCTTCCACGATTTTCAGCAAAGCCTGCTGTACTCCCTCTCCGGAGACATCCCTGGTAATAGAAACATTTTCCCCTTTTTTTGTAATTTTATCGATTTCATCAATATAAATCATACCATACTGGGCACGTTCCACATCATAGTCCGCTGCCTGAATCAGTTTCAGCAGGATGTTTTCCACATCCTCCCCTACGTATCCGGCTTCCGTCAATGTGGTGGCATCTGCAATGGCAAAGGGCACATTGATAATCTTGGCAAGCGTCTGTGCCAGATAAGTCTTACCGGAACCGGTAGGACCCACCATCAGAATATTGCTCTTCTGAAGCTCCACTTCATTCAGCCCTTTGGGCGCCAGCACCCGTTTATAGTGATTGTAAACTGCCACTGACAACACCTTTTTGGCCGCTTCCTGACCAATGACATATTCATCCAGAAATTCCTTGATCTCCACCGGCTTTAAAAGGTTGATTTCCATGCCGTCATCCGCAGGCTCTTCTTCATACTCCTCTTCC
Organism: uncultured Clostridia bacterium; assembly: GCA_947385955.1. Lineage (GTDB taxonomy): Bacteria > Bacillota > Clostridia > Lachnospirales > Lachnospiraceae > VSOB01. The sequence continues at coordinate 91,558 of CANDNA010000009.1, forward strand.
ATGATTTCAGCGCAGATATCAATGCATTCATCACAGATATATACCCCCGCCGGTCCGGCAATCAGTTTTCTGACCTGTTCCTGCGTCTTATTACAGAAAGAGCATCTTACTTTATCGTCAGAATTTTTTGTCATTTTAACTTACTATCTCCTTAACTATTCTTTGGGCCTGAACGTAAATACCTTATCGATCAGACCGTACTCCTGTGCTTCCTCCGCACTCTTCCAGTTGTCTCTCTCAGTATCCGCACAAATCACCTCATAAGACTGTCCGGTGTTCTCCGCCAGCATCCTGTTCAGTTTTTCCTTTGTTTTCAGGATATGCTTTGCAGCAATTTCGATTTCTGTCGCCTGTCCTTTTGTACCGCCAAGCGGCTGGTGGATCATAATCTCCGCATTGGGAAGCGCACTTCTTTTCCCTTTGGTACCGCCTGCCAGAAGGAATGCCCCCATACTGGCCGCCATGCCGATACAGATCGTCGCCACATCACATTTGATATACTGCATGGTATCATAAATAGCCAGTCCTGCCGTCACACTGCCGCCCGGACTGTTAATATAAAGCTGTATATCCTTCTCCGGATCCTCAGCCTCCAGAAACAGCATCTGTGCCACAACAAGGCTTGCCGTCACCTCATTCACTTCTTCTCCCAGAAATATAATCCTGTCTTTTAACAGTCTTGAATAAATATCATAGGAACGTTCGCCCCTGCTTGTTTGTTCAATGACATAAGGTACTAAACTCATTCAAAATGCCTCCTTGCCGTTTTCAGTTTATTCCCGGCTGCTGTAAACTATACCTGCCTAAGCCTCTTTTGCTTCGCTTACCACGAAATCGGCAGCTTTGGTAATGGCAAGGTCTTCCATAAGCTGCTCTTTGGCCTTCTCATTGTCGCCCAGCATCTCTTTTACCTTGTCTTTTTCCATATTATATACTTCTGCCATTCTTTCGATTTCTTTCTCGTAATCCTCTTCCGATGCGGTAATCCCCTCTGCCGCCACAATCGCTTCCAGCACCAGTCTGGATTTGATCCGTTTCTCTGCCTGCGGCTTTACCTGCTCCAGCATCTTCTGTCCGTCAAGGCCTGTAAACTGGAAGTACTGCTCCAGAGAAAGCCCCTGCATCTGCAGTCTCTGCGCAAACTCATCCACAATCTGCCTCTGCTGTGTCTCCAGCATAGCCTCCGGAATATCCATATCGGCATCCGCAATGATCTCGTTCACAACCGCCTCTTCTTTGGCGTTCTTTGCTTCTTTTTCCTTCTTTTCCGTTAATTTCCTGCGAATGTCCTCTTTGTATTCTGCCAGTGTATCAAATTCAGAAACTTCTGCGGCGAACTCATCATCCACTGCCGGAAGTTCTTTTGTCTTAACTTCTTTGATGGCAACTTTGAACACTGCAGCTTTCCCTTTCAGTTCCTCTGCATGATAATCTTCCGGGAAGGTAACATTCACTTCCACGTCCTCATCTTTATTCTTGCCAATAAGCTGTTCTTCAAATCCGGGAATAAAAGAACCGGAGCCGATTGTTAACGGATAATTTTCTCCTTTTCCGCCTTCAAACGCTTCTCCATCCACAAATCCCTCAAAATCAATGGTTGCAATATCTCCGTTTTCAATGGCTCTGCCTTCCACTTCCACGGTTCTGGCATTGCTTTCTCTTTCTTTTTCGATCTCTTTGTCAATTTCTTCCTCTGTCACCGCAACGGACTGCTTTTCCACCTTTACGCCCTTATATTTTCCCAGGCGTACTTCCGGTTTCAAAGCCACCTCTGCCGTAAAGATAAAAGGCTGTCCTGCCTCTATCTGTGTCACCGCAATTTTGGGAGAAGAAACAATGCTTTCTTCACACTCATCCAGAGCTTTTTCATAGGCGCCCGGAATCAGTTCATTGGCAGCATCTTCATAAAATACTTCCCTGCCATACATCTTTTCAATTACCTGACGGGGAACCTTGCCCTTTCTGAAGCCGGGAACACTGATTTTATTTTTTGTTTTCTGATACACCTTCTGAATCGCTTTTTCCAACTCTTCCGCCGAAACCTCGATCGTCAGCTTTGCCATATTATGTTCCAGTTTTTCTA
>CANDNA010000010.1 GCA_947385955.1 uncultured Clostridia bacterium
ATATGTTTTTTCCATGCTTCCCTTTTGGCCCTGACATCGGGGACGCTCCTGTTCTGAAGCATGGAGGGACTTCTTTTTATAAACGTATCCGAGTTTCAGGACTGCTTTGCGGACGGTTTCATCACTTACCTGTAACTGGAGTTTTTCCCGTATTTCATGGATTGTAATATCCGACTGTGACTGTATCAGCCGGTCAATATCCTGAATGTCGGTTTGGCTGAGGGCAGGCTTTCGCCCGCGCAGGGAGACTTTGGTTTCCACAAAGCCGGTTTCCCGCATTCTTTTTTCCAGGCGGTAAACCGTGCTGGTATTTACGGAAAAGCATTCTGCCACTTCCTTTGCATTATGGGTTTTGTTCGAGGCATCAATAAGCAGTATTCGTGCTTCATTATGCAGCATAATAATTGCCTCCTGTCTCTATCATAAACCTTATGTCAAGCAGGTGCGGTATAATATTGGATTGCTATAGATTTCGAAGATGTGGTAAAAATACCTGATTTTTATCAAAATGATTGCAATTGCTTTAAAATATTTGGTGAAAGAGAATCAGAGGTTGATCAGAAAAGGTATTTGCAATTACTTTGATTTTTTGGGAGAATGTAATATATTGGAAAAGAGGAAAGCAGATGGAACTAAAATGGGCAGTGATTGCCATGACGGGGATTCTGTTGGCCGTTCTGTGCATTTGGCTGGCCGCTGTATTTATAAAATGGCTCTCTTCTTCAGACTGGACGTTTGAATCTGCAAGCAAACGTGCAGGCAGGTATGGAGAGGAAATTGCGGTGGAAATGATTAGCCGTGTTCTTTGGAAAGGTGATTATCTACTTAGGAACACAGAAATAACATTTGATGGCAAACAGGCGGAGATGGACTGCATCATTGTCAATAAATTTGGGATATTTATTTTCGAAATCAAGAATTACAGCGGCCAGTTGGTGGGGAATAAAGATGATTATGAATGGCAGAAAATAAAAGTTACTGATTCGGGAAATATATATTCAAAACAGGTGAAAAATCCAATCAGACAGTTAAAAAGACAGGTTTATCTGTTGGCGCATTATCTTCAGTGCCATCGAATCAAGGTATGGGTGGAAGGGTATGTCATTTTGCTCCATCAAAACAGCCCTGTGGACAGTGGATATATCATTTCCAGTCTTTCGGACATTGACAGGGCAATCCATACGAAAGGAAAAAATGATCTTCCTCCCAAAGCTATAGAACAGGTTATTACGCTGTTGCAACAGGATGTAAGCCAATCATAATGAAAGAAAGCAGTACGGTGTCAGGGCACATAGAGAATCAAAAATCTGTGCGTCCTTTTTGCGTTGAAGGCATACGCTGGATTTGATGTAAAAAAGGTGAAAATCACTGTAAAGCCAGTAGTTCCGTGGATATACGGCCGAAACATAAAAAAGGGAAAGCTGGCAAAGCAGATGGCTGGAAATTAGGTGAATCAAATCCGTAGGCGTTTTTATCATGCAAAAATCCCTCTTTCACCGGATTGTACTCCTGCCCGAAGTAGATTATAATTGAAATCATAAACCGGATACTGCTGCAATGATCTGCCGTCATGTGATAGATACAAGAAAGCCGGGAAGATCAGAAAGTGCTGGCTTTTGTATCAATACAAGAGAAAAACAGGAGAATACCTATGATTTTGGGAAATTTTGCGGAATGGAATATGCAGAATATACTGATACGTGTGCTGATTGCCACATTTTTGGGCGGCGTGATTGGTCTGGACCGGGGAATGAAGCATCGCGGCGCGGGAACCAAGACCATCACCGTTGTCTGTCTGGGCGCCACACTGGTGATGCTGACAGAACAGTATATTCAGGTCAATTTTCCGGGGCTGGCCAATATGAACCGTCTGGCAGCACAGGTAATCAGCGGTGTGGGATTTATTGGTGTGGGAACCATCATTATTTCACGTCATCGTGTCAGAGGCTTGACCACTGCGGCTACGCTTTGGGCGAGTGCCTGCGTCGGTCTCGCCATAGGGATCGGATTTATTGAGGGCGGTGTATTGATTACGGCGATGATGATGCTCTCTCTTCACATATTACCGTATGTGGAACGCTTTGTTACCAGACATTCCCGTTACTGCAATGTTTTTGTGAATCTGGAGGACAGTCATCAGATTCATGCCATTTTGCAGAATCTGAGGGATGCAGAAATTGTCATTGATTCCGTGGAAATCGGGGAATCCAAGATTGCGGGAGAGGGTGTTTCCGTCCATATTGTCCTTTATACCAAGAGAGGGACGGAACGGACAGAGATCTATCAGATACTGATGCAGTCAGAGCATGTGGTTTCGGTGGATTTTCTGTGATGTGATAACAGGCAACATACACAGTAAGACAAAAAAGGGGATATCATTATGAAAAAAGAGGGACAGGAACAGAAAAAACCTTATATCAGAGGGGCAGGCGGCACCATTGTCAGCAAATCTGTGATCAATGGTACATCCAGACTGAAATGGCTGTTTCGCCAGGAAAGTGAATATGGAAACGGATGGATTGCATTCGGGGATACGGACAGCCAGGAGTATGTGAACTGTGCGGAAAATATGGCAGTTATAGATTATAACGATCTTGCTGATATTGAGCCGGCAGTTCTTATGGTATATTATATGCCAACAGGAAGTGATCTGGAGTTTCGTTCTGATGAAACCGGCAGTTATTTTGTGGATACCAGGACGGGAAGAGAGATCCGGGAACAGGTGAAGCATCCTGCACAGATTGCCTTTGAGAAGAATCTGAAATTTCTGAATCAGCAGACCTATCCGGAAGCATTTTTCCGACAGTTGTTTACCAAAAGTGAAGATACAGAGCTTTTGGTGATCGGAGAGGTGGATTTTCCGACAGGGGAAGTGGTACTGGCAGATCCGATCGCCTATTTGGGGACGAAGTATGCCACCACACTGGAGAGGAGGATTCCGGGAGGGCGCTATCCGGTGGAGCTTTCTTTCTGCCGTTCAAAAATCGTGGGGTTACGGACTGTAGCCGCCAGGCTGCTGATCAGTGACCGCCCGGCGGTGCGTTATGAGATTGCCATGCCGAAGGGGAGACATGCTGAGGATTGGGGGAAACCAAATGCATGGACATTTTTTGGTGTGGATACCGGATTGGCCTGTTTTGCGGATACACAGACCGGAATGGAATACAGTCTGTTTTTTGAAAACTGGGAGAAAGAAAATCCGGGAAAGAACAAATATGTAGACTATTTTGCGGCCCATTTCAGAGAGAGCTATGAAAATCATCCAGAGCTTCAGCATAAGGACGGAAGTTATCTGTGCTGGCAGATTCCCCGGACGGAACATAATCTGGTTTTCTTTTCAAGCGGTATGGGAGATGGCATTTACAGTGCTTATTGGGGACTGGATGAGGAGGGAGAGACAGTCAGCCTGATGATTCCCTTTATGAATCCGGAATATTTCCGATAATCAGGAAGGTGTGTAGCGATCTTATTGCCACGATTTACCGGTAGAACTCCTTATCGTAATATGTTAGTATTAATTACGTAATAATTATGTAACAAATACGTAACATATGAAGGAGGAAACGAATGAAAAAGAAAATTTTATTTTCCATAGCAATGATGTCGGCGGCAATCGCAGGGAGTATGCCAATCACTTCTCAGGCGGCAAATGTGAAGGCAATCCGGGTACAGACAGGAAATTTCTGCAATGCATACGGACAGGTTTACAGTGGGACCGATTTACAAAAGCTCCTGGAAGAAATTGGCGGAACAGGAAATAACTGTCCGGATATTTCAATACCCGGAACGACCATTCCGGGAATGCCGGGAGGACCTGGAACAGATACCGGGAAGCCGGAGCAGCCGGGGACACCTGGGCCGGAACAGGGCGGAACGGATACTAATCTGCTGGCTCAGGCAGAACAGGTGGTACGGCTTGTGAATGAAGAAAGGGCGAAGGCCGGACTTGGGGCAGTGCAGATGCAGGCTGATCTGACACAGGCAGCCAATATAAGGGCAAAAGAGATCAAACAGCAGTTTTCCCATACAAGACCGGACGGACGCAGTTACAGCAGTGTCCTCAGCGACCAGGGCATTTCCTATCGGATGAGCGGTGAAAATATTGCTTACGGACAGAAAGATGCAGGTGTGGTTATGGAAGGCTGGATGAACAGCAGCGGACATCGGGCGAATATACTCAACGGCAATTTTACAAAAATCGGTGTGGGATTGTATGAGGATGAAAGAGGCGTGAAGCATTGGGTACAGTTGTTTACCTGACAGCTTCATTTTGGCAGAAAAAACAGAAGAGACAGTGAATAACAGGCGCTATGCGGTCCGGGATGGATCTGCATAGCGTTTTTTTATTTCACAGGAAAATGCCTGTTGCTGTAAAACATGAAAGTAAATTGTTTTCCTGTGAAATAAAACCCTCCGGGGGATGCGCACTCCGCGCAAAAGGGAAATGGCTGCTATCGCAGCCGCGCTCCGGCGCGAGTGTGCGTTGGGACGCACACTTTATTTCACAGGAAAATGCCTGTTGCTGTAAAACATGAAAGTAAATTGTTTTCCTGTGAAATAAAACCCTCCGGGGGATGCGCACTCCGCGCAAAAGGGAAATGGCTGCTATCGCAGCCGCGCTCCGGCGCGAGTGTGCGTTGGGACGCACACTTTATTTCACAGGAAAATGCCTGTTGCTGTAAAACATGAAAGTAAATTGTTTTCCTGTGAAATAAAACCCTCCGGGGGATGCGCACTCCGCGCAAAAGGGAAATGGCTGCTATCGCAGCCGTGCTCCGGCGCGAGTGTGCGTTGGGACGCACGGTTTATTACACAGGAAAGTTCCTGTCAGGGATTTTTCCGGAAAAACAGTTGACCGGGAGGAATATGAACGATAAACTGAGGGGGAGAGGGGAGGATATCTTTGACCATTGAAGAAATGAAGGCGGTAAAACGTTCCAGAGGGTATACTTATGAACAGGTGGCGGAGCTGTCAGGGGTGCCGCTCAGCACTGTTTTGAAGGTTTTCAGCGGGGAAACCAGGTCTCCCCGTTATGGGACGGTGCAGGCCCTGGAACGGTTTTTTGCAGGAACGGCAGGGCAGGAGGCTGTCCGGAAAGGGGAGGCGCCTTTTGCAGGGAAACAGCCGGGAGAGTACACCACAGAGGATTATTATGTACGAAAACATGCAGGGCAGGTGGAGCTGATAGACGGCGTGATGTATGATATGGGGATGCTTTCAACGGAGCATCAGAGTATGGCCGGGGAGATCTGCTGTCAGATGCTTCAGTTTATCAGACAGAACAGAATTGACGCTGCGGTGTTTCCGTTTCCGGTGGATGTCTGTCCGGATGATGATGACCGGACGATCCTGCAGCCGGATGTGGTTGTGGTATGTGACAGAGAAAAGGTCAGGGAAACCGGTATTTATGGTACGCCGGATTTTATTGCGGAGGTGCTTTCTGCCGGTTCACAGGAGAGAGACTGTATCAGAAAGCTGGACAAGTACCGAAGTCTGGGGGTACGGGAATACTGGATTGTGGATCCTGATAAAGAAAAGGTGATTGTGTATCAGTTTGAGGAAGCGCTGTATCCTTCGGTGTATGGATTTGATATGCCTGTACCCGTGGGGATTTTTCAGGGAAAATGCAGGATAGAGATACGGGCATCTGTTTGGTAAACGGATGTAAACTTTTTCCTCTTTTGCGCCGATATAAATAACAGGAAGTGTGTTGTTTTCTGCGGAGAGGCCGCAAACGGAGTTGCGGCGGCATTTCAGGGAGGATGAGCGATGAATCGTACAGACAGTACAGGAATTTGGGGAGAGAGCAGTCAGATGGCTGCGGCCGGGCTGGTTTCTGTCCGGAAGGCCGGCAAATCGGATGCATCCGACAAATCCGGGGAGACGGAAATCACAGGAAAACCCAGGCCCGGAAATTATGGCAGGACCGTGGGAAATCCGGAGCTTAGTGAGCAGGCGGAAAAGTATTACAGGGAACTGAAAAAGAAATACGGGAATATGGAGTTTATCCTTGTCAGTGAGGATAGGAAAGAACAGACCCAGGCGCAGGCAGGACAGTATGCCAATCCGAACCGGATGGTGGTATTGATTGATACGGCGAAGATAGAGCGTATGGCAGAAGATGAAAATTATCGGAAGCAGTATGAAAGCATTATTTCCAATGCGGCAATGAAAATGTCCATGTCCAAAAACAGTTTTGGCGTTAACAGCAGCCGGGTGAAATCATATGGAATGAAAGTAAACGATGGGGGCCTGACATCGTTTTTTGCAGTGGTGGATAAGTCGTTGGCCGCTCAGAAAAAACGAATAGAAAAGAATGCGGCAAAAAAGGCAGCAGATCAGAAGAAGGCTGCAAAGGCGGCAGAAGAGCGGCGGATGGAGAAAAGAAAGACTGCCAGGGATGAGGCAGAAAAAAGAATGGAAGATGCGGAGGATACCGTGACGGTTACCGCATCAAGCTGGGAAGAACTGGTAAAAAAAGTAAACGATGTGATCAGTGAGGAAATGAGCGGCTACATCCGAACCGAAGAAGAGCTGATGCGGGGACAGCATTTCGATTTTCGCAGTTAGCCAGGATGGGAGGTGTCGGTATGAGGCTTGCAGATACCTGTGAAACAGAGCAGAAGCAGGAACGGTTTTCTGCTGCCGGATATCGGAGGATACCGGAAGAAAGAAGTCTGACAGGGCGGGCAGAACAAAAAAGGCAGCAAAAGTTAAAGCAGGAAGAGGCGGAAAGGAGCAGGCTGGATCTCTCGGAAGCTGTCCGGGAAATGCTGCAGAAACGGGCAGAAGAGAACAAAAAGGCATCAGAAAAAGCCGATGAAGTTTCGGCAGAGCTGGGCAAGATCATGGAGATTGCCCGGAGGATTGCAAGAGGAGACCAGGTTCCGCAGAGAGATGAAAAGAAATTGATGGAATACAGTGCGGAACTGTATCAGATGGCGAAATCGGCAGCGATGCTGAGTCTGCTGAAAAAGCGCAGAAAACACAAATCGCTGTTTGATGAGGACGAGAAAGACACACTGGAAGAAAAAATCAGGGAACTGAACAGATCAGAGGAAAGCGGTCAAAGCGCTGCCGGGGAAAGCATCGCATCCGGAGCAGATAATCCGGAAAGCGGCGCGGACGGGATCTGACAGATGAAAAAGAAAACAAATCAAGGAGGATTACAACATGAATGGAATCAATGGGTATCAGGTGTATCACAATGCTTACAGCCAGGCAGCATCCTATTCCGGCACGGCTGAAAGAGCCGGTGCAAGAACTGCCGGTGGAGTGACAAAATCCGGAAACATGGAGGAAACTGCGCCCAAAGCGGCATCGCCGTTGAGTGAAGATGCCAGGGATATGCTGAAACGTCTGAAAAAAAAGTATGGCAATATGGACTTTATTGTTGCCAACTATGACAGTGAAGAGGAAGCGCAGCAGTATCTGGCCGGTGGTACAAAAGAGTACAGCGTATTGCTGGAGCCGGAAGTGCTGGAAGAGATGGCAGCCGATGAGGATGCAGAAAAGAAATACACAGGCATCATTGATGAGGCAACGGCAAAGCTGTCCGATATGAAAGCGGAGCTGGGTGAAGACGATGCAGTGAAGCGTATGGGAGTAACGATCGGAAAAGACGGCAGTACTTCCTATTTTGCAGAACTGGAAAAATCCGGTGAGAAGCAGAAGGAACGGATCGAAAAATCCAGAGCAGAGAAAAAGGAAAAAGCAGTCAAGGACAAAAAAGCAGCGGAAAAGAAGGCAGAAGAAGAGAGACTGCAGGGATTGGGCGAGCGTCCGGATAAGGTAAAGAGGACGATGGTAACTGCGGATACTGCAGAAGGGCTGTTGGAGAAAATCCGGAATGTGGACTGGGATACCATCCAGGCACAACAGAGAGAGGCAGTGGGCGGTATTATCAATTACGGCGCATAGAGGTATCACTATGGCATGGCAGATAACAGTGATAGTGATAGTTGATGTTAATGTGTGAAGTTTTTCAATTTCCGTTTGCAGAACCGTCAGGTCAATCGTAAAAAGATGGGAAAGTGATACGCCGCAGGAGGGAAGCCTGCGGCGTATTTTTATGCATCGTTATTTCCGGCATCAGAGAAATTACGTTCTGCCTGTTCCCAGTTGATGACAGAAAACCAGTCATGGATATAATTGCTTCTCATATTATAGTATTGAAGATAATAGGCATGTTCCCATACATCAATGCTGAAAATGGGCCGGTCGCCGGAAGTAAGGAGAGTGCCCTGATTGTCAGTGGTGCGGAAGGCCAGCTTATTATCCTTATCCAGTACCAGCCAGGCATATCCGGAGCCGAATACAGAGAGGGCAGCAGCAGTAAACAGGTCCTGAAAATTTTCAAAACAGCCGAACTGCCAGGTAATGAGATCTGCCAGTTTTCCGGAAGGAGGAGAAGGATCACATTTTTTTAGCATGGAAAAATAAAAGATATGGTTGTACGCACCTCCTGCATTGTGCAGGACGGAACTGCGTATCTGAGCAGGCATGTTGTCTGCATAGCAAATCAACTCATCCAGAGAAAATGTCTGGTATTCAGGGTAATCTTTCAGAGCCTGATTCAGATCGTTGATATAGGTCTGCAAATAGCCGTTATGATGCAGCTCCATCGTCTGCCTGCTGATGTAAGGTTCCATAGAGTCATAGGAATAGGGAAGCGGCGGGTTGACAAAAGGATAGTGTTCGTTCAAGAAAAGCGCTCCTGAGACTGTTTACTGTTTATTATATGTGAAAACAGAATCATTGCCACTATTGCTGTTGTCTGTCGTGGACATATCGTTTAATGGCGTCAAAACTTTCTTTGCTGATAATATGCTCCATTTTACAGGCATCTTCTCCGGCAATTTCCGAAGGCACACCGAGAGAAGTAAGCCAGGAGGTGAGAAACTGGTGCCTTTCATAGATCATTTCCGCAATTTCCCTGCCGGAATCGGTCAGGTAGATAAAGCCTGCATCGGTTACGGTAATCTGATTTTTCTCCCGCAGATGCTTCATAGCCACACTGACGCTGGACTTTTTAAAATCCAGTTCCACAGCGATATCCACTGAGCGGACAACAGGCAGTCTTTTGCTGAGGACAAGGATGGTTTCCAGATAATTTTCCGCAGATTCATTGTAATTCATTGATTTACTCCCTGGTATTTTTATCACACTTTTTGACGGCAGCTTATTATAACATATTCCTGCATGGGTTTCCAGAAGTATGTGGCCGGGAAATTTTATTGCAAAAGTTATTGACAACTAATATAAGTTAGCATATACTAACTATGGATGAAAACAAAATGAAGGTATAAAAAAGGGGGATTGGATATGCCATTGTCAATGATGAAGGCCGGTGAACCGGGAACGATTAAAAAAGTCGGCGGCAGGGAAGAAACCAGAAGATTTCTTGAAAATCTCGGATTCGTGACAGGAAGTGCAGTGACTGTAGTATCGGATATCGGAGGAAATATCATTGTTCATATAAAAGATGCCAGAGTTGCCATCGGCAGGGATATGGCAAATAAGATTTTTGTCTGATCAGGAGGGAGTATGAAAACATTGAAAGAAGTGGGCTGTGGCCAGACGGTGACGGTAAGACGGCTGACCGGAGAAGGTGCGGTGAAAAGACGGATTATGGATATGGGGATTACAAAAGGGACCAGGGTTTTTGTACGAAAAGTGGCGCCTTTTGGAGATCCGGTGGAAATTACAGTGAGAGGATATGAGTTGTCGCTTCGGAAAGCGGACGCGGAAATGATAGAGGTGGAATGATTTTTATTACACATGAGTTAGCTGCAACTAATAAAAGAGAGCCATAACGAACAAAGATGAGTTGCAGCAAATAGAAAGGAGACAAAGATGGCGATTACAATAGCGCTGGCGGGAAATCCCAACTGTGGGAAAACCACATTGTTCAATGCCCTGACCGGTTCCAATCAGTTTGTGGGAAACTGGCCGGGCGTAACCGTGGAAAAAAAAGAAGGGAAACTGAAAGGATATCAGGAGGTGGTGCTGACAGATCTTCCGGGCATTTATTCCCTGTCACCCTATACACTGGAAGAAGTGGTTGCCAGAAATTATCTGCTGCAGGAGAGACCGGATGCGATACTGAATCTGGTGGATGGCATGAATATTGAGAGGAATCTGTACCTTTCCACACAGCTTATGGAATTGGGGATTCCGGTTATTATGGCAGTGAATATGATGGATATTGTGGAGAAAAGCGGAAATCAGATTCATACGGATGTACTGAGCCGGAAGCTGGGCTGTGAGGTATTGGAAATTTCCGCGCTGAAAGGGACCGGGATCCGGGAAGCGGCAAAACGGGCAGTGGAACTGGCACAGGAAAAGCCTGCCGTTTCTGTGATGCATACATTTGCAGAGCCTGTGGAAGCGTGCATACGCAGAGTGGAGCAAAAGCTGGAAGGCAGTGTTTTACAGGAACAGAAGCGTTTTTTTGCCATAAAGCTGCTGGAAAAGGATGAAAAAATCAGGGTTCAGACAGGGCAGAGTGTGGATGTATCGGAAGAGATCAGAGCACTGGAAGAAGCCTTTGATGATGATACGGAAAGCATTATTACCAATGAGCGGTATGTCTATATTTCTTCGGTCATTGATGCATGTTATACGAAAAATGACAGGGAGACATTAACCGTTTCAGACCGGATTGACCGGATCGTAACCAATCGTTTTCTGGCATTGCCTGTTTTTGCGGCAGTGATGTTTGTGGTATACTATATTTCAGTGACCACTGTGGGTACCTGGGCCACTGACTGGGCCAATGACGGAGTGTTTGGCGAGGGCTTTGGCTTCTTCGGGCTGGTGGAGGCGCCGGGCATTCCCATTGTGATCGGAAATGTGCTTTCGGCAATCGGATGTGCCGGCTGGCTGCAGGGGCTGATCCTGGATGGTATTGTGGCAGGCGTGGGGGCTGTACTTGGGTTTGTGCCACAGATGCTGGTGCTGTTTCTTTTTCTTGCCTTTCTGGAATCCTGCGGCTATATGGCCAGAGTGGCATTTATTATGGACCGGATTTTCCGCAGGTTCGGACTTTCGGGAAAATCTTTCATTCCCATGCTGATCGGTACGGGCTGCGGCGTGCCGGGGGTGATGGCTTCCAGGACCATCGAAAGTGAAAGGGACCGGAAAATGACCATTGTGACCACCACGTTTATTCCCTGTGGTGCAAAGCTGCCGATTATTGCCCTGATCGCGGGCGCTTTGTTTAACGGTGCATGGTGGGTAAGCCCCAGCGCTTATTTTGTGGGCATTGCCGCTGTTATCTGTTCTGGCATTCTGTTAAAGAAAACGAGAATGTTTGCAGGGGATCCGGCGCCCTTTGTGATGGAACTGCCGGCTTATCATATGCCTACGGCAGGAAATGTCCTGCGCAGTATGTGGGAGCGGGGCTGGTCCTTTATCAAAAAAGCAGGAACGATGATTCTGCTTTCCACTATCCTGATCTGGTTTACCACTTATTTCGGATGGGTGGACGGACAGTTCCGGATGCTGGAGGATATGGAAATGGAATACAGCATTCTGGCCGGTGTCGGCAATGTATTTGCCTGGATTTTTATTCCGCTGGGTTTTGGGGACTGGAAATCTACGGTGGCAGCACTGACCGGGCTGGTGGCCAAGGAAAATATAGTGGGTACTTTTGGCATTCTGTTCGGCTTTGCCGAAGTGGCAGAGGACGGGGCAGAGTACTGGGGCACACTGGCAGGCAGCATGTCTCAGGCGGCGGCCTATTCTTTCCTGGTATTCAATCTGCTGTGCGCCCCCTGCTTTGCGGCAATGGGCGCCATCAAGCGGGAAATGAACAATATAAAATGGTTCTGGTTTGCCATTGGCTATCAATGCCTTCTGGCTTATGTGGCATCGCTTTGTATCTATCAGATCAGTATGCTGGTGACCACAGGGGTTTTCGGTATGGGAACAGCAGCCGCTTTTCTGCTGATTGCCGGATTCCTTTACCTGCTGCTGCGCCCCGGTTATGAAAACCGCGGCGTTCACAGATCGCTGAGACTGGGTGGGAAGGCACTGGCAAAGCAGTAAAAGTAAAAAGCGGTAACAGCTGCAGAACTGTATAGTAGAATAAAATACAGGAGGAAACGAAATGGGTACGGTGATAACAGCTTTGATTCTGGCCGGTATCGTGGCGTGGATTGTCAGGGGCATGATACGGGACAGGAAAAACGGAAAATCCATCCGGTGTGGATGTAACTGTAAAGACTGCGGCGGCCATTGCGGGATGCAGTAAGAGAAAGTAGATTCTGTAAAGGAACCTGCTGCAGGGAACAGGGAAAGGCTTTGTCTCAGACAGGACTGTATGGAAAGAAATACAGGGTCGGGACAAAGCCTTTCTTTCTATTGTTTCCCAATAAATCTTAAGGCTTTGTTAAATAAGTATAAAACCGGAAAAAGGAATTGACATAGGGAAAAAAGAAGTTTAAAATACATAGCGTGCTATATATTTGGGAGAGGGAGGATGGGGAGGAAGAAAAATGCTGGAATTACATGATGAAGTGTTGGAACTGCATGATATGGACATCGGCAACATAGAATGCATGGATTTGAAAGATGGGGGATCCATCAGCAAAAATCTGGATGCGGTTGACGATATCAGGGTGCGGATTGCAGTGACGATGGGGTTTATAGAAAAGGTGATGAAAAACCGGTTCGAACGGGAACTGGATCGGATCGGCCTGACAACAGCCCAGGTACAGGTGTTGATTTACATATTGCGGGAGCAGCATAAACAGGACCGGGAGATCACTGCCAGAGAGCTGGAGCAGCGGTTTCGGGTCAGCAATCCTACCATGTCAGGCATTCTGAGAAGGCTGGAGAAAAAAGGGGTCATTGAGAGGAAGCCTGGCAGTTCGGATAAGCGGAACAAGCAGATCCGCATTCAGGCGGATGTGGAGCAGTTATATATGCAGGTGGAACAGCGGGTAGATCAGGAAAAAGGACGCCTGTTTAAAGGTTTTACGGAGGAAGAGCTGGAAGGCTTGTCAAAATCTCTGACAAAGATTTTACATAATTTAGATCAGATAGGAAAAGAGGAGTAGGCAGATGGAAAAAAGAAATGTGATGAAACCCGGAGAGTACAGAAGCGTTTCCCGCGTCATGGCCTTTGCCAGTGCTGCGGTTCTCTCCTTTGGCCTGGTACTGGGAGGATGCGGCGGACCAGACGGAGCAGGAGCTTCGGACAAAGCATCCGAAGAAGGGACTGAAAAGGATATTTCGATTCTGGTGGAAACGGCGTCTCCCGTAACAGAGAGCATCGAACTGGACGGGGATTTTATCGGCAGTGTGGAATCAGAGGATGAGATTACGGTCATGGTCAAGGTGGGCGGAGATGTGACGGCAGCCTATTTTGAAGAGGGCGAACGGGTCAATGCAGGAGATCTGCTGTTTACGATAGACGATACCAGCGCCCGGATCAGTATGGCCCAGGCCCAGGCGGGGCTGGAAAGCGCCAATGCGTCGGTGGCCAGTGCAGGCGCATCAGTGGCCAGCGCCAGTGCGTCGGTGGCTACAGCCAATGCCAACGTGTCCCTGAATCAACTGAATCTGCTCTATACGCAGGAACAGATCAGGCAGTCACTGGGACAGGTGGAAACCAATGAGATGCAGCTTGAAAATGCAGTGGCGTCTGCCAAGTATGCGTTGAAAGCGGCAGAGGAAAATCAGGCATTGGCGGCTGAGCAGTTCGGGCTGGCGAGGGATGCCTATGAGGATCTGGAGGACAGTCTGGATGATCTGAAAGACGATGCCGACAATATGAAAAAATATGTGGAGCAGCTTCAGCAGGTGAAAAAACGCTATGATAACATCAAAGAGATGAGCGATACCGATGCCATTGCAGCGGTGGGGAATATGGGGATCAATACGGACGGCGCCTCCAGTGCAGAGGATGCGGCCGAACTTTACATAGAAAAAATGGTGGGGGCGCAGACTTCCTATGATCTGGGGGTAATGATCAATGCAGCGGAATCCCAGGTGAGTACACTCCGTTCTACCAGAAGCAGTCTGGATGACAACAAGGACAATGTAAGGCTGGCTCAGTTCCAGGCGGCAATCGGCAAAGAAACAGCGAAAAACAATGTATATTCCGCAGAGGATGCTCTGAGGCTGGCAGAGAAAATGCTGGAAGATTATGAACTGTATACCAAGGCAGTTGTGATTGCAGGAGCCAATTACCAGCTGGCCGGTTCGAATGTGGGGCTGATACAGGCCGAAGCAGGCGTAACACAGGCCGAGGCAGGCGTGCAGCAGGCCCAGGCAGGCGTAAAACAGGCCCAGGCAGGTGTAAAGCAGGCCCAGGCGGGTGTGGATGCGGCTCAGCTTCAGCTTGATTATACAAAGGTGGAGGCTCCGGTTTCCGGAGTGGTAACGAAAAAGAATATTACGGTCAACAATATGGCAGCCCAGGGAGCACCGGCCTATGTGATCACACCGGACGATGCGGTGGGCATTACCTTTTATGTGGCGGAATCGGTTATGAAAGAGCTGAGCGTCGGTCAGGAGATCCGGGTGGAGAGAAACGGCCAGGAGTATACAGCACATATTTCCGAAAATGCAGGCGTGGCAGATGCGGAGAGCGGGCTGTTTAAGATCAAGGCCCAGCTTGACAGCGGTTCTGACCAGTTGATTACAGGCACCAGCGTAAAGCTCACACTGGCCACACAGAAGGCGGAAAATGTGATGACGATTCCGGTGGACAGTGTCTATTATGAGAGCCAGAAGGCTTATGTATACTGTATGGAGTCAGGCAAAGCGGTTAAGACCATGATCGAAACCGGGATTGCCAACAGTGAAAGCGTGGAGGTGAAATCCGGCCTGAGCCCGGACAGCAAAGTCATTACTACCTGGGCTTCCCAGCTCAAGGATGGGATGCCTGTCAAATTAAAAGAGGAGGAATCCGGCAGCGGCAGAGAGGATGGGGAGAGTACGGAAGAAACTGACGAAGCTCTGGAAGCCGCTTCTGCCTCTGAACTGACAGATACGCAACGGCTGAACTTTGAGATCGAAGCAAGAATTACACAGCCCGGTGCGGCGCAGTAAAGGAGAGGTGACGGATGAGCAAGTTGACAAAAACAGTACTGCAGCGGCCGGTTGCCGCGCTGGTGATTGTCGCATCATTGATTATATTCGGGATCAGTTCGATTATGGGAATGAATCTCCAGTTGATTCCGGATATGGATATGCCGGTTATGCTGGTGATTACCACCTATCCTCAGGCAGGGCCGGAGGATGTGGAGCGGCTTGTGACCCAGGAGATAGAAGATGAGCTGGGGACTCTGGCAGGTCTGGAAAATGTCTATTCCTCTTCTATGGAAAATATATCTATGGTTATGTTTTCCTTTGAATACGGAACGGATATGGACGATGCTTTTATTGATATGCAGGAAGCCGTGGAGCGTGTCAAACGGAGTCTGCCGGAGGATGCGGATGATCCCACGATCATTGCAATGGATATGAATGCCCAGGATGTAATGACGTTGTCTGTGGATTCCAAAGAAGAAGGTATCGATGTCCTGAGCTATGTGGAGGAAACGGTGCAGCCGGAACTGGAAAAGGTCAGCGATGTGGCGGATCTTGAGATTTCCGGCGGTGATGATGAATACATCAGTGTGGAGCTGGTGCCGGAGCTGATGCAGCAGTACAGACTGGACATTTCCACAGTGGCCCAGACAGTGGCGGCGGCCAATTATACCATCCCGGCCGGGACGGCAGAGTATGGCAGCCAGAATCTGAACATCAGTTCCACCGTGGAATATAAAACACCGGCAGAGATTGCCACCATACCGATTACCACGGCTTCCGGCAATGTGATCCACCTGTCGGATATTGCCAATGTACATTATGCGGTGGCGGAACCGTCCAGCTACAGCCGTTATAACGGGACGGAAAATGTCAGCATCGGGATTTCCAAGATCCAGAGTTCCAGTGCGGTTACCCTGTCCAATAAGGTAATGAAAGTGGTGGAACGGCTGAATGCGGAAAATCCGGATGTAACGATTACGGCAGTCTATGACAGCAGCGAAACGATTATTGCTTCTCTTGTTTCCGTTGGCCAGACTCTGGCAGTGGGCGTTGTCATTACCATGCTGGTCCTGTTTATCTTTTTCGGGGATTTCAAAGGCAGCCTGATCGTGGGGAGTTCCATGCCGGTTTCCCTGCTGGTGACATTTCTGCTGATGAAGTTTATGGGCTTTTCCCTGAATATGATTACAATGGGTGCGCTGGTAATCGGTATCGGTATGATGGTGGACAATGCCATCGTGGTCATTGAAATGTGCTTCCGGAAAAAAGAAGAGGGTATGAGCTTTATGGATGCGGCCTACGAGGCCACCAGGACAGTGATGGCTTCCATTGTGGCCTCCACCATTACCACGATTGTTGTTTATCTGCCGCTGGCAATGATGGAAGGGATGTCGGGCCAGATGTTCGGCCAGTTGGGCTATACCATTGTATTTGCTTTGATTGCGTCGCTGGTATCCGCAATTACGCTGGTGCCTCTGTGCTTTTCCCAGTATAAGCCGGTGGAAAAGCGGGATACGAAGGTCAACCGGTTTCTGGATGTGGTCAGCGAACGGTATGCGTCCATCCTGCGCAAAGCCCTGAACAGAAAGATGCTGGTGTCTCTGACGGCAATGGGGATTTTCATTGTTTCTGTTTTCCTGTTCCGGTTTGTGAATATGGAGCTGATGGGACAGACCGATGAAGGGCAGGTAGCCATTACAGTGGAGTTCCGTCCCGGCACCAATCTGGAAACGGTCAATGCCAAAGTGGAAGAACTGGAACAGTTTGTGGAAGAAAGCCCCTATATAGATGATTACAGTGCGATGGTAACAGAGTCCTCCGCTACCGGAAGGATTCAGGCTTATGTGGCGGACGGATGCAGCCTGAGTACCTCTGCGATTGTGGATGAATGGACCAAAACGCTGGATGGGTATAAGGACAGCTGTGAAATCAGTGTGGCTTCCTCTTCTTCTATGGGTATGAGCGGCATGGGCGGCGGCAATACTTACGATGTTGCCCTGGAAGGCAATGATCTGGAAAAACTGAAAGAGGCCTGCCGTATCGTATCGAATGCGGTAACGCAGGCAGACGGTGTGATCAGCGCCACTTCCTCTTTTGCCGATGCGGCTACCAAAGCAGAGATTGTCATCGATCCCATTAAGGCTGCGGCAGCGGGGATGACGCCCCAGATGGCCAGTGGTATGATCTATTCCATGATGAGTGGTTCCGATGCGATGGATGTGATGATCGATGACAGCAAATACACGGTTAAGGTAGAATATCCGGCGGATGAATATCCCACGGTCAACGATGTATTCGGGATAACTCTGACCAATCCCAGAGGCGCTTCGGTCCCTCTTTCCGATATTGCAGACATTGTATATACGGATTCACCCCAGACGATCAGCCGTAAGGACGGCAGCTATACAGCCAGCGTAACGGCCACACTGGAGGCGGATGCCAAATTTACCGCCCAGGAAACGATCCGGCAGCAGATGGAGCAGACGTTTCTGCCGGAAGGTGTGGAGCAGGTAACCAATACAATGGATGAGATGATGATGGAGGAATTTGGTTCCCTGATTTCCGCCATTGTAACGGCGATTCTGCTGGTTTATATCGTAATGGCCATCCAGTTTGAAAATCTGCGGTATTCGGGTATGGTTATGTTCTGTATTCCGTTTTCCCTGATCGGTTCCATTTTACTTTTGCTGATTACCCGGTGCAGTGTGAGCATGGTGTCTCTGATGGGCTTCCTGATGCTGATCGGTATCGTGGTAAATAACGGTATCCTGTATGTGGATTATACCAATATGCTGCGGAAAACCATGAGTACGGAGGAAGCGCTGATCGAAACAGGCAAGTCCAGACTGCGGCCTATTCTGATGACCACACTGACCACCATCCTGTCCATGATTCCTATGGCACTGGGGGTGGGAAAAAACGGTGAGATGACACAGGGTATGGCAGTGGTGATTGTGGGAGGACTGACGGCTTCCACCATCCTGACCCTGATTCTGCTTCCTACCTTCTATATGATTATACATAAAAGGAGCAAGGATAAGAAAGCCAGAAAGAGGGCTAAAAAAGAAAAGAAAGAGCTGTCATCAGGCAGTTTATAAATCAGATAGGGATACGGGCGGTAAAAGTGCGGGGAAGATACACTTTTACCGCCTTTGACGTGTCAGATGTTTGTCCCACAAAATAATACGTCTTTCTTGCTGAATACTACAAAAAATGCTATACTGGATGCATATGCAGAGTGTGGGAGGGAAAACGGTTGAGATTGAAAAAAATAGGAACCAAATTAATGGCCGGGATACTGACGCCGGTAATCCTTGCTATGGTACTCCTGACAGTGATCAGTGCCACAGAATCGGAAAAACTGATCTCGGAGCAGACACAGGAATGGATGCAGGCTGAACTGACAGCCAGTGAAGCGTCAATCATCAGAGAATTGTCTGTGATCTCCAATACAGTCAACAATATCTCAGGAACCATTTCCAGCGGCTATAAAAGTACCACACAGTATAATCTGGAAAAGGCGCTGCAACAGGTGGTGGAGGAAAATGATTCCATCTATGGCAGCGGCATCTGGTTTGAACCGAATGTATTCAAGGCTTCGGAAGAGTATATGGGGCCTTATGCATACCGGACCGGAGAGATCAGGGATGGGAAGAAAGAAGTGGCTGTTACCTATGACCGCAGCAAGGCCGAGTATGATTATTTCCATCAGGACTATTATCTTCTGGGACGGCAGGCTTCCCAGCCGGTCTTTACCAGCCCGTATTATGATGAAACCAGCGGCCTTGTACTGATTACCTGCACCATGCCCATGCATAATATGCTGGGTAATTTTATCGGATGTGTGACAGTGGACATGGAGCTGACTACCATACAGGATATGATCGGAGAGATCCGCATCGGTGAAAACGGCAGGGCGATTCTGCTTGCCGGCGACAGCGGCGTTTATCTGGGCAATGACAGGGAAGAAAAGGTGACGGGAGGCGTCAGCATACTGGATGAGGAGAATGCTTCTCTGGCGGAAGCAGGACGGGAGATCCTCAGTCAGGGCAGCGGCATTGCCGGGTATGTGGAACAGGGAGAAGAATACCTCCTTTATTATGATACGATTCCGGAGGTCAACTGGAAAATCGTAATCGGTGTTCCCCAGTCCCAGTTAAACGCACCGATTGTTCGCCTGGTAAAGCTGTTGGCGATGGTAGGAATAGCGGCGGCTGTGATTGCCGTGCTTGTGATATTGCTGCAGGTACGGAATATTTCCCGCAGTATCCGGAAGGTACAGCAGTTTGCGGGTACGCTGGCAGAGGGGGATTTTTCCATTCCGGCCATGCCGATCACCAGAGCGGATGAGCTGGGACGGATGGGACAGTCGCTGAATACCATGTATGAAAACAATAAAAAAATGCTGGGCAGCATTTCGTCCCATGCAGGTGTACTTAATGTATCCAGTGAAAAGCTGAGCGGTGCGGCAGAGGAGCTGCTCACACGGTTTGAACAGATTGAAACGCTGATGCACAGTGTCAGTGAAGCTATGCTGGCAACCGGTTCGGCCACGCAGGAGGTAAATGCTTCCACAGGAGCGGTTTCTTCTTCGGTCTATGTCCTGGCGGAAGAAACGGAGAAGAGCATGGGTATGGTGGAAGCAATCAGGGAAAGGGCCGGCCAGGTGGAACAGATCAGCAGAGCTTCCTATGAAAATGCCATACGGCTTTCGGGCGAATATGAGAAAAATCTGCAGAGCAGTATTGAGAATGCCCAGGTGGTGGAATCTGTGGGCAGGCTGGCAGAGGTGATTTCCGAGATTGCCGAACAGATCAATCTATTGTCTCTCAATGCGTCCATTGAAGCGGCAAGGGCAGGCGAAGCCGGCAGAGGATTTGCAGTGGTGGCAACAGAGATCGGCAGGCTGGCAGGAGACACGGCAGACGCCGTGGAGAGTATCCAGAGAACGATTGATGAGGTGAAAGAGGCATTTTCAATGCTGACAGAAGATTCCAGGTCTCTGCTGGGATTTTTGAAGGAGACAGTGACCCCGGATTATGATAAATTTGTAGGTGTGGGGAAGCAGTATGGGGCAGATGCGGAGATTATAGAAGAAAGCACAGCCAGAATATCGGATATGGCAGAAAATATAGAAAGCATTATGGGTGAGGTGGCCAATGCCGTACAGAA
The DNA here is from genome assembly GCA_947385955.1 of uncultured Clostridia bacterium. Classification (GTDB taxonomy): domain Bacteria; phylum Bacillota; class Clostridia; order Lachnospirales; family Lachnospiraceae; genus VSOB01. Next base: position 20,219 of record CANDNA010000010.1, read on the forward strand.
TATAGCGGAATCCGCCCAGGAAACGGCAGATAACAGCAGCCAGATTATGGAAACCATGGGACAGGTATCCGGTGTGGTGGAGCAGGTGTCGGAAATGGCAGGAAATCAGGAGGAGATTGCCGGAGATCTGCATGATGTGGTAAGTAAATTCAAATTAAATTAGTACTTTCCTCCTGCTATATTGTGTGATACAATCAAAAGGGAGTTCGCGTATTTATGCCGGATAACATCAGCAGTAACAGAAAGAAACGGATACGGATTTTAAAGAGACTGATTGTTGCCTGTCTGCTGGCAGCGATTCTGATACCGACAGCCGTCAGTGTCTGTCTGGAAGTTAAGGTAAGGGAACTGAAGGGACAGGTGGAAGCGCTGCAGAAGGAAGCGGTTCAGATGGAGGCCGCAGTGGAAGAGATGCAGGAAAAGGCAGCCAGAGATGCAGAACCGGAAATCCTGACAGAGGAGGACGGTATCAGGGCCTGGGAGGAACAGACGAAAAAACAGGGAACGACAGGTACGGCTCAGTCAGATATCAGGAAGGTATATCTGACCTTTGATGACGGTCCCAGTATATATACGGATGATATTCTGGATATCTTGAAGGAATACGATGTAAAAGCGACATTTTTTGTCGTAGGGGAAGGAAAAGAACCATATGAGGAAGCCTGCCGCAGGATTGTGGAAGAGGGACATACCCTGGGGATGCATTCCTACAGCCATGTGTACGAAGAAATTTATGCTTCCAAAGAAGCATTTATATGGGATGTGAACGTACTGCAGGACTATCTGTATCAGGTGACCGGAGTGCATCCGGAAATCTATCGGTTTCCTGGAGGCAGCAGCAATCATGTCAGTACAGTGGAGATGCAGGAACTGAAAGACTATCTGAGCGAAATCGGTATCATATGGTATGACTGGAACATATCCAGCGGGGATGCCACGGGGCATCTGGCGCAGGAGCAGATTGTGAAAAACTGCACGGCACATTTGGAAAATTACGGAGAGGCCGTTATTTTGCTGCATGATGCGGCAGATAAAAAAACAACGGTACAGGCTTTGCCGGGAATCATTGAAGCCATATTGGAAATGGAGGATACTGTGATCGTTCCGATTACAAAAGAAACCATACCGGTACAGCACGGAAAGACAAAATCATAACAGGAATCAAAGAAATGGAGGATATAAGAATGGGGTTTTTTACTGATCTAAAAGAGGACTTGTCACAGGCGGTGAATGAACTGATGCCTGAAGAAGAGGTCAGGGAGCCAGGCTCTGTACAGACAGGAGTGGAAGCCGCAGATGAGCTGGTTCCTGCTGCAGATGAATTCGAAGCAGAAGAGGAAATCTGGGCAGAAAAGGAAAACTGGGCGGATGAAAGCTGGGCGGACGAGCCTCCCGCAGAGGATCTGACGATACAGGACGATATGGCGGAAAAGTTAAATTCCATGCTGGAGCGGTTAGATGAAGAGGAACAGGACCTGCTGCCGGAAGAGGGAGTGGCAGCAGCAGAATACCCGGAGGCATTGTATGGAGAAACAGCGGCGCCCGCAGACTGGCCGGAGCTGACAATGCCGGAAGAAGGAGCGGAGCCGGATTTGTTTTCGGGATTTCCAGAAGCTGCAGCAGAGCCGGAGGCTGCGGAGATGACGGAAACAGAGCCGGTAATGGCAGCAGAACTGACTGCGGAAACAGGGCCGTTGGAACTGACGGAAGCGGAAGCGGCTTTGGCGGCAGTGCCTGAAGAGGAACCGGCGGCAGGAGTCACGGAAACGGCAGAGGCCGATGAGAACCTGGAACATGCAGAGGCAGAGGCTGCAGGGGAAGTCATCAATCAAGAGGAAAAGGGGATGGAAGAATTGGAGAGAGAAGAAGCAATAGAAGTTATGACAGAAGAAATGGCAGGAGCCGATATGACGGAAGCAGCCGCAGTGGAAGAATCCGTGTCGGAAGAGAACGCGGCAGCAGAAGCGGCTGAGACAGAAACGCCTTCCGAGCCGGAGCGGATTGTCAGCGATGAGGTAGCAGTGGTTACGGCAGGCATGAAGATCAAAGGTGATATGACTTCCGACGGTTCCATGGATGTGATAGGCACTGTAGAAGGAAATATTGATATTTGGGGTAAATTGAATATATCCGGTAAGATTGTGGGCAATTCCAAAGCAATGGAAGTATATGCGGAGAACGCCAGAATCACAGGGGAAATTACCAGTGAGGGCAGCGTGAAGATCGGACAGAGTTCGGTTATTATGGGAAATATCTATGCCCAGAGCGCTGTGATAGCAGGTGCGGTAAAGGGTGATATCGATGTACACGGCCCTGTAATACTGGATACCACGGCGATTGTAATGGGAAACATCAAGTCCAAATCCGTACAGATCAACAATGGTGCGGTGATTGAGGGCATGTGCTCCCTGTGCTATGCGGATGTCAATCCGACTTCTTTCTTTGAGGCATTTCAGTAATCGTTGCCGGGAGAGACAGAACCGGTAAAATGAGAGGAAGCAATATGCGGAGAGTATTATTAAAACTCAGTGGAGAAGCGCTGGCAGGGGAAAAAAAGACAGGCTTTGATGAAGCCACGGTAAGACAGGTGGCTTTGCAGGTGAAAGAGCTGACGGAAGATGGGATTCAGGTAGGGATCGTAATCGGCGGCGGCAATTTCTGGCGGGGGCGTTCCAGTGAGAATATGGACAGGACGAAGGCTGACCAGATCGGCATGCTTGCCACAGTGATGAACTGTATCTATGTATCGGAAATATGCCGCAGCACAGGTATGAAAACGGGGATTTTAACGCCCTTTGTCTGTGGGGCTTTTACGGAGCTTTTTTCCAAAGACCGGGCAGATGAATATTTCCGGGAAGGCAGAGTGGTCTTTTTTGCGGGTGGTACAGGGCATCCTTATTTTTCCACCGATACGGGAGTTGTTTTACGGGCGGTGGAGGTAGAGGCAGAGGTGATCCTGCTGGCAAAGGCAATTGACGGCGTATATGATGATGATCCCCGTGTCAATCCGGCAGCAAAGCGGTATGATGAAGTTTCCATAGAGGAAGTGATAGCGCGGAATCTGCAGGTGGTGGATATGACGGCTTCCATCCTGGCAAGGGACAACCATATGCCCATGTGGGTGTTTGGACTGCATGAGGAAAACAGCATTGTAAATACTGTGAAAGGGACCTTTCACGGAACAAAAGTTACGGTTTGAACAGGAGGAAAGGCAATGGATGAGAGAATAAAAAAATTTGAAGGCAAGATGCAGAAAGCCTATGATTTCTTATTGTCGGATTTTGCGACGATTCGTGCAGGAAGAGCCAATCCCCATGTGCTTGATAAAATAAAAGTGGATTATTACGGGACACCCACACCGATTCAGCAGGTGGGAAATATCTCTGTTCCGGAAGCCAGAATGATTCAGATTGCACCCTGGGAAAAGAATCTGCTGAAAGCCATTGAGAAAGCCATTCAGACGTCAGATCTGGGGATTCATCCCTCCAATGACGGCTCTGTAATCCGACTGGTGTTTCCGGAGCTGACAGAGGAACGCAGAAAGGATCTGGTTAAGGAAATCAAAAAGAAAGGCGAGGAAAGCAAAGTGGCTGTCAGAAACATCCGCCGGGACGGGAATGATTTCTTGAAAAAACTTGCCAAGACAGAGGTTTCTGAGGATGAAATCAAGCAGTTGGAGGATGAACTGCAGAAGCTGACAGACAAATTTATCAAAGAGATTGATAAGGCAGTGGAAGAGAAATCGAAGGATATTCTGACTGTATAAAAAAGCTGTGATTACGAAAGACTAAGGGGCGGGCACCGTATTTTGTTATGTTGCCTCCCCCTTTCTGTTAAAAGAGGATATGCAATGAAAGTACCGAATCATGTAGCGATCATATTGGATGGAAACGGCCGGTGGGCAAAACGCAGAGGGATGCCCAGAAATTACGGTCATGTGCAGGGCGCAAAACAGGTGGAACTGATCTGCGAAAAGGCTTATAAGATGGGGATTCAATACCTGACGGTATATGCCTTTTCCACAGAGAACTGGAACCGGCCAAAAGACGAAGTGGATGCATTGATGAAACTGCTGCGCAATTATATGAAAACCTGTTTGAAAACTGCGGAAAAGAACAGGATGTGTGTCCGTGTGATCGGAGATAAGACCAGGCTGGCGGAAGATATACAAACCCGGATTGCAGAACTGGAAGAAGCCACCCAAAACAATGACGGGCTGCATTTCCAGATTGCCATCAACTACGGCGGCAGAGATGAGATCAGACGTGCCGTAAAACAGATCGGGAGTGAGATCGGAGCAGGGAAGCTCAGTCCGGAAGATATTACGGAAGAATTGATTATGGATCATCTGGATACCGGCGGGATACCGGACCCTGACCTGCTGATCCGTACCTGCGGCGAGCAGCGGATTTCCAATTTCCTGCTCTGGCAGCTTGCATATACGGAATTTTATGTGACATCGGTTCCGTGGCCGGATTTTGATGAAGTGGAATTGGGAAAGGCCATAGAAGCATACAATACCAGAGACAGACGTTATGGCGGTGTGGAGGAGGCATAGCATGGGCAAAAGGATCGTAAGCGGAGCAGCCGTGCTGGTGCTGGCCCTGGCTGCCATACTGACTGGCGGCACCTGTCTGGCAGCGGTACTTTTTGTGATTTCCTGTGTTGCTTACAGAGAGCTGTGCAGAGCTGTCGGCGTACATGGAAAGTCAGGCCCGGGTGCATTGGAAGCAGCGGGATATCTGGGGATTCTGCTGTATTATGTGCTGATCTGGCAGGGTGAGAACGGAGCGTCCCCGGTGGAGAGCGGCAGGCTGCCCCTGTTTCTGGGCATGCTGCTGATCGGGGAACTGATGCTGCTGATGGCGGTTTATGTGCTGACATTTCCCCGGTATCGTTCGGAACAGGTTATGGCTGCTTTTTTCTGTCTCATATATGGCCCGGGAATGCTTTCTTTTATTTATTTGACAGAGAGGATGCAATATGGCATATATATTGTATGGCTGATTTTTATCAGTTCATGGGTATGTGATACCTGTGCTTATTTTACCGGGGTGACACTGGGAAAACATAAGATGGCGCCGGTGCTGAGCCCGAAAAAATCGATAGAAGGGGCCATTGGCGGTGTGGCCGGTTCTGTACTGGCCGGTATGTTGTTTTCCCTGCTGGCAGCCAGTCAGGCTATTCCTGACAGAAGCGTCACATGGGCATTTGCCGTATTGGGCGGTATCGGAGCCGTGATTTCCCAGATCGGTGACCTGGCAGCTTCTGCCATCAAAAGAAATCATGACATTAAGGATTACGGCACTTGCATACCGGGGCATGGCGGTATTATGGACCGGTTTGACAGTGTGATTTTTACGGCGCCGGTGATTTATTTCCTGGCAAGGATATTGATAGGGGCATAGACAAATGAAAAAGATAGGGATTTTGGGTTCTACCGGTTCCATCGGAACACAGACACTGGAAATCGTCCGGCATTTCAGGGACGAGATACAGGTTACGGCACTGGCAGCAGGGAGTAATGCAGCGCTGCTGGAGGAACAGATCAGAGAGTTTCATCCAGAGACAGCGGCTCTCTGGGACGAAACAGCCGCCCGGGAATTGCGGGAGCGGGTCAGGGATCTGGATGTGAAGATTCTGTGCGGCATGGACGGCCTGCTGGAAATTGCGGCTATGGAGGATATGGAAGCGCTGGTAACGGCCGTAGTGGGAATGATCGGAGTACGGCCTACTCTGGAAGCGATTGTAAACGGCAAGGACATTCTGCTGGCCAATAAAGAAACGCTGGTAACGGCAGGGCATCTGCTGATGCCGCTGGCCAGGGAAAAGGGTGTGTCCATCCTTCCGGTGGACAGTGAACACAGCGCCATCTTTCAGTCTCTGAACGGGGAAAAGAAAAGCCGGATCAAAAAGATATTGCTGACAGCCTCCGGAGGCCCTTTCAGAGGAAAGAAACAAAGCGAACTGGAAGGTATGAAGGCGGAGGATGCGCTGCGGCATCCCAACTGGTCTATGGGAAGAAAAATTACCATTGATTCAGCCACACTTGTGAATAAAGGACTGGAAGTGATGGAAGCCAAATGGCTGTTTGATGTATCCCTTTCTCAGATACAGGTGGTGGTGCAGCCCCAGAGCATTGTACATTCTATGGTGGAATATGTGGATGGGAGCGTAATTGCACAGCTTGGCCTGCCGGATATGAAGCTGCCGATCCAATATGCCCTTTTTTATCCTGACAGAAGGCCGATGGAGATGCCTTCTCTGGATTTTTATAAGCTGTCGCAGATTACCTTTGAAAAGCCCGATACGGAAACCTTCCGGGGACTGGCGCTGGCTTTTGAAGCGATGGAAGCGGGGGGCAGTATGCCCACGGTTTACAATGCCGCCAATGAAAAGGCGGTCAGCCTGTTCCTGGAGCATCGGATTTCCTTTTTGCAGATACCGGAGCTGATCGGGGAGTGTATGAGCAGGCATCAGGTGATTGCCCATCCGGATCTGGAGCAGATTCTGGAGACAGAGCAGTGGACTTACGAGACCATTGCCGGATACAAATCCTGAAGAGGCTTCTGAGGGTATGAGCCTGTATGGGCCGCCTGTTTTTCCGAAATGACAGAGTTATCAATCAAAGAAGGTGTTTTTTTGACGATCCTGATTTTTATACTGATTATTTGTATCATTGTAATTTCCCATGAGCTGGGACATTTTCTGCTGGCCAAGGCAAACGGCATTACAGTAAAAGAGTTTTTTATCGGCATGGGCCCTACGCTCTGTTCCTTTCATAAGGGAGGAACCAAATATTCTCTGAAGCTGTTTCCGGTGGGCGGCGCCTGTGTGTTTGAAGGAGAGGACGGTAAGACAGAGGAGGATGAAGAGGGGGAGGAGATGCCTCTTTCGCAGGGGGCGTTTCCCAATGCGGGAGTCTGGGCAAGGATTTCCACGGTTGTGGCCGGCCCTGTGTTTAATTTCATTCTGGCCTATCTTTTGGCCCTGATTATCGTGGGCACCACATATTCCGACAAGCCTGTGGTACAGGATGTGATTGCCGGGTTTCCGGCAGAGGAGGCCGGGATGCGCAGCGGGGATGTGATCACCCGGCTGGACGGAGAGCGGGTCTTTCTTTCCAGAGAGATCGGCCTGATTACGACAGTAAAACAGGGCGAAACGCTGACCGTGGAATATGAACGGGACGGAGAGCGGCATGAGGCTGTACTGACTCCCCGGCTGGATGAAGAAAGCGGCAGATATCTGCTGGGCTTTCAGGGCTATGCAGAATACTTTGAATGCTCTCCCTGGCAGGTATTTCAGTATGGGTATTATGAGGTGCGTTATGGCCTGAAAGCCACCGTGAAGAGTCTGCAGATGCTGATACAGGGTAAGGCGGATAAAAATGAGGTTTCCGGTCCTATCGGCATTGCGGTGCTGGTGGACGATGTGACGGAACAGACCAGGCCCTATGGGGTGTGGATCATGATTGTCAACCTGATGAATCTGGCCATGCTGCTGTCTGTGAATCTGGGCGTACTGAATCTTCTGCCACTGCCGGCGCTGGACGGAGGCCGGCTGGTGTTTTTATTGTTGGAAGTGGTACGGGGCAAACCGATTCCGCCGGAAAAAGAAGGGATGGTGCATCTGGCAGGGTTTGCGGTACTGTGCGGCCTGATGGTTTTGATTATGTACAACGATATTATAAAACTGATACAATCTTAAAAGGAGAAAAGGATGCGGATACGAACCGGTATATACTGGTCGGGCGCCGCAGGGCCGGGAAGGAATCAGGATTCTCTTTCTCTGCAGCATATATCCCTGCAGAGAGGGGAATGCCTGCTGGCACTGGTCTGTGACGGCATTGGCAGTCTTGCCTGCTCCGAAGAGGCAAGCGGCTGTGTCGTCCACGGCATGACCGAATGGTTTTATCATGAAGGAAAAACCCTGATTTTGGAAAAACGCTCTGCGGAAATGATATTACTGGCTCTGCAGAAGCAGTTGTGCCTTATACAGGAAAGTCTGAAAATCCTGCAAAGGACACAGAAGATACAGACGGGAACCACACTCAGCGGGCTCCTGCTGATCGGAAACAGATATTATCTTATTCAAATCGGCGACAGCCGAATCTACCGAATCCGGAAACGAAATATTCCCATTTATCAACCAAAATATCATACGGTCTGTCTGACGAAGGATGACAGGAATCAGGAGGGGCATCTTTTGAAATGTCTCGGAATGGCCGGAAGAGACAGGGCTCTGGTGGAAAGCGGCAGAGTAAGGAAAAAAACCTGTTTTCTGCTTTGTACCGATGGTTTTTACCGGGGCAGTCAGAGCATACAGATCGGGCAGGTGCTGGGGCCGCTTTTAGACCGGGCCGGGAAAAGCGGGCGGCAGCCAGTCAGGAACAGACAGGAGCAGAACCGGCAGTTTGACAGGCGGCTGGAGCTGCTGGCAGAGCAGTCCCAAAAGGCCGGCAGCAGGGATCATATGGCGGCGGTGGGTATTCTGATCCCATAAGCCTAAGATGTGCAATGTATTTTAAAAGGAGGATACGGATGGAAGAACGATATCGGATTTTGAAAAAACTGGCAGAGGGAGGAAGCGGGACCACCTATCTGGTCTGGGACAAACGCCTGGAATGCAACTGGGTAATGAAGCGGCTTTTGCTGGAAAAAGAAGGCCAGAAGGAGGCCGTGAGACGGGAGATGTCCGCTCTTTTACAGATTCGCAGGGAGGGGATTCCTGTGCTGGCGGATGTCTGCTATGAAACGGATGCGGTCTGCCTGATTATGGAGTATATGACAGGTGTGTCATTAGAGGAAAGGATCAGAGAAAGGGGGCCGATGGAGGAGCCGGATGCGGTTTTTTGTGCGCTGCAGACAGCAGAGCTGGTTGGATTCCTGCATCAGCTTCCTACAGGTCTGGTACATGGGGATTTAAAACCTTTGAATCTGATGTTCCATCAGGGAAAAATCGGGCTTCTGGATTTTGGCGGTGCATTTTCGCTGCAGGATAAGGGGCAGAGCACGGGCTGTTGTTTTACACCCGGTTATGGGGCGCCGGAACTGAAAGAGGATGGCAGGCCCACGGTGCAAAGTGATGTCTATGCCTTTGGCGCAGTGTTGTTTTTTATGGTGACAGGAGAAGGGCCGGAATCGGATCGGGGGATCTATCCGGTCCGGGAGCAGCGCCCGGGGCTTTCGTCCGGATTGGAGGCATTGATCCTGAACTGTACCAGGACAGAGCCGGAGGCACGTTATGGTTCTATGGAAGAAGTGATAAGAGAACTGACGGTGCTGCAGTTACAGTCACAGCAGATACATACCGTTAAGGTAAAAAACGGCAGAAAAAAGAAAGGGATTTTCAGAAAACAGAAAATAACAACAGAGGGGCGGCAGTTTCGAAGCATTCGAAGCGTGCTGCGGACGGAAGGAAGTTTCCGGGATGTGGGGAGAGATCCCTGTTACAGGGGGATTTTGCTGCTTGTGGCAGGCATCTTATCCGGGATTTCATGGATGCCGGAAGATGTACAGGCAGCCCGGAAGGAAACAGGCTGGGTACAGGACGGGGAGAACCCGGAGGTTTTGGGGGAAATATTGCCTGTCAGTATCCGCTGCCGGAACGGGGAACGGAAACTGGTGGATTTTGATGCGGTTTATTATACGGATGAAAATCCCATGTTTGAGCTGCCGCTGCATTCTTTTGAAGCAGGGCGGGAATACGAAGTGACGATCAGCCAGAAAGAGAGGGAAAGCGGACAGGAGCGGGTGCGGCAGTTTGTGATCTGTGCCTGTGAGGACGGGGCAGGGGAGCCGGTTGTTTTTTCCGGGCATTGATGATAAGATAGGACAAAGAGAAACCCGTGAAAAAGGAGGAATATCATGCATCGTGAGCATACAAAAGTAATCCGGATCGGTGACCGGGTAATCGGCGGCGGCAATCCGATCCTGATACAGTCCATGACCAATACCAGAACGGAAGATGTGGCGGCCACGGTTGCCCAGATTCAGAGGCTGGAAGCGGCGGGCTGTGAACTGATCCGCTGTACGGTGCCTACAGCAGAGGCAGCAGCGGCAATCCGGGAGATTAAAAAGCAGACAGGGATTCCGCTTGTGGCGGATATTCATTTTGATTATAAAATGGCATTGGCGGCTATGGAAAACGGAGCGGACAAGATCCGCATCAATCCCGGCAACATCGGAAGCAGAGAAAACGTAAAAGCGGTGGTGGAAATGGCCAGGGAACGGCAGGTACCAATCCGGGTCGGTGTGAACAGCGGTTCCCTGGAAAAAGAACTGATTGAAAAATATCATGGTGTCACAGCGGAAGGGATCGTGGAAAGCGCCCTGGAAAAGGTGCATATGATAGAGGACATGGGATACGACAATCTGGTGGTCAGCATCAAATCCTCTGATGTACTGATGTGCATCCGTGCCCATGAAAAGCTGGCAGAGGAAACCTGCTATCCCCTCCATGTGGGAATCACAGAAGCAGGAGGCCTGATCAGCGGCAACATCAAATCGGCTGTGGGACTGGGCGTGATTTTATATCAGGGGATCGGGGATACCATACGGGTATCTCTGACCGGGGACCCGGTGGAGGAGATTAAAAGCGCCAGACAGATCCTTCGTACTCTCGGACTTCGAAGGGGCGGTATTGAGGTGGTATCCTGCCCTACCTGCGGCAGAACCAAGATTGACCTGATCGGTCTTGCCGCCAGGGTGGAAGAAATGGTGGCGGAGATGCCGCTGGATCTGAAAGTGGCGGTTATGGGATGTGCGGTGAACGGGCCGGGCGAAGCACGGGAAGCGGATATCGGCATTGCCGGCGGGGATGGTGAGGGACTGTTGATGAAAAAGGGAGAAATCATCCGTAAGGTGCCTGAGGACCGGCTGCTGCAGGTACTCAGAGAAGAGCTGGAGAACTGGCAGGAGTAGCATATGGCAAAACAGTTTTTGGAAGTGTTTCCCACACTGCAGGTGAAGGGAGAGAGCAGAGCGCTGTTGGAACGGGTGCAGGTGGAGCGGATTACTGCCACGAAGCGCCGGGATTTTCTGCGTATTTATCTGTCCAGTGATCATCTGCTGACCAAGGATGTGATCTTTGGCTTGGAACGGGACATCAAAAAGCAGCTTTTTCCCCAGGCGGGTCTGGTGGTCAGGATTTATGAAAAATATACCCTGTCTGCCCAGTACAACCCCAGGACCCTGACGGAAGTTTACCGTGACAGTATCCTTCTGGAGCTGAAAGAGTACAGCCCTGTGGAATATGTGATGTTCAAGGGTGCGGAGATCTCCTTTCCGGACGAAAAAATCATTTCGCTGGCGGTCAGAGACAGTGTGCCGGCCAGGGAAAAGGGACCGGAACTGGTACGGATACTGGAAAAGATATATGGAGAGCGGTTCGGATTTTCTGTTTTTGTGGAACTGGAGTACAGAGAGCCGGTTGAGACAAAGGAGGGGGAAGAGGATCAGCGGATTGCCGAACAGGTGGCACAGATTGCTGCCAGAGCCGTTATCGAACAGGGCAGCGGCGGCTGGAGCGGCGAAAACGGCCGGAATAAGGAAAGCAGCGCCGCCCTGCCAAAAGAGGCGGGAGAGGCCCGGAAAGGCCGGTCTGTAAGCCCGGCGGCAGGGCAGGGCCCGGAACAAAAAAGGGAGAAACAGGGACAGAGCCGGGAGCAGGAGAAAAAGAACGGCAGAGGAAAAGGCGATATGGGCAAAAGGCCGCTGCGGCGTTCTGACAATCCGGATGTGATCTATGGCCGGGATTTTGAAGAGGATGCCATACGGATCGAAGAAGTGATAGGGGAAATGGGAGAAGTGGTAATCCGCGGGAGGATCCTGCAGGTGGATTTAAGAGAGCTGCGGAATGAGCGGACCATTCTGATTTTTGATGTTACGGATTTTACGGACACGATTACGGTCAAATTGTTTGTTGCCAGTGAGCAGACTGCGGAAATGCTGGAGAATCTGAAAAAGGGAGCTTTTATCAAATTAAAAGGCGTGACTGTCATTGATAAGTTTGACAGCGAGCTGACGCTGGGTTCTGTTGCAGGTATCAAGAAAATCCCGGATTTTACGTCAGGGCGTATGGACAACAGCGGCAAAAAGCGGGTAGAGCTGCACTGTCATACAAAAATGAGCGATATGGACGGCGTGTCCGAGGCCAGTGATCTGATCAGACGGGCCTATCAATGGGGCCATCCGGCCATTGCCATTACCGATCATGGCGTGGTCCAGTCTTTTCCTGATGCCAATCATGTGTGGGAAGGACTGTGGAAAGAGGAAAAAGGCAGGCGTAAGGCAGCAGGTGAGGAAAATCCGGATCCACAGGACTTTTTTAAAGTCATCTATGGGATGGAAGCCTATCTGGTAGATGATCTGAAAGAGGTGGTGACAAACGGCGGCAGCCAGGAACTGGATGGAAGCTATGTGGTATTTGACCTGGAGACCACCGGATTTTCCCCGGTACAAAATCAGATCATTGAAATCGGGGCGGTGAAAGTATCCCGCGGGGAGATCACAGACCGGTTTTCCACCTTTGTCAATCCGGGAGTGCCGATTCCTTTCCGCATAGAGCAGCTTACCGGTATCCGGGATGAGGATGTGATGGATGCGCCGCCGATAGAGACTGTATTGCCAAAGTTTCTGTCTTTTTGCGAAGGATGTGTGCTGGTGGCACATAACGCGGCCTTTGATATGAGCTTTGTAATGGAAAATGCGGGAAGACAGGGACTTGACTGCGTCTTTACCAGTGTGGATACGGTAGGCATCGCCCGGCTTTTACTGCCGGAGCAGGCCAAACATACTCTGGATGCGGTGGCAAAGAAGCTGGGAGTCTCTCTGGAGAACCATCACAGGGCAGTGGACGATGCGGAGGCAACGGCGGAAATCTTTCTGAAATTTCTGCCCATGCTGCAGAAAGCGGGGGTGCAGAAGCTGGCGGATATCAATGCCATGTGCGCCAGCAGCCCGGATACGGTAAAGCGGATGCCGACTTATCATGCCATTATGCTGGCCAGGAATGATGTGGGGAGAGTAAATCTCTATACAATGGTATCGGAGTCCCATCTGACGTATTTCAGTAAGCGTCCCCGGATTCCCAAAAGCCTGTTTTTAAAGCACAGGGAAGGGATTTTGCTGGGGAGCGCCTGTGAAGCAGGGGAACTGTACCGGGCGCTTCTGGACGGCAGGCCGGAGAGAGACATCGCCCGTATTGTGAATTTTTATGATTATCTGGAAATCCAGCCTTTGGGAAACAATGGATTTATGATTGATTCGGACCGGGTGGAAAACATCCACTGTGTGGAGGATATCCAGAACATCAATAAAAAAATTGTGGAGCTGGGGGAACAGTTCCACAAGCCGGTGGCTGCCACCTGTGATGTGCATTTCCTGGATCCGGGCGATGAGGTATACCGGCGTATTATCATGGCCTGCAAGGGCTTTGGGGATGCGGACAATCAGGCCCCTCTCTACCTTCGGACGACGGAAGAGATGCTGGAGGAATTTTCCTATCTGGGCAGCGACAAGGCGTATGAAGTGGTGGTGACCAATACCAATCTGATTGCGGATCAGATTGAGACCATTTCACCGGTACGGCCGGATAAATGTCCGCCGGTTATCCCGGACAGTGATAAGACATTAACGGATATCTGCTATAAAAAAGCCCATGAAATGTATGGAGATCCGCTGCCGGACATTGTACGGGAACGGCTGGAAAAGGAACTGCATTCCATCATCAGCAACGGGTTTGCCGTGATGTATATTATAGCCCAGAAACTGGTCTGGAAGTCGGTGGAGGACGGTTATCTGGTGGGATCAAGAGGCAGTGTGGGTTCCTCCTTTGTGGCCACCATGTCAGGGATTACGGAAGTGAATCCCTTAAGCCCTCATTATTACTGTACCAACTGCTATTACAATGACTTTACTTCCGATGAGGTGAAGCAGTATGCGGGCCGGGCCGGCTGTGATATGCCGGATAAGCTCTGTCCCGTATGCGGGAAACCGCTGAAAAAGGACGGTTTTGATATTCCCTTTGAGACATTTCTGGGGTTTAAGGGAGATAAGGAGCCGGATATCGATTTGAATTTTTCCGGGGAATATCAGAGTAAGGCTCATAAATACACAGAAGTGATCTTTGGGGCCGGGCAGACCTATCGGGCCGGAACCATCGGCACGCTGGCGGACAAGACCGCCTATGGGTATGTGAAGCGGTACTATGAAGAACGGGGCGTGCGGAAACGGAACTGTGAGATCAACCGGATCGTTACGGGCTGCACCGGCATCAGGCGCAGCACGGGACAGCATCCGGGCGGCATTATTGTGCTGCCTCTGGGAGAGGATATCAATTCCTTTACACCGGTACAGCATCCGGCAAACGATATGACAACGGATATTGTGACCACACATTTCGATTATCATTCCATTGATCATAACCTGTTAAAGCTGGATATTCTGGGACATGATGATCCGACTATGATCCGTATGCTGCAGGATCTGACCGGTATCGATCCGGTGAAAATCCCGCTGGATGACAGGCAGGTTATGACATTGTTCCAGAGCACGGAGGCTCTGGGCATCACACCGGACCAGATCGGCGGATGCCGTCTGGGTTCTCTGGGGATACCGGAATTTGGTACGGAGTTTGCCATGCAGATGCTTCTGGATACGAAGCCTACTTCCTTTTCCGATCTGGTCCGGATTGCCGGGCTGGCTCACGGAACCGATGTATGGCTGGGAAATGCCCAGACATTGATCGAGGAAGGTAAGGCTACCATTTCCACGGCCATCTGCACCAGGGATGATATTATGGTCTATCTGATCGGTATGGGAGTGGAAAGCAGTCTTTCCTTTAAGATTATGGAATCGGTCAGAAAAGGAAAAGGGCTGCAGCCGGAAATGGAAGAGGCTATGGTGGAAGCGGGAGTGCCGGACTGGTATATCTGGTCCTGTAAAAAGATCAAATATATGTTTCCCAAAGCCCATGCGGCAGCCTATGTGATGATGGCGTGGCGGATCGCTTATTGTAAGATCAACTATCCCCTGGCTTATTATGCGTCTTATTTCAGCATCCGGGCATCGGCGTTTTCCTATGAACTGATGTGCCAGGGACAGGAGCATCTGGAACGTGTGATGGCAGATTACCGGCGCAGAAATGATACTCTCAGCAAGAAAGAGCAGGACTCCTATAAGGATATGAAGGTGGTGCAGGAAATGTATGTACGCGGCTTTACCTTTGTGCCCATTGATATCTTTACAGCCAATTCCAGGACCTTCCGGATTACGGAAGGGAAGCTGATGCCTTCCCTGAGCAGCATTGACGGACTGGGGGAGAAAGCGGCGGATGCCATTGTGGAAGCGGCAAAGGATGGGCCGTTTTTGTCCAAAGAGGATTTCCGGGAACGGACCAGAGTGTCCAAGACCATAACAGATCTGATGGACAGCCTGCACCTTCTGGGGAATCTGCCGGAGTCCAATCAGATCAGTCTGTTCGATCTGGTGATCTGATTAAAAATTTGAAAAAATTTGAAAAAAACACTTGCTTTTTCTGCAAAAGTATAATAAGATAAGCAAGTGTTAAATATGGCGTGTTGGTCAAGAGGTTAAGACGCCGCCCTCTCACGGCGGAATCAGGGGTTCGATTCCCCTACACGCTGCGACTGTATCATACAGCCCAACCCGGAAGCGCTGGAAGTACCTGAGGATGGTACGGAAAGCGTTTTTTTGTTGTGCAGAATTGGGGAAGTAGTTATTCTTTGGGTATTTGTCAATTTACATAAATGATTGATTTCCTGTTCCAGACTACAGATATAAGAAGTCCCAAGAACTTCTAATATCTTTTGTAGGTCACAGGAAACAAATGATTTATGTAAATCGGCTTATCTACAAAAGAAAGGAGCATCCGGCCCATACAGGAAAGTATTTATTTTGTACAAAAAAGCCCTTAAACCCAGTGTTTTCAGGGCTTTTTCCGCATGGTACGGACGGCCGTACTGGTAACATTTTCTCGGCCTAATTGTATTGATATTATTGACAATTTGGTCTGGAAAGTGTTATGTTAGTAAAGGATAAAAATGAAAAATGTAGTAAGAAATGGTTCGGGAGAAGAGATGAATAGACAGCAGATATTAATTGTTGACGATGAAGAGGTAAACAGAGAGATACTGAACGAGATGTTCAGAGATGCCAGGGAAGAATATGTGCTGCTTGAGGCGGCCAACGGGCAGGATGCGATTTTACAGATGGAAAGCCATAACAATATCGTACTGGTTTTACTGGATGTGGTTATGCCTGTGATGGATGGTTTCAGCGTATTGGACTATATGCATAAGAACAATCTGCTGCAGTCCATACCGGTGATTCTGATTACCAGTGAGGATGAGCTGGATACAGACGATCAGGCATATTCCTACGGCGTGGCCGATGTGATACATAAACCTTTTTATCCCCATATCGTAAAAAGAAGAAGCAAAAATATCATTGAGCTGTATCAGAGCAGATTCAATATGGAAAGGCGCCTGCAGGAGCAGGAAGCAGAGATCCGGGCACAGGTCAAGGAGATTCGGGAAACCAACGAATTTATGATAGATGCGCTCAGTTCCGTGGTGGAGTTCAGAAGTGCGGAAACCGGAGAGCATACCAGGCGGATCAAGTACTTTACAAGGATCCTGCTGAAATATATGATGAGATATTTTCCCAAGTATGGCCTGACCCAATCCAAGATTGATATGATTGCGAGGGCATCGGTTCTGCATGATATTGGCAAAATCGGGATTCCCGATGCGATATTGCTGAAACCGGGCAAGCTGACAGAAGAAGAGTTTGATGTGATTAAAACGCATACTACCATTGGCTGCAGTATACTGGAGAGATCTTATAAAAATCAGGCCAGTGAATTTTACCGTTACTGTTACGAGATCTGCCGTTATCATCACGAGAGATGGGACGGGAACGGATATCCGGATCATCTGGAAGGAGATGCAATTCCGATCAGTGCACAGATTGTTGCCGTTGCGGATGTTTATGATGCACTGGTAAGTCCGAGAGTGTACAAGAAGCCCTTTGTAAATGATACTGCATATGATATGATTTTAAACGGTGAGTGCGGACAGTTTTCGCCGGATGTACTTGAGTGCTTTGAACTTGCCAAAGAAGATTTTTTTAATATTGTGGAAGTTATCAAAATGTTTGAGTTCAAATAATCCCTTTGAAACAGATAACAGGCAGTGAAAAGTTCTTTATTTTTACTGCCCTTTTTTCTATGTTATGGGAGGAATGGTTATGAATCAAGGGGAAGATTCCATATTCCCGATAGAAGAAGCGCTGGAAATGATGTTTGTGTTCGGCGCATCGGGGGAGATTTCCTATGCAAATGCTGCCGCGAAAAAAAAGCTGGAATATGGAGAGGCATTGTGCGGCAAGTATATTTATGATGTATTTCCCAATACATTTCAGACGTCTGAAGGTGGATTCCGGACAGAATACCCTTTTGGACATACACCCCAGAATCTGGTGGCATACCGCAGTAATCTGACCTGTTTCCCGGTAGAGGCCCGCATTATGACTGTGGGGGAAAAACAGGATCAGTACATATGTATGGCCAATGACATTCTGGAAAAGGAGTTTCTCAGCCGGGAGGTAGAGCAGGTCAGGGAGGAGGCCAGGCAGGCGCTGAAGGTGAAATCAGAGTTTGTGGCCAATGTGACCCATGAACTGCGGACACCGGTAAACGGAATACTGGGCAATGTCCGGGAACTGATGGATGATGTGAAAGAGGAACATACATTGAAGGCGCTGCGGCTGATTGAACGCTGCTGCGGCGATATGAATAAGATTATCAATAATATTCTGGATTTTTCCAAGCTGGAGGCCGGGAAATTCACACTGGAACCCCGCAGATTCCATTTCAGGAATATGCTGGATTATGTGAAATCCCATCATTTGAATAAAATCACGGAAAAAGGCCTGGGCTTTTTTATGACGGTATCTCCCCAGGTGCCGGAATATATCATCGGAGATGAGCTGCGCATCGTACAGATACTGAACAATCTGCTGTCCAATGCGCTGAAATTTACTTCCGTAGGCAAGATTACCGTGGAAGTGATCAGAACCGCGCGGGTCAATGACCGGATGGAACTGTTTTTTATTGTCAAGGATACGGGGATCGGCGTGGAGAAGGCAGACCGTGATAAGCTGTTCCGGAGTTTTTCCCAGGTGGATGCTTCTATCTCCAGAAAATACGGAGGAACGGGCCTGGGGCTGAATATCTGCAAACAGCTTGTGGAGCTGATGGGCGGGACCATTGAAGTGGAAAGTGAGAAAAACCGGGGAAGTACATTTTCCTTTTCTATCTGGGCCGGGGTATGCGAAGAAGATGAAACTACCATGTCCCAGATCAATGATACAAAGGCTTCTCTGTTACAGTATCCTTCTGCTGGAAGCAGCAAAGAAGAGGAAGAAGTAAAAACCTACGGCACGCCGGAAAATCTCAAAACCCTGAGGCGGAATCTTTCCAAGCTGATTCTCTGTGTGGAAATGGAAAACTGGGAAAAGGCAGAGATGTTTATGGAGACTGTCCGGCAGTTGATGGAAGGGGCGCCGCGGGAAGTGAGCCGCAAGGCACTCAGGCTCAAAATGGCAATACAGAAAGAAAATTATGATAAAACAGCGGCAGAGTTCCGGGAGCTGGAAGCGCTGCTGGAGGCACAGCCATAAAGAACAGAAAAAGAAGGTGTGGATATGTTTAAGCGGGACAGGAGACTGGGGCAGGAAAAGATACTGATTGTGGATGATGTGGAGACAAACCGGCTGGTACTGGAGGAGATTATACAGAGTATGGGTTGTGTACCTGTTCTGGCGGAAAGCGGGGAACAGGCGCTTGAGATGGTGGCATTGGAGCATCCGCAGCTTGTTCTGAGCGACATTTCCATGCCGGGTATGGACGGTTATACACTGTGCAGGACTTTGAAAGGAAAAGAAGAAACAAAAGAGATTCCCGTTATCTTTATTTCGGCATATGATGATCCGATGGATATTGTAGAGGGCCTTTCCCTGGGCGGTGAGGATTATATTACCAAACCCTTTATTCCGGAAGTGGTGCAGGCGAGGGTGGGTGTGCATCTGAATCTGCATGTGGCGAAGCGGGATCTGATGGAGATGAACAGGCGGCTTCAGATTTCTGTCAGTGAGCAGCTGCATCAGATGGAACAGGAAAAAAAGAGCATCCTGTATGCCCTGGCAGGGATTGCGGCAAATAACTCTGCCTATGAAAAAGAACATATGGAACGACTGGGGAAAAACTGCAGGATTCTGGCGCAGGGGATGCAGCTTTCCCCTCTGTTTGAAAATAAGATTTCGGACACTTATGTGGATACGATAGAATTGGCGGCGCCGCTTTGCGACATCGGTAATATAGGGGTGCCGATGGAAATTTTGCGGAAGCGGACGGATTTGACACCGGAAGAGCGGGAGGAGATTATGGCGCATGCGGAGATCGGCGCCAGGCTTCTGCGGGATCTGCATGTCAGCAATGATTACAATGATTTTATCAGTACATCTATTGAGATCGCAAATTATCATCATGAAAATTATGACGGAAGCGGATATCCGGAGGGGCTGGCAGGAGAGCAGATTCCGCTGTCGGCACAGATTGTATCCATTGCGGCAGCATACAGCAGTTTAACCGGTGAAGGCGGCCTTGGCAAAGAGGAGGCTCTGGAGGCCATGAGCAGGGAGGCGGGCAGTAAGTTCAATCCGGATATTTTTTCGATCTGCCGTAAGATACTGCGCCAGTTATGCTGAGGTTTTGAGGGGAGGAGTATTGGTTGATTTCAGAGGAGGAATTTTTACGGATTGCAGCCCATATGAAGCAGCGCTATGGCATTGACATGCATCAGAAAAAGGTGATTATCAATGGCAGGCTGGAAAACCGTATTAAGGCAGAAGGATTCCAGAGTTTTGATGCTTTTATGAATGCGGTGGAGCAGGACAAATCCGGCAGGCTGGAGAAAATGCTGGTCAATGTACTGACCACCAATCATACATATTTCATGCGGGAATTTGAACATTTTGAATATTTCAAAAATGTGGTGCTGCCCTGGCTGAAACATAGAGAAAGTGCAAAAAAAGACCTGAGGGTCTGGTGCGGCGCCGCCTCTTCCGGAGAGGAGCCATATATGATTGCTATGGTAATGGCTGATTTTTTCGGATTGGAGAGGAACCAGTGGGACAAAAAACTGCTGGCTACGGATTTATCCACAAAGGTGCTGCAGCAGGCGATGGCAGGGATTTACAATGAAGAACAGTTGAAAAATCTTCCGGAGCAGTGGAAAAGGCATTTTTTCAGGGCTTTGGGTACGGGACAGTATCAGGTGACGGAGGAATTGAAAAGAGAAGTGATATTCCGCCAGTTTAATCTGATGAATCCCTTTCCGTTTAAAAAGAAAATGCATACTGTTTTTTTACGTAATGTTATGATATATTTTGATGAGAATACAAAGCGGGAGTTGGTGCAGAAAGTATACGATGTACTGGAGCCAGGCGGGTATTTTTTCATAGGGACGACCGAGACACTGGACCGGAGCAGTACGCCGTTCCAGATCATTCAGCCGTCCATATTCAGAAAAAGGGAAGGGAATGGGTAATGTATGCAGCCAATTAAAGTATTAATTGTAGAAGATTCCATTGTATTCCGGGAACTGCTGGTGCAGAATCTGAGCAGGGACCCGGCGATCCAGGTGGTTGGGACTGCCAGAGATCCCTTTGAGGCCAGAGATGCCATACTGGCAAAGAAACCGGATGTTATGACATTGGATGTGGAGCTGCCGAGGATGAGCGGGATCGAGTTTTTGCGGAAACTGATGCCCCAGTACCCGCTTCCGGTGGTGGTGATCAGCTCATTGAGCGATAAGGTGTTCGATGCCCTGAACGCGGGGGCCGTGGACTTTGTAGCCAAGCCGGCGGTATCCAGCAGGGCACAGCTGGAGGATTTTATCCGCAATGAACTGCTGGTAAAGATTAAGATTGCCTCCACAGCCAGGATCAGCAATATCAAACGAAAGGTAATGGAGCAGGAGCAGCACGGGCAGCGCCTCTCTACAAAGCGGAGCAATCTGATTGTGGCAATCGGTGCTTCCACAGGGGGTACGGAAGCGATTTTTGCGGTTGCCAAAGAGTATGGAACGGATATTCCGGGAATCGTGGTGGTGCAGCATATGCCGCCCGGTTTTACTTCCATGTATGCCAAAAGACTGAATGATCAGTGCCGGATACAGGTCAAAGAGGCGCAGACAGGGGACCGGGTGCTGCCGGGCCATATGCTGATTGCACCGGGCGGTGACCAGCACATGCGGCTCGTAAAGGTAAACGGCGGCTATCAGGTGGAGTGCAAACGGGGGCCCAGAGTCAACGGGCACTGTCCGTCTGTGGATGTGCTGTTTGAATCGGTGGCTAAAAATGCCGGTTCCGACGCGGTGGGAATCATTCTCACCGGCATGGGCGGGGACGGAGCCAAAGGGCTGCTGGCGATGAGAAAAGCGGGCGCCAGGACCATTGGCCAGGACGAATCCACCTGTGTGGTATATGGTATGCCAAAGGTGGCCTATGATCTGGGAGCCGTGGAGTATCAGGAGAAATTGACACAGATCGCAGGAAGAACCTATGCGTTGTTGAATAAAATGTAAAGGAGAGAGGACATGAAGATTTTATTGGCGGAAGATGATTTTGCGACAAGGAAGTTTATGGTGAATTTCCTGTCAAAGTATGGCGAATGTGATGCAACTGTGGACGGTATGGAAGCGGTTGACGCATTTATGATGGCTTTGGAGGATGAGGAACCGTATGATCTGGTATGTCTTGATATTATGATGCCGGTTATGGACGGGTATCAGGCGCTTATGGGGATCCGCAACCTGGAAAAGGACCGGAATATTCCTGAGGATCAGGCGGTTAAAGTCATTATGACAACGGCGCTGAATGAGGAGAGAAATGTGAAAATGGCGTTTGAACTGGGCTGCACGATCTATTCCGGTAAGCCGATTGATCAGGGGCGGTTTGAGCAGGCGCTGAAAAAGCTGGGCCTGATCTGAGACAAAAGAATATAGATTGGAATATGCAGGAAAGGAGAATGTATGGCTGAGGAATTTAGTACGGAAGGCATGCTTGACATGTATCTGTTTGAAAATGAACAGCTTCTGGAGCAGCTCCAGGAGATGGTTCTGGAACAGAAAGATGCGGAATGCTTTGACGAGGACAGCATCAATGAAATATTCAGAACCATGCATACCATCAAAGGCTCATCCGGTATCATGATGTTCGACAACATAACGGCGATATCGCATAAGCTGGAGGATGTATTCTATTATTTGAGGGAATCTCATCCGGAGCATGTGCCCCATGTGGATCTGGTGGCGCATGTACTGAGGGTGGAGGATTTTATTTCCAATGAGATGGAAAAGATACGTGGAGGCGATTCGCCGGACGGAGAACCGGGGGAGATTATAGCGGATCTGGACCGTTTTCTGGAGCAGCTTAAGAGCGGCGGGAAAGAAAAGGGTGTGGAGCCGCCGCCGGAGAATGTCTATGTAGCACCGAAACAGTTCTATATAGCACCGGTTGCCACCAGTGCCAGCCGTTTTTACAAAATATATATTCACTTTTTCCCGGAAACGGAAATGGCAAACGTGCATGCGTACAAAGCGGTATATGCTTTGAAGGAAGTGGCGGAAGACCTGCTGTATTCTCCGGAGGATATTATTTCGGATGCGGAAAGCGCAGCCATCATTCTGAAAGATGGTTTCCGGATTTTGCTGCAGGCTCAGTGCAGTGAAGAAGAAGTGCGCAAAATTATCGGTGTGGGTTATGACATCGAAAAGGTGGATATTTTTGAGTGCAAAGCAGAAGAGTTCCTGCAGGGATTTGATTTCGGGGAAGCCGATGATCCGTTGCAGATTGACCTGGAGTCCAGCGTGGAAGACATCGAAGCGCGGATTGAGGATGTTTCGGCGGAAGAAAGCGCACAGCCGTCCAAACCCGCGAAACCGGCCATTGCGCCCGGTGACTTTGTCATCAAATCCAGAGAACCGGGCAAGCAGAAAAAGCTGGCCAAAGATAAGCCCAAAGGGGAGAAGGCATCCTTTATCGGCGTGAATGTAAGCAAGATGGATCAGTTGATGGAACTGATCGGAGAGCTGGTCATCTCAGAGTCGGTTGTACTGCAGAATCCGGATTTAAAAGTGCCGGGCCTGAACCTTGACAACTTTAACAAAGCGGCAGCACAGCTTTCGAAGATTTCCACAGATTTACAGAATGTGATTATGTCCATGCGTATGGTGCCGTTAACCAATACGTTCCAGAAGATGAACCGGATCGTATTTGATGTATCCCGGAAGCTGGGTAAGGACATTGAATTTGTAATGGTCGGAGAACAGACCGAGGTGGATAAGAACATCATTGAGCACATTTCCGACCCGTTGATGCATCTGGTGAGAAATGCGGTGGATCATGGGATCGAAACCAATGAAGAGAGGATAGAAAGCGGCAAGCCTGATAAGGGCAAGGTAACGCTTTCTGCCAGGACGGAAGCCGGCAAGGTCTGGATCAGCGTGGAGGACAACGGCCAGGGGCTGGATCGAAATAAAATACTGGCAAAAGCCAGAAAGCAGGGACTGCTGGATGAAGGCAAGCCTGACAGCGCTTATTCCGATAAGGAAGTATACCAGTTTATTACTTATCCGGGCTTTTCCACCAACGAACAGATTACCGAATATTCCGGCCGCGGCGTGGGCATGGACGTAGTGGTGCAGAACATACAGGCAATCGGCGGTACACTGGATATTGAAAGCACACCGGGCCTGGGCAGTATTATGAGCCTGAAGATTCCGCTGACGCTTGCCATTATCGACGGGATTGTGATGGAAACCGGAAATTCCTCCTTTGTCATGGAGACCGGTATGATTAAGGAATTTGTCCGTGTAAAGGAAGAAATGATGATTCACGAGCCTGACGGAGAGGAATACATCATGATACGGGGCGAATGTTATCCGGTGCTGCGGCTGGGCAGATGGTACGGCCTGACAGAGTATCAGGAGTCAGTGGAGGACGGCGTTATGCTGATTCTGGAAGTAGAGGATAAGAAGGTATGCCTGTTGGTGGATAAACTGATCGGGGAACAGGAGATCGTGGTCAAACCGATTCCCTCCTATATCAAAAAGGTCAAAGGCCTGTCCGGCTGTACACAGCTTGGTGACGGCAGTATTGCACTGATCTTGGATGCCGGCGGGCTGATCGAATAAAATAGCAGAAAGGAACAGGAACATATGAGTGAAATGAGCGAATTGAAGAGACAGGAAGAACAGGCCGCTTCAAATGAGCATGATACGCAAAAAGGCAAGTATATGACCTTTAAATCCGGAAATGAGTATTTCGGGCTGGAGATTCAGTATGTCAATGAGATTATCCAGTTTCAGACGATTACGGCGATACCGGAGACAGAGGATTATATCAAGGGTCTGATCAATCTGAGAGGAAAGGTGATCCCGGTAGTGGATGTCCGTCTGCGTTTCAAGCAGGAACCTTTTGAATACAATGACAGGACCTGCATTATCGTAATCAATGTGAAATCCATGATGGTAGGGCTGATCGTGGAGAAAATTGCTGAGGTGGTGGAAATCAAAGAAGAAAATATACTGCCTCCGCCCAATATTGGCCGTGCCGATAAATCCCATCACAAATATGTATACGGAATCGGTAAGGTGGGGAATGCGGTGAAGCTTCTGCTGGATCCGGATAAGCTGCTGAATGATGAGGACCTGACGGTTATGGAACAGGCCAATGATATGATATTAGAAGAAGAGTAAGGGGGAGAAACACATGAAAAATATGAAAATGAAAACAAAGATGATTCTGGGTTTTCTGGTGCCGATTGCGATTACGGTGATCAATATCCTGATCGGCGATCTGACTACCAAATGGGCGACATCCATTACAAATGAAAAAGAAAAAGAGATTTTTACCAATCTTTCCACAATTGCCACGGCTGTTTTTGCCGTTGTTTCGGTAGTGGTTACGGTAGTGATTGCATTGGGGCTGATCAAGACCATTGAGAAGTCGGTGAAGCAGCTTTCCGATGCTGCCAAAGAAATTGCTCTGGGCCATGTCAACATTAATCTGGTTAAGTACAACAACGATGAGTTTGGCGTACTGGTGGATGAATACAACAGTGTGATTGAAAATATCAAGTATCAGGCCGAGATTGCAGAGGCGGTGTCCAACGGGAACCTGACAGTACAGGTCAATCCCAAATCTTCGGAAGATTTGCTGGGCAATTCCCTGAAAAAGCTGGTGGAGGATAACTTAAATGCCCTGACCAATATCAGTGATGCCGGTTCTCAGGTAACAGTCAGCTCTTCTCAGGTGGCAAGTGCAAGCCAGGCACTGGCACAGGGTTCCACACAGCAGGCAAGCGCCATTGAAGAGATTACGGCATCCATTGATGAGATTGCGGAAAAGACAAAACAGAATGCGGAAGAAGCCAATCAGGCAGCCGGGCTGGTGGCACAGGCTATTTCGGATGTACAGCAGGGGAATGGCCAGATGCAGAATATGATGGAGGCAATGCAGAGCATCAACAAATCATCGGAAAGCATTTCCAAGATTATCAAGGTCATTGATGATATTGCATTCCAGACCAATATCCTGGCATTGAATGCGGCAGTGGAGGCAGCAAGGGCAGGAGAGGCCGGAAAAGGGTTTGCCGTAGTGGCAGAGGAAGTCAGAAGTCTGGCGGCAAAGAGCGCTTCTGCAGCAGCAGAAACGGCAGAGCTGATCGAAGATTCCATTGAAAAGGTCAATGCCGGTACCAAAATTGCGGATGAAACCGTAAAATCTATGGAAGCAATTACCAAGAGAGTACAGGACAGTGAAATGATTATCAATGGTATCGCAGAATCCTCTAATTATCAGGCAACTGCGGTAGCTCAGATTGAGCAGGCGATCTCTCAGGTATCTCAGGTGGTACAGACCAATTCCGCTACCAGCCAGCAGTGTGCGGCAGCCAGCGAAGAGTTGTCCAATCAGGCATCCAGAATGCGTGAAATGCTTGCGATCTATAATCTGGGAGCAGGCAGTTCCTATTCTTCTTCCTCTTATAAGAGTGATTCCTACGCTTACTCTTCGGCATCTGCTGCAAATGAACAGGTGATATCTCTGGGAGATGATTTCGGAAAATACTGAAGCAGATAAATCATGACACAGGGACGGAAGCTCCTGTGTCTTTCTGCGTATGAGAATGGGCAGGAAGGGGTTTCCTGCAGGATGGAACTATGGAAATAAGATGAAAAGGAGAGTGTTTTCAAATGGGTTTATTTGAAGAATTAAAGGCCCTGGGTGTGGATGTAGACGGAGGGCTGAAACGGATTAACAACAATGAGAAACTTTATACAAGGCTGCTGGGATCTTTTGTCAAATCCATTGAGTCCCAGTATGTACAGCCGGATTTTGACGCAGCGGAGTGTGAAGGGGCGATTGAAAAAGCCCATGCCATTAAGGGAACGGCCGGCAATCTGTCCATCACTCCGGTATATGAGGCTTATACGGAAGTCGTGAATCTGCTCCGGAAGGGGCAGATCGAAGAGGCAAGACCGATTCTGGCCAGGATCCTTCCCGTTCAGAATGAGATCGCTGCCTGTATCAAAAAATATATGGTATAGAATTTTTGCATGACGCTAATACATTGGAGCGAAAAGAATGAATAAAAGGATAAATAACTTTTTCAGAGGCAGTGTTGTGACTGTTGTGGTTGTGTGCGTTGTGGTGTTTGCTTTTCTGACTTCGTTTATGACTCATCAGACAAAACAGACCGTTACGGAAATCAGTGACAAATATATGGCTGAGATGAGCAGACAGATCAAACAGAAATTTGAAGTGGTGATTACGCTGCGTCTGGGACAGGTGGAGGGCATCATCATGCGTACTCCTCCGGAAGAGGCTAAGTACAGTGCCGACATGTTGGAAGAGCTGAAGATGAGTGCCGAGATCCGCAGCTTTTCCTGGCTGGGACTGTATGCTGCAGACGGTAAGATCGAAAAGATCTATGGAGAGGATCTGGAGATTGTGAACGACGGCGATGTGCTGGGCTCTCTTGAGCGGGATGGTGTGCTGGTGGAAGAAGGAAGAACACCGGATGGGGGAAAAATCCTGCTTCTGGGAGTACAGGCTGCCTATCCCATGCAGAATCAGCATAAAAGTGTTGCTCTGGTTGCCGGACTGCCGATGGACTATCTGAGTTCTGTGCTTTTCCTGAATGAAGATGATGCGATGGTGTATTCGCATATTATAGACAGTGAAGGAAATTTTGTGGTCCGAAGCGCAGGTGCATTCCGGGAAAACTATTTTTCACGGATTAAGGAAGAATTTGAGGCATTTGAAGGCAAAGAGGCGGAAGAATATGTCAGTGAGCTGCGGGAGGCCATGCAGAACCGGAGTGTGTATTCTACAATCGTTTCGATGGGGGGAGAGCAGAGACATGTATACTGTCTGCCCCTTTCGGAAAACACTTCCTGGTATCTGATTTCAGCCATGCCAAACGGCTATATGGAAGAGTCGGTTTCCAGCCTGGATTCCCTTCGTACCCTGGTGATGATATGTTCTGTGGGAATGATCCTGCTGGTGATGTCGGTGATCTTCGTCATTTATTACCGGCTGTCCAAACAGCAGATCAGGGATCTGGATCAGGCCGTGGAAGAGGCAGTGCATGCCAATATGGCAAAGAGCGAATTTCTTTCCAGTATGAGCCATGACATCCGTTCCCCGATGAATGCCATCATTGGTATGACGGAAATTGCCCAGAGGAATATTGATGATAAAATCAGGGTGGAGGACTGCCTGCATAAGGTGGCGCTCTCCAGTAAGCATCTGCTGGGACTGATTAACGATGTGCTGGATATGTCCAAGATTGAAAGCGGCAAGATGACACTGAACGAGGTCCCTATGTCTCTGCGGGAAGTCATGGATGATATCGTGAACATCATACAGCTGCAGGTCAAAGCCAGGGCACAGCAGTTTGATATTTATATCCAGAAAATCACCACAGAAAATGTATACTGTGATACGGTGCGTCTGAATCAGGTACTGATCAATCTGCTGACCAATGCAGTGAAATTTACCCCGGAAGGCGGACGGGTGGATGTGCATGTATTTCAGGAAGCATCTCCCAAAGGGGAGGAATATATCCGTAACCATTTTGCAGTGGAAGATACCGGCATCGGTATGTCGGAGGAATTTCAGAAAAAGATATGGGATACTTTTTCCAGAGAAGAAACCGACGAAGTGCGTCACATTGTGGGAGCCGGTCTGGGAACTTCTATCACGAAAAAAATCATTGAGCTGATGGGCGGCACCATTGATCTGAAAAGTGAGCTTGGAAAGGGCAGTACCTTCCATGTGACACTGGATCTGAAAAAGGCGGATGAGAGTGAAATGGAAATGAGTCTGCCCGATTGGAATATTCTGGTGGTGGATGACAATGAATGGCTGTGCCTGAGTGCGGTTTCCAATCTGGAAGAGCTGGGGGTCCATGCGGAGTGGACGCTGGACGGCCGGGATGCGGTCAAGATGATCGAAGAGCGTCATAACAAAGGAGAGGATTACCGGTTTGTACTGGTAGACTGGAAGATGCCCAATATGGACGGCATTGAGACCATCCGGGAGATCCGTAAGCGGGTGGGCAGAAGTGTCCCGATTTTCCTGATTTCGGCTTATGACTGGAATGAACTGGGAGAAGATGTGGCGCCGGAAATCGAGGGATTTATTTCCAAACCGCTCTTTAAGTCCACCCTGTATGAACGTCTGAAACAATATGTGGAAGGGTATGATGCTCAGACAGAAGAAAAAGAAGAAGAGGTGGATTTTACCGGAAAGCATATTCTTCTGGCAGAAGATATGGACATCAACTGGGAAGTGGCTTATGAGATTCTTTCCATTACCGGTATGCTGCTGGAACGTGCAGAAAACGGACAGATCTGTGTGGATATGTTCCGGAAATCCGAAGTGGGCTATTATGATGCCGTTCTGATGGACATTCGTATGCCGGTTATGAACGGATATGATGCCACAAAGGCGATCCGGGCTCTGGAGCGTCCGGATCATACGCTGCCGATCATTGCCATGACAGCGGATGCTTTTTCCGATGATGCGGAACACTGTCTGGAATGCGGTATGAATGCCCATATTCCAAAGCCGCTGGACATCGGCGAGTGTATGCGGGTGCTGCAGAAATTCCTGGGCTGATCCGGGAGATTCTGGGAAGTCTTGCTTTTGCATTCATTGGGTGGTATACTGAAACAGAATCAGGCAAAGAACAAAAAAGAGTGGAATGTGTTCCACTCTTTTTTCTAAAGAGGAGGTTTTTATGAGAAACAAATGGTATATTCTGTTGATAATTGTCTATATCCTGACCTTTGGCTTTATCCTGGATATCAATGGGGTGTTTGCCGAAGAGGTGGTACTGACTGAAAATCTGGTGATCAATGTGTCTTTTCTGGTCATCATCGGTATTCTGTTTCTGTTTTCCATTATCAGCTTTATCCGTCTGAACTCTCTGACCGGGGCGCTGGTGCGGGCAGCAGGGGAGATGGAGCGTCAGTTTGAACCGGATCGGAAAAATCTGTGGCCGGAGTATCGGAAGAAGCCGGAGCCCTTTTCCAATTCCGTTTTAAACCGCAGGTTTGCCATGTATCAGAAGCATGTAAGCGTACATACCGACAAAAAAGGGAATGTGACAGATGCCTGCCCGGTGGAGACCTATATAAATGAAGCCCTGGTGAATCAGGTGGGCAGGACATGGTTTAATACGAATATTTCGGGCGCTATGACAGGACTTGGTATTCTGGGAACTTTTCTGGGCCTGTCGCTGGGCCTGAGTTCTTTTTCGGGAAATGATATTTTTACCATTTCGGAAAATATTGCACCGCTGCTGGACGGTATGAAAGTGGCTTTCCATACATCCGTGTACGGTATTTTCTTTTCCCTGATTTTTTCTTTTGTATACCGCAGCCTGATGGCGGATGCCTATGATAAGCTGGACCGGTTTCTGGATGCTTTTCATGAATATGTGCAGCCTAAGGTACATACGAAACAGGAAGCCATGAGCAGCATGCTGCTGTATCAGGCCAATATAGCAGGCTCCCTTCGGAAAATACAGGAGCTGATGCAGGGCAATGCGCAGGCACAGCTTGACGGTGTGGAGCAGATTGTCCGTCAGTTTATGACATGTATGTCGGAAACAATGGGGACAGAGTTCGGAAAGCTGGGAAGAAGCCTGGAGCAGTCCTGTGAGGCGCAGGGAAGCTGCACAGAGGAGATGCGGCAGTTAACGGAACGGATGCAGAAGATGCTGGAATCCTGCAATACGCTGAATGAAGTACTGGCACATACTGTGGACCGGCAGAAAAAGGTGGAGGATACGCTTTCCGATACCTGCGAAAGAATCGGTAATGAGCTGTATACACTGGGACAGATGAGGGATATGTATGAGAAATAGAAGAAAAGAGATATTTGAAGAGCCGGGCTACTGGCAGTCCTATTCAGATATGATGGCTGCGCTTTTGCTGATCTTTATTCTGCTGATTGCCATTACTCTGTTTGTCTACAAACAAAAAAGGACGGATCTGGAAGAGGCCCGGCTGCAGCTGGATACTACGCGGCAGGAACTGGAAGCCTCAGAGCTGGAGCTTTTGAACTCCATGAAGGAGCTGGAGGAAGCCTATGCAAAGGCCACGATGACAGAGGACGAGCTGGCAGCGGCTTATCAGCGGATTGATGAGGCACAGGCGGAACTGGATTCCACCAGAAGTGAGCTGCGGGATATTGTGGGGATCCGGACAGATATTATCGGAGAACTGCAGAAGCGGTTTGACAATTCGTCTATGAAGGTGGATGCTCAGACAGGGACCATCACCTTTTCTTCGGATGTGCTGTTTCGTTATAACAGCGCCAGACTGACACCGGAGAGTAAGGCTACGCTGCAGGAGATTATTCCCATGTATCTGGGGGTTTTGCTGCAGGATACGTTCCGGCCCTATATTTCAGAGATTATTATCGAAGGCCATACAGATACGGACGGGGATTATCAGAGCAATATGGTGCTGTCCACCAACCGGGCGGATTCTGTGGCACAGTTCTGTCTGGATGTGGAAAACGGTCTGACGGAAGAACAGATTGAGCAGTTACAGAAGATGCTGACTGTAAACGGCAGGTCTTACAGCGTACCCATCTATGAAGCAGGCAGCAGTGAAGTGGATATGGCGGCTTCCCGTCGGGTGGAAATCAAGTTCCGTCTGAAAGAAGAAGAGATGATTGAAAAGATTACGGAGATTTTGGAACAGGATGGACAGCAGGAAGAGCCCGGACCGGAAGAACAGCCTGAGCAGGCACAGTAAGGCCACAATTTTTTCCAAAAATGCTTGCAAATACTGGATAAAAGTGCTATACTGTATGAGATTTAATAGTATAAGACAGAAAGTGTGAAGAGTGGAACGAGTTCCACTCTTTGTTTTTGGTATGCAGGACCAGTGAGTGCTGAAGGGGTGATCGTATGGCAAAGAAAAAGTATGAGGAGAGAACGCAGGAGCTGCTTGCGCCGATTGCAGAGGCTGCAGGAGTGGGGATCTATGATGTGGAGTATGTAAAGGAAGGCAGAGAGTTCTACCTGCGGGCTTATATTGATAAAGAGGGGGGCGTGACCATCCAGGATTGCGAAAGAGTCAGCAGGGCGCTTTCCGACAGGCTGGATGAAGAGGATTTTATCGAAGATGCCTATATTCTGGAGGTCAGCAGTCCCGGACTGGGAAGGACGCTGAAAAAAGACCGGCATCTGCAGATGAGCATGGGAGAGACTGTGGAAGTGAAAACCTATGTGCCGATAGACGGACAGAAAGAATTTACAGGGGCTTTGAAGGCTTTCGATGAAGATACCGTTACCATAGAAACAGAGGGTGTGCCGAGAGTTTTTGCAAGGAAAGAGGTTGCGCGGATCAAACTGGCGCTGGATTTTTAGGAGAAAAGGAATTAGGAGGAATCGGAAAAAATGAACAAAGAGTTAATGGAAGCGCTTGATATTTTGGAGAGGGAAAAAGAAATCAGCAAAGACACTTTGTTTGAGGCAATTGAAAATTCTCTGATTACGGCATGCAAAAATCATTTCGGCAAATCAGATAATATCAAAGTTGAGATTGACAGAGAAACCTGTGACTTTGTCTGCTATGCGGAAAAAGAAGTTGTGGAGGAAGTGGAGGACGACTGCCTGCAGATTTCTCTGGAGGATGCCAGGGAAGTTTCCCATAACGCTCAGTTGGGCGATATGATTCATATTGAAATAAAATCCAAAGAATTTGGCCGTATTGCAACCCAGAATGCTAAAAATGTAATTTTGCAGAAAATCCGGGAAGAAGAAAAAAGCGTGATTTACAACCAATACTGCAAAAAGGAAAAAGACATTGTAACAGGTGTGGTACAGCGGTATCTGGGACGGAATATCAGCATCAATCTGGGAAAGGCGGATGCGATTCTGACGGAAAGCGAGCAGATCAAGGGAGAAGTGTTCAAACCCACGGAAAGAATCAAGGTATATATTCTGGAAGTGCGGAATATGTCCAAAGAGCCTAAGATTCTGGTGAGCCGGACCCATCCGGAGATGGTAAAGCGCCTGTTTGAAGCAGAGGTTACCGAGATCAAAGACGGGACGGTGGAGATCAAAAGCATTGCCAGAGAGGCAGGCAGCAGGACCAAGATCGCAGTGTGGTCCAAAAATCCCAATGTGGATGCGGTGGGCGCGTGTGTGGGTATGAACGGCGCCAGGGTCAATGCCATTGTGGAAGAACTGCGGGGAGAAAAGATCGATATTATCAACTGGGATGAAAACCCCGGCAATCTGATTCAGAACGCCCTTTCTCCTGCGAAGATTGTTGCGGTGTTTGCGGATCCGGATGAAAAGACGGCAAAAGTGGTGGTGCCGGATTATCAGCTTTCCCTTGCTATCGGAAAGGAAGGACAGAATGCGAGACTGGCAGCGCGCCTGACCGGTTATAAAATAGACATCAAGAGCGAAACACAGGCAAAAGATACACCCGGTTTCCGGTACGAGGATTATATGGATGAGTATGAGGAGGACTATGAGGAGGAAGACGGCCTGAATTTTGAAGATTCTTATGAGGAGACAGAAGAGGGCTTTGCAGAGCAGGAACAGACAGACGAGATGTCTGAGGAAGGAGCGGCGGAATGGGACGATTCGTCAGATGCCTATGAAGAGTAAAAAGATTCCGCTCAGGCAGTGCATCGGCTGTGGGGAGATGAAAGCCAAAAGTGAAATGATGCGTGTGCTGAAAGATGCACAGGGCGGGATCACACTGGATACAACAGGCAGGAAAAACGGAAGAGGAGCTTATCTTTGTGTTTCCGAAATGTGCCTGCAGAAAGCAAGAAAGAACAAAGGGCTGGAACGTTCTTTCAGAATGAGCATTCCGGAGCAGGTTTATGAGAATCTGGAAAAGGAGTTTCAGAGGAACGATTATGAACAATAAGGTACTGTCTTTGCTTGGACTTTCGGCCAGATCCGGGAATCTGGTCAGCGGAGAGTTTATGACGGAGAAGGCCGTAAAAGAGCGGAAAGCCTTTCTCGTCATTGTAAGCTGCGAAGCATCCGGCAATACGAAAAAGAAGTTTACAAATATGTGCAGCTTTTATGAAGTGCCTCTGTATTTCTACGGAACGATGGAAGCGTTGGGACACAGTATCGGAAAAGAATTTCGGGCGTCGGTGGCGGTGACGGACGAAGGATTTGCAAAGAACATCATAAATAAGCTGGAATGTGAAAAATAACGAATACGGAGGTAGTGAGTATGGCGAAAATAAAAGTACACGAGCTTGCAAAAGAAGTGGATAAACAAAGTAAAGAAGTGATTGCTTTTTTACAGAAGAAAGGAATCGAGGTAAAGGCGGCGCAGAGCAGTGTGGAGGAAGCGGCAGCCGATATGGTCCGCAAAGAGCTGGGAAAAAAGACTGCCGTACCGGAGCCTGCCGGAGAAGGAAAAACTGCGGAAAAAACAAAAATAAGTGACGGGCCGAAGCCGGAAGAGAGCGGAAAAGCACCGGCCCGTCCGGAAACGGCCAGAGGGGAGCGCCCCAAACAGGAGCCTGTGAAGAAAAAGAAAAATATTATTTTTGTCAGCAATCCTCATAACAGCAAGCTGCCCCAGCGTTCCGGTGCATCCGGGAACGGGAATGGGAGCGGGAACGGGAATGGAAACCGGCGGGGAAGAAATAATAATAATGATAATATGCGCCGGCCGCTGATCCGGCCGCTGACTCCGCCGTCCCCCACACCGTCTGTGGGACAGATCAAGCCGACCAATCCCCCCAAACGCAGTCAGGCGAAAAATCAGGAAACGGCACGTCAGCAGCAGGAGATGACGCCGCAGAAGAACAGTCCCAGAACGCCTGGTATGGAAGGCAGACAGGACAGGAGAGGGCCGGAGAGGACAGAAAGACCGGAGAGACAGGACAGACAGGATAGGCAGGAGAGAACAGGTGGGAGCACTGATTATAGAAGCCGTCAGGCGGATAATCGCCCCGGCAGCAACCGTTTTCATAAGGATGCGGGCAATCGTCAGGGCGGCACGGGCCGCGGCAGGAGTTTTGGTGATAGCGGCCGCTCTGAAAAAGGAAGTGGCAGGGAGGACAATAAATTCAGAAAGCCTCTTGGGGCAAAACCCTTTGCAGCGGAAGCGCCGGTCAAAGACGGAGAAAAGCACCGTGACGATGAAAAACGCCGTATGAATCAGGAACGTGACAAACGTTCCAAAAAAGATGCGATCTATGAGGATGGCAACGGCAGGAATAAAAACAAACCGGGCAGATTTATCAAGCCGGAAAAGAAGGCAGAGGAAAAACAGGAAGAGAAGATCAAGACCATTACGCTGCCGGAGACACTTACCGTGAAAGAACTGGCGGATAAGATGAAGATTCAGCCGTCAGTCATTGTAAAGAAGCTGTTTTTGCAGGGCCAGGTCGTTACGGTGAACCAGGAAATCAGCTTTGAAACGGCAGAAGAAATTGCCATTGAATATGAAATTATCTGCGAAAAAGAAGTAAAAGTGGATGTGATCGAAGAACTTCTCCGGGAAGAGGAAGAGGACGAAAAGAACATGGTAAAACGTCCTCCCGTGATCTGTGTCATGGGGCATGTGGATCACGGTAAAACCTCCCTTTTGGATGCCATCCGTAAAACCAATGTGACAGACCGGGAAGCAGGCGGTATCACCCAGCACATCGGTGCGTATACTGTCAATATTAAGAATGAGAAAATTACCTTCCTGGATACGCCCGGACATGAAGCATTTACCGCCATGCGTATGCGGGGCGCCAATTCCACGGACATTGCCATCCTGGTGGTGGCGGCGGACGACGGTGTGATGCCTCAGACAGTAGAAGCAATCAACCATGCCAAGGCAGCAGGCATTGAGATCATTGTGGCGGTCAATAAGATCGATAAGCCGGGCGCCAACATTGACAGAGTAAAGCAGGAACTGACCGAGCATGAGCTGATTCCGGTGGATTGGGGCGGAAGTACCGAGTTTGTACCGGTATCTGCCAAGTCCGGGGAAGGGATTGAAACCTTGCTGGAAACGATCCTTCTGACTGCGGAGATTCTGGAGCTGAAGGCAAATCCCAGGCGCCAGGCAAGGGGCCTTGTGATCGAGGCGGAGCTGGACAGGGGCCGGGGCCCGGTGGCTACCGTACTGGTACAGAAGGGTATGCTGCATGTGGGTGACTTTATTTCCGCAGGTTCCAGCCACGGCAAGGTAAGGGCTATGATTGACGATAAGGGACGGAGAGTCAAAGAGGCCGGACCGTCCACCCCTGTGGAGATACTGGGCCTTTCCGATGTACCCAATGCAGGAGAAATCTTCATTGCCCATGAGAATGATAAGACAGCCAAATCCTATGCGGAAACCTATCTGGCACAGAACAAGGAAAAGAAGCTGGAAGAAACCAAATCCAAAATGTCCCTGGACGATCTGTTCAGCCAGATTCAGGCCGGCAATCTGAAGGAACTGAATCTGATCATCAAGGCGGATGTACAGGGCAGCGTGGAGGCTGTGAAGCAGAGCCTGCTGAAACTGACCAATGAAGAGGTTGTGGTAAAATGTATCCACGGCGGCGTAGGCGCCATCAACGAGTCGGATGTGACGCTGGCATCGGCTTCCAATGCCATCATCATCGGCTTTAATATCCGTCCGGATGCCACAGCCAAAACGATTGCAGAGCGGGAAGGTGTGGACATCAGGCTGTATAAGGTGATCTATCAGGCCATTGAGGATGTGGAAGCGGCAATGAAGGGGATGCTGGATCCTGTGTTTGAAGAAAAGGTGATCGGTCATGCCGAGGTGCGTCAGTTGTTCCGTGCTTCCGCAGTGGGCAATATTGCAGGCTCCTATGTACTGGACGGTGTGTTCCAGAGAGGCTGCAAGATTCGGATTACCAGAGAAGGGAAGCAGATTTTCGAAGGAAATCTGGCATCCTTGAAGCGGTTTAAAGATGATGTCAAAGAAGTCAGGGCCGGATTTGAATGCGGTCTTGTGTTTGAGGGCTTTGACCAGATGCAGGAGCTGGATATCGTAGAGGCTTATATCATGGTGGAAGTACCCAGATAGACAGAAAGTAAGGAATAGAATGAGAAAAAACAGTATTAAAAATACAAGGATCAACGGTGAGGTACAGAGAGTGCTGGCGGATATTATCCGCAGTCAGATCAAAGATCCCCGTATCGCACCGCTGACTTCGGTGGTATCGGTGGAGGTAGCGCCGGATCTTAAGACCTGCAAAGCGTGGATCAGCGTGCTGGGAGATGAAAAAACAGCAGCGGATACGCTGGAGGGCCTGACCAGTGCGGAAGGCTTTATCCGGACGAAGCTGGCCAGAGAGCTGAATCTGCGTTATACACCGGATCTGCGGTTTATTATGGACCAGTCCATTGCCTATGGCGTTTCCATGTCCAGAAAAATCGAAGAAGTGAACCGGAATTTGAACAGAGAGAACGGGGAAGAGGACTTGTCGGAATAGCCTGTACAGGGAATCGACAGCCCGGAAGAAAGGGGTAGTATGTTTCAGTTATCAGAAGAGATAAAAGGGGCAAAGACAATTGGAATAGGCGGCCATATCCGGCCGGACGGCGACTGCGTGGGCTCCTGTATGGCACTGTATCTGTATTTGAAAAAATGTGCGGCGCCGGGTACTGAAGTATCCGTTTATCTGGAGTCTGTTCCTGATATTTTTGATGAGATAGCGGGTGTTTCCGAGATACAAAAGGCAGAAGCGGCAGAAGCGCCGGAGGTATTTTTTGCACTGGACTGTGAAAGCAGCAGGCTGGGCGATGCGCAGCGGCTGTTTGAGGGGGCCGGGAAGCGGATCAACATTGACCATCATATCAGCAATCAGGGATGCGGGATGGTCAATTATGTGGATCCACAGGCCAGTTCCACCAGTGAGCTGGTATACCGGCTGCTGGATCATACCCGGATGGATGCGGAGATTGCAAAGGCCGTTTACATCGGTATGATTCATGATACCGGGGTGTTCCAGTATTCCAATACATCGCCGGAAACACTGCGGGCGGCGGCTGATCTGATCGGTTATGGGTTTGATTTTTCCGGCCTGATTGAAAGGACATTTTATGAAAAAACCTATGTGCAGGATCAGATTATGGGCCGGGCACTGCTGGAAAGCATTTTATTCCTTCACGGCAAATGTATTGTCAGTGCCGTGGACCGGAAGCTGATGCAGTTTTACCATGCCACTCCCCAGGATCTGGACGGCATTGTCAGCCTGCTGAGAAATACGAGAGGTGTGGAATGTGCCATTTTTATGTATGAGACAGACATTATGCAGTATAAAGTCAGCCTGCGTTCCACCGATAAAGTGGATGTGGCAAAAATCGCTTCCTATTTTGGAGGCGGAGGGCATAAAAAGGCGGCAGGCTGTATGATGTCCGGTACGTTTCATGATGTGGTCAACAATCTGTCTTTACATATTGAGAAGCAGTTACAAGAGGAAGAGAAGTGAAAACGGAGAAAACCGTACAAAACGGAGTCATCAATGTATATAAAGAAAGGGGTTACACTTCCCATGATGTGGTAGCCCGGCTCCGGGGGATTCTGAAACAGAAAAAGATAGGGCATACAGGTACGCTGGATCCGGAAGCGGAGGGGGTGCTTCCCGTATGCCTGGGCAATGCCACCAGGCTCTGCGGTATGCTGACAGATCAGGACAAAGAGTACCGGGCAGAACTTTTGCTGGGGGTGACAACGGATACTCAGGATATGACCGGTCAGGTGCTTGCCAGAAAGGAAGTCTGTGTCACCGGAGAAGAGACCCAAAAGGCTGTTATGGGATTTCTGGGGACTTATGAGCAGCTTCCGCCCATGTATTCTGCCTGCAAGGTGGATGGGAAGCGTTTGTATGAGCTGGCAAGAGAAGGAAAAGAAGTGGAACGCAGGAAACGGCCTGTGACCATTCATGAGTTGGAGATCTGCTCCATAGAGCTGCCCAGGGTCAGGCTGCGTGTGGTCTGTTCCAAAGGAACTTATATCAGGACACTGTGCCATGACATCGGAGAACGACTGGGCTGCGGCGGCACTATGGCAGGCCTTGTCCGTACCCGTGTGGACCGGTTCACACTGGATCAGGCAAAACGGCTGGATGAAATCGAAGATGCGGTAAAGGCCGGTGAAGCCGGCAGTCTGATCCTGCCTGTGGAGGAGATGTTTTCCGCCCTGCCGGTGATCAGGGTTAAAGAGGGGGATACATCGGCTGTCCGCAACGGAAACCCGTTGTTTCTGCGGCAGATCACCGGGAAATCCGGGTGGCTGGACAAAGAACAGGTAAGAATACATGATTCACAGGGGAGATTTTACGGAATCTATGAATTTCAGGTCATGAAGGGCAGGTTTGTACCTGTTAAGATGTTTCTGCCCTCTGCATCTGAGGTTTCCCGGGAATAAAGAAGGAGATACCATGCGGCTGATACAGGGCAGTACAGATTTTTGTCTGGAGCAGGCATGCGCAGTTGCCATCGGAAAATTTGACGGTATTCACAGAGGACACCAGGTGCTGCTGTCGCATATATTGGAAAAAAAGAAAAGCGGGCTGTGCAGTGCGGTGTTTACCTTTGATCCGCCGCCGGCGGTGTTTTTCGGCAGGGGAAAGGTGCGGGAGCTGACCACACGGGAGGAAAAACGCAGGATTTTTCAGCGGCTGGGAGTGGATGTGCTGATTGAATTTCCTCTGAGGGCGGAGACGGCAGCCATATCGCCGTCCGCTTTTATTGAGGACATTCTGGTCCGCAGGATGCACGCGGCTTATGTGGCAGCCGGAACGGATGTTACTTTCGGGGCCGGAGGCCTGGGGGACGGCACCATGCTGGCAGCCTGTGGAAAGCGCCTGGGATTTGCAGTGGAAGTGATCGATAAAGTCCGTGCAGACGGCAGGGAGATCAGCTCCAGCCGGATCCGCAGGGCATTGGAGGCAGGAGAGATGGAGCAGGTAACCCGGCTGATCGGGTTTCCCTACAGTGTAACCGGGACCGTGGTGCACGGGAGGCGGCTGGGCAGGACCATCGGGATGCCCACAGTCAATCTGCTGCCGCCGGGGGACAAGCTGCTGCCGCCCAGAGGCGTATATTTTTCCAATGTTTCCTATGGCGGAAATCATTACAAAAGTATTACCAATATTGGCTGTAAACCTACGGTCAGTAACGAGCGGGTGATGGGCGTGGAAACGTATCTGTATGATTTTGATGAGGAGATATACGGCAGGGAGATTACCGTCAATCTGCTTGGGTTTAAGCGGCCTGAAATGAAGTTTCATTCAGTGGAAGAACTGAAGAGACAGATGGAAAAGGATATTGCAGAAGGGAAAATGGTAAATTGGTACTTGTAACTTTGTTTCTTATCACGTACAATAATGTAGGGATTGCATGATCCAGCGATAAAACGAAGGGGTACATAAGATGAATGCTTCAGTACTGTTATCTATGGCAGGCGGGCTTGGCCTGTTTTTGTTTGGTATGAAACTCATGAGTGAGGGCATTGAAAAAGCAGCCGGTGCAAAATTGAGGGGAATCCTTGAATTTTTTACCACCAACCGCTTTACAGGGATGCTGGTGGGCATTGTCTTTACTGCCGTGATCCAGTCTTCCAGTGCCTGTACGGTCATGGTAGTCAGTTTTGTAAATTCCGGCCTGATGAATCTGTATCAGGCTGCAGGCGTGATTTTAGGTGCCAATATCGGTACAACAGTTACTTCTCAGCTTGTGTCTTTTAACTTATCCGAAATTGCTCCGGTATTTTTGCTTGGCGGCGTGATTGCCGTTATGTTTGTAAAAAATAATAGAATCAAAAAGATCGGCGAGATCGTTCTGGGTTTCGGCGTACTGTTTATGGGTCTGTCCGGTATGTCAGGCGCGATGGCGGGCTTAAAGGAAGATCCGACAATCGTACATCTGTTTGCTTCCCTTACCAGCCCTTTTCTGGCAGTGCTGCTGGGAACGGTGGTGACAACGGTGATCCAGAGTTCTTCCGTGACAGTCAGCATTATCCTTCTGATGGCAAATCAGGGGCTTTTGGGACTGCCGATCTGTATGTATATTATGCTGGGCTGCAACATCGGCGCCTGTGCATCGGCCACTCTGGCCAGTCTGGCCGGCAAAAAGGATGCCAAACGGGCAGCCATGATCCATCTTCTGTTTAATGTGGTGGGGACGATTATTTTTTACGTGATTTTTCTGGTGGCGGTGGAGCCTATTGTGGATATCTTTAACAGTATTTCCGGCGGCAATCCGGGGCGATGTGTGGCAAATGCCCATACCATCATCAAGATCCTGCAGGTAGTGCTGTTGTTCCCCTTCTCCGGCCTGCTGGTTAAGATGACTTATTTCCTTGTACCGGGAGATGACAAGAAAGTGGGGTATCGGGACAGCTTTCAGCTCAAGTACATTGGGGATAAGGTGGTGTTCAATCCGGCTACAGCAGTGGTAGAGGTTATCAAGGAGATTGAACGGATGGCGGATCTTGCCAGTGAAAATCTGAACCGGGCGATGAATGCACTGATTACACTGGATGATGAGGATATTGAAGAGGTGTATGCGGTAGAGAAAAACATTAACTTTTTAAACCATGCCATCACCAATTATCTGGTTAAGATCAATCAGACCACACTGCCGATTGAAGATCTGAAAAGTATCGGGGCCCTGTTCCATGTGGTCAATGATATTGAGCGGATCGGGGATCATGCGGAGAATGTGGCGGATTCTGCCCGCCAGCGAAAAGAAAAGGGAACCAGTTTCAGCCGGGATGCCCAGAATGAGCTGGGGGAGATGCTGGAGATGGTCAATAAAATCGTAAGATATTCCATAGATATGTTTGCCAGAAGCAACGAAGAACATATGGATGAAATCATAGAGCTGGAAGATGCTATAGATGAAAAAGAGCGGGAGCTGCAGCAGCTCCATGTGGAACGTTTGACGAAAAACGAGTGTACGCCGGAAGCCGGTATGCTGTTTTCTGATGTTGTATCCGGTCTGGA
This sequence comes from uncultured Clostridia bacterium, assembly GCA_947385955.1. Taxonomy (GTDB): domain Bacteria; phylum Bacillota; class Clostridia; order Lachnospirales; family Lachnospiraceae; genus VSOB01. Next base: position 61,843 of record CANDNA010000010.1, read on the forward strand.
ACGGGTATCGGACCATGCCACCAATATTGCCTTTGCAATTCTGCGTAGTGACAGTGACGATGCCGAAGAGAAAAAAACGGCAACGGCATAGGATATGCACAGTGCAGGCACCTGTTTGAAACGGGTGCCTTTCTGCATTTTCGGTCTGTGGCAAAATTAGCAGATTCCAAATCAGAAATGACATTGATGGACATAAAAAACTTCTTTATAATCAGGAATGTCGGTTTACTTGGGAAGAAATGACTGAAATGAAAGGGCTTTTTTTATGAAAATTGCGATATGTGACGATTGCCGTCAGGATGCCGTGCAGCTACAGAATATGTTAAGCGGTATGCATGATACCAGATTGTATCAAAGCGCGGAGCAGCTTTTGGCGGATGTAAAAGACGACAGAGTTCATTATGATTTGTATTTGCTGGATATTTACCTGGAGGTTATGGATGGGATCGAGCTGGCAAAACAGCTCCGGCAGATGGACGAGTATGGGGCAGTCTGCTTTATTTCCTCCAGTGACGCGTTTTACCGGGAGGCATATGATCTGTATGCGGTGCAGTATCTTTTGAAGCCGATACAGCCCGGGGATATCAGTAAATTACTGGAGAGGGTTTCCAAAGACATTGTCAGGAACAGAGAGCTTTCCCTGTATTTTAAATGGCGGGGGAAGATCGGCTCCATACCGTATAATAAGATTCTGTATGTCAGCAGCAGAGGCCATACGCTTTTTATCCACTGCCGGGACGGTTCGGTGCAGGAATGTACCGGCAGGCTGGATGAGATCGCAGAGCGGGTATCGGACGGCGTATTCTGCCGCTGTCATCAGAGTTATCTGGCCAATATGCATTATGCGGATAACCTGGAGGGCAGTGAGCTGGTGGTGGCCGGTTTGAGCATTCCGGTTTCCAGGCGTTATTTCGCAGATGTGAAAAAACGATACCAGGAGATTTTGTTTGAGGAGATGGATTGATGCATGCCACGATACTGCGGGATTTGTCTGTTATATGGTGCCTGTTTCATATTTTGATCGTCTTTATGCTGCTTTACCGTTCCCGTTTTTCCCGCAGAAAAACCCTGCTGCTGACAGGAATCTGCATGATACCGCTGATTGCAGGCAATGTATGGGGGCTGATCAGTCTGGGTTCTGCACGGATGGGACAGCTTTTCCTTCTGACCTGTACGCTTCCCAGCCTGCTTTTTTATTATTATATGTCAAAAGACCGGCGGGGGCGTTTCCTGTTTACCTTTTGTCTGTCCGATACCGTGGCATACTGGATTATCATTGTGACCAATCTGCTGGATTTCTATTTGGGCGGCGGTGGGTATCTGTTGATGTTTTTAAGCAGGCTGGTTTTATTTCCCCTGCTTGAATGGGGAATATTCAGACGGCTGCGCAAACCATACAGGGAGCTGCAGGAATCTGTGGACAGAGGATGGAATGTGTTTGCGGCTATGTCGGCGCTGTATTACATTCTACTGGCAGTAACGGCCAATTTCCCGGTCATCATAACTGACAGGCCCGGTGAACTTTTGGGTTTTCTGTTGATTCTTCTTTTGATGCCGATGAATTATGCCACCATTTTTATTGCTATGTACCGGCAGCTTCTTCTGTACCGCAGACAGAAAAATGAGCATATTCTCCAGGAGGTAAGACAGCAGATGGAGATACAACTGGACAACCAGCGGCGTATCCGGAAGATCAGGCATGACATGAAGGCCCATGTCATTACGCTGTCCGGTCTGCTGGCACAGGAAAAGACAGAGGAAGCCCAGGAATATCTGAATAAAGCCATTTCTGTGGAGAAAGCATATGGAGAACAGTTCTGTGCCAATCCCTACCTGAATGCGGTGCTTGGCTATTATGTAATGAAGTTTGATGAACTGGGGATTTTGGTTCATCTGGATATCCGGACCGGTGAAGAAAGGCTGCAGCATATGGAGCTGTGCCAGATTCTTTCCAACGGACTCGAAAATGCCTGGGATGCTTCCGGCCGCCTTCCATCGTCTGCGGAGAAGATGGTTTCCGTACAGATGCGGTATCAGAGAAACTGGCTGATTATCCGGATCAAGAACCGCTGCCGGGATGATCTTCGGGTTGAAAAAGGGAGTATTCCGGAAACAGAGAAAAAAGAGGCCGGACATGGGTTCGGTCTGCAGACCATACAGGAAGCAGCAAAGAGAATGAAGGGAGAAATGTTCTGTTATACAGAGCAGGGCTTTTTTATCCTGGATGTCATGGTAAGGGGAGATGATAGAGTATGGCTGATGAGGAATTGAAGAAACCGGTGTTTACCGGATTATCTTATATTTGCATTATGGTGGATGATGTAAATGAGGCATTTCAGTATTATGAAAGACTTTTGGGCGCAGCGCCAAGAGAATACTTCCCTTACTGGAGGAACAAAGGTTTTTTCAGAGGAATGGGATTTTTGAAAGAGGCGGGAGAGAGTGAAGTGTCGGTAGGGATTATGGATCTGCCCGGTACGAGCCTGACACTTGCGCTGATGCGTTTTCATTATCCGGAAGGGAGGAAAACCCCCATTCTATTTAAGGCCAATGATATGAGCGGTGTCAGATTTGTTTCCCTGGAAACAGAAAATATAGAAGAAGCGTTTGCCTATATCAGCACCCAGCCGGATATTACGCTGATCAATACCAGCGGGGATTATAAGGTAACACAGCTCAGTGTAACCAGACCCTTTGATTTTTTGTGTTTTGACTGGAATATGGAAGGGAATTTTGATAAAAAACAGGAGGAATCGGAGCGGATCAGCAGCCGGCGTTTTTTTCACTTTGTGGATCGATATGGAGTCCAGTGGGAGCTGATGCAGGAGCATCGGGAGCTGTAGCCGGGGGAAAAGAACTGTCTGAATGAGAGAAGAAAGGGAAGATATTATGGATGAAACAAACAGGGCAGCAGAAACAGATATAGAAGCAGTGATGAAAATTCTGGATGCGTTTGCGGCAGGAGGAGAGAGCCGGATGAAGCTGGAAGCCGTTGCGGGTGTGGAAGAAGGCAGTGTTTCAAAGGTGCATCATCATGGCAGATGCGATATCGGCAGCCCCTGGGCGCGGGGAGAATGCTTTGATGCGCCGGAAGCGGAATGTGACAGATAAAAAACGGCAATTTGTAAAAGGGGCCTGGTTTCTTTTAGAACATAATGGAAATGTATCGGGTGGATTGACAGGATTTTCTGAATTTGTTACAATTCGTTACAGACGTAATAAATTTGTAACAAATCCAGAAAAGGAAGCGATGCATATATGAAGAAAAGGGCGGCAGGCAGAATCGGAATGCTGATGGCAGTTATGCTGTGGAGCGCCGGTATGAGAATAGAAGCAGTTTCCACCGACGGGATCGTGCGGGTGACAGCGGGATTTGACCGTATGATTGCAGATGCGGGAACACAGACATCGGACCCGGAAACGGAACGGAGAGCCGGAGCGGCGGTACAGGACGGAATCCGGGAGAAAGAAGCGGCCAGAGAAGCGGAGCAGGCAGCCATGCAGGAACCGGAAGTACCGATAGATCAGGAGATACTGGATACGGCCCAGGCGCAGAAGGAAGCCAACAGTGTGGACAATCTCTGGGGCTACACCAATCTGGGCATTGCCCAGGTGGACAATCATCTGAATGTACGGGATAAAGCAGGAGAGGACGGCGAGCTGGTGGGAAAGATGACGAAAAACGCTGCCTGTGAGATCCTTTCCATAGACGGAGACTGGGCTTATGTAAAGTCGGGCAAGGTGGAAGGGTATGTGCATATGGATTATCTTCTGACCGGAGAGGCGGCAAAGAATAAGGCACAGGAGGTCGTCTACACAGTGGCCAAAGTCAATACGCAGACCTTGAAGGTACGGGAGCAGCCCAGTACGGAGTGTCCCGTGATCACGCTGGTAGCCCAGGATGAGAGACTGGAAGTAGTGGAGCAGCAGCCTGAAGGATGGGCAAAGATCATGCTGGATGACGAGGAGGCTTATGTATCCACGGATTACTGTGTGGTGGAGGAAGAACTGGAAACGGCAGTGACCATGAAAGAGCTTTTGTATGGAAGCGGCATTTCCAATACACGGATTGACCTGTGCCAGTATGCAAAACAGTTTGTGGGCAATCCCTATGTATGGGGCGGCACCAGCCTGACCAAAGGCGCTGACTGTTCCGGCTTCGTACAGAGCGTATTTAAAAAGTTCGGGGTATCCCTGCCACGTACTTCCAGAGAGCAGGCAGGAGTGGGAACCAAGATTTCCCTGGCGGATGCCAAACCGGGAGATTTGATTTTCTATGCCAAAGGCGGTACGATCAATCATGTGGCGCTGTATATCGGTGACGGACAGGTGGTACATGCCAGCAATCCCAGAACAGGCATTCGTATTTCCAATGCCACATATCGGTCTCCTGCCACAATCAGACGGGTTTTGCCCTGAGCAAAGCCCGGGAAAAGTGGGGGATTTTGATAAATCAGGCTTTACATTAAAATAAGAATGTGCTAAACTGATCAGGTATGAAATTTACCGTTGCTCGGAAACGGGAGATTCCGGCCCTTTCCTGGTAACAGGCGTATCATTGACAGGAGGAAAGAAACGTGATTTCTAAGGAAAAGAAAACAGCAATTATCAAAGAATATGCAAGAAGCGAGGGAGATACAGGTTCACCCGAAGTACAGATTGCAGTTCTGACAGCAAGGATTGAGGAGCTGACCGATCATTTGAAAAGCAATCCGAAAGACCATCATTCCAGAAGAGGCCTTTTGATGATGGTCGGACAAAGACGTGGTTTGCTTGCTTATTTGAAGAAGAAAGATATTACAAGATATCGTGCTCTGATAGAGAGACTGGGACTTCGTAAATAGGAATGCAGAATAGGCGGATTGATTTTTCATCCGCCTTTTCCATATGGCAGAGGAGTGCTTCCGAGACCACTGAGGTGGATACAGCAGACTGCATACAGCTCAGTAGTTTCGGCATCTTCTGCCTGAGAATATCAGTGAAAAGGAGAAGGACATGTTCAAAACTTACACAATGGAACTTGCCGGGCGTACCTTAAAGGTGGAAATTGGCAAAGTAGGAAAGCAGGCAAACGGCTGTGCTTTCATGCAGTATGGGGAAACGACTGTGCTGAGCACGGCGACGGCCTCCGAAAAACCCAGGGAAGGGATTGATTTCTTTCCTCTGAGTGTGGAATTTGAAGAGAAATTGTATGCGGTGGGAAAGATCCCCGGCGGCTTTAACAAGAGAGAGGGAAAGGCTTCCGAAAATGCGGTTCTGACCAGTCGTGTGATTGACAGGCCCATGCGCCCTTTGTTCCCCAAGGATTACAGAAATGATGTGACATTAAATAATATGGTAATGTCAGTGGACCCTAAGTGCCGTCCCGAACTGGTGGCTATGCTGGGTGCGTCCATTGCCACCTGTATTTCCGATATCCCCTTTGCAGGCCCCTGTGCGATGACTCAGATCGGTATGATTGACAGGGAATTTATTGTGAACCCCTCTCAGGAAGAGTGGAAAAACGGGGATTTGAAGCTGACGGTTGCGTCCACCAGAGAAAAGGTGATTATGATTGAAGCAGGCGCCAATGAGGTGCCGGAAACCACCATGCTGGAGGCAATTTACAAGGCCCATGAGATCAACCAGACGATCATCGCATTTATTGATGAGATTGTTTCCCAGGTGGGTAAGCCCAAGCATACCTATACAAGCTGTGCCATTCCGGAAGAAATGTTTGCCCGGATACGGGAAATCGTAACGCCGGAAGAGATGGAAAATGCAGTGTTTACGGATGAAAAACAGGTCCGTGAAGAGAATATCAGACAGATTACCCAGCGGCTGGAAGATGCGTTTGCAGAAAACGAGGAATGGCTGGCCGTACTGGATGAGGCAATTTATCAGTATCAGAAAAAGACAGTCCGGAAAATGATTCTGCAGGACGGTAAACGTCCCGATGGCCGTGAAATGACACAGATCCGTCCTTTGGCTGCGGAGGTGGATACCATTCCCAGAGTGCATGGTTCTGCCATGTTTACCAGGGGACAGACCCAGATCTGCAATGTAACCACCCTGGCGCCTCTGTCGGAAGTACAGAAGCTGGATGGCCTGGATGAAAATGAAGTAAGCAAGCGTTATATGCATCATTATAATTTCCCGTCCTATTCCGTGGGAGAGACCAAACCTTCCAGAGGGCCGGGACGTCGTGAGATCGGTCATGGAGCGCTGGCAGAACGGGCGCTGATCCCGGTGCTGCCTTCCACAGAGGAGTTCCCTTATGCGATCCGTTCGGTTTCAGAGACATTTGAATCCAATGGTTCCACTTCTATGGCGTCCACCTGCGCATCCTGTATGTCTCTGATGGCGGCAGGCGTACCGATCAAAAAGATGGTGGCAGGCATTTCCTGCGGGCTGGTAACAGGGGAAACCGATGATGAGTACGTGCTTTTGACAGATATCCAGGGGCTGGAAGATTTCTTCGGCGATATGGACTTTAAAGTAACCGGTACGACAGAAGGCATTACAGCGATCCAGATGGATATTAAGATTCATGGACTGACCAGAGCGATTGTGGAAGGTGCGATTGCAAGATGCCGGGAGGCCAGACTGTTTATTATGGATACCTGTATGAAGCCGGCAATTGCTTCTCCCCGTCCTGCGATCAGTCAGTATGCGCCAAAGATCGTGCAGATTCAGATTGATCCGGAAAAAATCGGTGATGTGGTGGGACAGCGTGGAAAAACCATCAACACGATTATTGAGAGAACCGGCGTAAAGATCGACATTACCGATGATGGGGCAGTGTCTGTATGCGGTACGGATCAGGCTATGATTGATAAAGCCATCGAGATGATTAAAATTATTGTGACAGACTTTGAAGCAGGACAGGTGTTTAACGGCACTGTGGTAAGCATCAAAGAGTTTGGTGCGTTTATCGAGTTTGCACCCGGTAAGGAAGGTATGGTGCATATTTCCAAGATTGCAAGAGAGCGGATCAATCATGTGGAGGATGTACTGACACTGGGGGATAAAGTAACGGTTGTCTGTCTTGGCAAAGACAAGATGGGCCGGATCAGCTTTTCCATGAAGGATGTAGCACAGAAATAAAGGGTTCAGCCTTTATTTGGAGGAATGGACATGAAAATCACATTAAAAGACGGAAGCAGCAGAGAATATGCGCAGGCGATGTGTGTGTATGACATTGCCGCAGACATCAGCGAAGGCTTGGCAAGGGCAGCCTGTGCGGGTGAAGTGGACGGAGAGGTGGTGGATCTGCGTACTGTGGTAGACAGAGACTGCACACTGCAGATTCTGACAGTGAAGGATGCGGCAGGACTTCGGACGGTGCGTCATACCTGTTCCCATGTGCTGGCGCAGGCGGTAAAACGGCTGTTTCCCGATGCCAGGGTGACAATCGGTCCTTCTATTGACGAAGGGTTTTATTATGACTTTGACCATGCCCCCTTTTCCAGGGAAGACCTTGACAATCTGGAAAAGGAAATGAAAAAAATTATAAAAGAAGGGCATAAGCTGGAGCGTTTTACCATGCCCAGAGAAGAAGCGGTCAAATACATGGAAGAGGCCGGAGAGCCATATAAAGTGGAACTGATCCGGGATCTGCCGGAAGGGGCGGAAATCTCTTTCTATGATCAGGACGGTTTTGTGGACCTGTGTGCAGGCCCGCATCTGATGAGTACAAAGGGCATCAAGGCGTTCAAGCTGATTTCTTCTTCGATGGCATATTGGAGGGGGGATTCAGACAAAGCCCAGCTGCAGCGTATCTATGGGACGGCGTTTGCTTCCAAAGAAGAACTGGCAGCCTATCTGGATCATCTGGAAGATATTAAGAAGCGGGACCACAATCGGCTGGGACGGGAAATGGAGCTGTTTACCACTGTGGATGTGGTGGGACAGGGACTGCCCCTGCTGATGCCCAGGGGAACCAAAATGGTGATGAAGCTGCAGCGCTGGATTGAAGATCTGGAAGATCGGGAATGGGGGTATGTACGGACCAAAACCCCTCTTATGGCCAAAAGCGATCTGTATAAAATCTCCGGACACTGGGATCATTATAAGGAAGGGATGTTTGTACTGGGAGATGAGGAAAAAGATAAGGAAGTGTTCGCACTGCGTCCGATGACCTGTCCTTTCCAGTACTATTGCTATAAAAACGGACAGCATTCTTACCGGGATCTGCCCATCCGTTACGGGGAAACCTCCACTTTGTTCAGAAATGAGGATTCCGGTGAAATGCACGGACTGACCAGGGTGCGGCAGTTTACCATTTCCGAAGGCCATCTGGTGATTCGCCCGGATCAGGCAGAGGAAGAGCTGAAAAACTGTCTGAATCTGGCCAATTATGTGCTGGGTGTACTGGGGCTTCTGGAAGATGTGACATACCGCCTGTCCAAGTGGGACCCGGATAACCGGGAAAAATATCTGGGAGATGAGGCATACTGGGAAAAGACACAGGATGCCCTGCGTCAGATTTTACAGGAAAATGATCTGCCCTTTACCGAGGCGGACGGCGAGGCTGCATTTTATGGGCCCAAGATTGATATTCAGGCCAAAAATGTATACGGCAAGGAAGACACCATGATTACCATTCAGCTGGATTGTGCCATTGCCGAAAACTTTGATATGTATTATATCGATCAGAATGGGGATAAGATCCGTCCTTATATTATCCACAGGACTTCCCTGGGCTGTTATGAACGGACACTGGCCTGGCTGATTGAAAAATATGCCGGTAAATTTCCCACATGGCTCTGTCCGGAGCAGGTGCGTATCCTGACAATTTCCGAGAAATTTAATGCCTACGCAGAAACCGTAAGAAAAGAGCTGGCAGCAGCCGGTGTTGACGTAACAGTGGATGGCCGGTCTGAAAAAATCGGCTATAAGATCAGGGAAGCCAGAATGGCCAAACTCCCTTATATGCTGGTAGTAGGCGCCAGTGAAGAGGAAAACGGCCTGGTCAGCGTGAGAAGCCGTTTCGCAGGCGATGAAGGACAAAAGAGCGTGGCAGAGTTTATGGAACAGATCCTCCGGGAGATTCAGACAAAAGAGATCCGAAAAGAGCTGCCGGAAGAAGAACGGAAATCATCATAAAAAGCATAAAAAAACGCAAAAACGCCATGTCAGGAGACAGGGCGTTTTTGCATTTCTGGTACTTATTCCCCAATCATAAAGTGAAAAGAAATCGTAAAAAATACTTCATAAATTTTTAATATATTTGCCGAAAATGCTCTGAAAAGGCCCGAATTTGCTGTTTTTGTCGTCTTTTGTCGTCTGAAAAACAGCCTGATAAACATAAGTTCGGGTTGTCACAGACCCAAATAGGGGGTAAAATATGTGTACAAGTGGTGAAAAGTGGTTAAAAGTGGCTTAAAGTGGTGAAGATAACCCAAAAGAGCCGGGCCGCTGTCCGTGGCAGGCCGCTTGGGCAGGTGAACATTATGTTTATGGGAGAATACAACCATACAATTGATGCAAAAGGCAGGATTATTGTACCTTCCAGATTTCGGGAAACACTGGGTGATGAATTTGTCGTTACCAAGGGACTGGACGGGTGCTTATTTGTGTACGATAACCATGAGTGGGCTGTATTCGAGGAAAAACTGAAATCCCTGCCGATTACCAATAAAGATGCGAGAGCTTTTGTCCGTTTTTTTCTGGCAGGGGCTGCCAGTGTGGAAGTGGACAAGCAGGGGAGAATATTACTGCCAGGCTCACTGCGGGAATTTGCATCACTGCAGAAAGAGGCAGTGCTGATTGGAGTGGGAAGCAGGATAGAGATCTGGAGCAGAGAAAGATGGGAGGACGTGGCATCCTTTGAGGATATGAACACCGTTGCCGAACATATGGCGGATTTAGGCCTGAGTATATAACTTCTGCAAACGGGATGAATGTCCTGAAAGGAGGATGCATGGAATTTCGGCATAAGCCGGTATTACTGGAGGAAACAATTACAAATCTGAAGATCAGAGAGGACGGAATCTATGTGGATGGGACTCTGGGCGGAGGCGGACACAGCAGCCGCATCGCAGAACTGCTTTCTGAAAAAGGCAGACTGATCGGGATTGACCAGGATGATGCGGCGATTGGGGCAGCAGGTAAGCGTCTGGAGCCATATGGAGGCAGAGTCAGGCTGGTAAGGAGCAATTTCTGTCAGATGGCACAGGTCCTTGCGGAGTGCGGCAAACCGGCGGCAGACGGGATTTTGCTGGATCTGGGTGTTTCCTCTTATCAGTTGGATACGTTGGAGCGGGGATTTTCCTATAAGTATGATACGCTGCTGGATATGAGGATGGACAGGCGTCAGAAACTGACTGCGAAGGAAATCGTCAACACCTGGACCGTGCAGGAGCTGTCTCATATCATCAGGGAGTATGGGGAAGAAAAGTTTGCGCAGAATATTGCCCGGCATATTGTCAGGGCGAGGGAGAAGGCAGAGATAGAAACAACGGGGCAGTTAAACGAAATTATCCGGGCGGCCATTCCGGCAAAGGTAAGGGCAGGAGGCGGACATCCGTCCAAAAAGACCTTTCAGGCGATCCGGATCGCCTGTAACCGGGAGCTGGAAGTATTACAGGAAGCACTGGATGTGATGCCGGATCTGCTCAGTCCCGGCGGCAGGCTCTGTGTGATTACATTTCACTCTCTGGAGGACAGAATCGTAAAGACGGCAATGCGTAAATGGGAAAATCCGTGTATTTGTCCGCCGGAATTTCCGGTTTGTACATGCGGGAGGAAATCTAAGGGAAAAGTTATTACCAGAAAGCCCATATTGCCGGCTGATGGGGAGATAACAGAAAATAAAAGAGCAAAGAGTGCAAAACTCAGGGTATTTGAAAAGAGGGAGTAACTATGGCCGTAAGAAATCAGAAAAGACCATACGAAAGCAGAAGGACAAGTACTGGAAACAATACAGCACGAAACAATCTCTATATATATGGAAATACAGCAAGACAACTGGATGTAAGAACAGCGATTCAGGAGAAGCCGAAACGGGCAAAAAACAATGCCATCAGAAGAAACAGGGAAAAGGCAATGCGGATGAATCCGGCCTATGTATTGTTTCTGGCGTTTGCCCTGATGGTTTCGGGAGGGATACTGATCAGTTACATTCATTTACAGTCTGATATTACGAACAGCATCAATCATATTGCTGCTCTGGAGAGCGAGCTGAATGACCTGAGGCTGTCCAATGACGAAGAGTACAGCCGGATCGAAAGCAGTGTGGATTTGGAAGAAATCAAAAGGATTGCCATCGAAGAACTGGGGATGACGTATGCAGCAGAGGGACAGGTCGTTGAGTATGCTTCCGAAGGAAGCGATTATGTGAGACAGATCGCAGATATTCCCGAATAAGATAGCAGGTGTTTTGGTGAGAAAAATCATACAGAGTAACAAATTCACAACAAAGATGCAAAAGAAGCTGGTGGTACTGTTTTTATTTGTACTGTCAGCTTTCATCGGCTTAAGCGTCCGGTTGATTCTGATTAACCGGGACAATGGGGAACAGTATAAAAGGCAGGTGCTTTCACAGCAGAGATATGACAGCCGTGTCATTCCCTTTAAGAGGGGGGACATTGTGGACTGTAAAGGCACAAAGCTGGCAGTCAGTGAAAAGGTGTACAATGTGATCCTGGATGCCAGCCTGATGACGGAAAAAGAGGAGTATGTGGAGGCGACGCTGCAGGCGCTGGGAAGCTGTTTTGGCCTGGATACATCGGAAATACGTTCCTTTGTGGCATCCAACCCCACTTCCAAGTACCGGGTGCTGGCAAAAAGACTGTCCTATGATGAGATCAGCCCCTTTGTGGAGCTGCAGAATGATACGGAGAACAACCCGAATATAAAAGGCGTATGGTTTGAAGAGGAATATGAACGAAAGTATCCGGGCGGCAGCCTTGCCTGTGACCTGATCGGCTTTACCGGCAAGGACAATACCGGTACATACGGGCTGGAAGAATATTATAATGATGTTCTCAACGGAATTAACGGAAGAGAATATGGGTATCTTAATGGTGATTCCACACTGGAGCGGACTACGAAGGCAGCGATTGACGGCAACACCATTGTGACTACCATTGATGCCAACATCCAGAGCATAGTGGAAAAACATCTGGAGCAGTTTAACAGGGATAATCAGAACGCGGTAAGGGACGGGAATGGCGCTCACAACGTAGGCTGTATTATTATGAATGTGAATACCGGTGAAATCCTGGCGATGGCAAGCTATCCCTCCTATGACCTGAATGATATTTACAATCCGAAGGTACTTCTTGGCATGAACCGGCTGGATGAGGACGGAAAGGAAACGGATGTGGTCATCACCCAGCCGATGATTGATGCAATGGATGAAGATACGCTTTATACCCATCTGAATGCGGTCTGGAAAAATTTCTGCATTACCAGTACCTATGAGCCGGGTTCCACGGCCAAGCCCTTTACCGTGGCTATGGGGCTGGAAAGCGGAAAAATGTCGGGCAATGAAACCTATTTCTGCGGCGGTTCTCTCTGGTACGGCGGCCATGAGATCCATTGCCATCAGCGTATGGGTGACGGTATGCTGACCGTTAAGGAGGCAGTGGAGAAATCCTGCAATGTGGCGCTGATGCAGATGGGGGAAGCCATCGGCAAGGATAATTTCCTGACCTTTCAGGAGGCCTTTGGCTGGGGCCTGAGGACGAATATTGATCTGGCCGGAGAGGCCCGGACGGTGGGGCTTGTGTATACATCTTCCAATATGAGGGAAGCGGAGCTGGCCACTGCCACCTTTGGCCAGGGATTTAATGTGACAATGATACAGATGATAACAGGTTTTTCTTCGTTGGTGAACGGGGGGTATTATTATGAACCCCATATGGTCAGCAAGATACTCAGTCCGGACGGCACCACGATTAAAAATATAGAACCACGGCTGTTAAAACAGACCATCTCTGCCAGCACGTCGGAAAAGATTGTGGATTACTGCAACGGCGTGGTAATTGAGGGAACGGGTACGACAGCCAGGCCTGCAGGCTATGCCATCGGCGGCAAGACAGGAACGGCGGAAATGGTCCCCCGTACCAAAAAAGATTATGTATGTTCTTTTATGGGCTATGCCCCGGCAGACGATCCTCAGATTGCCATTTATGTCGTGGTGGACAGGCCCAATTCGGCAAAGCAGGACGATGCCAAGTATGCCACCCGGATTGTACGGGGGATCCTGACGGAGGTGCTGCCTTACCTGCATTACTTTATGACGGAAGAGCTGTCGGAGGAGGAAACCACCGAAATCAGTGAAAGCGGACTGGCCGTACAGGTGCCGGGCGCAGAGCCGGCACAAGGTGAGGGAGAAGAAGGCGCAGAAGGAGATCCCCAGGACCCGGAAGAGGTGGAAATTACCGGACAGGAAGGCGGGGAAGAAGGCGAAGAAGAGATGTCGGAGGAGGAACGGGAATGGCGGGAACGGATTGCAGGATATGAAACCGAACCGGAGACCGGCTATCTGATCGAACCGGAGACCGGGGTAAAGATTGATCCGGCAACCGGCCAGGCGGTGGAAAGCGTACCGCTGATGGACTAACGGCACGAAGAAAAGCTGTTTTGAAAGTCTGAGGAGCGAAAGAGCATAACCTGCACGCCTGCCACATAAAATGATATAAACTGTTTTTATGAGGCCTGTGTGGAAAAAAACAAAACATTTCACCGAAAAAAGATCCTGGTTTCTTTTGTCATATTTCTTCTGTCCTTTACAGGACTGATGATGCGGCTTTCCTATCTGATGGTGAACCGTTCCCAGTATTACGCGCAGCAGGCCAAAGAGCTGCATGAGCGGGAGAGGAGCATCAAGGCTGCCAGAGGCAGGATCCTGGACCGGAATGGCGTGGTGCTGGCGGACAATAAAACCGTATGTACCATTTCTGTGATTCACAGCCAGATCAGGGACAAAGAAGCGGTGATCGATATGCTCTGCCGGGAGCTTGCCCTGGACGAGGAGTATGTGCGCAAACGGGTGGAAAAGGTGTCTGCCATTGAGCGGATCAAAAGCAATGTGGAAAAGGGAACCGGTGACCGGATCCGGGACCACAATCTGCCCGGTGTGAAGGTGGATGAGGACTTTAAGCGGTACTATCCCTATGGGGAGCTGGCGTCCAAAGTACTGGGATTTACCGGAGGTGACAATCAGGGGATCATTGGGCTGGAGGTGACCTATGATTCCATTCTGGAGGGAGAGCCAGGCACGATACTGACGGTTACGGATGCCAGAGGCATTGAACTGGATGCGGCGGGCGAAAGCCGGATCGAACCGGTGGATGGCAGGGATCTGGTCATTTCTATGGATATGAACATACAGAAATATGCCACCCAGCTTGCTTATCAGGCAATGGAAACAAAGGAAGCGGACAGTGTTTCCATCATCGTGATGGATCCCCGGAATGGTGAAATCCTGGCGATGGTGAATGTGCCGGAATTTGATTTGAATGAACCGTTCAGTCTGCAGGGGATTGAGACTGCGGGGATGACCGGACAGCAGAGACAGGATGCCCTGAACAGAATGTGGCGGAACGGCTGTATCAATGACACTTACGAGCCGGGTTCTACTTTTAAGACAGTAACGGCTGCCGCCGGTCTGGAAGCGGGAGTTGTGCATACTTCAGATACATTTCACTGTCCCGGATATATTATGGTGGAGGATCGAAGGATACGATGCCATAAAGTGGGCGGGCATGGCAGTGAAGATTTTATACAGGCTACGATGAATTCCTGCAATCCGGTATTTGTGACTGTGGGGATGAGGCTTGGAAGTGACAGATATTATGAGTATTTTAAAAAGTTTGGCCTTCTGGAAAAAACCGGCATTGACCTGCCGGGGGAAGCGGCCACTATCATGCACAAAAAGGAAAACATCGGCATGGTGGAACTGGCGACCATTTCTTTTGGACAGTCTTTTCAGATTACGCCGATTCAGCTTGTGACAACAGCGGCTTCTTTTGTCAATGGGGGCAGACGGGTGACGCCTCATTTTGCGTTGCGGGCTTCTGCTCAGGGCAAAGGGGTGCAGAAGGAATTTACGTATCCGGTCCGGGAGGACATTGTGTCCCTGGAAACATCAGAGACCATGAAGATGATGCTGGAGCAGGTGGTGGAAAACGGCGGCGGGAAAAATGCCATCGTGGAAGGTTACCGGGTGGGAGGCAAAACGGCCACCAGCCAGACCCTGCCAAGAGGAAGCGGCAGATATATCTCTTCTTTTCTGGGCTTTGCCCCGGCGGATGATCCTCAGGTAATGGCGGTTGCCATTATCAACAATCCTCAGGGGGTTTACTATGGCGGACAGATCGCAGCCCCTGTGGTCAGACAGTTATTTGAAAATATTCTTCCTTATCTGGAAGGAACGGCAGATCAGAAATGAGATAGGCTGTGGAACATTACAATGTACCAGAAAAAGAGCCTGCCTTTGAGAGGCGGAAAAGAACCGGAAAGGACAAAAAGATATGAAGCTCAACAGTTCGGTAGCAATACCGGTTATTATAGCGTTTGCAATCAGTGTGATAGCAGGACCGATGATCATCCCTTTTTTGAAAAGGCTCCATGTAGGGCAGACGGAACGGGAAGAGGGGCCCAAGTCCCATCTGAAAAAGTCCGGTACTCCCACGATGGGCGGTATTCTGATCCTGGGCAGTGTACTGCTGACTTCTCTGCCGTATGTGAAAACCTATCCGAAGATCATCCCGGTCCTGTTTCTGACACTGGGATTTGGGATCATCGGATTTCTGGATGATTATATCAAGGTAGTGTTAAAACGTTCTCTTGGGCTGACACCGGTGCAGAAACTGGCAGGCCAGATTGTGGTAACAGCCATATTTGCCTATTATCTGCTGCATTTTACGGATGTGAGTCTGGCGATGAAGATTCCCTTTTTTCCGGAAAAGTATCTGGATTTTGGGATATGGAATCTGCCGCTTCTGTTTTTTGTGGTCATCGGTACGGCCAACGGCACCAATTTTACGGATGGACTGGACGGTCTGGCCAGCAGCGTGACCATTATGGTAGCTACTTTTTTTACGGTAGTGGCTATCGGAACGGGCAGTGGTATCGATCCGGTAACCTGCGCAGTGGCCGGGTCACTGCTGGGATTTCTGTTGTTTAATGTTTACCCGGCCAGGGTTTTTATGGGGGATACCGGTTCTCTGGCGCTGGGAGGTTTTGTGGCTTCCTGTGCCTATATGATGCAGATGCCTCTGTTTATCGTGATCGTAGGCTTTATTTATCTGGCAGAGGTGCTGTCGGTTATCATTCAGGTGAGTTATTTTAAAGCCACGGGGGGAAAGCGTATCTTTAAGATGGCCCCGATCCATCATCATTTCGAGCTGTGCGGATGGTCGGAAACCCGTGTGGTGGCAGTTTTTTCGATTGTAACGGCGATTTTGTGCCTGATTGGTCTGATGGCGCTGTAGAGCGGGATAAAAGGAGTGGGAGAGATGGAGCTGAAAGGAAAGAATGTTCTGATTATCGGTTCCGGTATCAGTGGGGTCAGTGCGGCAAAGCTGATAGCGGAAGCAGGAGGATATGGGGCATATATTACAGTATTTGACGGAAACGGGGAACTGACCGCGGAAGAGGTGGAACAGCGGTTTCCGGAGTCATTGCTGAAAAAAGTATATACAGGCACTCTGCCGGAGCAGGCCAGAGCAGAGACGCAGCTTGTCATCATCAGCCCGGGTGTACCGGCAGATTCGGAGCTGGTGCTGGAGTTTCAAAAGAGAGGCATACCGGTCTTTGGAGAAATCGAGCTGGCTTACCGCTTTGCCAGGGGCAGGCTGATTGCCATTACCGGAACCAATGGCAAGACTACCACCACCGCACTGACAGGACAGATCCTGAAAGACTTCGGGGAGGATGTGTATGTTGCCGGCAACATCGGGATTCCCTATACTTCCATTGCGGGAAAAACAAGTGAGAAATCCGTTACGGTAGCGGAAATCAGCAGCTTCCAGTTAGAGACCATCCATGATTTCACACCGGATGTATCTGCCATCCTGAATATTACGCCGGATCACCTGAACCGGCATCATACAATGGAGTGCTATGTGGCGACGAAAGAGTCCATAGCCGGAAATCAGAAGAAAAACAGCCGCTGTATCCTGAATTATGAAGATCCGTACACCAGAGCATTCGGGGAGCGCACATCTGCAGAGCCGTTTTATTTTTCGTCGGCCAGGATACTGGAGAAAGGGATTTATCTGTCAGACGGGGTGATTTATCTGGCGGAGGGGAATGGCAGTAAGCCTGTCCCGGTAATGCCGGTAGGAGAAGCCAGGCTGCCCGGTATTCACAATGCAGAAAATATTATGGCGGCCATTGCCATGACTTATTGTATGGGGGTACCGCTTACAAAGATTGCAGAATCTGTAAGACAGTTCCGGGCAGTGGAACACAGAATCGAATATGTGGCTACAAAACGGGATGTCATGTACTATAACGATTCCAAGGGGACCAATCCGGATGCCGCCATCCGGGGCATCCGGGCGATGGATAGGCCTACGGTTCTGATCGGCGGGGGCTATGACAAGGACAGCGGCTATGATGAGTGGGTGGAGGCTTTTGCAGGAAAGGTAACATGGCTGGTGCTGCTGGGACAGACAAAGGAGAAGATAGCCGCATGTGCCAGAAGGCACGGCTTTACCAATATCATTATGGCGGACTCTCTGGAAGAGGCGGTACAGATCTGTGCCGGAAAGGCCCGGCCGGGTGACGCCGTACTGTTATCCCCTGCCTGTGCAAGCTGGGGAATGTTTCCCAACTATGAGGTGAGAGGGAATCTGTTTAAAGAACTGGTGAATCAGCTGGAGGATTGATTTTGGATAGATTCAGGGAAAGGAGAAGGAAAAAAGCGGCGGATCATTATTTTGATTACAGTCTGCTTTTCATTGTATTGTTTTTGCTTGGCTTCGGAATGATTATGATTTATTCCACCAGCTCTTACGAGGCCAGCAAGGATTACGGGGATGCGGCTTATTATCTGAAAAAACAGGCAGTGGCTACAGCCCTGGGTATTGCCGCTATGATATTCACAGCCAATGTACCCTATCATTTCTGGGAAAAATTTGCCGTACCGGGTTATCTGGTGTCGGCTGTGCTGATCTGTCTTGTGCTGACGCCTCTGGGGGTTAAGGTAAAAGGTGCAAGACGGTGGCTGGATTTTGGTATCGGGCTGCGTCTGCAGCCTGCGGAGATCGCAAAGCTGTGTATGATCCTGTTTCTTGCCAGCATGGTGTGCAGGATGGGAAAAAGCATACGGAGCAGAAAGGGGTTTTTCAGTATCCTTCTGGTTCCGCTGCCCATCAGTATCATGATCTGGAAAATTACCGATAACTTAAGTTCGGCCATTATCGTATTCGGGATTGCGGTATTGATGCTTTTTGTAGCCAGCCCGGATTATAAAAAGTTTTTCCTGATGGGGATTGCAGGAGCCGGGGCGGCGGCCGGCATTGTATACATAATTACCAGACTGGCTTCTTCGGACAGCCTGGATTTCAGAGGCGAACGCATTCTGGCCTGGCTGGATCCGGAAGCATATGCCAGCGGTAAGGGATTTCAGACCCTGCAGGCACTTTACGCCATCGGTTCCGGCGGTATTTTCGGCAAGGGGCTGGGGCAGAGTATGCAGAAACTGGGATTTATCCCGGAGGCACAGAATGATATGATTTTTTCGATCATCTGTGAAGAACTGGGGTTGTTCGGGGCGATAGCCATCATCCTTTTGTTTCTGCTTCTGATCTGGCGGTTCATGATTGTGGCCAACAATGCGCCGGATCTGTTCGGTGCGCTGCTGGTGGTGGGGGTGATGGGACATATTGCCATTCAGGTGATCCTGAACATTGCGGTTGTGACCAATACGATTCCCAATACGGGAATTTCACTGCCCTTTATCAGTTACGGCGGTTCCTCCGTTATGTTCCTTCTGATTGAAATCGGTCTGGTGCTGAGCGTGTCCCATTCCATACGCTTTAAAGAGGTATAAGATACGGAGACAGGAGGCGTACAAGATACCAAAAAGGAAATCTGTCATAGGATAGAATAGGTCTTTTTCATCAAAATCGTAAGAGGGTGAATCAGTGGATTCTATTCATATCTGCGGCGGGTATCCGCTGTCTGGTGAAACACGGATACAGGGATCCAAAAATGCTGTGCTGCCGATTCTGGCGGCAACTGTTCTTGTAGACGGGGTGAGTACACTTGATAATTGTCCGGATATAGCCGATGTACAGTGTATGGTAAGGCTGCTGCAAAGTATCGGCTGTATCGTGGAATGGAAGAACGGACAGATTCGGGTGGACGCCCGTCATATAGGAGGGATCAGCCTGCCGCAGAAATATGTGGGCAGGATGCGCTCTTCGGTGGTAATGATGGGGGCGATTCTGGGCAGGATGGGAAGAGTTACCATCAGCTATCCGGGCGGATGTGTGATAGGGAAACGTCCGATTGATATGCATCTGCAGGCATTTTCCCGTATGGGAGTGGCGCTGTCGGAAGAGGGGAATACCCTGACGGCCTGGACCGGCGGACTTTCAGGGAATACGGTTACCCTTGCATTTCCCAGTGTGGGAGCCACAGAGAATGTGGTACTGGCGGCTGTGCTGGCAGAGGGAGAAACCCTGATACAAAATGCGGCCAGAGAACCGGAGATAGAAGCCCTGTGCGGTTTTCTGAAATGTGCCGGTGCTGACATAAGACAGGAAGAAGGCGGCAGCATGCTGCACATCCGGGGTGTGGAACGGCTGAGGGGCTGCCGTTACCGGGTACCGTCCGACAGGATTGTGGCAGGGACCTATCTGCTGGGATGTATGGCGGCAGGCGGAAGTGTCCGGTTAAAGGGAGCTGACAGCAATGCGCTTTCTGCGGTACTGACAGTGATTGCAGGAATGGGAGGCAGGTATCTGTGCGGTAAAGATGAAATTACGCTTACCGCTCCCGAAAGGGTGCAGGCACTCCCCTATGTGAGGACAGAAGTCTATCCGGGCTATCCCACGGATCTGCAGTCGCAGCTTCTGGCAGCGCTGGCGCTGGCAGAGGGGGAAAGCATCGTGGAAGAAACGGTTTTTGAAAATCGTTTCCGGGTGGTGCCGGAACTGGTCAAAATGGGCGCCCGTATGGAGACAGAAAAAAACCGGGTGATGATCCGGGGCGTACGGTCACTGCATGGCGGGCATGTGACGGCAGAAGAACTGCGGGGAGGCGCTGCACTCTGTATGGCGGCTCTGGCGGCAAAGGGAGAAACATACATTGCAAACCGCCATTTTATTGACAGGGGTTATCAGTCGATAGAGCAGGATATCAGAAACCTGGGAGGCAGGATATGAAGAAACGGACAGTCATACTGCTTGGCATATGCGGCGTATTGCTGACGATGGGAATACTGGCAGCCCTGGCGCTGCGGTATTACCGGGTGACTACCGTGTATGTGGAAGGAAATATACATTACAGCAATGAAGAAATCATGGATATGGTGATGACAGGGACGCTGGGAGACAATTCTCTCTATCTGGCGCTGAAATATAAAAACAAAGGGGTGGATTCTATCCCCTTTGTACAGCGGATGGATGTGGACATCCTGTCTCCGGACACAATCAAAATCACCATATATGAAAAAGCAATGGCAGGCTACATAGAATACCTGGGCAGGTATATGTATTTTGACAAGGACGGCATTATTGTGGAGGCATCTGATCAGAAAACAAGCGGGATTCCCCAGGTAACAGGACTTTCCTTCGGGTATGTGATCATGCATGAAAAACTGCCTGTGGAAAATCCGGAAATATTTGAAGATATTCTGGATATTACCCAGCTTTTGAATAAATATGGCGTACAGGCGGACAAGATCCGGTTTGATAAGGCGATGCATAAGACGCTGTACTTTGGAGAAGCAAGAGTCAGTCTTGGCTCCAATGAGAATATCGGCGAAAAAATTATGAAGCTGAAAGGGATTCTGCCGGAACTGGAAGGTAAAAAAGGAATGTTGAGAATGGACAATTATTCGGAGGAGATGCAGAATGTTACCTTTGAATTGGATGCGGAATAGAGGGCCCTAAAATCAAAGAAAAATGAAAAAACAGTTGATTAATTGGGCGAAAGATAATAATATAGACTATATGTAGTTATTTGGAACTATAAAGGAGGACTACCTTTGTTAGAGATTAAGACAAACGATGCTGAGTCTGCAGCCAAAATTATTGTGGTTGGTGTTGGCGGTGCAGGTAATAATGCTGTGAATAGAATGATAGATGAAAGTATTGATGGTGTGGACTTTATCGGTATTAATACGGACAAGCAGGCCCTGCAGCTCTGTAAGGCTCCCAGGCTGCTTCAGATCGGAGAGAAGCTGACAAAGGGACTGGGTGCAGGCGCCAAACCGGAGGTTGGTGAAAAGGCGGCTGAAGAGAACATTGAGGAAATTACGGAAGCGCTGAAAGGCGCAGATATGGTATTTGTAACATGTGGAATGGGCGGCGGGACCGGAACCGGTGCGGCGCCGGTGATTGCGGGGATTTCCAAAGAGATGGGGATCCTGACAGTGGGAGTGGTGACCAAACCTTTTCGTTTTGAAGCAAAGGCCCGGATGATCAATGCCATCGGAGGGATTGAACGTCTGAAAGAGAATGTGGATACGCTGATCGTCATCCCCAATGACAAGCTGCTGCAGATTGTTGACAGACGGACGACGATGCCGGATGCCCTGAAAAAGGCGGATGAGGTACTGCAGCAGGCAGTACAGGGAATCACGGACCTGATTAACCTTCCGGCCATTATCAACCTGGATTTTGCGGATGTACAGACTGTTATGAAGGACAAGGGCATTGCCCATATCGGTATCGGTTCCGGCAAGGGGGACGACAAGGCGGCGGATGCTGTCAAGATGGCGGTGGAAAGTCCGCTGCTTGAAACGACCATTTCCGGCGCCAGCCATGTGATTATCAATGTTTCCGGTGATATTACGCTGGCGGATGCGGCAGATGCGGCGGATTATGTACAGGGACTGGCAGGGGATGATGTGAATATTATCTTTGGCGCCATGTATGATGAAACGGCAACAGACAGTTGCTCGATTACAGTCATTGCCACCGGGCTGGAGACTGGCGCACCGACCAGGATTACCCCCAATAATTATCAGACCTATAAACCGCAGTCCGTAAGGCCTGTGGGAAATAAAAATATAAACATGAACATGAACGCCAATATGGGGACCGCACCGATCCCTCAGCAGGTACAGGTGCAGGCGCCAGTGCAGCCCCAGGCGCCCACGCAGATTCCAAAGTCTGCCGGGCAGCCTGTGAATGTACAGCCTCTTTCCGGTATCCGGCGTCCGGGAAACATCAAAAGTAATGTGGAAGAAAAGACATTGAGCATTCCCAGCTTTCTGCAGAAAAAATAAAACGGCAGGTACGGGAGGCAGTATAACAATATTACAGGATTTGAAACAGACCCTGAAAAGGAAATTTCCTTTTCAGGGTTTTTTGTAGTTTTTTGTCACGAAATATTCCCCGGCCCGGGTTCGATTTTGACAAAATATTCGACTGAGAATTCTTATAATGGAACCAGTGAGAAATACAGGAGGTGAGTGGTGAAGTATAAACTGTATATTGATGCATTTTTCCTGCTGAATTTTTTTATGGATACCTTGCTGTTATTTCTCATAAGAAAGGTTCTTAACTGCACTGCCACACGGTTAAGGGTGCTTTTAGGCGGCGCTTTCGGTGCGGGAATGACATGTATTGTTACAGTTGTCCCGTTTGTACCTGCATGGATCAAATTATTGGCAGGGTATGGATTCATCAGTATATGTATGATCAGAATCAGCTTTTCGGGAATGAACTTCCGGATGGCGCTGAGAGCCTCTCTGTATCTGTATGGATTTGCGTTTCTGCTGGGAGGAGTCATACAGGCGGTATGGGTACAGATCCCGTTTTTCCGAACATACGGAATGGGAATCCTGTCGCTTTGTATGACCGGTGTAATTGTCTATATTTTGTTCGTATTTTGGCATACGGCAAAGCAAAAGCACAGACGCCAGGGTATTTTTACGGTCAGGGTGGCCTGGAACGGGCGGGAGACAACGCTGAAAGCGCTGCTCGATACCGGGAACAGTCTGCTGGAACCTATCAGCCGCAAACCGGTTTCCATTGTGGAAAGGCAGGCTCTGGAACCGGTTTTTGGGGAAGAGAAGCCGGATCTGTTCCGTGTCATTCCATTTCACAGCATTGGCAAAGCCCACGGGATTCTGGACGGATATGAACTGACAGAGCTGATTATTTTTGGGGAGAATGAAAAAATAAAGATAGATAAGCCGATGGTGGGACTGTATGACGGAAAGCTGTCAGAGGGAGCGGCGTATCAGATGATATTACATCCCACATTAACAGAAAAACAGGAGGAGTGTTCATGATTTTTAAGGTTGCAATACCGGGTAAGATACAGTTTCGGATGATACGCAGAGAAGCCGGCCTTTTGATGCGCAGACAGGGGGATGTTCATTACATAGGCGGGGCGGAGGTACTTCCGCCGCCGCTGGAGGCAACAGAAGAGGAGGAAGTGATCAATGATCTGGGGACAGAAGATGAACAGGAGGCAAAAGCCACACTGATCGAACATAATCTGCGCCTTGTGGTATACATAGCCAAAAAATTCGACAATACGGGAGTGGGTGTGGAAGATCTGATCTCCATTGGCACCATTGGACTGATCAAATCCATCAACACCTTTAACCCCGGAAAAAATATCAAGCTGGCAACCTATGCGTCCAGGTGTATTGAAAATGAAATCTTAATGTACCTTCGGAAAAACAGTAAGGCTAAAGTGGAAGTCTCCATTGATGAACCGCTGAATGTGGACTGGGACGGAAATGAGCTTCTTTTATCGGATATTCTGGGAACGGATGAGG
This sequence comes from uncultured Clostridia bacterium, assembly GCA_947385955.1. Lineage (GTDB taxonomy): Bacteria > Bacillota > Clostridia > Lachnospirales > Lachnospiraceae > VSOB01. The sequence goes on from CANDNA010000010.1 coordinate 85,751, forward strand.
ATGTGATCTACAGAGACATTGAGAATGAAGTGGAAAGGGGGCTGTTGTTTAAGGCAGTCAACAAACTGTCGGAACGGGAGAGGACAATCATCAATCTGCGGTTTGGCCTGAATACGCCCGATGGAGAAGAAATGACACAAAAGGAGGTGGCAGCGCTGCTGGGAATTTCCCAGTCCTATATTTCCAGACTGGAAAAGAAGATTATCAAAAGACTGAAAAAGGAGATGGTAAAGGAGGTGTAGAAATTCGTCGTCAGCCGACGAAAAGAAACATACGAAAATTTGAAAAACCACGCATAGTTCAGCGCCATAGTGAGAATCATTTTACTGTAAAACATTGTAGGAGGAATCGCTATGGCGCTGAATAAAGTAGAGATCTGCGGGGTGAATACAGCAAAACTTCCTTCCCTGTCCAACGAGCAGAGAACGAAGCTGTTTCAACGAATCAAAGAAGGCGATATGGAAGCCAGAAATGAGTATACGGAAGGAAACCTGCGGCTTGTGTTAAGCGTAATCAAACGGTTCTCCGGCAGCAATGAAAATCCGGACGACCTGTTCCAGATCGGCTGTATCGGTCTGATGAAGGCTATCGACAATTTCAATACAGAGCTGGATGTAAAGTTTTCAACTTATGCGGTTCCTATGATTATCGGAGAAATCCGCCGTTTCCTCCGGGACAACAACAGCATCCGGGTCAGCCGTTCTCTGAAAGATACCGCCTATAAAGCCATTTATGCGAAAGAAAACCTGACCAAAAAAAATCTGAAAGAACCCACGATTATGGAGATCGCAGAAGAGATCGGCGTTTCCAAAGAGGACATTGTCTATGCCCTGGATGCCATCCAGAATCCCATGAGTCTGTATGAACCGGTCTATACCGATGGCGGCGATACCCTTTATGTGATGGATCAGGTCAGCGATAAAAAGAACAAAGAAGAAACATGGGTGGAGCACCTGTCTCTGAGAGAAGCCATGAAACGTCTGAATGAGAGAGAAAATGAAATCATCACACTGCGGTTCTTTGAAGGCAAGACCCAGATGGAAGTGGCGGAAATCATCGGCATCTCTCAGGCGCAGGTATCCAGGCTGGAAAAAAATGCCCTGAAGGTGATGCGCAGTTACCTGGCGGGATAAGGATGCATCCTGTATCTTCAGTCAATATTTACCAAAACAGGGGAATGACAGACCCCTGTTTTTGTAGTATACTGAAAACGATAAACAGTATCGATATAAAACGGGGAACCTTTATGACTTCCAAACAGCGTATTACATATCTGGATATGGCCAAAGGGGCAGGCGTCGTGCTGATGGTGACGGGGCATCTGATCGGTTCACTCCAGACCATTGACAACAAGCCTTATTTTTCTCCTCTTTATCAGTGGATTGCTTCCTTTCATATGCCGCTCTTTTTTGTGATTTCCGGTATTGTGCTTTGGATTACCAGGGAAGAGGAGCGGGACATGAGGCAGATTGTTTACCGTAAGGCAAAGGGATTGCTGCTGCCCTACGCGTCGTTCAGCCTGATTTATTTTGTTATGAATATATGGACCTGCATTTTTCAGCCGGATTTGCTGCAGTTTTCGGAGCTGTGGAGGTATCTGATCTACAGTGTTACGTTCCGGGGTGTTTCGGTGCTCTGGTTTCTGCCGGCCCTGTTTCTGGGAGAAGTGGTATTTTTGTGGGTAAGGAAGAGGATGGAAACGGAACGGATGACGGTATTGTTTTCTGTCACCGGCTTTCTGCTGTTTTTCTTTTCCCCTGTTCTTGGCTGGGAGGGCTGGGAGCTGAATCCGGGGCTGATGACAGTGGGGGCGGTACTGCTCACACTGGCCAGGGGGCTGCTTTCCTGTACGTTTCTGCTGGCGGGATATCTGGCGGCCGGTCTGGTGACGGCAGGAGAGAAAAAATCGGCGGCAGGTTTTCTGCTGGGGGCAGCGATGCTGGCAGCGGATGTACTTTTATGCCCGCTCAATGGCTCTGTGGATCTGAACTATATGGTTTTCGGGAATTTTCTGCTCTATCTGCTCTGTGCCTGTCTGGGGTCTTTCGGAGTCATCCTGATTTGCAAAAATATGTACCGGTCAAAACTGCTTCTTTTTTATGGGGCCAATTCTCTTGTGATTATGGCAACCCATATGGAGTTTAAAGTGATGCTGCACACGATCCGGTTTTCCTATTGGCTCAATCAGTATGTGACAAGGGCCAAGGAATGGGTACTGTATGCCACTATGGCAGTATGCATAACCATACTGGAGGCGGGGCTTATCTGTCTGTTCCGCCATGTACTGTATTTCCTGATCGGAAAAGAAAAACCGAAGAAAGCCTGCAAAGTACAGGGGAGCAGGAGTGATTGATTAATAAGGAGGAGAGAAAGCGATGAACATGCAAACAAAAAAACAGATGAAAAAAGGGGCGGCCCTTCTGTGTGCAGGCCTGCTGCTGGCCGTGCCGGTGAACGCAGAGGCCAAGAGCGGTTCCAAATCCGATTCCACCCAGGTGCCTTCGGATGCGGTTTCCGGCGGTGTGATTCATTCCAATGTGTATGGAGAGGTGTTGGTAACCAGACAGGAGGACGGCACCTATAATTATACTTTTTTTGACGATGACTGGCCTGCGGTACAGGAACTTCTGCGTGCCCTGAACAGCGGCGCCAGGATTGATCTGGATAAACTGCTGACAGAATCCTCCACTTCCATTCAGAAGATTACCACGGATGACAAGACATCGATCCCCAATGACATTGTCAATTCGGGTGCGGCGGCAAGTGCCAACAGAGGCAGTTTTTCGGTAGGCAGTGTCTATGGGCCGGATTTGAGTGCGTCAGAGATCCAGCAGGTACAGACGGCGGTGTCCAGCTTTATGATTCAGAACAATGTGGCTTCTATGAGTGATCTGAAAAAAGTGAGGACAGCCCATGATTATCTGATGCAGACCTGTATCCCGGCTCCTAATGGAAACCGGAACCATGCCGATAATGCCTGGGGAGCACTGGTCTATCATGAGGCCAATGCCAAAGGGTATGCCAGGGCCATGAAGGCGCTCTGTGATGCTATGGGCGTGGGTACGTACGTGATTTCCGCCAATAACAGTTCATCCCTGAAAGACTATATGTGGAATGTGGTAATGATCAACGGGGAATGGTTTATTGTGGATGTATTCTGTGACGACAGCACATCCAGCTATGCCACCTATCTGATTTCCGACAGTGCATTCAGAACATTGGGTATGAGCTGGAATACAGGGAGCAATGTGCCGGTGGCCAAAAGAAATTATCAGTAAGAGGAAAGCAGAATGGCAAAATTATATTTCCGTTACGGCGCTATGGGCAGTTCCAAGACAGCCAATGCCCTGATGGTGGAATACAATTATTATGAGAGAGGGAAAAGGGCGCTTCTGCTCAAGCCCAGACTGGATACCAGGGATGGGGAAGGGGTGATACGAAGCCGTATGGGGCTCTGGAAAGAGTGCGGGTTTGTGGAGGACTTTGTGGAATATACCAGAGAGCAGATTCTGGAATATGGCTGTATTATTGTGGATGAAGCCCAGTTCTGCAAAAAGAGCGAGATTGCTTTTTTTGTGGATGTGGTGGATACCTGTGGGATACCGGTGATCTGTTACGGGCTGCGCACCGATTTCAGAAGAGAACCCTTTGAGGGCTCTCTCTGGCTGCTGGCATGGGCGGATGTGATAGAAGAGCTTAAGACCGTGTGCTGGTGCGGACAGGGGGCGTCCTGCAATACCAGGTTTACACAGGAGGGCAGTGTGATCCGGGAGGGCGAGCAGGTATGTCTGGGCGGGGATGATAAGTATGTGGCGCTTTGCAGAAAGCATTACCGGGAAGGCAATCTGGGGCCTGACTGGGGCAGGACCCTGCGGCAGGAGCCTGTGGATACGGTCAGCCGTTGCAGCACAGGTCAACCAGAATGATGTCGGGGCCGATCTGTTTGATATCCCGGTAGCAGATTACGATATCAGAGTTGCCTTCAAAAAGGCGGCAGAGATGAAAGCCCTCCGATATGACGATCTTCTGGATCTGGCCGGTACATTCATCAAATTCCATATCCACCACATTGCCGATTTTCTGGCAGTTCCTGATATTGATGACTTCTTTTTTCTGGAAACATGAAAATAACATGGCGCACCGATTTTCCCTTTTCCATAGCATATGCAGCATGGGGAAAAAGGTGCCGGGTCAGCCGAAAAGGAGGTAACTATGAAGTGCCCGTTCTGCGGTCATGACAATACGAGGGTGATTGATTCCAGGCCGGCGGAGGATAACAATTCCATCCGCAGACGCCGGATGTGCGATGAATGCGGGAAACGGTTTACCACATATGAGAAAGTGGAGACCATACCTGTTATTATCATCAAAAAAGACAACAACAGAGAAACTTACGACCGTTCCAAGATCGAGGCAGGGATTTTAAGGGCCTGCCACAAGCGTCCCATCAGCGCCAGTCAGATCACGCAACTGGTGGATGAAGTGGAAACGGAAATCTTTAATCTGGAAGAAAAGGAAGTGTCCAGCCAGATAGTGGGTGAGCTGGTTATGAACAAGCTGAAACGGCTGGAGGCTGTGGCTTATGTAAGGTTTGCTTCCGTGTACAGAGAGTTTAAAGATGTGAATACCTTTCTGGAAGAACTGAAAAAAGTTCTGGAATGAAAGAGTATGGGGAAGTATGCCGTTGGGGCGATGAGCCGCAGGCCGGGAATCCGGCGGGAAGGAAGCGGGGAGGAAGCATATGAAAAGAAACAGGAATCAGAAGAAAGCAGCCGTTGCCTGGATGGCGGTGATGCTGGCAGCCTGGGTGACAGGCTGCGGCGTTTCGGGGCGGGACATGGCATCGGCAGATGCCCCTGCAGCGGAGCAGGAAGGCTCTTATGAGATGGCAGGCGGCGCCTGTGACTTTTACGGACCGTCGTCCGGAGAAGAGTATGAAAAAAATACGGAAAATGGCTTCTGTGATGTCAGGGAGCAGCCGTTGTCCACCTTTTCTGCGGATGTGGATACCGCATCCTACGCCAATGTACGCAGGATGATCGAGAATGGGTATCGGCTGGATGAGATTGATCCGGCAGCAGTCCGGGCAGAGGAATTTATCAATTACTTTACATATGACCTGAATCTTCCAAAGGAAGGGGAACTGTTTGGCATCACTGCGAAAATCGCGCCCTGTCCCTGGCAGGAGGGGCATGATCTGCTGATGGTGGGGCTGCGGACAGAAGAGATCGACATGAGTCAGGCGCCGGATAACAATCTGGTGTTTCTTCTGGATGTGTCCGGTTCTATGGCCGATGACAACAAGCTGCCGCTTTTGCAGAAGTCTTTGAAAGAACTGGTCAATGAGCTGGATGAAAGAGACAGGGTATCCATTGTCACCTATGCGAATGGGGTAAACATTGTCCTGGAGGGCGCCAGCGGAAGTGATCAAAATGAAATCTGCAGGGCATTGGACAGCCTGTATGCAGACGGAGGGACCAACGGAGAGGGCGGGATCCAGAGAGCGTATGAGCTGGCGGAGTCCTTTATGATGGAAGGGGGAAACAACCGGATCCTGATTGCCACCGATGGAGATCTGAACATTGGCATATCCGAACCGGATGAACTGGAAGCGCTGGTGGAAGAGAAGCGGAAGAGCGGCGTATATCTGTCAGTGCTTGGCTTTGGAACAGGCAATCTGAAAGATAACAATATGGAACGGCTGGCGGACTGTGGAAACGGAAATTATGCATATATTGATTCTCTGTTTGAGGCCAGAAAGGTGCTGGTGGAGGAGATGGGTTCTACACTGGTCACGGTGGCCGAGGATGTGAAACTGCAGGTGGAGTTCAATCCGGCCACAGTAGAATCGTACCGTCTGATCGGATATGAAAACAGGATGCTGGAGGCGGAGGATTTCCGGGACGATACAAAGGATGCGGGAGAGATCGGTGCAGGGCACAGTGTGGTGGCTCTGTATGAGATGACACCGGCGGGCAGCGGTGAAGAGATCACTCTGAAGTATCAGGACAATGACAGAGAAGAGGAAGCGCAGCCCTACAGTGATGAGTATGCGACGGTCAGTGTCCGTTATAAAAATCCGGGAGAAAAGACTTCCAATCTGATATCTTTTGTGGTAAGCATCCGGGAGCGGACGGAAACGCCGGATGAGGATTATGTATTTGCGTCTATGGCAGCCGAGTTTGCCATGATTTTATCTGACAGCCCCTATAAAGGGACCGCAACGCTGGAAGGGATATTAAAAACCTGTTCCGCATTGGATCTGGAGGATGAATATAAAAAAGAGTTTTGTCAACTGGTCAGAATGATGGCAAAGCGGGAGTGATTCCGCGCCGGAGTTTGCCGGGGGTTTGGACCGGGAGAGAAGAGGAAGAGAGTGTATGCTGCAGAGATTTTATCCGGACGAGTATGTGGATTCCGCATATGAGATCCCTTATGAAGCGCTGTATGAAAAGGGAT
>CANDNA010000011.1 GCA_947385955.1 uncultured Clostridia bacterium
GCCTTCTGCGTCCGCTCTCTGTTCCATGCGCTGTCCGGTCTGCTGCTGTTTTTTTATTTATTCCAGTTCCGCAGCAGTCCTTCCAGCGCATCTTTTGCGGAACAGTTCCCGGCCGCCTTCTGCGTCCGCTCTCTGTTCCATGCGCTGTCCGGTCTGCTGCTGTTTTTTTGATTCCAGTCCCGCATCAGTTGCTGCCGTCTTTTCATAGGCAAGCCGGGGGTAATTGTCCTCTTCTACGAAGATTGTGCCGCAGTGGGTAAAGCCAAGCCGGTTTAAAAGGGCCTGCATTGTTGTATTGTCGCCATGTGTGTCTATTCTCAGGTGGCGGCACTTTTCATAGGCCCAGTCAATGCAGAAGCTGCCGGTTCCTCTTTCGGAGCCGTCAGCGGCAATGCGGTGGATAACGCCGTAGGGGCTGTGGTCCAGCCAGGCGCCGTCTGAGATAACCCGATAGGACGGTTCGATGTCTTTTCCATAATGGTAGAAAAAAGTTCCCACAATGCGCCCGTTGTGTTCGCATACATAACTATTGCCGCTTTCTATGTCACAGCGGATCAATGTTTCCGGCGGCCAGTTGGTATCTCCCCACTGATGAGGGTTTCCATGCGCCTTCATATAGTCTCTGGCATATGCGTAGATCTCCATGATCCGGTCTGTATCCTGTATCTGTGAATGTCTGATTTTCATTGGTAAATACTCTCCGGCGCCGGTTATACGCTCAGGGACGCTTCTGTGATGCTGCCGTTTTCCACCCGGTAGATCAGGTCACAGTTTTCGATGGTCTTGATTCTGTGGGCGATAATCAGCATGGTCTTTTTCCCGTGAAATCTGTTGATGGCATCCATAATGGCAGCCTCCGTATCATTGTCCAGTGCGGAAGTGGCCTCATCCAGAATCAGCAGTTCCGGATTGTGGTAGAGGGCTCTGGCAATGCCGATTCTCTGGCGCTGTCCTCCGGACAGGCGGACGCCCCGCTCTCCCACGATGGTATCGCTGCCTTCCGGCAATTGTTCCATAAAATCCAAAAGCTGGGCCTCTTCCAGCACTTCCCGTACACGCCCATCGTCAATCTCCTCTTCCGGGATGCCAAAGGCAATATTGGCCCGGATGGAATCGTCCATCAGATTGATGGTCTGGGGAATATAGCCGATGTTGGCCAGCCATCCGGCATAATTGTCAAATACGCTTGTATCACCGATACAGACCCTGCCCCGCTCCGGCTGCAGCAGTCCCAGCATCACATCCACGATGGTGGATTTGCCGGCTCCCGATGTACCGATAATGCCTACCGATTTCCCTACCGGGATTTCCATATGGGCATCCCGGAAAATATACCGTTCCGAATTGGGATAGCGGTAATCAATATGCTCCAGGCGGATGGGTGCGGTAACAGGCAGGGGCTTCGCCTCTTTTCTCCTGGTCCGCTTCATATCATACTGCTCCAGAGGCATCTCCACGTTCTCATAGACATAGTCCAGCGCAGGCTGGTAATACGCAATGTTAGCCAGATAGGTATTCATTCTGCTGGCGCAGGGCATCAGTCTGGCCGCAGCAAAAGCAAAAGCCGAAAGCTGGGAAAGCATGCCGGTCACGGAATGCCCCGTCAGTATCATCACTCCCAGATAGGCCAGAATAGAACCGATACAGGTGGTTTCAATCAAAAGTTTGGGAATATTGGAAAATACATTGTATCTTCTGGTCAGGGCATAATACTTCTTGCCCTGACGCCGGTAGGTTTCCAGAAACGCATCTTCTTTGGCAAATATTTTCACATCTTTGATTCCTGTCACCGACTGGAGAATGGATTTGTACATCTTGCTCTGCCGTATCCGCGACTGCTCCCCCACCCGCTTTAAGCCAGGTTTGATCACAGCCGTTATCAATGCGGACATACCAAATAAAATACCTGCAATGACCACCGTCATCCAGAAATCCACAAACAGCAGGGCAATGCAGAGAAAAGCAGCCACCACAGCTTCTGTCATAAACTGGATACACTCCAGAATCAGAGTGAACACACTGCCCGTATCACTGTATATCGTCCGCAGCATATCGGATGTATCCGCATTCAGGAAAAATTCATAGGGCCTGTTTAAATAATTCTGCAGAAAGATTCCGGAAGTCCGGTACTGGTTGTTGGTCACAAAGGTATACTGTACATAATACATAAACAGCAGATACAGGTTTTTTACCACAAATAAACCGATCAGAATCCCGATCATCAGAATCATAAATTCCTCCGGCGACGTGATTCCAATCCTGCTGCTGATCGCGGCAATCAGTTCATTTTCCGAAAACACCTCCGGTTCCACCACCACCTGTACCACCGGCAGTATCATGGAGATACTCATGGTTTCCAGTACGGCCCCTATGATAATCATAAAGAGCAGTATGACGACTCTTCTTTTCTGTTTTTTATTTAAAATGGCATTCAGCTTTTTTACAATATCCATCCTTTTGTCCTATCGTTTGTTCTGATTTGGTTTGCGTTTTCCGGCTCTTTTCAGTGCAATCAGCCTCCACAGGCCAAACAGCCGCTTTTTCCGTTTCCGGGAAGGGTTTTCATCCCAGGTTTCCTGCAGATAAGCCTGCATCGTGGGACTTTCCGCAGTCAATTTCCTGATCCGGCGCCGCAGCAGGTTCTGCCGCTCCTGCAGGCGTATTTTCACCGTTTTGCCCGGATACCAGAGCTGTTCCAGAATTTCTGAAAAGGGAAGCACCTGCTGGATATGCTGTTCCAGAAAATTTTCCAGCTCCCGGTAATCATTCTCATGCAGCTCATTGCAGTGGATGCAGATGGTATCCACACCGCCGGAAAGTACCGGCCTGGAACTTCTGCATGGTACGAACAGCAATCCCTTTGTCCGGTATGGGATATTAGCATAGCCGTCGGTGACACAGGTAAATTCCAGACGGCGCAGCGCCTTCAGGGTATTTTTGTCATAGGTATGCCCCGGCGCCATAAACACAGGCGCATGCAGCCCGTTCTGCTTCAGGATTTCCCTGCCGGCCCTTATTTTTTCATATTGGATCTCATAGGGCAGCCCCGCAAACTCACTGGCCTTTTTCAGGCCCAGCATACCGGAATTTCTGGTTTCATACACATGCCGGTATCCGTGCTGGGCAATCTGCCATCCGCTCTGCTCCAGAGAGGCGATGTACTCCCAGAAATCGGCATGGTACTCTCCCCGGCAAAGCCCGGCATCCCCGTTGTCCGGCACCACTCCCACCAGCGGTTTTACCTTATATTTGTCAAAAATAGCCTTGACTCTGTAGAATTTATTCCAATCCATATCCGGTGTAATATCATCCAGCCGGAAAAGACATACACTAATCATCCGTCAATGCTCCAATCAGATTGATCATCCCTTTGACTGCTTCCGCCTTCCATCCTGTGATTTCCTCACAGTCATAATAGTAAAGCTCCTCCCCGCCAAAGGATTCCTTAAATTCCGTAATGCTCTTTACCTCTTCCCGCAGTCCTGCACCGCCCCAGTCATAGATGCGCTTTCCCATCTCCTTAAAATGCATCATATCCGCCTTATGCAGATACCGGTTGGCGATACCTACGATTCTGGCGCTTACATTTTCATTGCGGAACTGGGATGCCGACTGATAAGACCGGACAAAATCATCTCCCACAATATACGTATGGTACACCAGGACCGCATCCCCCTGCCTGGCACAGGTAATGGCAAATACCCCTTCGCCTGCATAGGTTTCGATCTCTTCTTTATATTTTTCCCAGGTTTCGGCCTCTCCTTTTGCTGCCTCCCCCTTACTTTTCCAGAACTCCATAAAGAACGTACAAAACGCCTCGATATCCTGTTCTGTAATCTCTTTGCCGATTTTGTACTCCGCCGTAATCCCCTCTCTGGCTGCCCGGCGGATCTGATAGCGGCAGTCTTTCTGGCACCGGGCCACGATTTCCTCTTCGCTCTGTGTCAGATCGGTGATCAGTGTCCGCACCTTCCGCAGTTCCTTCCCGATGGGCTTTTTCGCTCCCCGGTACAGAATGATCCCGTCCAGTCCGCAGCTTTCTTCCGCATACCAGACTTCCCGGAATGCCACACCATGTTTTTTTCTACGATTTACCACCAGCATAGTCTTTCACCCTGCCTTCTATTTCTTCCTGCCACAGTCTGCATACCTTTTCCGGGCTTAACGCGGCGGCCAGCTTTGCCGCCTCCCGTCCCAGCCTCTCCCGGAGGGCTTCATCCCCCAGCAGACGTTCCAGTGCCTGCGTCAGCGCCGTTTCATCCCCCACCGGAATCAGGATACCGTTTTCTCCGTCCCGGATTACACTGCGTGGGCCTCCGCAGGGACAGTCTGTGGAGATCACCGCCAGCCCGGTGGCCATCGCCTCCAGCAGCGCATTGGGCATCCCCTCATAATCGGAAGCCAGCACAAAGATCCAGGCATCCTCTATTTTCTCCCGGATACGGCTCTGCCGTCCCATAAAATCCACTTTTTCCCCGATGCCCAGCTCCGTAACAAGACTGCGCAGCATCGGTTCCGTATCGCTGCCCGCAAGGCCCGCCCCATAGAAAGCCACTCTCACATCCGGATAGCTTTGGTGCAGCCGGGCAAATGCCCGAAGCAACATGGCATGATTTTTATTGGCATCCAGCCGCCCCACCATGACGATTCTGGCATTTCTGTTTCCTGTAAACCGGGGCCTGACAAAACTTTCATCCAATGCATTGGGCAGTACCGAGGCACGGGCCTGTACCCTTGCCGAAAAGGCCCGCCTGGCATCCTCCGTCTGAAAAACCACGCCGGCAGCTTTCTGAAATAACAGATTGGCCATCCCCATCTGCAGACGGGACGGATATTCTCTGGCAGGATCGCTGCGTACCGACAAAATCACAGGAACAGACAGCCCGCTCACAGAAAGCATGGCATACAGATTCATCTTGCCGATAAAAGACACGATCACATCCGGTCTCTCCTGCTTCCAGATCTGCCGCAGCTTCAGCGGCCTGCCCACAATCCTGCCTGCTCTTCCAAGCGGCATATGCGAAAGCTCCTCTTCCAGCAGCCGGCGTCTGACCGGAAAGGACAGCTCATATTCTTCCGGCAGCTTCCTGGAAGTCACCAGCAAAATCTCATATCCCAATCTGTGAAAATGCTCGGCCAGGTTCACTGCCACCCGCTCTGCGCCGCCCTTTCCCAGGCTGTTGATTAAAAATGCAATTTTTTTCCCTGTCTTTTTCTGTTTCATCCCGCCGATCCGTGTCCGCAGACATCCTCTATATAATTCTTCCACATTCCGTTTATTTTATCAGGATGAAGAGATAAACTGAACTGATAAGCCGCCTGCCGCAGCCTCTCCTCCAGTTCTCTGTCATCCAGAATGCGCAGCATGGCCTGTGCCATCCGCTCTGCATCCCCCACAGGCACCAAAAGTCCCCTTTCATCCGCTCCCACCAGCATCCGTGCCCCGCCGCTGGGACAGTCTGTAGACACCACAGGAATCCCCAGCGCAAAGGCTTCCGCCACCGCATTGGGCATCCCCTCAAAATCCGAGGACAGCACAAACAGCCGGGCATCTTTTATTTTCTCCGCAATCTCTCTGCTGTCTCCCGGCAGGCTGACCCGGTCTGCCAGTTCCAGCTTCCCGGCCTGTTCTTTCAGCGCTTCCATACAGTCGCCGCCGCCGTAAATGGTCAGATGCAGCGGCAGATCCGGCCTTTGTGTCACTGTGAGCGCAAAGGCATCCAGCAAAAGCGCATGATTTTTGACCCGGTCCATACGCCCTACTGTGACGATTTCATAGCCCCGCTCTCCCTGATAAGGCTTTCGCACATATTCCGGCGACAGGGGATTGAACAGAATCCTGGATTTTTTACGGGCCGCTTTCGGAAAAAACGCCTGCGCCCCCTCAGACTGAAAGACAATGCCATCCGCCAGACAGAACAGCCCCTTTGCCAGCAGCCCCTGCACCCGGCCCGGATATTCCCGCCCCGGCGCACTGCGCACCGATACAAATACCTTTGTTTTTAAAAACATCCCCGCCAGAATGGCACGGAGATTGGTTTTGCCGATAAAGGACACCAATGCCGCAGCCCCTGTTTTTCGTAACAGTCTGCGTACCTGTGTGATCCGTCCCAGCGCGTTCCGGATGCGGTCTGCCCTGTTTCGGACAGGAGGCGCAGACAGTACCACTTTCCGGATTCCGGCCTCCATCGGATACAGCCCCTCATCCTCTTCCAGCGTCACCATATAGACCCGCCAGCCCTGCATGCAGAAGTAATTGGCAAGATTCACAATCACCCGTTCCGCTCCGCCTCTTGTAAGCGTGGCAATGTAAAATACAATCGTCCTTTTCATCCCCGGCTTCCTCTGCACTTCCATTCTATTTTCTTCCCTATGGTCCGCAGGCTCACTTCCCTGTGCAGCACATCAATCACCTCATAATGGGCATTCCGGTTATAGGTGTGGATCCCCACCGGATTGACCTGAGGTATGGAAAACTGCTCCGGCAGCAGCCGGAAAGCCTCATGCTCTGCAAATGTCTCCCCGTCCATCCGGTCAATCTCATACAGAATCAGCTCCTGTCCGTAATAATCCGTACAGTTCTGGGCAGGACGGTATACCCTTTGCCCTTCTGTAAATACCCTGCCGCCCGGACGGACTACCTTCGAGCATTCAGACACATACACTTTTTTTAGTCCCCGAGCGCGGAACCGTTCCTTTTCCAGCCCGAAATGATACAGTTCCAGCCGTCCTTCCGTATATGTAAATGCAAAACAGCCCTCCCCGGTCTCCCGGCTTTCGTCAAATCTATCCGGCAGCTCTTCCGGAAACACCAGCGTGGTATCCACCGCAGACAGGGGGAAAAGCTGTGCCACCCGCTCCCATTCCCCCGGAAAGCGGACACAGCGGTACAGCCTGACTTCTCCCGCATTCCTTGTTTCCGGCAGGAGATACGTATATTTCCCATACCGGAATACCTGAGGATAGGACAGATGAAACGGCTCTTCCAGCACCAGATACGGCTTTTCCTTTGGCTCATCCAGATTCCGGCACCACAGAGTCCCTTTCATATCTGTCAGATCCTGTCTCTCATAAAACAGCCAGGTCTTTCCCTGATGGGTGAATAAAAACGGATCTGCCTGTGTGATATAACGCTTCTGTGGCAAAAGCTGAAACCCGGACTGATCGTTAAACACAGTCCTGTTTCCGCACCGCTTCCGCCAGGCAATGACCCAATATTCACAACTCTTCATCCGGCAAAACCGTTCCCCAATCCCACTCATGCCATCTCCTCGTAGCTTTTCACCATCTGTCTGATATCAAATCCTTTTTCCGTAAAAAGAGAATAGTCCGGCGCCGTCCGTTTTTCCCCGCTCAGTCTGACGATCTCCTCTGCCCAGTCAGACGGCGGTGCGGACAAGGCCAGTTTATGCACCGACGGCGTCACCATGGTCTCCTGTCCTATCACATCGGATACAAGACAGGGCAGGCCGCTGCACTGGGCTTCCACCAGGGCAATGGGAAGCCCTTCATACCTGGACGGAAACAAAAACAAATCCATAGCCTGCAGAAGCGCTGCCGTATCCGTCCGTACCCCTGTCAGAATCACATGCTCCTTAAGCCCCAGCACCGCTCTCCTTTTCTCAATCTCTTCCCGCATCACACCGTCCCCCACAAACACCATCCTGGCATCGGGACGCCGCTTTACCACTTCCGCCATCACATCCAGCATAAACAGATGATTTTTCACCGGCAGCAGATTGCCGGTATGACCGATAACCAGGCAGTTCTCCAGTCCTTCCTGTTTCCGCATCCGCTTTCTGATCACCTCATTATAGGCAAACTCTTTCAGATTGATGGCATTGATAATCACTTCGCAGGGCCTGTCCCCATACAGCCAGATACCCGCCTGCTTGGAACAGGCAAAACGGCGGGTACAGAGAAGGTTCAGCATGGGCTGAAACAGTTTATGCATCCGTACATTGGATGTACTGGTGGAATGGGAATGGGCAATCCGTACCTTCGCACCTCCCAGCCAGGCCGCCAGCAGATCCAGCGCAACCGTGGAAATATCCGTATGACGGAATACGATCCGGTACCGGCCCTTTTTTACCACCTGATAGATTTCCCGGAAGTTTCTGGCCGGACTGACAGATTTGCGGGTCACGTAAAACAACCGTCCGCCCAATGCCCGGATCTCCTCATCAAAGCTCACATCCCGGTGCTCATGCACAATAAAATCGAACTGCACCTTACTCCGGTCTATATTTCTGTAAACATTCATAATAAAATTCCCGATGCCGCTGGGCGACATGGAACCTACGATGTGAAGCATCCGTGTCATACATTATTTCTCCGATAAGTTCTCTTTATACCATGCAATCGCCAGGCTGATCCCCTCCGCAAAGTCATATTCCGGATCATAGCCCAGAAGTTTCCGGGCTTTGGAAATGTCCGCATTGGAATGTTTGATATCCCCTGCCCGGTCCGGCCCGAATACAGGCTCTCTTTCTATATTCAGCGCCCTGCACAGGTCATAATAGATATCGATCAGATATTCCCTGCCGCCATAGGCAATGTTATATACTTCCCCGGCAGCCCCGGAAGGCGCCAGCGCTGCTTTTAAATTTGCCTCAATCACATTGTCAATATAGGTGAAATCCCTGGATTGTCTGCCGTCTCCGTTGATAGTGGGCGCCTCTCCCTGCAGAAGCTGACGGATAAACCGGGGAATCACTGCCGCATACCCTCCGTCCGGGTCCTGCCTTCTGCCAAACACGTTAAAGTAACGCATTCCGTAGGTATCCAGCCCATACAGCCTCTTATACAGCTTTCCGTATTCTTCTCCCACCCGCTTGGTCACCGCATAGGGAGACAGGAGATTTCCTTCCTGTCCTTCCACTTTCGGCAGTATGGGATGATCTCCATACACGGAAGAGCTGGAAGCATAAACGAATTTTTTCACCCCCTGCTGCCTTGCAGCCTCCATCATATTCAGCGTTCCCCGGATATTGATCTCTTCATAGAGCTGGGGCATTTCGATGCTTCTGGGCACACTGCCCCAGGCCGCCTGATGCAGCACATAGTCTGCTCCTTCACAGGCTTCCATGCAGGTATCCGTATCCCGGATATCTCCCCTGATAAAGGTATAGTTGTCCCTGCCGGAAATAAAATCTATATTTTCCTGTTTCCCGGTAGACAGATTGTCCAGACATCTGACCTGGTATCCCATACCGGTAAGCGCGTCGCACAGGTTGGAACCGATAAATCCGGCGCCGCCGGTTACAAGAAACACACTGCCCTTAGGAAACTCCAATTCTTTATATTCCATTGTGATTGTCCTTCCTTTTTGTTATATATAATGTCCATAATTCGGCAAGACACAGCAGGCCTGCAATATAAAACAAAGCCGTGTTATAAATCATATAGCGGGACAGGCACATAATCATCAGGGCAGTGGCCGATACATTGGCCCCGATCATCAAAAGAGCAAACAGCATCAGAAGCGCCGCCCTGCTGTTTCTGTCTTTCCAAAACAAATACATCATCAGCAAAACCGCAAGCAGATACATGACTGCCGCATAAATACCCATGACGGTCCCGCTGGCTGCAATCGAACGGGTCAGCCCGCTGACAACCGTTGCAAAATAGTTGGAAACATAAGCCCCCGCCAGATGAGGAAACAACTCCCGATCCATCTGCGAGGCCATCCTGACCACCGCATTCAACGCCTCCCCGTCGGGAATGCCCTGCTCTTCCACATAACCGAACAGACACGGCTGCTGTATCCCGAATCCGATCCGGTCATAAAATTCCTCATAGTGATAAGCCCGGTTCAAAAGCCCTGCAGGCGCATCGGCTCTGGTCATCCCTTCCGCTTCCATCTGCCCGTGCATCGTTTCAAACAACGCCCGCTGCGTATCGTCCGTAAACAGCGCACCGTCCCCGCTGTCGGAAAGATACAGAAGTGTGGTCAGCATATTATAGCTGCCCGTAGCCGCTCCGCTGTATCCCTCATGGGCCAGCCGGTTGTAAATCTGGTGACACAGCATCCGGCCCCCGAAAAAGACCACAAGAGACAACGCCAGCCCGGCCAGCCACTTCCACCTGCGGCTTCTGACAATCTCAAAAAAAACCACTGCGCTCCAGACTGCCGCCGTTACCAGCATCTGATTTCTGGTCAGAGTAAGCAGCAGTGACCAGACAAGCGCCGCACCATAGAAACGCTGCTTGTTTTCCTCTGCGAACAGCCCCTGCACCATACATCCGGTAAATACCGCAGACATGGGAAAAGCCAGTCCCTCTGTCAGCACCGCCTTATTCAGCACCATATGTGAAGAAGAAGCCAGTGGTGTCAATATATAAGGAATCAGGGTACACAGTCCGGTCAGGACAGTCAGAAATCCGTTCAAGGAAAACACCTTCCGGATTACATGGGTCAGATACCAGCAGGCACAGCCCGCCGCCATACTCTGCACAAACAGGGAAACCCGCAGGGCCGGCCAGGTATGGATCAGCTCCACGGCTTTTTCACTGTCAAGCTGTCCGGAAGCGGCCAGCCACACAATGGTATCCCCTTCCCGGAAAAGGAAGCGGAAAAACGCAAGAAAAAGAGGGTATAGCGGCTCTCTTCCACTCTGAAGAGAAATATAGGAGCCTGAATCCGGATAAATCCCAATGGGAGAAACATACCAGAGAATCCCGAAAAATATCAAAAAGGCGCCAGGCAGTATGATCTGCCTCGCCCCTTCCTGCCTGTCTCTCTTTTGGTTCCTGTTGCCAATCATTTCTCCAGCCATTTGATTACCTGGAAGCCTTCTGCATAGGTTACCCCATTCTGGCGTCCGTTATTCTCCGCATCATTTTTAAAATACGCAATTTTATTTTCCTTTACTCTGCCGGAATCAGACTGATATTTCCGCATTGCAGCCTCTTTCTGTTCCCAGACATCTGAGATGTCCACAAAGAAATTGGCTGTAAAAGGCACTTCCGACTGATACCAGGTGCAGCGGTACCCCAGAATCCGCGGTACATGCCTGCCCGCATGCAGGACAGCCCTGGCCAGTGATCTGTGATCATGCTGCACATCTCCCGGAAAATGGGTATAGATCAAATCAAACTTTTCTTTTTCGGCCATATGAATCAGTCTGGCGTTCAGACTGTCATCAAACTCCAGGTGCAGGGTTTCAAATCCGCCGCAGATCAGTTTCCCGCCCAAAATCTCCGCCGATTCCTGCGCATTCCGGAACACCAGCTCATCTTTTCTGACCTCCATACGCTCGGAATTTAAAAATCCGGAGGTAGCTGCCACAAAGAGAGTGATCTTATCCCCCTTCTGCTTATGTTTCAGAAGAGCCCCTCCACAGCCGATTTCGATGTTGTTAAAGTGAGATCCCACCGCCAGTACATTCATCACATCAACCTCCTTTTATTCCATTTGCCGCATGCCGCCCCGACATATGGCATATGGCATACAGCATACTGCCTGTAACTGCTGTCATGATAACAGTATACCATTTTTATCCACATAAGGCAATTACGGTTTGCCTTCCGCCTACAGTCTCCAGTACAGATACCCGGCCTGTTGGTATGACTTCTGATCCAGCATCCCTTTGATATCCGCAAGCACCTTTCCCTTGCCTCTGTTTCCATACAGTCCATCCAACTGCTCTCTGGTCAGATCCCTGTACTCTCTGTGAGCCACTGCCAGTACCACGCCGTCCAGGTCCCTAAGCTCTTCCCCGCTACTGAACCGGACCCCATATTCCCGCTGTGCCTCTGCCTCGTCTGCCACCGGATCGGTAATCATCGGTTCGATGCCATATTCCTGCAGTTCTCTGACAATATCAATGACCTTGGTATTCCTGGTATCAGGGCAGTTTTCCTTAAAGGTAAATCCAAATATGGCCACTCTGGCCCCCCTGACGGGAATTTCCGCCTTAATCAGATTTTTAACCAGACATTCTGCCACATATTTTCCCATGTCATCGTTGATCCTGCGGCCTGCCAGAATAATCTGAGAATGATACCCCAACTGCTCTGCTTTATAAGTCAGATAATAAGGGTCCACACCGATGCAGTGGCCGCCCACCAGCCCCGGGGAAAACGGAAGGAAATTCCATTTTGTCCCGGCCGCTTCCAGTACGGCTCTGGTATCGATTCCCATTTTATTAAAGATAATCGAGAGTTCATTCATAAAGGCAATATTGATGTCCCTCTGGCTGTTTTCGATGACTTTGGCTGCTTCTGCCACTTTAATGGAGGGCGCCCGGTGTACTCCGGCTTCCACCACCAGCTCATATACCTTCGCCACTTCCTCCAGTGTTTCCTCATCCATCCCGGATACAATTTTGGTAATGGTTTCCAGCCTGTGCACCTTATCCCCCGGATTGATCCGCTCCGGAGAATAACCGATCTTGAAATCAACACCGCACCGAAGTCCGGACTCCGCTTCCAGAATCGGTACGCAGACCTCTTCTGTCACGCCCGGATAGACAGTGGATTCAAACACCACAATAGAACCTTTCGTCAGGTTCCGCCCCAGGATACGGCTGGCTCCCTCTACCGGTGTCAGATCCGGGGTATGATCCGGATTGACCGGCGTAGGAACTGCCACAATGTGAAATCCGGCTTCCTGCAGACGGCTTTCATCACTGGTAAATTCCACACTGCATGCGGCAATGGCTTCGTTCCCCACTTCGCCCGTGGGGTCAATGCCGCTCTGATACTGGGCGATCTTGTTTTCATTCAGGTCAAAACCGATGACCTTTATCTTTTTGGAAAATGCCACCGCAATCGGCATTCCTACGTATCCCAGGCCCACCAGCGACAGCGCTGCTTCTTTTCTGATCAGTTTTTCATAAAAACTCATTTCTTATGTCCTCCATCTTTTTGCTTCGTGATCTCCCGGACAGCTTCTATATAGGTCCGAATCACGATTTTTCTGTCAAACCGTCTCTCCATATATTGTCTGCCGCATATTCCCATCTGTCTGCGCTCCCTGGGACTCAGAGATAAAAAATATTCTATTTTATCAGTCAGATCCCGGCTGTCCCGCTCCCTGACCAGCAGACCGCTCCTTTTATCCTGAATCGTTTCCCGGCATCCCGGCCGGTCGGTGGTAATGACCGCTCTGCCGCAGGCGGCGCTTTCCAGGCATACATTGGACATCCCTTCCGGATACCAGGATGGGTGTACGGTACACTGGCTGTCCCGTATATAAGGGATCACATCCTCCACGCTTCCTGCAAATTCCACGATGCCTTCCTTCTGCAGCCGTTCCAGCCGTTCTCTGCCCCGGTATCCGTCCTCCAGAAACCCCAGGATACGAAAACGGGTCCGGGGATGGCGCCTTTTTACTGCCTGCGCCGCATCCAGATATTCTTCAATACCCTTTTCCTCCATAATACGGGAAATAAACAAAAAGCCTGCTTCCTCATCTTCCGGAAATTCCTGATACGTAAAATGCTCCAGATTCACGCCGGAGCCGGGCAGCATCCTGTGTCTGCCCGGTGCGATTTTCCGCTTCCGGAAAATCTTTTCATTGGCCGTGTTCTGGAAGAAAACCACAGCCGCCCGCCTCAGGGCAGCCCGGTACAGCACGGAAACCCCTTTCTGCAGAAAGCCCTCGCCTTCCATTGCCGTTCCCAGCCCGGTAATGGTAGGCATATATGGGATTTGATATCTGCCGCACAAAAATCCCATATAAATATTGGGCTTAATGGTATAAGTCAGTACCACATCCGGCCGAACCTGCCTCAGTATCTTCCGGTAACGGGAAAGCAGGGCCAGCTCCTGAAGCGGATTCATCCCCCGTCTGCGCAGAGCGGTATCATGCAGACAGCATCCCATCGCCTTCAGTCTTTCTGTATAGTCTCCGAAGGGCACCGCAATATGCACTTCACAGCCATTTTCCAGCAGCGCCTCCAGCAGTTCTTTTCTGAAATTATACAATCCCTCATCAAAATTGATGGCCAGCAGTACCTTCTTCATGCATTCCCCCGGTCTTTCCGCAGCATGATCTCATTGTATTTCATCATCACCACGCCCTCTTCATATCTGCCTGTGATCACTTCATTCGTCCTGCCTTCCAGATTGTTCACGATCAGCTTCATATGATCCACACCACATTCATAGGCATGGGGATAGCCGCCGCCGAATCTGGGATTCACCTCTGAAATATAATATTCTCCTTCTATCTCAAAAATATCAATATCAATCTGTCCCAGAAAACCGGATTCTGCAATAAAACGCCGGATCAGTTCAAACAATCGCTCATCCTGAAAGGAGATTCCCTTGTCTGTCTCTCCCGCACGCATCACCAGCTTCTTTTTGGTAAAAATCGAAACGGTCTGGCCGCTGCACAGATCAATGTAGCAGTCTGCACCGATCTCCTGTCCGTCCAGATATTCCTGTATCATCATCTCTTCCCCATGACTGACCAGCAGACGGACGGTTTCTTCATCCCAGGCTTTGGAGATGGCGATACTGGCGCTTCCTCTGGCCGGTTTGACAAAAACCGGATAGGAAATCAGCCCCGCCCGGACATCCGCCGTAAACGCCTCCACATCCATATAAGATCGGGCACACCGGTATCCGTGCCCGGTCAGCCACTGATACATCTCCCATTTATTCAGAGTCCGTTCACACAGCTCATAGGAAGAGCCGATCACCGTTACCCCCAGCGCCTCAAACGCCTCCTGATGCAGGGCCAGAAGCGACAATTCCGGATCAATCAGTGAAAGAACACCTGTTATCTTTTCTTTCCGACAAATCTCATACAGGCATTCCAGATAGCCCGGCTCCGTGATCCGCGGAACGATGTACCAGGCATCCGCCTCATACAGAGCCGGTGCATTGGGATTACAGTCGGTGGCAATCACCCTTCCCTTCTCTTCCAGCGCCCGCTTAAAATATTGCACGATCTTGTTTCTTGTACCACAGCTTGCAATCAATACATTCATTATTTACCCTCTGCCTGACTGTCTTGTTTAAAATGCATCCCGAAAATGACTTTTCCGCACATATTCCTCTGTGCCCCACCGTTCTCTGACGCAGGTAAGCTGCCCGCCCTCTTTTACATACACCGGCGGAAAATACCGGATAAACAAAGGGGTCAGACACATGGTATATCCGCCCACTTTCCGGTAGGCAATCACATCCCCCGGACGGAGGGCCGGCCTGCCTTCCAGCACAAACAGCCGGTCATTTTCCATACAGGTATGGCCGCAGATCACCTGCCGGTCCAGGATTTCCCTGCCTTCTGCCGGATTCTCCTGCCCTTCCTCTTCCCACGCATACAGTACCTCTTCCGGTATCGCATAACAGTCGTTACGGTCTGCCAGTTCATATCCCACTTCATGAAAATAGGAACGTTTCCCGTGCAGCGGGTCAATATCACTGCGGCTGCCATTGGTAACCACAAATCGTCCCGCATACGTATCCTTACAGTCCACTACTGCCGTAAGGTATTCCACCGGCGGCGTGATCAGAGATGTCCCCGGCTCCACCACCAGCGTGGTTTCTTCCGGCGTATAGCCGGCTGACAGTTCTTCCCGGATCGCCTCCATATAGGCAGGAAATTCCGGCCGGTTCTCCATCCCGCCAAAATAGCCGCCGCCGATATCGATATAGGCCGGTTTCCAGCCATATTCCTGTTTCAGCTTTACCGCCATCCGTGCCAGCGCCCGGTATATGTTAATGCTTCTCGTTCTGGAGCTGACATGCAGATGCAGGCCTGACAGCTTTACCCCCATACCCGCCAGCCGCTCTGCTGCACGCTGCAATGCACCGGTTTCATAGGAAAACCCGAATCTGCCTCCGTCCTCCCCGGACGAAGTCTCTCCGGGACAGACCGCCTCCAGGTCAAAGTTGACCCGAAGCCCCACCTGCACCTCCTTAAGTCCTGACGCTTCCAGCCAGTCCAGCTCCTGCTCCGCATCCAGATTCACCATATGCCCTCTGGACAGGGCATCCAGAAACGAATCCCGGCTTTTTACCGGCCCGTTATAGATCACATGGGAAAATCCCATATAGCGGGCGAGATTGTATTCATCTTCCGATACCACCTCCGCATAAAAACCGGCCCTTTTCATCTGCATCAGCACCCAGGGCAGGGCATTGGTTTTAAAAGAATATCCTGTGATATGATTGCCCCAGTTCTCATCCAGCGCCTTCTTTAACAATGCGATCTGGCCGTCCAGTCTCTCCTTATGGATCACATAACAGGGGGTTGTGATCTGACCTTGCTTCATACCTTTCCTTACCTCTGCCTTTCTCTCTCGTCCCAAAGATATCCTTCCACAGAATCGGTTTCCACTGCCACATCCGTTTCCCGCAGCACCACCATCACCGTTTTCCACAATATTTTCAAATCCGTCAAAAATGTCAAATGCTCCACATATTCCACGTCTTTGGCAAGCCGTTCGTCCCAGGCGATAAAGTTCCGTCCGCTGACCTGCGCCAGCCCTGTCAGGCCCGGACGTACCGTATGCCGCAGCCTTTCCCGTTCCGTATAGTAGGGCAGATAGCCTGTCAGCAGCGGCCTGGGGCCGATGATGCTCATATCCCCTTTGAAAATATTCCACAGCTCCGGCAGCTCATCCAGACTGGTCCTGCGCAGAAAGGAACCAAAGGGCGTCAGCCTGACGCTGTCCGGCAGCAGTTCCCCATGTTCGTCCTTCTCATCCGTCATAGTCCGGAATTTACACAGGGTAAAGATCCGCTCTCCCCGGCCCGGCCGCTCCTGGTGAAAAATCACCGGGCTTCCCAGCTTCACCCGTACCAGCAGCGCCACGATCAGAAACACCGGACTCAGCACCAGCAGCGCCATCCCGGATAACAGCAGATCCAGCCCCCGTTTTATAAACAATCGATACATGCATACATTCCTTTCCCTGTTCACGTATCCCTTTTACTTTCCAAACACCCCTCTGACGATCCCGATGATACGCTCCATATCTTCCTTTGTATTCTTCACATCGCTGGGAAGACAGAGCCCCCGTCTGAATATGTTCTCTCCCACACTGCCTTCTTCCAGATGGGAGAAAAAGTCACAGCCTGCAAATACCGGCTGCAGATGCATGGGCTTCCAGATGGGCCGGGATTCTATGTTTTCCGCCTCCAGAGCATCCATCACCTGATCCGGCGTCACCGGGCAGGCAGACGCAATGGTCATACAGGAAAGCCAGTTGTTGGCTTCTCCGTCCGGATTCATGGGATTCATGGAAATTTCCCGGATATCGGCAAACGCCTCCCGATATGTCCGGTAAATCTCCTGTTTTAAATGTCTGTGCAGATCCAGGGATTTTAACTGCCCCCGGCCGATGCCTGCATCCACATTGCTCATCCGGTAATTGTAGCCGATCTGGGAATGCTGATAATGCCTGGCCGGATCTCTGGCCTGTGTAGCCAGAAAACGCGCTCGGGCAATCGCTTCCTGATCCTTTGATACCAGCATCCCGCCTCCGGAAGTGGTAATGATCTTATTGCCGTTAAATGAATAAATACCGAAAACGCCAAACGTTCCGGTCTGCCTGCCCTTGTAAGTAGCGGACAGGGATTCTGCCGCATCCTCAATCAGCGGCACCCCGGCTTCCTCACAGATCGTCATGATCTCATCCAGTTTGGCCGGCGTACCATAGAGATGGACGCAGATCACCGCTTTGGCATCCGGATGCTGTTTCAGCGCCCGCCGCAGGGCATCGGGAGACATATTCCAGGTATCCGGCTCCGAATCCACAAAGACAGGGACTGCTTTTTCATAGCAGACCGGATTGCAGCTTGCGGAAAAGGTAAGAGATGAACACAGTACTTTGTCGCCTTCTCCGATCCCAAGCAGCTTCACTGCCAGATGGATGGCTGCGGTTCCTGCACTGAGCGCCGCCGCATAACCGGCTCCTGTATAAGCCGCCATTTCCTCTTCCAGCGCACTGACATGAGGCCCCACCGGTGCGATCCAGTTGGTATCAAATGCCTCCTGCACATACTTCTGCTCCCACTCATGCATGGTGGGAGAAGCCAGATAAATCCTTTTTCTTTCCATAACCTGTAAGCTCCTTTGCTACGCCTCATTCCTGGGCACATAGGTGGGGACGATCTCCCGGATCATTTCCCGGACATTGTCGCTTTCCCCTTCCACTGCTTCTTTCAGTTCTTTTAACTGCACGAAAAAACGCCGTTCGTCAAATTCAATGGGCCTGCCGATATGAATGAGCCGGTTTTCCGTTTCCTTCATTCCTTCCTCATCCATCAGCAATTCCTCATACAGCTTTTCTCCCGGCCGAAGGCCCGTAAACTCTATGCGGATGTCCTCGTCCACCTTGTAGCCCGACAGTCGGATCAGGTTTTTCGCCAGATCCAGTATTTTCACCGGCTCTCCCATATCCAGAATAAAGATTTCCCCGCCCTTTGCATAGGCGCCTGCCTGCAGGACCAGAGATACCGCTTCCGGTATGGTCATAAAATAACGGATGATATCCGGATGGGTCACCGTTACCGGCCCGCCCGCTTCTATCTGTTTGCGGAACAGGGGGATCACACTGCCGTTGCTGCCCAGCACATTACCGAACCGCACGGCTACAAATTCCGTATCATAGTATTTATTAAAAGTCTGGACGATCATCTCACAGATCCGTTTGGAAGCGCCCATCACATTGGTGGGGTTCACCGCTTTGTCCGTGGAAATCATCACAAACTTTTTCACATTGTTCATGGCTGCCGCCTGGGCGGTTTTCCATGTGCCGAACACATTGTTCTTGATGGCCTCATCCGGGCTGACTTCCATCAGCGGCACATGCTTATGAGCTGCCGCATGATAGACGATATCGGGCCGGTACGTTTCAAATATTTTGTTGATCCGCCCGGTATTGCGCACGGAACCGATCAGCACCGTCATTTTCAACGCCGGATATTTCAGCAAAAGTTCCTGCTGGATGTCATAGGCATTGTTTTCATAAATATCCAGTATCATCAAATGTCCGGGCTGATGGGAAGCAATCTGCCTGCACAGTTCACTGCCGATGGAACCGCCGCCGCCGGTCACCAGCACTGTTTTCCCCTTCACATAGCCCAGGATGGAGTCCAGATCCACCTTGATCGGCTCCCTGCCCAGCAGATCTTCCACATCCACATCCCGCAGCTTGCTGACATCCACTTCCCCGTTCACAAGCTGGTACATTCCCGGCAGAGTCCGCAGTTTACAGTTGGTCTGCCCTGCAATCTCCACAATCTCTTTGATGGTACGCCGTCCTGCGGAAGGGATGGCAATGATGATTTCGTCAATGCCATACAACGCGGCATTTTCCACAATTTTGTCTCTGCCGCCTGCCACCTTGATCCCCTGGATAAATCTGCCCTGCTTATGAGGGTCATCATCAATGATCGTTTTGATCCGCATGGTGCTGAAATAGCTGGAATTGATTTCTTTGATAATCGTATTGCCCGCATCGCCGGCGCCCACAATCATAACTGCCGTTCCGTTATTTTTATTGTGCCGGCGCCGCCGCTTTTCCCTGGCAAACCGGTACGCAAACCGGCTCATCATTGTGGCTGCCACCAACAGAAAAGCATTGAAAAAATAATAGCTCTTGGGAACATCCCTGTCAAATACAAGCAGCGTAAGCCCCTGCAGGGCCGCGCTGACAAAACATGCCACAATGATATTCTGCATCTCACTGACACCGGCATAGGCCCACAGACTGTGATACAGCCTGAAACAATAAAACAAAAGCAGCGTAATCAGGATACTGACCGGCAGATGCGCCCATACCGCATCCCGGTAGTACCCAGGTATATCATCCAGACGCAGCTCATACCGGAGCAATAACGACAGAAAGTTGCAGCAGCATACCGCAATGATATCATAGGCAACCAGAAATGCCCTTCTTGTAACCAGCTTATAATTCAGTTCTATCTTTTTCATAATACCCCTTTTATACTATGAGTCCTGACCTGTCCTGGTTCCTGCTCTTTTCATTCTTTTCAGTCTCTTTTGCCGCCACCAGCGGTGTCAGACCGATCAGGAATGCAAAACCGATGGGAATGCTGGGATGAAAGATCCATTCCGTAATCCCTGCAATCATAAAAGATATTATCACAATCACGGGAAAAATGGCAAAATCCACTGTAAGAAAATTTCTTTTATAGTATACAATGCCCGCCGGCACTCCCAGGATGACCGTCAGTACGAACAGGATTCCTGTGGGAATCCCGTGGTCATGCGCTGTCTGCATATAAGAATTATGGGCATGATACAGCGTAATATTCTCATCCACATCCTCCACCAGCATGGAATCGTGCCCTGTCAGGTTCAGATTTTCATAATAGATCCGGAAAATATCAAACCGGCCGTTGGAAACATCCTCTGTATCTTCATTGATAAAGGTATAGTCTTTGATCGTATATACCTGTCCGTCCTCGCCCACATAATGGTCCACCACATTGTCGGCAAAGGTTATATTGCCGTCTTCATCCCGGATGATGCCGTCTCCGGGCCCGCTGACCGCTCCGGCCAGTTTGCTCAGATTGATGTCGATCCCCAGCAGCTTCTCCAGCAGGCTTTCCGCCAACTGGGGGACATTCATAAATTTGCTGGAATCCGCCGGCTCCTTTTTCTGAATCCGGTCACTGAACCATTCCGCGCCTGTGATCCATACCGGCCTGCCCACTACCGCCGGAATACATCGGGTCAGTGTATACACCACCGGAAACAAAATCAGGACCGGGCCTGCCACCAGGGCGATTTTAACCGCCATCCCCTTTACCGAATCCCGATAGCGCACCACTTCCACCAGCAGAAACGTAAACACCGTCACCATGCCGGTCCCCAGCAGAGAAGTCCGGGACATCCCCATCAACAGATAGACCCCCGACGCCCCCAGCGTAAACAGCTCCGGCAGGCATCGTCCGATGCTTCCTGCTCCCTCAAATCTGGCCAGTATGCAGCTGATGCTGCACCCGAATACCAGCATCCAGAACAGTCCGGCTGTAGCCACCGAGTTAAACCAGCCCGGATACCGGACAAATTCAAAGCTGTAATAGGGACGGAATAAAATACCGCTTCCAAACATCAGCCAGAATGCCAGCAGACAGCCATAGCAGAAATTTTTCAGAAAACGGTTGAGTGTATCCGGTGTAAACCGGTAGAGATACAGACTGCCAAAAGGAATTGCCACCGAAAAAGGCCAGGTTCTTGTATTCCGGAAAATCACCAGCCCTGCAAACAGGGAAAAAACCAGCCATCCATAGGGCGAAAACCGGCTGCGGATCTCTTTTCTCCGTATTCTGTCCGCCAGGGCTCCCAGCACACCGCAGTAAATCCATACGGTCACACCGCTCATCACATACAGGACCAGTTCTTTTGCATCCCGCGGCTTCCCCCATGTCCCCGCAATGAAAACCACTGCACAGACTGCCTGTAAATAACCGATGTGCTTCCGCCTCCTCTCCTCTTTCCCATACAGGTAAAAAAGAGCGATGCCGAATGCGCTGTTCATCACTCTGGTAGCCAGGCTGTGGCCGTATTCACTGCCGGAATTATAATAATAGAGCGTCATCAGACAGATACAGGCAAAGCAGCAGAGCTGGATCGCATCAACCTGCACCTGCTCTTCCCTGGCCATACGGAAAAGCCGCAGAAACGGTATCCGGCTGATCCAGAGCTGCATCAGACCCGCAAACAAAACGGCTGCCAGCCCATACACACCCTTGTCCCAGACCGTACCGCCAAACAGATTCCGGAATACTGCTGCATAAAAAAACAGAGCTGCCAGAAGCCAAACCACCAGGCAGAGTGTCTGTCTGATCCGTTTTTCAGTTTTTTCTTCTGTTTTGTTATGCATGTTCTTCCCCGCTCTTTTCACCTGTTTCCCTGCCTGCCCGTTTCCCCAGCCGGAGGATACAGACGCCCAGAAGAAGAATCAGGCTGTCATAAAATAAAATCTGTGAAAGCGTAAGCGGAATCCGGTAAATATACCGTATATTTGCGCTGGCATCTTCTATCACATTGGGCCCATAATAAAAATGCAGATTTTCGGAAGGCCCGTTTCCCGACAAAGACCGGTAATGAACTATGGGCGCCGCATCCCCGAACTCCTCACACAATATCCCCACATAGTAGCGTCTGCCTGCTTCCAGCTTCAGGTTCACCGGAATATCCGTCAGTTCGCCATCCTTCATCTCTTCAATGTCCTGGGGGATTTGGGCAAATTCCTCCAGATTTTCATTGTACAGATGCAGATACAGGGTTCCCTGATTCGCTGCCCCGTCCAGTTTGCCGATGTCCACTCCGATGGATTTGATGTGGTCATACTGAGGGACAAACTCCTGAATCGCAGCCACCTCCCCTACAGGGCCGGTATTCATACTATAGTCTGCGGCTGTCCTGGAAATCAGCTCATCTTTGATCAGTCCTGCCGGCCAGACCATGCACCAGAGCACAGCCATACACAACAGGGTCATCCAGACGCCAATCGGTTGTTGTTTGATTCTTGTCATATCCATTCCTTCTGTTACAGTCTGGTTATCCGAAAGATTTTAAAATCATTGTGTTCGATTCCGAAATTGCCCATAAAGGTTTTCTGAAAGCCATGCTCCGCCAGATATTCCTCTGTGGGGGTGGGCCAGTAAATGGTATCCAGAAGCCAGATATTCTCATACTCTGTGTTGTCCAGATCCATTCCCTGCCACAGCACCTTTTCCTCATCGCTCCAGTAATAGTCATAAATGAATTTATAGCTCTCATAATTATAGGCAATGATATCCCGTTCTCCCACATGGGCATCCAGAAACGCTTCTGTCTCCGCCGTATGGGTCCATTCATACTCCCGGTATACCGACTGTTTATAATCCACCAGGCCCGCACACAGGAAACAAAGCAGCAGAGCCCCATACACCGCTTTGTCCGCATACCGGGACAGGGTAATGGCAAGAAACAGTGCCAAAAGCCCCATACAGGGCAGGAGATAACGTACGATAAACACCGGCCGGATCAGTGCGGACGCTGTGATTCCCGTCAGGGCCGTTCCCACAGGCACCAGCAGACACAGCAGTGCAAACAAACCTGCTCCCACCTCTTCTTTCTGCCCTGTCCTGGCCGACAGCATCATCCGGATGGCAAAAAACAGAGAAAGAGCCAAAAATCCCAGCCAGAACGCTGTCGTACCCGGTATACCCATATCGAACAGAAACGGGAAAAATGCCTTTACCGTTTCCCCGGTGATCTCCTCAATCCAGTAATTTCTTGACACCCCTTTGACCTGCAGCTCCATATAGGGCATCCAGGGCGCAAACAGCACCAGGGATGCGATCACCGACAACAGCCATTTGAGCAGTTCCCTCCGCTTTCCAATCAAAAGCGCCAGAAACAGAAATCCGTAAATCAAAATGGCGGAAACGAATGCAAAATAATGGGTATAGGCAGCAGCCACAGAGGTCAGGACAATCCCTGCATAAAAACGCAGGCCCTGCTCCAGATATGCCTCATACGCCCACAATGCCATAAACGTAAGAAAGAAAATCGCCCAGGAATACATACGCACCTGCACTGCATATTCCATCGTACAGGGGATCACTCCCAGTAAAATACTGTACAGCACCGCCGCCCGCAGGCCAAACCGCCTGCGGACGATCAGGGCGCCCCAGCTCATACACAGAAACATGGGCAGGATGGACACCAGCTTCAGGCACAGCAGGCTGTCTCCGAATGCCAGCGTAAAGCACTTGGCAATCAGATAATACAGCGGCGGGTGCACATCCGAGGCAGTCCCCTTTAAAATACCTGCAAAATCCGAATGCAGCAGTTCAATGGTAAATGCCTCGTCTGTCCATATATTGTTGTTGAAACATAAAGACAGATAACACAGGAAGAAAAGCAGGGCCAGTCCCAGCAAAATCCCCTGCTGCTGTCTGTTGGATACGTTACTCTTCATTTTCATTTCCTTTTTGCCCGATGACCTCCCGGATCACATATTGGGGCGAATTATTCAGGCTGATATAGATTCTTCCCACATATTCCCCGATCAGCCCCAGCATCAGCATAATCATCCCTCCGAGAAAGACCACTGCGGACATCAGGGAACTGAATCCCACCGGTACAGCCGGATTGATCAGGCGCTTGATAATCGTATAAATCCCATACAGAAAACCGCTGACCGCGCACAGGATGCCTATAATAGTGGCAAACCGCAGAGGCTGGATGGAAAATGCGGTGAACCCGTTAAACCACAGGCCCAGCAGGGCTTTCATCGTATAGCCCGAATGCCCCGATTCCCGCTGCCTGTGTTTTATGTCCACATTGCTGATATTTTTGGTGGTCCGCAGCACCAGCCCGATCACATAGGGATAGGAATTTTCATATCTGACCACTTCCTCTATTACAAATCTGCGGGCGGCAAAATAACTGGAAATATACAGCTCCTTTGGTTTGCCCAGCATAAAGCGGGTCATAATCTCATTGACTTTACTGCCAAAATTGCGGAACGCGGAATGCTGTTTATTCAGATATCTGGCATAGACCACATCCTGGCCTGATTCGATGCCTTCCAGAAATTTTCCCACATCTTCCGCCGGCGTCTGCCCATCGTCATCCAGACAGATCACAATATCGCCGGTCACATGCCGGAACCCGGCCATCAATGCGGCATGCTGCCCGAAATTCCTGGCCAGAGAGATTCCCCGGATATTGTCCTGAGCCGCGCAAAGTGACCGGATCACCTCCAGTGTCTGATCCGGCGAGCAGTCATTGACCAGAATGATCTCATATACATATCGGGAAAGCTGTGCCATCGTCCTGTTAATTTCATCCACCACATGAGGCAGCGTCAGCTCAGACCGATAACAGGGAATCACAAAACTTACTTTATCCATGATAACCCTCCTGCGGATTCAGGATCCGCATTAAAATCAAATCCTTATAACAGCCCCGGATGCACACCTCATCTTTCAGATAAGCCTCCTGCAGAAATCCCGCTTTTTCATAGGATCTCCTTGCAATTTCATTGTCTGCAAGAACCCGCAGAAATATTTTATGCAGCCGCAGAGTCGTAAACCCGTATTCTGCAATCAGGCGGATACATTCTGAGCCGATGCCTTTCCTCATCTGGGATTCCTCTCCGATAAAAATACCAAATTCCGCACGCCGGTGCGTCCGGTCGATATCCCGCAGATACACGCTTCCCACATCCATATCCGCATCCCTGCTGTGAATAATAAACTGCTCCACCAGTCCGGTCCCCACCTTGTCCCGGAGCCATTCCCGGTGGCTTTCCGGTGTAAACAGCGTCTGATATATGAAATTCCTTCTCACATGATCGCTGTTGCGCCAACGGACAATATTCTCCGTATCCTGATCCGTTATCGGCCTCAGCGTCACATGTTCGCCTGTGATAATCTCCTGGTTCACGTTCTTTTTCCCCGTCTGCTTTCTGTCTCAATCTGTTTCCAGAATCCTGTATATGGAAAAGCTGCCGCAGACATCCTCCTGCTGTAAAGCCACATCCATACCCTTTTCTTTATAATACCCGATCAGAAAATCCGGTTTTCTCTCTTCCTTTGTATGATCTGTCACAAAATATGCACTGCCCTTCAAAAGAGCCGCCTGCGCATTGCCGATTCCTGCCCTCTCCCGCTTTTCGGCGGCAGCCGGGCTTTTCACACACCAGCCTCCCAGCAGGTCAAAATTCCGAAAGGCAGGAGAGGTATCGGAAAAGAGCTTCTCCGAATAAGCCACTGTGGAATACACATCCAGATAATAAAACCGCTTTGGTTTTTCCTCACAATATGCTTTCCATGCCTGCCATTGTTCGTTCCTCTGCTCTCTGCCTTTATATTCCAGTCCCGCCGTACCGCTTTTTTCCACCGCTGTGCAGACAAGCAGCACCACATACAAGGACAGTATAGCCGATCTTTCAAATTTTTTCCACCGCAATGACGCCCCGTGGAATAAAAAAAGCAGTCCCAGCATGGTCAGCTCCGCCAGATACAAGGGATGGGTGATCCGTTCCGGTACTCTCCCCCGATACAGTAAAAACAGCCAGAGCCCGGTTCTGACCAGGCCGGTCATGGCCAGACTTCCAAGCAGCTTTCTGTTCTTTTCTGCCATAGCCAGACGGAACAGCAGAAAATAAGAAAACACTGCCAGCAGATCAAAAGCCAGTTCCTGTCCGTGGGTAAACCGGTAAATATATGTGTACAGGCTCAGATACAGTCTCCGGGCCGGCCCTGTTTCCTGATGAGCTGCCGCATAAGAAGCAATCTGCCCCATCATCTCCGTGTCTATGCCCTCATCCAGGTCAAAATTATAATTGTCCAGCAGCATATACTGTGCTTCTGATATGCCGGCGGCTTCATAAAATGCCCGGTGCTTTTCATACTCAGGCAGTCCGTAAAAATCATATACCCGGGTCCTGTCGTCAAAAAACTGCCGGAATGCTTTCCATTCTCCGCTGCCATAGGCCACGGAATCAGCCGCTAGAGAAAGCCCCAGAAGCAGCGCTGTCCCCAGCACAAAGCCTCCATATTTCAGAAAGATACGCCGCCGGCCTGCATGAGACAAATCAGCATCCTGTCCGTCCTCATCCTGCCCGCTCCCCGTTCCTGCCAGCCGTAAAAGTACTGTCAGACCCAGGAACGGACACAGCAGCAACGTCATCTCTGTTCGCAGGCAAAAGGCCAGGCAGATCATAGCCGCCGTACCGGCCTGGTATCGGAAAAATCCGGCTTCGTCCTCCCCGGGCCCTGCCAGCAGCCGGACCAAAGCCCCGCAGACCAGCAGTCCGGCAGTTACCGTATACTGGACAAATACAAACTCGTACAAAAACAGGCTCACAATCCCAAAGGTAAGCAATAGCGCCGCCGCCGGCTTTTTTTCAGGCTTTTTCACATAGTGCAGAATACAGGAAACCGCCGCCCAGACAGCTCCGAACTGACAGAGACACAGGAAAATACCGTACCAGGGAACGGCAGGCAGCAGCCGGTAACAAAGGGCAATACACCAGCCCAGAGGATACAACATCTGTATATTGTGCCCATCCGGTTCTCCGGTATAAGTACCGGATAAAATATCCTTCATAGCCGTATCGTCATTGAGATCATAGTAAAAATCAAAAAATACAGATAAAAACAGCCAGACAGCCGCCACAAACAGCCCTGCTGTCACCGCATCCTTCCTTCTGTCCCGATCCTGTATTCCGGCAAATCTCATACGTGATAAAACTCCTTCACTTTTCCTGTAATATAGGAAACTTCCTCTGCAGTCAGTTTATAAAACATGGGAAGCCGGCAAAGCCGTTCGCTTTCCCTGGTGGTATATACATCCTCACCATGAAATCTGCCGAATTTCAGTCCGGCAGGCGCCGTATGCAGCGGGATATAATGGAATACGGATAAAATATCTTGTTCCTTTAAAAAGGCCAGCAGCGCCGTCCGCTCCTCCAGGTCCTTTGCCTTGATATAGAACATATGGGCATTGTGCACACATCCCTGCGGCACTGTGGGCAGTTCCAGCAGCCCTTTCTCCTGCAACGGCCCAAGCTCCTCATAATACTGATTCCACAGGGCCAGCCTGTGATCATTGATTTCATCCGCCATTTCAAGCTGCGCCCACAGATATGCCGCATTCATATCGCTGGGCAGATAAGAAGAGCCGTAATTGACCCAGGTATATTTGTCGATCTGCCCCCGGAAAAATTTACTCCGGTTGGTGCCCTTCTCCCGCAGGATTTCCGCCTCTTCCACATACCGGGCATCCCGGATCAACAGGGCGCCGCCTTCTCCCATACTGTAATTCTTGGTTTCATGAAAACTGAACGCCCCGAAATCGCCGATGGTTCCCAGCGCCTTCCCTTTATAAGTTGACAGAATCCCCTGAGCCGCATCTTCGATCACAAGCAGATTATGGCGGCGGGCAATCTCCATAATGGTATCCATTTCACAGGCTACGCCGGCATAATGTACCGGTACAATGGCCTTTGTCTTTTCCGTAACGGCATCCTCAATCAGTGTTTCATCTATATTCATGGTATCCGGACGGATGTCTACAAACACCGGCACCGCCCCACGCAGCACAAAAGCGTCTGCCGTGGAAACAAAAGTATAAGAAGGCATAATGACCTCATCCCCAGGACCGATCTCCGCCAGCAGCGCTGCCAGCTCTGTGGCATGGGTACAGGAGGTGGTCAGCAGGCATTTTTTCGTACCGGTGCGTTCCTCGATCCAGGCATTGCATCGCCTGGTAAACTCACCGTCACCACAGATTTTCTGCTGCTCCACTGCCTGACTGATATACTCCAGTTCTCTTCCTGTATACGGCGGTACATTAAATACAATCATTCTGCTTCTCCTTTACTCTGATACATGGTATATTGTCACCTTTTCATTTTCAAACCGTTTCTGATAACCGTTTCTGTCCATAAACGCCTGCAGCAGGTCTGCCTTTTCATCCACCGGTACATAGGCATTGCCGATGACCACTACCGGTCTGACTGTGTCAATCTGCTCCTGTACATGGGCAAAATCCCGTTCCCAGAAAGTCATATTATAGGATTCCAGATTGGCCCAGGTAGTGGTGATGGCCGCAGGCACATCCAGCAGATAGGAAAGCCCCGGTACATCACCATACAGGATAACCGGCGTATCCTCCAGCCCTGCCTCTTCCCAGAAGCCGATGATCTCTTCCAGCGCTGCAGCATTGGACTGTGTGGTATACATTCCTTTTAGTATACCATTATTTTCCACTTTTGTATTCCTTTTTTCTGCAAAGCTGCCGTCCCGGAATACAAAAACCCATCCAAACCCCCAGCTCTGGACAAAGCATGTCATCAAACAGCCTGCGCACACCGCCCGTACCGGAAAACTCCGGGGCAGAAATCTGTGCAGGAAATACAGCGTAACCGGCCCGACCAGAAACAGATCGTTGATAAGCGGATAGGAGCGATTATTGCTGCCCAGCGGTAAAATCAAAATGCTGATTACCATCAGCATGGCCAGCAGTTTTTCTTTCTCATCGGTATCCTTACGCACAAGAGCCAGCATATTAAGCAGAAGCGCCGCTGTATTAAACAGACTGACCCACCAGAATATGGAAAAATACGTATGATAATCAAAACCGAACATACCACGGCCATATACCAGACGGAGGAGCACCAGAAAGCCCAGTGCAAACAGTACCTTTTTTCCGGTTTCCCAGCGCCCTTTCCCCATTCGGAACAAAGCCAGCCCCGAAAGGGCATACAGGATAAAAAGGATCCCCCATTTCATACTGCCTCCATAATCAATGAAAGCCCCCGCTATCATTTCCGCAGCGGAATAACCGCTGGCGCCTCCTGACATGGTCTGCAGGCCGGACAGCATGGTAAAATAGCCTGACAGACCGTACTGGGCCTGTATCATCAAAAGAAAGGCGGAAACGCCTGCCGCATACCCCAATATACACCAGAGGGTATCCCCGGCCACCGCTTTTGCGCCCCGCTTTCTCAGAAAACCGTCATACCAGAGTCCCAGGATCAGCGCCATATGGGTCAGATTGGAAAACCGGACTCCTACGCCCAGACCCAGCACCAGGCCCGCCAGCACGTAATACCGCTTTTTCTCTGTCCGGATACCTCTGTATAACAGAATCGTGCCCCCGGTCAGCCCCAGATAGGTCAGATAATTGTACAGAATCACATGGGGACACCAGCACAGCATAATTGCCAGTATCTCTCCGGCCAGCGCATACCCCCAGTGCAGTTTGTCTTTCAGAAAATACCAGGCGCACAGCGCAATCCCGCTGACCACCAGTGAGCAGTACAGGTTCATCCCCAGCATGGTATGACCAAGCGGCAGCTTCGTAAACAGATGCCCCACACCATTGGCCAGATACGTCACATAAACCCACATACCGTCCAACTCCCCGAACCACCGGAAACAGGCCAGATTATAGCCCGTATCACTGATGTCGATTCCCTGCGTGATATGACGCAGCGGCAGCAGAAAAAGAAGCAGCGGGCAGATCACCCGGGGAATAAAACCATATCCGCCATATTTACAATTCGAATCCTGTGCCCGTCCCAGTGTTGTCATTTCCATCACTTCCTTTGTGTTTGTACAGATCCCGACAGGACACTCTTTCCGAGCCTGCCGATTCCCCAAAACAGCGCCTGCCGGATAAAATCGATCAGCATACAGACGCCATATACAGCCAGAACCGAAGGGAGCCAGTGGAGCAAAAACAGGGGATTCTCCGCAAAATGACCGGTTCCCAGCCACCGGGGCCACAGATAACGCAGCGTAAGATGTTCATGAATCAGATAAACGCCAAAGGAAGCGGAAGCGATCCTGCAGACCAGTCCCGCCCCCTTTTCTCTGGAAAGCCACCGGCCCGGCCCGGTTCTCTGCCGCATACCGGCAAAGGCCGTAAATAAAAATACGGAAGCCGCCAGACAGAGGATACTGTTATACTGGTACTGCCTGTTGATAAATCCTTCCAGACTCCCTGTTTTCTCATAAAAGATATGCAGGGCTGCAAAGCTGCCTGCTATCAGCAGGCTGCAGAGCCCGTAACCGGCGAAACCCCGGATACATACCCCGGGCATACCTTCCCCGATCGCCGTATGATACCTGAGGTAAGCGCCGATCAGATACAGACAGAGAAACCAGAGCGCATCGTACCCCATCCGGTCAACCGGCAGCTTTACCGGAAGGATACTGCTGCTGAGACATAAAAACAGCAGCAGCAGGCCGATTCCCTGTTCCAGTGTCCTTTTGGGAAGTCCCCGCAGGGTTTCATTCATCAGCGGCGCCAGCAGGTACATCAGCAGATAGGCTGTCACAAACCAGTAATGCTCCTCCACCACCGGCAGCAGATACGTAAGCAGCCTGTATTTGTCCATCTCCGCCCAGGAAGAGACCCCCGTCAGCAGAGCCAGCACTGCCAGACCTGCGGAATAAAAAAACACCTGTATCCAGAGTTTAGCCGCTTTCATTGGCCTGTAGTCACTTCCCGCCAGAAAATACGCGCTGATCAGTACATATACATTGACCGCAGGTACGCAAAACGCCTCCAGCAGCCAGGCCAGATAACCGGCGGCAGAAAATTCTGCGCCCGGCTTTGGCAGGATACCCCCCTTGTCCAGATAATGCAGGGTAATGATCATCAGCATCGCCACGATCCGCAGCAATTCAAACTTTGCCTCTCTTTTTTTCATCCCTCTATCCTTCGCTGCCCGTGTCTGTTTCCTGCCCGGCCGCAGCAAGCAGCGCCCGCGCCAGTCTCCCGGCGCCTCTGCCATCGGTCAGCCCTTCCATCTGTCTGCGGATTCGCCGGCGCAGCGCACTGTCCTGTTCCAGCCTGGAAATCTGCTCCAGCAGCCGGCATAACACCGCATCCCTTTCTTCCGTCACATTGCCCACATAACGGATATCGGTTACTGCATCAAAGCAGGCCGCCATGCGCAGTTGATTTTCCGCGAATGTAAAGCAGACTGCCGGAAGCCGCAGACTGCACAGCTCATACATCGTGGAACCTGCAGCACTGACAGCTATGTCACATTCCTCCATCAGCTTACACATATCCGTCACATTTTCGTGGATCCGAAACGCCGGATGTTCCCCGGCAAACTGCTTCAGCATTTCTTTCTGCCCGGAAAAAGGGCCGCATACCACATGATAACGGATATCCGGATGCCTGCCCTGTCTGATCTCGACAGCCAGCCTGCGGCAAAGCTCTCCTGCCACATTGGCCGCATCCCCGCCTCCGGTGGTAATCAGCACATCCGAAACCCGCTCCTGGATGCGGCTGTGTATCCCGTTTGCAAACTGCGTCCGAAGCGGCGCATATTCGCAGCCCAGCAGGCGCAGCCCCGGAAGCCGGATCCCTGCCTGCCGGTAAGCCTCTTCATAGGGCAGCTCTTTCCCGTAAATATTATAATCAATCAACACATCCGCCGGATACACACGCTCTCCCAGATCATCCATCCAGGCAGTCCGGGTCCAGCTCCCGACGGTTTCCATATAACGGCGGGTGACAAAATAACTGTCCACCAGGATCAGCTCTGCCGGATGCTGCCTGAAATAGATTTCGAACCGTTCAAGTTCCGATTCCATTTCCCGGTAAGAACTCTCCAGTACAAAGGGTTCATACCCTCTTTCCCTCAGCAGTGTCAGACTTTCCCGGCCCGCTGTGACAAAAACCGCTTCCGCTCCCTCTGCCCGCAGCGCATCCGCGATGGAAAGGCACCTCATCATATGCCCCATTGCAATCTCCTGATTGCCGTCTGCTCGAATTATGACACGCACGTCACACCTCCGTTTTCAGGCTGCTTCT
Organism: uncultured Clostridia bacterium; assembly: GCA_947385955.1. Classification (GTDB taxonomy): domain Bacteria; phylum Bacillota; class Clostridia; order Lachnospirales; family Lachnospiraceae; genus VSOB01. Next base: position 32,279 of record CANDNA010000011.1, read on the forward strand.
GTTACGGCCGCAAAATCCTTACCGCTTCAAAGGCTTCCACATAATGGGCCCCGGCCACACCGCCCCACCGGGCAGCCACAGCCCGCAGCATTTCCAGAGAGCGTGGGTGGGGATAGGCACACAGTTCTGTCTCATAGGCCTGCATGGCTGTCAGCTTCTTTTCAAACTGCTCTTCTGTCAGCTTTATAAACACATTGGGGGCAAACTGGGCGTCCCCATAGGCGAAATTCCATTCGGTAGAGGAAACTGTCTCAAATGCATAAAGCTCCCGTACCGACTGGCCTTCCATGGGCCGGGTGGCCGTCAGCACCGCCCGGTAAGTGAGCGTATGATCCACATTCAGATCTCCTCCATGATGGGTATAGACCACGGCAGGCGAAAGGGCGCTGATCTTTTGCTCCACTGCTTTGACCAGCTCCAGCAAATCCACACTGTCAAACCGGTTATCGGCAAAATTTTCAAAAAACACTTCCCGGATTCCCAATATGCGGGCTGCCTCTTTGGTATTGGCGTGCAGACGCCCTATAAGCTCCGCTCCCGCATCCTCTCTTTTTTCAAACCGTGAAGTCTGTCCCTCTCCCAGTATCAGGGCATACACATTGTCACCGCACTCCGCATGCCTGGCAGCGGTCCCGCCCACTCCCAATATCTCATCGTCCGGATGGGCTGCCACAATCAAAACATTCATTCTCTGTCCGTCCTTTTCTCAAACCTTACCTGCGCCGTTACCCGGCCATTCTGAAAATCAGCTCCATAAAACCGCAATGTATACTCTCCCAGGCGGATAAACGCATTGGGATAGCCTTCCCCGTCCAGCATACGGATGTAATCATAGATAGTTTTCTCATCCATCTGCGGCAAAAGCTGCCCGTCCTCCGGTTTCCTGCGCTTAAATACCACCGCTTCCCCGCTCTGGGGCACCGGGTCTGGCCTGTGTTCCAGCAGGTACGGAATCATTTTTGAAAACACAATGCCGGAAGCCCGCCGCAAAACCTCTTCTGCCGTCCCTTCCAGAGAAAGCTCCTCTTTCAGATACACATCGCCCGTATCCAGCCCTGCATCCACCCGGATGGCAGACAGCCTGGTGTGGGTATGTCCCCGCACAATCAGATTCTGCAGAGGGCTGCCCCCTCTGCCATAAGGCAGATCTGTCATATGAAATACCACACAGGGAAACCGGCTGTAAATCGCCTCCGGTATCAGATACGACCAGTGCGGGAAAAACACATACACAGGAGACAACGCCTCCACCCGTTCCCGGGTCAGCTCTTCTTTCTTTGTGATGACGCTTATGTCATATTCTGTGTCATATCTTTCCTTCATCTGACGGGCCAGCTCTGCATTCCAGGATTTCTGCGTACAGATCAGGATGGCCGGACGCTGCCTGCGTACATCCTCACAGACTTTTTCAAAGACCAGACAGCCGTCCTCCTCCTTCTTTTCAAAACCGCATTTTTCAAACACACGGGCTGAGGCCGGATTGCTCTTCTTCACCCTGCCTGTAAATGTCCTGACCCTCTTCCCTGCGCCGGCAAACTCTTCCTGTGCCCGTTCCATCCCCTGTTCCAGAAGGGAGGCGCCATATCCCTGTCCCCGCAGGGAGGATACGACAGAATAATCGATTTCCGCCCTGCCGTCCTCCAGATCCAGCCGTATCTGTCCCACACATTTTTCCGACATATCTGTCATATAAATAAAACCGATATAGATCAGACAATTTTCATCTGCCAGCTTCCCCTTCAGCCACTGCAGATGCTCTTCCCAGACAATTTCTTCCTGAGAAAAGGCATTCCGCCTCACATCCATATCATTGGCCCAGGAAAATAACAACTCCCCATCCCCTGCGCCTGCCCGCCTTACATGCAGCCGCCTCCTGCCTGCATCCTTCATTTTATTTCTCCCCGTATCATATCCATCTGCAGCGGCGTCCCCCGCTTTAAATCCGCCGCCGCTTTTTTTCCCAGCACCGCTTCATAATACTTGGGGGCCAGTCCGTTGGAGGGACGGATCACACGGATGTTTTCTTCTGTCAGTATTTCTCCGGCCCGGATGTCCTGTACCACAAACACGGAACGACGGAATGCCAGATTCCCCTGCTCACCCTCTGTGGCGCCAAAGCTGGCACTGCCCACGGCCCGCTGGGCTGCCCGTACATCCCGCACCATCGCCGCAAACTCTGTTGGTTCCATTGAAAACGAGGAATCCGGATTTTTGATTTTCCGGTCCAGGCAGAAATGCTTTTCAATGATCCTGCCGCCCAGCGCCACTGCAGCCACGGCGCCCACAGACCCCATCGAATGATCGGACAGTCCTGTCGGCACATTGAAAATCCGTTCCATCTCTGTCATAGCCGCCAGATTCATATGTTCCGAAACCGCCGGATAGGCACTGGCACAGCGCAGCAGGGCGAGCTGACTGCATCCCGCTTCCCTTGCTGCCTCCACCGCTTCTCTGATTTCCTGTAAAGTCCCCATTCCGGTTGACATAATCATCGGTTTGCCTTTGGAGGCCACATAGCGGATCAACGGGATATCCACCAGCTCAAAGGAAGCAATTTTATAAAACTGCATACCGATGCTTTCCAGAAAATCCACCGATGTCCGGTCAAAGGGAGTGGAAAAAAAATCAATCCCCACCCTTTTTGCCTCTTCCATCAGACTGGCCTGCCACTCCCAGGGCGTATAGGCTTTCTGATAAAGGCCATACAGATTTTCCCCCTTCCAGGTCCCGTCCTCAATATGAAAGCAGGCATTGTCACAGTCTATGGTCATGGTATCCGCCGTATAGGTCTGGATTTTCACGCAGTCCGCACCGGATTCCTTTGCCGCATGGATGATTTCCCTGGCATGCTCCAGGCTGCCCGCATGGTTTGCCGACATTTCGGCTATGATATAGACCGGGTGCTCTCCTCCGATCTGCCGCTCTCCGATTTTGATTACAGGTTTCTTCTTCTCCGGCATCCTTCCACCTCGTTTACTTTCCTTTTTTCATCATCTGATATTTCAGTTCTGCCAGTTCCCAGTCGGTTTCATTGTCAATGTCCTGCACTTCCAGCTCCGGCATTTCAATCGAAACAGTCCTGTCCGTAAAAATTTGCCGCTTTTGTAAAAACTGCTCCGTCCGCAGCAGATAAAACTGGCCGCAGTCATGAAAATAAGGCTCCAGATCCTGAGAACGGGTACCGGCATGCTCTGGATGCTTCATTACCGTCAGCCCGCCGCGGATCACAAAAGCCCGCTGAGGCGGAAAAGAGTACCGCACCACCGGCACCACCGAATCCGCGCCGCTCTCTGTCAGCAGCGCTGCAGCCTGCTGCAGCTTCCCTGCCGTTACAAAAGGGGCCGTGGGATACAGGCAGCATACCTCTTCAAAGCTCTCTCCCCGCTCTCTGTAAGCGTCCAATACCTCCAGCAGCACCTCCGCCGTTGTGGCAAAATCCCCGGCATTTTCCCTGCTCCGCAGAAAGGGCACCTGTGCCCCGGCTGCTCTGGCCGTTTTTGCAATCTCCGGGCTGTCCGTGGATACCATGACCTCATCAAACAGGCCGCTTTCCAGGGCAGCTTCCACCGGATAGGCCAGCATGGGCCTGCCGCAGAAGGGCCTGATATTTTTTCCCGGAATCCTCTTACTGCCTCCTCTGGCAGTAATGATAGCAATCCGTTTTTTCTGTTCCATGTATCTTCTGTCCTTCTTTCCCTTTATTTCCGATAATATGTGCACAGTTTCCGTACTGCTTCGATCACATCCGATACGTCCTGATCTGTCATGGAATAGTACAGAGGCAGGCTCATGATCTCCCCGTACAGCTTTTCCGCTTCCGGACACAGCCCCTTTTCATACCCGAGATGCTCATAATAGGGATGCCAGTACACGGGAATATAATGTACATTACAGCATATATTTTCTGCTGCCATAGCATCAAAAAACTGCTTCCGGTCTATGGTCAGCCGCTCCGGTCTGAGCCTTAAAATATACAGGTGCCTGGTTGTTTCGGACTGTTCGATCTCCTGCTGTACCGCCACTTCCGGAATCTCCTGGAATGCCTCATTGTACCTGGCCACAATCTCACTTCTCCGTCCGGAAAACAACTCCAGCTTGTCAAGCTGGCTGCGGATTAAAGCAGCCTGAATGTCCGTCATCCGGTAATTCATCCCCAGTGCCAGTTGTTCATAATACCAGCCTCCCTGGGACTTATGTTCCAGCAAAGACTCATCTCTTGTGATTCCATGTGCCCGGAACAGCCTGACTTTGGTATAGATGTCACTGTCATTGGTCAGGACGGCGCCTCCCTCTCCTCCGGTGACGGTTTTTACCGGATGAAAGCTGAATGTGGTCAGATCCGCAATCGAACCCACCGGCCTGCCGTTATAACGGGTACCGATGGAATGGGCCGCATCTTCAATCAGAAGGATTCCCCGCTCCCGGCACAGGGCCAGCAGCGCATCCAGCTCCGCCGCCTGTCCGGTAAAATCCACTGCCACCACAGCTTTTGTGGCATCGGTGATCTTTTCGGCCACAGATGCCGGATCTATATTATACGTATGGGGATTGATATCGGCAAACACCACTCTGGCGCCGCAGTACAATGCACAGTTGGCCGAAGCCGCAAATGTAATGGGGGTGGTAATTACCTCATCCCCCTCCTGTATCCCCGCTGCCTGACATGCCACATGCAATGCAGCCGTTCCGTTGCTGACCACTGCCGCATGTCCTGCTCCTGTCAGATCGCACAGCCGCTGTTCCAGCTTCGTAATTTCCGGCCCGCATGTTAAATTGTCACTGCACAGTACACGGACCACAGCTTCGATATCCGCTTTATCCAGATACTGATGTCCATAAAACAGCTTACTGCTCCGGACGGGCCTGCCGCCTTCCACAGCCGGTTTTTCCATATTGGTATGCTCCTTTCCATGCGCACCTGCGCAGATAAAACAATAGAAAGTACGCTCCGCGGACTTTCTATTGTGATGTATCGGGATTTCGGGCCGACTGCAGTGACAGCACCCGGCCGGTTCCTTTTCTTTTTATTTCTCCAGTTCCACCGTTTTCAGGCGTTCCCGGATCTGTTCCACATCCAGCCACTGGGAATTGCTGCCCGAACTGTAGGCAAAGCCCTCTGCCACCTTTATCCCGGTAGGCCGGGGCTTCCTGGACTCGCTCCATACCATCTGAGGATAGACAATAAAGTGATTGTCATATTCCCATGTCGTCAGGGAGTCCTCCACAGTCACCATAATCTCATGCAGCTTTTCTCCCGGCCGGATACCCACCTGGGGCATCTCACAGCCCGGCAGCATAGCCTGCGCCAGATCTGTCACCTTAAAAGAAGGAATCTTGGAAATAAAAGTCTCTCCGCCCTTAGCCTCTGCCAGCGCTTTGATCACCAGTTCCACCCCTTCTGTCAGACTGATCCAGAAACGGGTCATACGATAATCCGTAATCGGAAGCTCTTTTCCGCCGTTTTGAATGATATTATGGAAAAACGGAATTACCGATCCTCTGCTGCCTGCCACATTGCCATATCTGACAATAGAAAAGCAGATCTTTTTGGAGCCTGCATAGGCATTGGCTGCAATAAACAGCTTATCCGATACCAGCTTGGTACCCCCGTACAGATTCACCGGATTGACTGCCTTATCCGTAGACAGCGCCACTACCTTTTCCACACTGCCGCTGTCCAGCGCCGCGTCGATCACATTCTGCGCACCGTGGATATTGGTCTTGATGGCCTCGTCCGGATTGTATTCACAGGCAGGCACCTGCTTCAGCGCCGCTGCATGAATCACATAATCCACGCCTTCCAGCGCCCGTCTGAGGCGCTCTTTGTCCCTTACATCCCCGATAAAAAAGCGGAGCTGATTCTCTTTATTCAGTTCCCGGAACTCGTTCTGCATAATGAACTGCTTAAACTCATCCCTGGAATAAATAATAATCTTTTTGGGATGATAATGGGTCAGCGCATATCTGGTAAAGCTCTTTCCAAACGATCCGGTTCCTCCGGTTATCAGTATTGTCTTATCATTCAACATCGTCTGTCCTCCCATTCCTGGTACAAAATCAGTCTTATCTTACCATATATTTCCTGTCTTAGCAAACTCTGTGCATTTTATCGTTCTGTAAACAGCCAAATCTGTTCCCCGCTGCCGGTGTATGGTTCCACAGCCAGCTCTCCGTCCCTGGCCGTCAGGGCAAAGCCCCCGTCACAAGTGATAGCATAACCCTTTTCCCCATCCGGTATACCCGCCTTTCTCAAAGCATCCGATGTGCCTCCTTCCTCCCGGCCGGACACCGGCACAATCTTCCACATAACAGATTCGCAGTCCTGTGCCGCCCTTACCGGGCCCTCGGCAGGACTGCCGTCAAAAGAAAGCAGATACTGGGTGGACTTCAGCCGCAGGAAATCATACCCATACTCATGATACACACTGACCATATCCCCGCCGTTTTCCGATACGGGTGAAAGGCCCGCCCGGGGCATTCCCCGCTCATCCGGTACATCCAGTGATGACACTGCCTGCTCCGGCATCAGAAGAGGCCGCAGCCTGTAATAGCCGTTTGCCAGCACAGCCTCCTGTTTTGCCGCCTCTGCATCCTGCTCCGTCCTGGCTTCTGTATAGGAAACCGTATCCTCCTGCAGCCGGAACAGGGCCTGAAAAATACCCACAGGCAAAAGCCCCACCAGGGCTGTCACCACAGCCAGGACAGCCAGCACCGTCACGCCTGCCCGGTCAGGTTTTTTCTCCTCCGTAAAGGCCAATACCCGTTCCGCTGCTGCCAGATAGCCGGAAACAGCACAGGGAATCAGCAAAAGAAAATAGAACAGCGTATACTGGGCATAGGTTTCCCAAAACAGTTGAAAGAGAAAGCCGCCGATCAATACCACCGCAAAGAACAGTCCTGTGATTTTTTCCCGCTTTCCCCGTAAAAGCGCCCAGCTAAGCGCCCCCATCAGTACAAGGGCATGAAAGAGATTGGCCCACTTAACCAGCCCGTTCCGGTTATCTTCCCGCAGCATCCTCCGGATGAGAGCAGGCCGCTCTGTCTGTGCTTCCGGCCTGTTATTGGCCACCAGACTTTCAAAGGTAGGCTCATTCCATTCCATTGCAATTTTCCTGCCCATAAACTCCGCAAAATGCATGGGGGTGTCGGTCAGTCTGGCCAGACGCCGTTTCAGCTCCTCTCCTGCTGCCTGTGCTGCCTTCCCGGTATCCAGATCGTTTTCCAGATAAACTTCCCGGTTATAGCCGTCAAACTTTACCGGCCTGCCTTCCTCATCCTCACCAAAAGCCATCGTCACCCAGGCGATCATCGGAGAACCTTCCGACAGAGGAAACCCCAGCCTGTGTTCCACCAGAAGATCCGATCCTTTGCCAAGCAGTGACACCGCTGCCAGAATACATACCATACCGATCAGATTCTGATACCGTCTGCTGCTCCAGAAATCCACCAGCAGAAATACCAGCAGTGCCACCATAAAAATCAAAAATGTATTTTTCAGCCATACCCCGGCGGCGCACAGCAACACGCAGCCCGCCAGAAACCGGATGCGCCTCTCTTCCAGATACCGCAGCAGCAGATACACGGCTCCCATAATACAGGCAAAGCCGGGCACATTGCCATAAATAAACGTTACATAAAACAAATAGGGCCAGAACAGCATACAGGCCAAAAGGACCGGCAGTTCCCTGTCCCTGCTGCCAAAGATTATGACAGAGCTTTTTGCCACCAGATTCAGGGAGATCACGATACAGATCACGTTCATGATCTGAAACGCCAGATAATTCAGATTACCGAATACGGCAAAAAATCCCCACAGAAATACGGTAATACGGGACTGGAACGGCCAGTATACAAAGTAGCTTTCATTGGCAAACAGCGAGAAATCATACTTTCGCAGCCCCACCGCCCCATTGCTGATGGCCAGTTGGTCACCATGCGGATGAATCTGATTGGAAACCACAAAAAAGACCAGGAACAAAAACAAAAGACCATTCAAAACCACATATATCCATCGCCGGTGTCCGTCCAGCCATATCCCGATCCCCGTTCCCCATTTTTTCAGGACAGCCAAAGCTCCCACCAGGGCAGCATACCCAAACAGAGCTTTCCAGGGCGTGTCCGAAACAAAGAGGGCCGGCTCCCCTACAAAGCAATAATTTGTACTGTACAGGCTCAACAGGGTCAGATACCCCACAAACAGCACAAATAAAGACAATACAAGGGCACGAAATACGGCGTCCAGTTTTTCTGACAGTTTTGTCATGTTTTTCCTGTTCCTTTCCACTTTCTTCTCAGTTTCCGATAACCGGTCAGCGCCCTGTAATAGAAAAGAAACAGCGGCGCAGAGCGCATATGCAGACTCACCAGCTTTTTCTGCTCCCTGTCATACTCCTTCTGAAAATAAGGATTGTGCTGAAAATCCGGAAATGCTTCCAGCATCCCCCGGCGCAGTTCCTCCAGAAATCCCACCCTTACATGATTCACCCCGATGACATACGTAAACAAAGTGTTGAAATAATACAGCTTGGCAAATGCAAACTCCAGCTCCTGTCTGTATGGCTCATAAAATCCGCATTCCCTGCACCCGGACAGCAGCAGCTCTCCCGCCCGCATCCTGTCCCTGCATTTTGCCTCGCTGATGTTATGGGTCGTGGATACCGGATCCTGATAATAATAGTACAGCGGCTCCTCCACTTTTTCAAAATGGGTAAAATGCAGCATCCACAAAGGACCGGCACAGTTATCCTCATAAAAAATCCCCTCCGGAAACCGGAGATGATAACGGTCTATCACTTCTTTTTTATAAATCTTGATCACCATACTGCAGGGGTTCAGCATCAGTTTCCTGTACTGCTCCTCTCCCAATGCTCCGGTCTGATCCATCGTATTGGCATTGACAATCCTGCCGATCTTCATGCTGTGCTCACCGGTTTCATGCAGATCGCAGCCCACCACATCCGCACCGGTTTCCTGCGCCCTGCGAAGCAGCTTTTCATACATCGTATCCGCAGCCCAGTCATCTCCGTCCATAAAGCCGATCCATTCTCCCTGTGCCGCATCCAGGCCCAGATTCCGGGCGCCGCCCTGTCTTTTGTTTTCCGGTGTCTGAAACGCCCGCACCGTTCCCGGATACCTGGCTTCGTAATCCTTCAGCAGTTCATAAGTGCCGTCCTGAGAGCAGTCGTCCACCGCCAGTATTTCCATATCCCCGATCATCGTCTGATGCACCAGAGAATCCATACAGTATTTCAGATATTCCGGCCTTTTGCCCGATGCCATTTTATAAAACGGGACAATGACGCTCAGTTTCATCCGGCACACCTCCTCTTACCATCTGCCTGCAGCGGCTTTCACCTCTCCCTGCTGATCTTTCCGTCCGCAACCCGGTACACCATATCGCACTTTTCAATGGTCTGCAGCCTGTGGGCAATGATGACCAGTGTCTTTTTCCCCTGGAACCGGTTGATGGACTCCATAATTGCCGCCTCTGTATCATTGTCCAGTGCGGAAGTTGCCTCATCCAGGATCAGTACCTCCGGATCATGGTACAGTGCCCTGGCAATGCCGATCCGCTGCCGCTGTCCGCCGGAGATCCGGATGCCCCGTTCCCCGATTCCCGTGTGGACCCCTTCCGGCAGGGTTTTTACAAACTCATCCAATTGGGCTTCCTGCAGGGCATACCAGAGCTTTTCCTCATCAATCTCCTCTTCCGGTATACCAAAGGCCACGTTCCGGCGGATGTCATCGTCCAGCAGGAAAATCATCTGGGGGATATAGCCCACATTTTTCAGCCACCCTCTGTAATCTTCCATAATGTCCACGCCGTCTGCGCAGATACTGCCCTCTCTTACCTTTAAAAGGCCCAGCAGGATGTCCACGATCGTCGTCTTGCCGGAGCCGGAACCGCCCACGATACCTACGGAGCTGCCCACAGGAATGGTCATATCCGCATGGTCAAAGATCAGCTTGTCCGTATTGGGATAGGCATAGGTAATCCCCTTCAGTGTAATTTCCCTCTCCACCGGAAGTTTCTCCGCTTCCTCCGCATAGGACAGGTCTGTGTTTTCTTCACTGGTTTCCTCCAGCAGGTTGTCGCTTACATTCATAAAAAACGGCTCATAATAAGCCAACTGGGTCAACTGGTTGTTAATCCTGCTGGCAGAAGGCATCAGACGCACTGCCGCCATTGCAAATGCAGACAGAGCCGGCATCATTTCCGTCAGATCCTTTCCCGTCATCACGATTACCAGCATATAGGCCACCATGCCTGCGATACATACGGTTTCGATCAACAGCTTGGGGGCATTGCTGAACAGATTCAGCCGCTCCATTGCCGCCACATAATGGGCGCCCCGGCGGGAATATTCCCGGATAAAATAATGTTCTTTTCCGATGATCTTGATTTCCTTCATGCCGCCCACCGTCTGGCTCAGCCACTGATAGATCAGGCTGGAATAATCCTGATTCTCCTTGCCGGTGCGGTACATAATGGGTTTGATTACCTCTTTGATCACCACCAGCGTCACCACCAAAAGCCCGGCAATCACCAGCGTCATCTTGAAATCCACCACAAACAGCGCCACTGCCAGCATAAAAAATACGGTACACTCCGAAAGTATCTGCAATAACGATAAAATAAGCAGATAGGCATTGACCACATCCGCCGCTATAATACGCTGGATGGTGGAAGTCTCAATATTCAGATAGAACTCATAGTCCCGTTTCACAAAGCTGCGGAGCATCTTTTCCTGGGTTTCAAACTGATTTTTATAGACAAACCGATACATCATTTTCTGCAGAAGAAACAAAAACAGGTTTTTGCAGACAAATGCAATGACCATTGCCGCCATGACAAATACGGTAAACTGCCTCGGACTTGTCATATGCAGTCCCTGATAGACTGCTGCCATCACCCGGTTGTTTTCCACCGCATCCGGAGAAAGCACCAGTGTCATCACCGGAATAATCAGGGAGATACTGGCAGTTTCCAGAAATGCACCGAATACCATCATCACCAGCAAAAGCCCCATTGTCCGCTTCTGTTTCCTGTTCATGATCATCATGAGTTTTTTATATATTTTCATTACACCGTTCTCCAATTATGCTTTTCCGGGTCCTCATACTGATCCCAGAAGGTATCTCCCAGATTGATTTTTTCATCTGCAAAATCAATGGTATCCAATGCGGTGGTGGCAATGGATATCACCTTTTTAAAATGTACCCCTTCCAGAAAGTTCAGTACCTCCACCGGGAATTTCCCACGGATTACCGTACAGTCCGGCCGCAGCGCCCCATAATCAATCAGATCCCTGGGATGAGGCTTGATGATTACATGAGCGCCCTGGCAGTAATCCCGGATAATATCATGGCAGATCTGTTTTCTGGCCTCCTCGGACTGGGGATGGGGCTGTGTCAGAAACAGGATACAGTCTCCCTTTGCCTTCTCCCCCAGTTCCTGCACAAAGCGTTCCCCGTCCTCCATAAAAATTTCCAGCATGGTCCGCTTCTGTTCCCCGGTCAGTCCCTGTTCCAGCGGTTTTCTCGGTACCACCTTATAGTTGGGACCGATATGCCGCAGACAGGACAGATCGTTGACTTCCATATCCAGGCAGTACCTGCCGTAACCGTTCTGGATAAAGATGATATTCAGGGACGAAAGAAAGGCTTTCAGTTTAAAATGTCCCCGGTTATCATAATGGGCGCCGTCCAGATATTTCAGGCAGTCCAGCCCGTCCTCCAGGGCATGGTAGCAGATATGTTTATAATTCAGATAATAGCCGATGGGGTCGCTGTCACAATATACGTACACATCCTGATATTGCTCAAACGGTATGGTCATATAGGGCGCTTCCCGTCTGCCCAGCTTTTTGGTGTACAGGATTCGGTTATACAGATGCCGCAGAATATTATGATAAGATTTCTTATACTTTGCCAGTTCCGGAAAGAAACTGTCTTTTTTTTCATCCAACAGATACACGTGGGCAAAAACCCCGCATTTCTCCAGCCGTCCCTTCAGCACCGACAGGTCGGAAGAGATCGTGCTCAGGGCAATATCCGCCTGTCCCTGCTGCTCCGCGGGCAGGGCAAATTCCTTTAACAATGTCACATAAATATTGTAAAAGGTATGGCAAACATAGATTCTCTCTTTCATCTTCCGCATCTCCTTGTATAGTCATATCCCTCTGCGGGAGATATGACCGGCGCCCGGCTTAAGGGCCCCTCCTGATTGACCACCATCTGTCCCTGCAGCAGACCTTCCGCAAACGCCAGCAGGCTTTCCGCCGCATAGGCCGGATTCCACAAGCTGACAATCGTGTCATATGCATTTTTTCCCAGATGTCTGCGCAGATGAGCCTCCCGTACAAGCTGCATTCCGTATTTCAAAAATTCCGCCCGGTCCCCGTCCTGATACACCATACCGTTTTTCTCATGGCGCAGCAAAAACGGCACCGCACCCACAGCGGCATCCGCGATGACCGCACAGCCGCTGTTCATGGCCTCATTGAGGACAGCGCCCCAGCCCTCCAGATAATTGCTTGTCATCAGGAACACATCCGCCCGTTCCATATAGCCCCGGACTGTCTGAGGGTTCTGATACCCTGTAAAAGTCACCGAATCCCCCAGTCCGCTCTCTGACACTTCTTTTCGCAGCGCTTCTTCCATCTCACCGCCCCCTGCCATCGTCAGATGAAAAGGCAGCCCTTCCTTTTTCAGCTCTTTTGCCAGTAAAACGGCATATTCGGGATGCTTTAACGGAAGGAAACGGCCTGCAAACAAAAGTTCTGCCGGTTTCTCCCCGGCTCCCGGCTTCTCCGCCAGCAGTTTTTCGATGTCATAGGTTTTCAGCTCTGTAAAATAGCCCCATTGAAACATTTTGTCCGGATACGACCGGACAATATGAAAATCCGATGCCACATAGGCGCCGGAGCAGAGCAGATAGACATCTTTGCCCCGGTATCTGGTATGGTCCTTATATTTTTTGATCAGCCCTCTGGGCGATATGGCCTTCCACTGCCCCTCCCGGTACAGCCGTTCACTGTAACGGATCACTACCTTGCCGCTCTGGAGCCTCTCCTCAATGTAGCTTTCTTCTTCCACACCGCCAAATACCACCACATCACTGTCTGCCACCAGCCCCCGGCAGACTTCCGGCTCCTGATACCAGCACTTTAAATAAGGCAGACTGTTTTCCTCCACAGCCCAGCCCATCTCCTGCCGCTCCTGCTCCATCCGCCGGGTCTGAATGAAATGATAGTCCCCGCCCAGTTTTTCATACAGGATGGAGGACACCGGTATTTGATGGTGATTGATATAATTAGACACAAAGGTAAATTTCATGATAGATCTCCAACAGACGTCTGTAATTGGTTTGTGCATCATGGGTTTTGAGTGCACGCATCCGGGCCGTCCGGCCCAGTTTTTCCACTTCGGCTCTGTTGTTTTTGTCAAACACGTAACAAAGCCGCTCTGTCAGCGCATCCGTATCTCCTGCCGGATACAGAAGCCCTTCTTCCCCGCTGCGAAGCATGGACGAAACGCCGCCGGCATCGGAGCTGATCACCGGCATCCCCACCAGCATGGCCTCTCCCACAGAATTGGGAGAATTTTCAATGGAGGAAGGGGATACAAATACGTGACTGCCCAAAAACCGCCCAAGCATCTGCTCTTCATCCAGCCTGCCCAGAAAGGTAACTGCCTGTTCCAGATGATACTTTCTGATCAGTTCCCGCAGGTACAGTCCATAACCCGACAATTTCAGCCTTTCCTTCCAGGTGGAAGCGCGGGTAATCTCATCCCCGGCCACAAAGATATGTGCCGGCGGGAACCGTTTCAATACCCCGGACATAGCTTCCAGAAGATAATGCAGGCCCTTGATGGGGTAATTTCCCTGGCTGACAAAGATACTGCAGGGCATACATGCCTCACTGTCCCATACCGGCCCATAAAAAGATTCCCGCAGCGTTTCATTCATAAAATGATACACTGCAGAGGGATTGACCCGCTTTGTCCACATCCGGTCCCAGTCCGTCCGGCCGGTCACATGGCCTGTCCTTTTCAGCGCTTCCTGCTCAAAAGCGCCCCGCAGCCTGTATTTTTCCTGCTGTCTGATCAGATTGTCCCGTTTCAGAAAATCCCGCAGCGATGTCCTGCGCCGTATCTGTTCCGGCAAATCCGCCATATACGCATCCGCATAGACAAAACAAAGCCCCTGTATACCGATCAGCGTCCGCTCCGGCCGGTGAAACGCTCTGGTCATAGCCAGGGTATGCGGATATTCCGTCCCGAAAATATGCACGAGATCCGGCTGAAAATCCATCAGTATCTGTAAAAGGCGTTCTTCCACTGCCTTATCATACCGTTCCGGATGCACCGTATCCTCCGAAAATCCATACCACCGGATGCCGTCCAGCTCTCCCTGTATGGACCCCGTCCCTTCTCCGGACGGAAAACAGAGTCCCAACTCCAACTCCGGCGGATGTTCTCTTTGCAGCTTTGCCGCCAGTCCCGACAGCCAGCCTTCTTTATTGCTGGCCGGCAGTCCCAGATGCGCCGCAATCACCGGGAGCATGATGTTACACAGCCACAGTACCTTCATCCTTTCTCCTGCCCTCTTCTCTGATAAATGCACGCCTTGATCTTATTATAAATGCCTGCCAGATTTTTATTCCGGGCAATCCTGGTCCGCAGCGGCGCAAGAGAAAGCAAAAGCAGCAGACGAAACCGTAAAATCTGTGCCTTGCTCATATATTTTTCCGTAATCGCCTTATGCTCTCTGGCAGAACGCTTTTCATTCTCTTCCGTTTCCGAAAAACCGCCTCCCTCATAGGAAGCAATCACAATCTGCAGATAGACCGGCCTCACACCGTCCTCAAAATAGCTGCCCAGAAAATGTTCATAATCGGCCCGCACCCGATAAGCGGGTTTGTAGTGCCGGCGGCGCATCAGGCTCCGGGCATACAGGCACGCCTGATGGCAGGGGATATTCCGATAGCAGGCAAATGCATTGATCCGGGGATTGGAAACCACCTTCGCTTCCACAGTCCGGTTATAAATATCCCCATAATAAATTTCGGAAGATGCCCGGTCGGTGCCGATCCAGGCCCCTGCTTTTTCCAGCACCTTTTCATGATAAAGATAATCGCCGCAGTTCAGATAGAGCAGATAATCGCCCTCTGCCAGCAGCGTTGCCTGATTCATAGCATCATAGATTCCCTTATCCTTTTGCCGCACAATCCGTATCCTGTCATCTTCCGGCAGCTTTTCCACCGAACCGTCCGAAGACATGCCGTCTTTTATGATAATCTCATAATCCGAATAGGTCTGTGCCAGAATACTTTTCACTGTCCGGCTCAGTTTATCCCCTGCATTCAGGCAGACTACAATAATACTGAATCTGATCCGCTTCATTTCCTACACCGCCTTTCCAACGATCTCCCCTGGGAAAATCCATGTATGATAAGGCACGATCCGCACCAGCAGATCCTGCGCCTTTACCAAAAATACGCCAAAATAAAGTACTGCGGCTGCCACCACCACAATGTTCCAGAATCTCTGCTGCCGCACATCTCCAATCCGCCTGATCAGCGACGGCAGCAGAAAGATATGCCCCGCCGTCATATAATAACCGATTCTTGAAATTTCCGGCAGAAAGGAACCGCAGGTATACAAAAGCAGCGCAAACAGATTCAGATGAAAGTAAAACCGGTTCTGCTGATTTCCTTCAACGGCCCTGTGATAATAGAACAGGGACAGCACAAATACCCCGAAAATACGTACAATATTGATCAATGAAGTGCCGCCGTCCAGATAGGACGTATCCTCATAGCTGGGATACAGTCTGATAATCAGTTTCAGATACAGCTTGGAAAACACCAGCCCGCTGGATGCAAATACCGCCAGGGCCGCAAGCTGCCACCGTTTCCAGGGCAGAGCCGCCAGCAGATATACGGGAATCACCAACAGCACCGATTTGTGTATTGTGGCCGTCGGTAAAATCAGCAGAATAAATTTCACGTACTGCCCTTTCAGCACATACTTCATGGAAAATACGGCAACCGACCATGCCAGATAGTACCGGACCGTATTCAGGCTCTGAAAATAATAGCTCAATGTCATAAACAGAAAAAAGGAAAACAGAAAGTGTTCACTCTGGTCATATATGGCCTTCAGCATAAACCCCACCGTCACGAATGCAAACAGTCCGAAAATGGAAATCCCCGCATCCGCGCCGAACAGAAACTGCATCAGCAGCACCACTGCATTAAACCCAAATTCTGTGGGCACCACCTGATGCAGCGGGATCAGATGAAAAAATTCCTCATACCGGCTGTAATCATTTCCCACCTGATACCGGCAGAAAGACACGCCGAACAGAAAGACAAACAGCGTAAGCAGGCATACATAATTGCATGCCTGCTGTCTGGTAAGTATCACTCCCGGCCCGGCTTCCTGTTTTTTAATCAGGGCAGCCGTCCCCACGGTCAGTATCGTCAGTATGATATAGACTGTCATCCTCTCGCCTCCCGCAGACCGTCACACATCAGGGCATATGCCCGTTTCACCGGAATTTCCCGGCACATCACCCCGCGATGGCGCAAAAGAAACTGCAGGGCCATCGGCCTGGCCAGCCTGCCGTACAGAAATGCATAGAGCACACCCCGGTCAAAGAAAAATTTCTCATGATATCCGGAAAACCAGGTGGACTTCCGTTCTTCTTCCCGTCCGATGGTCACCGGTGTCTTATATACTTTCATACCGCTTTTGATGCAGTCCCGGATAAACAGGCTGTCCTCTCCATTGCTGTAGCGGGCGCCGCCGCCAAACAGCAGAGAAAAGGAAACATGCTTTTTGTGCATGACCTCTCTGCGCAACGCAAAGCTATAGGCCGGGTATCTGCCGCAGTTCCAGCGGCCTACTCTGCCATAGGTATCCGTATGATAGGTCCGTCTTGCCTCACATACCTCCACGTTGAACAGGAGCATATCCGCCTCCGGGTGACGGGCAAACTCTCTGGTCACCTTTTCCGGATAGTCCCCGTCATATATGATGTCTTCATCCGCAAACAGGCAGATATCCTGATCCGCGCGCAGCAGCGCATTGTTCCGGCTCAGTCCCACACCTTTCTCCCGCAGACTGTAAACCCGGATCAGAGCGCCTTCCCGACGGATTTCCTCATAGGCAAAATGATCACACTGATTGATCAGAACGGCATCGCTGCGGACATTCATTTTTTCCACCAGCCTGGCAGGGTCCTGGTTTACTGCCGAAATCAAAAGCTGTAAACTCATTGTTTTCATGGCTGTTTCCTCTTTTTTCCTGTAAAATACAGGCGGTACAGACTTTTGTCCGCGCCGGTGATCACCGCACCCAGGATCGGGCAGCCCGTAAGCCCCGCTTCCCGCACCCATCGCTCCAGCAGTCTGCCATTGCCGCTTCCACAGGGAATCCGCAGGATGATCCCCCATCCGTTTTCTCTGGCTTCTTTGGGGATTCTCACCTCCCGCTCTCCGGTATCGGCGTACCACACATGCTCCATCCCCCTGGAAACCAGCTCCACATGCTCCTGCAAAAGCGCATCGCCGCTCTCCTCTTCTCCGGCAAAGGTCACCCCCAGCACCGGATAAGGATACCGCTTTTCAAAGTCAGAAGGGACATACACAGAATCATCCAGGATGCGGGCATAAGCCAGCCCCAGCAGGGACAGGATAAAGCCGATGACCATGCCTGCTGCTACTGCCCGCATGGTTTCATCTTCCACTACCACCAGCGCTGCCTTCCAGCGCCCCCACAGCTCTATCTTTTCAAATTCCACCTGTTCCTCTCCGAATCTGGCCAGAGCCTTTTCGGATGCCTTCAGGATACGGTTTGTTTCCTCCGGATCAGGAGTTCTGACAGTCACCGTCAAAAGGCGGATGTCAGATAATATATCAGCCGTTATCGAATCTTCCACCATCTCCCGGTCCGTTTCCGGAGGAAGCTCTTCCATAATCTTGTCCATAATCGGGTCGGTTTTCATCAGATCATTCCAGGTATACCCGTTATAATATTGATACGCATCTCCGTTGTCGTCGGCGGCAAAGGTCAGATGCACCTTGGATTCAGCCTCATATTCCCTGGCCGGGGCATACAGAACATGCAAAATCATATACACCCCCCCTGCCAGAAGCCCTCCCGCCAGAGCGCCTGCCAGTGAAATCCATATTTTTCTGCGGTACAAAAGAACCAGGAGCTTCAGATCCAGTCCTTCCTTCATCCATTCTCTTTCTGTCATGCCGCCCTCTTTTCCACACGCTATTTTTTCAGTGCCGTCGTCTGGCTGCTGTCCACGCCTTCTGTGCTTTCCGGACGGAACAGAATCTTTAATGTCAACAGCATCAGCTTAATATCCAGCCAGACAGAATAGTTCTCAATATAAAATAAATCCAGTTTTAATTTATCATAAGGGGTCGTATTATACTTTCCATATACTTGAGCATAACCGGCCAGTCCTGCCTTTACCTTCGTACGGAAGATAAACTCCGGCATATCCTCCACATACTGAAGGATGATCTCCGGGCGTTCCGGACGGGGACCGATAAAGGTCATTTCCCCCTTCAGAATATTGAATAACTGGGGCAGCTCATCAATCCGTACCATACGGATAAATTTCCCCACCGGCGTAATCCGGTCATCATGTTTGGATGCCAGTCTTGCCACTCCGTCTTTTTCCGCATCCACCCGCATGCTCCGGAATTTCAGAATATAAAATTCCTTCATATCTCTTGTACACCGAACCTGCTTATACAAAACCGGCCCTCTGTCATAGGCCTTGATGGCAATGGCCGTCAGCAGCATAATCGGGGAAGAGATGATACAAAGAAGCAGCGCACAGACAAAATCAATGGTACGTTTTGCCAGCCGCTGGTCAAAGCTCAGCACATATTCTCTGGTCAGCAGAATGGGGGTATCAAACAGATGGAGCTGGTCGGCTCCTTTGATCAGAATATCCGGTATCTTCGGCATCATATAAACCCGGATGCCCACGCCAAAGCAAAACTTGTACAGCTTATTCCGAATCTGTGCCGGAATGTCCCAGAGTATCACACCGTCATACCCCTGCTCTGCCTCCCGGCAGATCACTTCCGCACCCATACCGATATGAATGCTTTTGCTCACCTGATACTTGTCCTTTCTGGTGGCAAACTTCTGCAGAATGTCCTCCACCGGACGGTCCCCGTGTACCAACAGCAGATTTCTGGGTGAAAAAATACGTCTGTAAATCCCCGCACTGCCCATCGTCCACAGGACAATTACCGCCGCTTCTGACAAGGTCATATAAAACAGGGGCCGGATATCCAGAAATCCCCTCACCATCAGACACATTTGCAGATACGTAATGGCATTGACGCAGAGGGTGGCAAATACCTGGGAAAACATCACTTCACCGTAACGCAGATACCCGATCCGCATACCGCCATACATCTGAGAAAAGAAAAACAACAACACCACATAGACAAACAGCATCAGCAGATGCCCTTTGAAATAAAACTTCAGATACATCCGTTCACTGTAATAACCATACCAGAATACCGCGTAAATCCCCATCTGCATGGCAATGCAGATAGACGACATGGCAATCTGAATCAGCCTTTTGTATGTTTCCAGTTTTTTCATAATGTCTGTCTCCTCAAACTCTGCGCAGAACCGCCCGCACCGCGTAGAAGATAAAATTGTACATACTGTAGGGCAGTGACAGCCCTTCCACCCGTCGATAGAGATTCCAGATTCTCCGGATTGCCTCTATCTTATTGGAAGAAAGCGTCCCTGTACTTCTTCGGTACAGCACCAGATTCCGATCCAGCCCGTAAGCTGTATACCCATGCCGGAGTATATTCCACCAGGCAGCCGTATCCTCACTTTTCACAGGCGGCATACAAAGCAGCGCTTTCGGTACGATATGAGTATCAAACAGTACGGTGGAGGTGAAAATCGTGGTATTTTTCAGCGCCTGTCTGTAACTGAGTGTTTCCGGCACCCGCACCACCCGGCCTGTGCCCTTTCCGCTTTCATCGGCAAATTCATAACCGCTGAATACAAACCCGGCCTGACGGGCTTCCATAAATGCCAGTCCGGCCGAAAGCCTGTCCTGTTTCCACAGATCGTCGCTGTCCAGAAATGCAATGTATCTGCCGGATGCTTCTTCCAGCCCCCGGTTGCGTGCCGCTGCCGCACCCAGGTTTTCCGGCTGACGCAGCAGCCGGATCCTGGAATCCTCTTTGCCATACCGCAGTACAATCTCCGGTCCTTCATCGCGGGAACAGTCATCCACCAGCAGCAGTTCCCAGTCCTGCTCTTCCTGACTGCGGACAGACTCGATGGTTTCCCTCAGAAAAGCCGCCGCCTGATACATCGGAACAATGATACTTACTTTTGTTTTCATATGGTACATTCCGTTTCCTGGCTAAAATTCTTCCTTTATCAGATAAATTGGTCTGTTTTTCACTTCCATATACATTTTGGCCATATATTGTCCCACAATTCCCAGACACAAAAGCTGTACACCGCTGATCAGGGAAATAATGCATACCAGAGAAGGCCAGCCCGAAGTAGGATCTCCGAATATGACCGTTCGCACAATGGTAAAGACAATCAGGATAAATGCCAAAAGGCAGAACACCAGGCCAATGATAGATACAAACGCCAGAGGCATTGTGGAAAAAGCCAGAATACCGTCCAGAGAATATAAAAAGAGTTTCCAGAAATTCCACTTGGTCTCCCCTTTGGTACGCTCTATATTTTCATATTCCAGCCACTTGGTTTCAAATCCCACCCAGCCGAAAATCCCTTTTGTAAAGCGGTTATACTCTGTCATGGAAAGGATGGCATCCACTACCTTCCGTTTCATCAGCCGGTAGTCTCTGGCCCCGTCCACGATTTCCGTATGGGAGATCCGCTTCATCAGCGCATAAAACCTTCTGGCAAAGAAAGAACGGATCACCG
The DNA here is from genome assembly GCA_947385955.1 of uncultured Clostridia bacterium. GTDB lineage: Bacteria > Bacillota > Clostridia > Lachnospirales > Lachnospiraceae > VSOB01. The sequence goes on from CANDNA010000011.1 coordinate 53,258, forward strand.
GTTCTCCCTTCCGTGTCACCCGTCTTGTTGCCACAGAATCATAGCCCTCTTCTTCCAGATAATGAAGCATCTCCGGAAGCAACGACGGCGGATCCTGCAGATCCGCATCCATCAACACCACATATTCTCCCGATGCTTTCTTAAGGCCGGCATAAATTCCCGCTTCCTTTCCAAAATTCCGGGAAAAGGAAACCAGATGGACCCGTTTGTCCTTTTCATACAGCTTTTTGACTTCTTCCACCGTTCTGTCTCCGGAACCGTCATCCACATAGATCAGTTCCAGCCCGATCTTGCGCTGCTCCAGAGCGGCTTCCTGCTTCATCAGCTCTTCATAAAAATAGGATACATTTTCTTCTTCATTATAACAGGGGACAATTACGCTCAATACTTTCATGTCTTGCTCCTAACGGACATTCATTGTCTGTATCTTACCACACTTTTTCCGCTTTGGAAAGATTTGTCATCTGCAGTAAACGGCATAGCCCGGGATTTCCCCGGTTTCCTGCCAGCCATACTGCCGGAGGGCATCCTCGCTCATCCTCTCCCTCAACACCAGAATATTGCACTCCATATCCACTGCCAGAGCTGCTATGGTATCCGGCTGCTGGTAATCTGTTTTCATCTGCTCATACAGGATCATTTCCGCTTCCCCATAGGGGTAGAAGCTGCGGATCTCCCGGCCGCATCCCGGATGCCAGAGGTCTTTCCCATAAGGCAGCAGGATCCGGCCGTCCGTCAGTCTGGCCTGCTCCATCACCGTTTCCGGCGCCACCAGCAGCGCCCCCTCTTCATAAGGTTGTGCAAGAAACCGGATTTTATCCAATATCAGGATGTTGTCCTCCGAAATGTGCCAGGTTTTCGGAAGCTGTGCCTGAAAAGGCAATACCGTGCCGGTCATACAGATCATCACCATCAGACCGGCAAACATAACCGCGCCCCGCTTCCATTCGTCCGCCACACCCCACATCCCGGTCAGAGAGAACGCAATCCCAAGAACCGCAAACGGCGCTCCCGGAAACATCCCAAGCAGCAGACAGGCCGCCAGCAGTATGACTTCCCGCCGCTTCCACTTTTTCCTCGTGCGCTCCCGCACCAGATACAGGCCAAGAACCGTAATCAGCAGCATCCCCCACTGCCTGTCATTGCCGGGCATAAACATGGACTCCGGTGGGAACAGAAGGGGCTGGGTGAAAATCATCCCGCACAGGGAAAGCAGGATCCCTGCACCGCCATACAGCCATTCTTTTCCCACCACCATAACATAGAGTATGTAAGCGCCCGTCAGCAGCACGATCACCATCCCGGTGGTCCCACGCCATCCATGATGAAGCAGGGCATAGGCATACGAGTCCGTGTCTCCCTCCCCCATAATCAACAGCAGGCTGACAAAAATCAAAAACAGATTCCGTTTCTCTTTCTGTTCTCCCAGAAGCGCCCCTGCCCATGCCCGCATGACGATAAACTGCAGAAGCAGCATCCAGACCGGTACTGCCACATATAAAAAAGATGGCAGTGACATACCGCACAGCCGATGGATCCCGCCGTACAAAAGCGGCAGTGACGCCAGCTTAAAAGGAGGATACATACCATTTGCCAGCAGCTTTCCCGTCAGGGGATCATAGCGGAATATGGTATCGGTCATCTCTGCCGTCCGGATGGTTTCTGTCATAATATCCCCTGCGGTATCCGGTACATACATAAAGTATCCCCCGATCTGCACTGCCAGCAGCACCCCCAGTACTGCGGCTTCCACCCACTGCCTTTTGCGCCTTTTATACTTTCCTTTTGTATAGGAAAACAGGCCTTTCACATGGCCCCACAGCAGCCCTGCCGGCTTCCGGTTCACTGCCAGGGACAACAGGCTGCAGACGCAGACCATGCCTGCCAGCAGGCTGCAGTAAAGAGAGAAACTTCCTTCCAGCTTAATCACAATACAACCGGCAGTTTCCGCAAGCAGGAAACAGAATAAAAGCCCGGTAATATAGCATTCCGTCAGCGTTATGGTTTCTTTGTCTTTTTTCAGCCTTATAAAAGTAAGTCCCGGCAATATGGGGAGCATTGCACACAGCAAAAACAATAACATGATTCCTCCGGTTTGTCCTGGGCCGGCTACAGATACCGGGTTTTCCCGTCCGCTTCCAGCTTCTCCACAATTTGTTTTACATCCTGCGCCCTGTTTTTCCCGCAGACCAGGATAGTCTCTTCCCCCTCCACTACAATCAGGTCTTTCACACCAATCAGTGCGATCAGTTTATCCCTGCTATAGCTGATACAGTCCGCCGTATCCAGACTGATCTGTTCCCCATACTGCTGATTGCCGTTCTCATCCGGCGGATACAGTCCGCCCAATGCATCCAGACTGCCTACGTCGCTCCAGCCGAAATCCCCTTCCAGCACCACCACATTGTCAGCCCGCTCCATAATGCCATAGTCTACAGAAATCTTGTGAATACCGGGATATACCTCCCTGATGACATCCTTCTCCTGTGCAGTCCCCATGCTGTCTCCGATCCGCACCAGGTCGGCATAAATATCCGGCAGCAGCTTTGCAAACTGTTCCAGTATCACAGAAGCCTTCCAGACAAACATGCCGCTGTTCCAAAGATATTCTCCCGACGCAAGATACGCCTCTGCCGTTTCTGCATCCGGCTTCTCCACAAATTCCCTCACCTGATAAACGATACCGCTTCCTGTATCTGTTTCGGTACCCCCGTCCACACCTGCCTTTGTCTCCCGGCGGATATAACCATATCCTGTGGAAGGAAATGTGGGACGGATCCCAATCGTCACCAGCCGGTCTGTCCGCTCCGCTTCCGTCATGGCCTGCTCCAACACCCGGCAAAAGCCTTCCCCGTCCCGGATGTAGTGATCTGAGGCAAATATCCCCATCACCCCGTCTCCGTATTTCCGGATGATCTCCATTGCGGCATAGCCGATACAGGCAGCCGTATTTCTGGCAGCAGGCTCGGACAGGATGTGGTCCTGACGAAGCCGCCCTGCGGCAGTCCCGTATGTCAGCTCTGTATAAGCCTCATTGGTTACCACAAAAATATCCTCTCCGGATATAACCGGCAAAAGGCGGTCGATTGTCTCATTCAGCATACTGCCTTTTCCGGTCAGATTCAAAAACTGTTTGGGCAGCTTTTTTCTGCTCAGCGGCCAGAACCGGGTGCCGCTTCCGCCTGCCATGATGATGCCATACCGTTTCATTCCCGTCAGCCTCCCATTCTCGCACTGTCTGCATGTTCCCGGAACCAGTCATAGGCCAGCTTTACCCCTTCCTCCAGTTCCACCTTATGTTTCCAGCCAATGCTGTGCAGCTTTGTCACATCGGTCAGCTTTCTCGGCGTCCCGTCAGGCATATCGTGATTCCAGACAATGTCGCCTTCATACCCCACCGTTTTCTTCACCAGCTCTGCAAGACTGCGGATGGTCAGTTCCTTTCCGGTTCCGATGTTGACATGCTGCTCGCCATTATAATGTTCCAGCAGATAGATACAGGCATCCGCCATATCATCCACATACAGAAATTCCCGCAGAGGGGCTCCGGTTCCCCAAAGCTCCACCGAAGGCGCTCCGGACAGCTTTGCCTCATGGAATTTACGGATCATGGCAGGCATTACATGAGAACCGTCCAGGTCATAATTGTCATACGGCCCATACAGATTCGTGGGCATACAACTGATAAAATCATCTCCATACTGGCGTTTATAAAATTTGCACATTTCCATCCCTGCAATCTTGGCAATGGCATACGCTTCATTGGTCTCTTCCAGAGGCCCGGTCAGAAGCGCATCCTCCGGAATGGGCTGAGGAGCCATCCGGGGATAGATGCAGGTACTGCCCAGAAACAGCAGCTTCTTTACCTGATAATCGTGACTGCATTTGATCACATTGCACTGAATCTGCAGATTTTCATAGGCAAAATCCGCCGGAGCCGAATTGTTGGCGCCGATTCCGCCCACTCTGGCCGCTGCCAGCACCACCACATCCGGCCTCTCTGTATCAAAAAAGGACCTTACTGCTGCCTGATCTGTCAGATCCAGCTCCCGGTGCGTGCGTCCGATGATGTTATGATATCCCTGTCTCTTCAGGCTGCGGACAATCGCACTTCCCACCAGCCCCCTGTGGCCTGCCACATATATTTTATCTGTTTTTTCCACTCTTACACCTCATTCCCGGTCTGTATCATGTCTCTTTGTTATACTTTACTGTGCCTTTTTCTCTCTGTATTCCTGACAGCCCATTCCTGCGATTGCCTTCATATCGCTGTCCATCATCATGGCCACCAGTTTCCTGAAATCCACTTTCCTCTTCCAGCCAAGCTCCCGTTCTGCCTTTTCGGCATTGCCCCACAAAAATTCCACTTCTGCCGGACGGTAAAACTCCGGATTCACATCCACCAGCACCCTGCCGCTTTCCGCATCCATGCCTTTTTCATGGATGCCTTCCCCTTCCCACTTTACGGCAATGCCCAGTTCCCCAAACGCCGCTTCCACAAATTCCCGGACTGTATGGGTTTCATTGGTGGCCAGCACAAAGTCGCCCGGTGTATCCTGCTGCAGCATCAGCCACATGCCTTCCACATAATCGCCTGCGTATCCCCAGTCCCGCTTGGCATTCATATTGCCAAGCGACAGCTTTTCCTGCTTTCCTGCCACCATATTGGCAATGGCAAGCGTAATCTTTCTTGTGACAAAGTTTTCCCCTCTTCTGGGGGACTCATGATTAAACAGAATCCCATTGCAGGCATAGAGATGATAGGATTCCCTGTAATTCACTGTAATCCAATAGGAATACAGCTTGGCCACACCATAAGGGCTCTTGGGATAAAAAGGTGTTTCTTCATTCTGGGGCGCCGTTTCCGGCAGCCCGCCGAACAGCTCCGAGGTGGATGCCTGATAGTACCGGCAATTTCCCCCATTGACCCGGATCGCCTCCAGCAGTTTCAGCGTACTGGTCCCTGTAGCCTCTGCCGTATATTCCGGTACTTCAAAAGAAATCCCCACATGGGACTGGGCTGCCAGATTATACACCTCTGTCGGCCGGATCTCCGCAATCAGACGCATCAGATTGCTGGAATCCGTAGTATCTGCAAAATGCAGGAAAAATTTCACTTTATAATAATCGGATGCAATCAGATGGTCGATCCTGTCCGTATTGGAAATGCTGTGCCTGCGGATCAGCCCATGTACCTCATATCCCTTTTCCAGCAGAAATTCGGCCAGATAACTGCCGTCCTGCCCGGTAATTCCCGTAATCAATGCCACATGATTCATATATTGATTCTCCTTTATCATTTCTGGATCGTATTTACAGTTTTAACAGATTTTACATTCCTTCTGTAGTATAACAGCACTTGCCGCCAATTGACAAGACTTCTGTCGGTAATGTCTGTTTTTTGCAGGAATTGTGTGCCTTATTTTTTCTATCCTTTATCATGTTCAAACAGGCAAAAATTATGACAACTCTTGAATCTTATAAAAAATCGTAGTAAACTGACAGGAGTTACAGAAAGAGGAGGAAAGTATGCACTTTTTCAAAGGAATTTCCGGAAATGAATTTTTTATTTCTGCGGCACTGGGCTGGCTTCTGGCACAGATTTTAAAAACGCTGATCCATACGGCGCTGACCAGGACCTTTGTGGCAGAACGGATGGTTGGCAGCGGCGGTATGCCCAGCTCTCATTCTTCTACTGTATGCGCCCTGGCCACTTCTGCCTGTCTGCAGTACGGCAGCGGAAGTTTTGAATTTGCCATTGCCGCTTTTTTTGCGATTGTCGTTATGTATGATGCCATCGGTGTCCGCCGGGAAACCGGTATCCAGGCTAAGGTACTGAATGAAATGATGGAGCTTTTTTCTCATATGGGCAAAGATGTCAGTATGGAAGACAAGCTGAAAGAATTTGTGGGACATACGCCGCTTCAGGTTCTTGCCGGTGCCATACTGGGTATTGGGGTGGCCTTTGTGGTACACGGACTGGTATAACCCTCTCCGGCAGGAGAACCCAACAGAAAGCAGGACCCGAAATGTTTCGACACAAAAAAATCATTTGTATTATCATTGCAGTTATTTTAGTAGCCCTGTTCCCCTGGATGCAGGATACCCTGACGCTTCCGGCCCGGCCCGCCAGTGCTGCCGTGCCGGAAACCATTTCTTTTTCTCTGGAAAACGGATTTTATGATCATGACATCGAAATTACGCTGTCCCCCGCATCCCTGCATACCCGGCCGGTGGAGATCCATTATACGACAGACGGCAGTACGCCGGATGCCTCCTCTCCCCTTTATACAGAACCCCTGTCTTATCCTGCAGAAACGGAAGTCAGGCCCGTAGTGCTCAAAGCCATCATCTGTGATCAGGAGCAGACGATTCTCGGCGGGCCGTACACCGCCACCTATTTTGTAGGAAAAAATATAGCTGCATGGACCAACGCACTGGTGGTTTCCATTACAGCAGATCCGGAGGACCTTTACTCACCGGAAAACGGTATCCTCTATCCCATGTCAGACTGCGGCCCCACAGAGGAGGACTGGTCCTGGTTCAAAGAACAGAACTGCAAACAGCGGGGAGAGGACTGGATACGGCCTGCCCATATGGATCTGTTCGAGCCGGATGGCAGCAATGTAATCAGTCAGCACATCGGTCTGTGTGTGGACGGTGATCACGGCTCCATGACCCACTATCCCTATTCTCTGAAAGTACTGGCCGGGGCAGAATATGATCCCCTTCATGCTTCATTTACCTATGATGTATTTCAATATTACAATACAAAAGGCACCCTCTTTCCCCATATTCAGGACTTCAACAATATGGTATTTCGAAACGGCGGCAACGAATACAATGCCGGTACAGCAGATCCGGAACAGAAGGGGACCATGCTGCGCTGGAATGTGGGCAGCCGTCTGGCCGATGAGGCCGGCTATATGGTGGCAGGCGCCAGACCGGCCATGATTTTCCTGAACGGGGAACTGTACGGTGTTGCCCAGCTTCAGGATACTTACAATAAACACAATACGGAATCAAAAACCCGGCTGAACAAGGATGCGCTGGAAATTTACAAAGATTCTGAAAGAGCCTGCACAGAGTACGGCGGTTACCAGACTCTGTATTACAGCTATCCTGACTTAAAAGCATCTCCCATCCTGCTGCCCGAAAATCAGGAACAATTTGAAGAAACCGTATCAATGGATGATATGTTTTCCTATTATGCCTTTGAGGTGCTTATCAATAATACGGATTATCCCAAAAAGAACTATGCCATCTGGCGTTATACCGATGAGCCGTCGGATGTCCCCTATTCCGACGGTAAATTCCGTTTTCTGATCAACGATCTGGACTGCACATGGGATTTCCGATATGATGATGACCTGTGGACCGCGCTGTTTGACAACATTAAGGAAAACGGCACTGTTATGGGTTCTCTGATACAGATCGCCGATTACAGGGACCGCTTTCTGAACGCCCTCTGCGATCTGATGAACAGCGGGCTTTTTGACAGAGAACATCTGGAAACTGTAATCAATGAAGCGGAAAATGCGTTTCATCTGATTGCTTCCTATTATTATTCTCCCGAAGATGAAGCCAAACGCCAGCAGAATGTAAACCTGCTGAAAGAAAGCGCCTTTTCCAGAAAGGAAAAAGTTCAGACATTTATTCAGGATACCTTTCATCCCACAGCGCCCTACACCTTATCTGTCAAAGCGCCCGAAAACGGCACTTCCATCCGTTTCAGCACCACCCGGCTCACTGCAGCGGACGGAGATTTTGAAGGTACTTATTATGGAGATTATCCCATGACACTGTCCTGGGAATGCAACAATTATCAGAAATTTGTCTGCTGGAAAATCAATGGCCAGCCGATCCGGGAATCCAGTGTTACCTTAAGCTCTGCCCTGATCCAAAACGGAAAAATCACTGCACAGTTAGTCACTGCCCCCGTTTCCTCCGAAAAAGGACTGCTGATCAGCGAGATCTATACCGGTCAGGACGGGCCGTGGATCGAACTGTACAACGCTTCCAATGAATCCCTGCATCTGGACAGCTACAGCCTTTCCAACCGCTTTCCTTCTCCCCTTCTGAAATTCAACCTGCCGGAATATACGCTGAAACCCGGTGAAATCTTTGTTGCAGGTGTTGACAATACCGGTATCTTCCGGCTGGAACAGGGAAATACCATATATCTGGTCCATAACAACGAAATTGCAGATCTTACCGTGATTCCGATTATGGCCGACACGGAAAGCTACGCCCGCCTGGGAGAAACCAATGAATGGCGCTTTTATATCCATCCCACCAGAGGGGTGGTTAACTGAACTGAAAATCTGCATGCAAAAAGCCGGCGGTTCCTGATAAACCGCCGGCTCTTATTTTACCGGTCACATTCTCTGATGGCATCCTCCACACCCGGAACCATCTCAAACCATTTACTTTTTCTATAGGATTATACTTCCATTGTATTTACGATTCCGCGTCCGATGCTTTCATAGATGATCGGCACTTTCTTTACATCCTCTATACGATAACAGTTGCGGCCGTCCATGACGATGGGCCTTCTCATCAGTCTGGCATACTGGTTCAGATCCAGTTCTCTGACTTCGCTCCATTCGGTAAAGATAAAGCAGATATCCGCATCTTTCAATGCTTCCTCCACCGTATCATAATAGGAGATATTTTCATCCTGAATCCGCTTTTTAAAGTTCTCTGCTCCTACCGGATCCCAGGCTTTTACATGAGCGCCGTCCTCCAGGAAAACCGGCACATTGACCAGGGAAGGGGCTTCCCGCAGATCATCCGTACCCGGTTTAAAGGTCAGGCCCAGCACCGCAATATTCAGCCCGTTATAATCTGCATAGTATTTTCTTGCCTTTTTGGACAGCTTGTATTTCTGCCCTTCATTGACTTCTATTGCCGCCTTGACAGTTCTCATCTCACAGCCGTTCTGGGCAGACAAATGATGCAGTGCCTTTGTATCCTTCGGGAAACAGGAACCGCCATAACCGATACCGGCATGCAGGAATCTCTTTCCGATCCGTTCATCAAATCCCATTCCTTTTGCCACTTCTTCCACATCCGCTCCAATGGCCTCGCAAAGATTGGCAATTTCATTCATATAAGAAATTTTCAGTGCCAGGAAATCATTAGACGCATATTTAATCATTTCCGCACTTCTCCGGTTGCAGACCATCACCGGTGCATCAAAATTCTGATACATCTCCAGCAGCTTTTCTTCCGCAAATTTATCATTGACGCCCAGAACAATACGGGAAGCGTGCATCGTATCCGGCACTGCCGTACCCTGGGCCAGAAATTCCGGATTGGAAGCCACATGCACTCTCAGCTCCAGCGGATTCTCATTCAGGAGCCGTTCCACCTCATCGTTGGTTCCGATCGGCACTGTGGACTTCACGATCACCACACATTCTTTGCTGATACTTTCTGCAATCTGACTTGCCACCCGGAATACATAAGCAAGGTTGGCAGAACCGTCCCTTTTTTCCGGAGTACCCACTGCGATAATAATGACATCCGCATCCACATAGGCTTTTTTATAATCTGTCGTAAAATAAAGATGGTCCATATTTTTTACCATCAATTCTTCCAGACCCGGTTCATATATGGGAGATTTCCCGTTTTCCATCATTTTTACTTTATTTTCATCCACATCCACACAGGTCACTTCATGTCCATGTTCTGACAGACAAACCCCTGTCACAAGTCCCACATATCCTGTTCCTGCCACTGCTATCTTCATTCTGCATTCTCCCTGCTTTTCTTTTGATTGACAACGTTCCGTCCGTATCCTCTGCCGGACAACATGCTTATTATAATATATCCTATCCTGTTTTTCAATAAATAACCCAGTGAATAAATGGATTTTTCTGTCAACTCGTGGTATACTATTCAGGCAGGCATATGCCATGCATAAAACATACACCAAAGGAGTCAGTTATGAATAAAACTATGAATGATATCGTACTGTCCGTTGTCATTCCCTGCTATAACGAGAAAAGTACCATCGAGACCGTATTGGATGCTGTACGTAATTGCGGGATAAAGCATACCGAAATCATTGTGGTGGATGACTATTCCACTGATGGTACCAGAGATTTGCTGCAGGGTCCCCTGCGCGGAAAAATTGACCGTCTGCTTTTTCATAAAGCCAATCAGGGCAAAGGTGCGGCGCTGGCAAAGGGCTTTCAGGCTGCCACAGGGGATGTGGTGGTGGTACAGGATGCCGATCTGGAATATGACCCCAAAGACTTTGTACGTCTGCTGGAGCCTTTTATCAGCGGCAGGGCTGATGCGGATGTGGTATATGGTTCCCGCTATGCCAGAGGGGAAAAATATATGATCAAACGGTTTTATCACACCGCCGGGAATAAATTCCTGACTTTTGTATCCAATCTTTTCACAGACCTCGGTCTGACCGACATGGAAACCTGCTATAAAATGTTCCGTCGTGAAGTCATCCAGTCCATTACCATTGAAGAAAAACGGTTTGGCTTCGAACCGGAAATCACAGCTAAAATTGCCAAAAAGGACAAGCGTTATCATATTTATGAAATTCCGATTTCCTATTATCCCCGCTCCTATAATGAAGGGAAAAAGATCGGGATCAAAGACGCGTTCCGTGCCATCTACTGTATCCTGAAATACAATCTTTTTGCATAACGAGGTATCCTTATGAATCGAGTACTTGTAACAGGGGGCGCAGGTTTCCTGGGTTCTCATCTGTGCGAACGTCTTTTACAGGATGGGAACGATGTCATCTGTGTGGACAATCTCTATACAGGCAGCAAAGATAATATACGCCATCTTATGGGGAATCCCTATTTTGAATTTATCCGCCACGATGTAACGGAACCGCTCTATGTGGAAGTGGATCAGATCTATAATCTGGCCTGCCCGGCCAGCCCGGTCCACTATCAGGCCAATCCGGTCAAAACCACAAAAACCAGCGTTTATGGCGCTCTCAACAATCTGGGACTTGCCAAACGGGTAGGCGCCAGGATCCTGCAGGCAAGCACCAGCGAAGTATATGGAGATCCGGAGATCCATCCTCAGCCGGAAACCTACAGAGGCTGTGTGAATCCCATCGGCATCCGTTCCTGCTATGATGAAGGGAAACGGGTAGCGGAAACACTGTTTTTTGACTATCACCGCATGCACAATCTGGAAATCAAGATCATGCGCATTTTCAATACCTATGGTCCCCGCATGAATCCTTCCGACGGAAGGGTGGTATCCAATTTTATCGTGCAGGCACTAAAAAATCAGGATATTACCATCTATGGTGATGGTTCCCAGACCCGGAGCTTTTGCTATGTAGATGATCTGATTGAAGGCATGGTCCGCCTGATGGCATCTCCGGCCGATTTCACCGGCCCCTGCAATCTGGGCAATCCGGGAGAATTTACCATTCTGCAGCTTGCAGAAAAAATCATTGCACTGACCGGCTCCAGATCCCGGATCGTATATCGTCCCCTTCCTTCCGACGATCCTCTGCAGCGCAAGCCTGTCATCGATCTGGCCAAAGAACATCTGGACTGGGAGCCTCATATCGCTCTGGACGAAGGACTGAAAAAAACCATAGACTATTTTAAAAGAGTGGTCTGAACAAAAAGTCATAACAAATCAGGCCGGGCCTTTGGGAATCCAAAACCATTCTTCCCAAAAGCCCGGCCCTTTATTTTTCTGGTGATCAGAGTGTTTTCATATATTCCGCAATTGCATCCTGCCAGGTGGCAAAACGGAAGTCTGTGGTCAGAGTCAGCATATAGTTGTCAAGAATCGCACAGGCGGGACGATCTGCCTGCCCCGGAAACTTTTCATTATATGCGGCAGTTGTAACCTCTTCCACAATGGTAGGCTTTCCTGCCAGCCGGAAAATCTCTTTTGCAAAATCTGCCCAACTGCATGAGCCTTCGCAGGTGGCATGAAAAACCCCATAATTTTCTGTAGGAAGCAGACAGGCAATTGCCTTTGCCAGCTCCATCGCATAGGTAGGAGTCCCATACTGATCACTTACCACCTGCACATGATCGCTGCTTTCAGACAGACGGAGCATTGTCTTTACAAAATTGTTTCCGTCCCCGTACAGCCATGCAGTACGCAGAATAAAATACCTCCTGCAGAACTCCTTTACAAAAATCTCACCCTGCAGCTTTGTCCTTCCGTATGCACTCATCGGTTCCGGCGCATCAAATTCTCTGTAGGGCTGCTCCCTGTTCCCTGAGAAAACATAGTCTGTGGAAATCTGAAACAGCTTTGCCCCTGTTTCCTGTGCGGCAATGCTTAAGTTCCTTGCTCCTATCGCATTGATCCTGAACGCCGCTTCTTCTTCCTTTTCACACCCGTTTACATTGGTGTGCGCCGCACAATTGATTATGGCATAGGGTTTACTCTCCCGGGCCAGCTTCATGACCTGCCCGATATCTGTAATATCCAGTTCTGCCACATCCGTATTGATCAGGTGGTATTCATTATGATCTGCCAGAACCTGATTCACCGCTTTTCCAAGCTGTCCATTGCAGCCGGTTACAATAATCTGTTTCATAATCCCTCCTGTTTCCCCAATCCTAATCTGTTCACAGCGGAGAACAATGCCCGGATGGATGCTCTGGTAATATTGGAGCTGACACCCACACCATAGGTCACTCTGCCGGTTTCAGAATCCAACAGATGAATATAGGCAGCCGCCTGTGAATTGGAACCGCTCTGCAGAGCATGCTCTTCGTAATCCAGTACTTTGATGCTGACGCCAAGAGACTCCTGCATCCCCCGCTGCACTGCATCAATAGGTCCGTTGCCGACTGCTTCAAAGGTTTTTCTTTCTCCATGATCTGTATATATCACATCCACTCTGGTATCGAACTGAGATTTAGTTTCCCCAGACAGATCAGAAACATGCAGCTTTCTGAAATGCAGCGGTTCCTTCTGGTTCAGATATTCGATTCTGAACTGCTCCATAATCTCTTCCGGCGATACCTCTCCCTGTTTTTCGGAAATAGCCTGTATCGTACCTGCAAACTCTTTATGCATTGCCTTCGGCAGCTTAAAGCCAAAGTAAGTATCCATAATAAATGCCACTCCGCCCTTACCGGACTGGGAATTGATCCGCACAATCGGCTCATATTCCCTGCCGATGTCAGCCGGGTCAATGGGAAGATAGGGAACCTGCCAGTATTCCCCGCCTCTTTCCTTCATTGCCTGCACCCCTTTGTTGATGGCATCCTGGTGAGAGCCGGAAAATGCAGTGAATACCAGCTTTCCGGCATAGGGATGACGGGGATGAATCGGGATCTTGCAGCATCTCTCATAAATTTCAATGATTTCATTGACATGTTCGATGTGAAGCTCAGGATTGATTCCCTGAGAAAACATATTATAAGCAATATTCAGCACATCCACATTGCCGGTTCTTTCTCCGTTGCCAAACAATGTACCTTCCACACGGTCTGCCCCGGCCAGCAGTGCCAGTTCTGCCGAAGCCACTCCTGTGCCTCTGTCATTGTGAGGATGCACACTCAGTATAATACTCTCCCGGTCCTGGAAGTGACGGTTCATCCATTCGATCTGATCCGCATATACATTGGGTGTGTTCATCTCTACTGTGGACGGAAGATTGATAATAATCGGATTCTCTTTGGTGGCGCCCCATTCTTTCTGAACCGCCGTACAGATATCCAGTGCAAAATCCAGTTCCGTTCCGGTAAAGCTCTCTGGAGAATATTCCAGAATAACCTTACCGGGAAAGGCCTCTGCCTGTTCTTTCACCAGACGGGTCCCTTTTAACGCAATTCCTTTGATTTCCTCTCTGTCCATATGGAATACCACATCCCGCTGAAGAGTGGAAGTGGAATTGTAAATATGCACAATTGCCTGGCTGCATCCCTGGATTGACTCAAAGGTTCTGGCAATCTGTTCTTCCCGGCACTGTGTCAGTACCTGCACTTTTACATCATCCGGAATCAGCTTTCTCTCAATCAGTTGTCTCAGAAAATCATATTCAATCTGGCTGGCTGCCGGAAATCCGATTTCAATTTCCTTAAATCCCAATTCGATCAGATAGCCGAACATTTCTATTTTCTCTTCCACAATCATGGGATCAATCAGGGCCTGATTGCCGTCCCTCAGATCCACACTGCACCAGATCGGCGCCTTTTCAATTTCCTTACCGGGCCATTCCCGTTCCGGATACTCTACCACCGGATTTTTCCGGTACCGCTTATAATTTAACATGGTATTCCCTCTCTTTCTCCATTCAACTGACTCCCTGCCGCAGTGCGATCCCGCCCGGAGGGCTTTTTGTAATGTAGGAAATCCAGAGGAATTTCCTATATCACAAAAAATCAGCCCATCCGGAGAGATGGGCTGATACATGACGACTAAACTTTTATTCCCCAAGACCACTTTCGATTATCGCAACCAGAGATTTCAGAGCTTCTTCCTCATCCTCTCCTTCGCATACAAATTCCACTTCATCGCCGCATTTTACACATGCACCCAATACACTTAATACACTCTTCGCATTCGCAGTGCTCTCTCTGAACGTAAACGTAATCAATGATTTAAACTGCATCGCTTCTTTGCATAGGATGCCGGCAGGTCTCAAGTGTAGTCCCGTTGGATTTTTAATTACTACCTTTTGGCTTACCATATCACGTCCTCCGATTATCCCTTATCCCATATGAAAAACTATAGGACTTCTTCTCCTGTTATCATACCATGCATTTTGTATTTTCACAAGTACAATCCTGCACTTTTATATAGCTCCGTGCTGCGAATACAGGATACAAGGTAAACGGTAACTGCACTCCTCTACAGCATACAATTCTGAATCAGATCCGCCAGTTTTCTCGCTTCTCTTTCAATCAGTTTCTGATCTTTTCCTTCGATCATCACACGCACAAGCGGTTCTGTACCGGACGGACGAATCAATACCCTGCCCTCTCCGGCAAACATATCATTCAGCTTCTGGATCGCAGCCGCAATTTCCGGGTACTCCATATAACGCTCTTTTTTATGATTGGGCACCTTGGCATTGATAAGTGCCTGAGGCAGAACATCCATAATTTTAGCCAGCTCTGACAAAGGTTTTCCGGTTTCTACCAGTACCTGCAAAAGATGCAGCGCACTCAGCAGGCCGTCTCCCGTGGTATTTTCATCCAGGAAAATAACATGGCCGGACTGCTCGCCGCCCAGGCTGGCGCCGATCTCCCGCATCCTTTCCAGTACATACCGGTCCCCTACCTTTGTCTGCTCTGCCTTGATCCCTTTGGACTCTGCCATCAGGAAAAATCCCAGATTGCTCATCACGGTAACCACGATGGTATCCTTTTTCAGTTTTCCCTGCTCTTTCATGTGCATTCCGACAATGGCCATAATCTGGTCACCATCCACGACTCTTCCGTTTTCATCCACTGCCAGAAGTCTGTCTGCATCTCCGTCAAAGGCCAGACCGATGTTAGCCTTTTCATAAACAACTCTGGCCATCAGCTCTTCCATATGTGTGGAACCGCAGTTGGCATTGATGTTGCTGCCGTCAGGATTGTTATGGATGGCAATGATCTCCGCTCCAAGTTCCTTCAGTGCCTCCACGGAAGTATAAAAAGCTGCGCCCTCCGCACAGTCGACAACAATTTTCAGATTGCTCAGATCTGCACTGACAGACTGTACGGCATGATTGATATACTCCTCTCTGGCATCCGTACGGTACTTGATCTTGCCCACACCTGACCCGATCGGGAATTTGATATCTTTCATTCCGCTTTTGATCACAGCTTCGATTTCATCTTCCAGAGAATCCGGCAGCTTATAACCGTCCCCATCAAAAAATTTAATTCCGTTAAACTCCACCGGGTTATGAGAAGCGGAAATGACAACGCCCGCATCCACCTTATATTTCTTTGTCAGATACGCCACTGCCGGAGTGGGAACAACTCCCACATATACGGCGTTGGCCCCTACAGAACAGGCTCCCGCCATCAGTGCATTGGCCAGCATATCTCCCGAAATACGGGTATCGCATCCTACCATAATGGTGGGCTTATGCTTATTTTCTTTGGTAAGCACATAGGCTCCTGCCTGCCCAAGCTGCATGGCAAGTGTAGGCGTCAGCTCCTCATTGGCCACTCCTCTTACTCCGTCTGTACCAAATAATCTTCCCATCTTTTTTCACCCTCTATTCTTCTTCCATTTCCTCTTGCATCTCTTCTGTTCTCTCGGCAACCACTACCGTCACCGTAATTTCCCGTTCCTGTCTGACTCCTTCCGGAAGATTCAGTACCAGATTCATTTCATACTCACCTGGCAGAAGCTGGGTTAATCCGTTTTTCGTCAGAAACTCTTCCACATCCACACGGCCGATGATCTCAGCAGTGCTGAGCCCTTCCACATGCGCGGCAAGCCCTCTTACCGGCACCGAAACCGTTTCTTCCGCCAGTTCCCCTTCCAGTCCGTCAGGAATGCCACGGATCAGCACATCCTCTGCATCCAGAGTGATTTGGGAAGCCTCTTCCTTTTCAATCTGCACCGTCACATTGACTCTGCCGTTAAAAGTATCATCGGCAAAGGTTACATTATCCGGCAGATATTTTTTCAAATCCAGATGTGTGGTCATATTTCCCACATATCCTGTCACATTCAATGCCGTATCCGGAATATCAATCTGAGAAACATTTTTAATCGCATTCCCTTTTCCGGCAATCAGAACCGTAGACGGTACACTTTCAATCACACCTGTCAGCGCATACCCTTCTGCCGGCTCTCCTGTAGAAGCAAAACTCAACGGTACACGCTTGGTCTGAAGGATCTCAATGTTCACCTTCACCTGTTCCAGACTCTTTTTCAGATTCTTACTGTCCACCGGATTTCCGTCCGCATCATACAGCTTGATTGTAGCATCCGTCCGGATATCCTGTGACAGGCCCGACACATTCACAGGTACTGCCACCCGATCCACCTGGCTGACTACCGATTCCGGGCCTGTCAGACTGATCAGATTCTGCTCTGTGCTGATGTTGCCCAGAACATAGCCCTCCGCCGGTTCTCCGATGGTATTTGCTTCTATTACGAACTGTTCTTTCTTCATATCCTCAATGCTGACCAGCAGGTTTTCCGTAGAGGATGTGATATTGTCCAGCTTTTCATTATATTTATTGGTGGAAAGTTTGATACGCACCATGGTATCCATCAGATTGATTTCCTGCATATCCGCTGTGGCAATGATGTTGTCCGCACTCAGTGTATCCAGCACACTTCTCTTGGCCCATACCGTTACATCTATCACATTGGTACCATCCAGGATCTCATACACCTTTCCCTGACTTGTCACCGCATCCTCATTCAGGATCTCCACCGGTATTTTCCGGAAAACCACTTTGTCCACAGGGTCATTAATATTGATGACAATGAACCATATCACAACAGAAAATAAGACTGCCAGAATTTTCAGGCCCAGATTAGCTGTCAGTTTCTTTTTCATTCTTTGCCCTTCCCTTCCAGAATCTTCTCTTTTTCTCTTCCAGAGGTTTATTCTGAATCATCAACAGCTTTCCCTTCAGTTCTTCGGAATCCAGATTGCGATACAGCGCCCCTTCATAGGCAACGCTTACATGCCCTGTTTCCTCCGAAACAATGATCGTAAGGGAATCTGTCACCTCTGATATTCCCACGCCTGCCCTGTGTCTTGTACCCAGTTCTTTGCTCAGTCCCATATTGTCGGAAAGCGGCAGATAGCAGGTAGCAGAAACCACCCTGTTTTCCCGGACGATCACCGCACCGTCATGCAGGGGAGTATTGTGTTCAAAAATATTGATCAGAAGCTGGCTTGTCAAAAGGCCGTCCACTTCGATTCCGGTTCTCTCATATTCGCTCAATGACTGATTCTGTTCCACTACAATCAGGGCGCCGGTTTTCACCTTGCCCATTTCATAACACGCTTTGATAATCTCCTGCATCGTCTTATCGGAAAACCGCCCGCCCATATCCCGGGAACTGTCAAAGGGAAACAGGGATGCAAAAAAATTGGTTCTGCCCAACTGTTCCAACGCCCGGCGCAGTTCCGGCTGAAGTACAACCACGGTAGCGATTACCACAAGGCTCAGTGCATTTTCGGCAATCCAGAGAATGGTTGTCATATTGAACAGGGCCGCTACCAGAATAAAGGCCAGGATCACTACGATACCTCTCAGCAGAGACCATGCACGGGTATTTTTGATCCACAGGATAATCTGGTACACCAAAAAGGAGATAATAATAATCTCCACCACATCGGTCCATCTTATACTCGGCATATGAAGCCGATTTAAATAGATAGCTGCAAAATTAGCCAACTGACTCATACCTGTTTCATTCCACTCTTATTTGATTTCCTGACGATACTGCCGGTGGTACGCGGCGGCTGCACAACATCCTTTTTCTGAGAAGTAATCTTCTTTACAGTCTTGGACGGCTTTGCCACTGCAATCTTCGGCACTGCTTTCACGTAATAATAATATTCATCATCTTCAAACTGTACATATTCTGTTCTGGAATAATCCACATTAAAGATAAAAAACTGTAACAGCTTAACAATTGCCGCAGAAATAACCGCGCCGATCACTGTGGGAAATATGGAAATATTGGTCTCCCACATCAAGTCCCCGATCAGCAGTGCGGAGATCCCTGTCAGGGTTCCTCCCACAATCGCAATCGTCCAGGAGTGATTGATGCTCATTCTGCGAAGCAGATATACAACCAGCACTGTGACTGCAAACGCCCCCATCATCACAAGCATCGTTTTATTGTTCACCAGACCGTCCACTACATAACGGTACTTCTGCATTGCATTTTCCGCATCCATAGAATTCAGAGTGGCCACACTGTCAGAAATATACTGCAGAATACTGTAAACAGCCACACCGCAGCCTACAGACACCGCCGAAGCCGGAGTCCCTGTCAGGCCTGCCGCCAGCGGCATCACAAACGGAATATTCATGGAACAGCAGATCGGGGTCAGAAGCACCAGAACCGTATCTTTTGATGAAAATCTGAAATACAACAGAAACATCACAAGAAACAGTGCCAGCACTACAATCGCACATTCCAGGGAAAACGCATACAAATGCAGCAAAATAAACACTGCTGCAATAAAAACCATAAAATTCATCGGTAAGAAAGAGCATAAGAGCGCCGCTATCAAAACAGTGGATATCCCGTCCAGCCTGCTCATATAGCCCAGCTTTCTGTTGATCAGTATCAATGAAATGAACGACAGAAGGAATTTTTCCACGGGTGTAATATAAATTTCATATTTCCCGTAAATTCCCTTCAAATACTCTCTCAGGACTAGTATATTTGTCATAAATCTTTCCTTTCAGAAATATCTCTCATCGTCTGATGTCCTCCTCATACAATTCGGACAGCTCCTGCAGATGAGAGTAGTATTTCTTCAGGCTTTTTTTCGCCCGATTATAACGGTAGGAATATACGAGATAACAGATAAACGTATAAATCCCTGTAAAAATAACATAAGCAAGAAGAAGCTGCCTGCCTGTTTCCAGCAAATCGACCTGATAGACCTCTTTCATCACAGTTTCAAAGTGATAAAACACAACAATACCAAGTACAATCGCAAAAGCAAGCGTGGCACTGATTATGGATTTCATAACCTGAAAGCCGATATAATCGCTTCTGAAATAATTCCCGATGGCCATATTGTGCCTGCCCTCATGCTCTTCATAAGAAGCCATTCTCGTCATCAGTTTAATCCGCTCTTCATTCAGCATCGGCTCACCTCCCTGCACAAATCATTATTATAGCACAGATTCATCCATATGTAAAACTATCGGTCCAGATAACGCATTCTCGGATTTTCTTTGGTATCCTTATGCACGACCGGCTGGACTTTGGGCTTCTGAATGGAGCTTTTCAGATTGTTTACCATCGTTGCCTTACATCTTTCGCAGAACCGTCCTGTCTTGATGGTGGCATTGCAGTTTTCACAGTTGATACCGATCGGGGAATCATCCGCGAATACCAGCCTTTCCTCACGGATCCATTGATGAATCTGAGATGTCTCTACTTCACAGACTTTGGAAATTTCAGGGATTCCGGCTCCTTTATTCTCTCTGATGTATTCCTTTACTTCCTGAAATTTTTCTTCTATCCGTTCCCGGCATGCAGGGCAGATAGGCATACCCACTACATAATTGAAAATTCTTCCGCATTTTCTGCAATTACGTACTTCCATAACCAGCACCTCCAGATTTTCATCCTCTGCCAATGGCCAGAGCGACAAAATACACATTTTTTATTCCGGCTTCCTGCAATACCTCCGTCATGGCATCCACAGTACTCCCCGTCGTATAAATATCATCTATGATAATAATTGTATTTAATTTTACAACATTTTCAGTTATTTTAAAAGCCCTTTTCAAATTATTTTGCCGCTTCTCAAAGCTCAGCAGCTTCTGTGGAACTGTCTTTTTTGTACGGACAATCAAACGGGAATTTACCGGTATCCCCAGCCGTTTCCCCAGATGTTCCGCCAGAGCCTGTGCCTGATTATAGCCCCGCATCCTTTTCCGGGAACGATGCAGCGGCACCGGCGCCAGCACGTCCGGTTTCCAGGACAGGATTGCCTCCCCCAGATGTCCCGCCAGTTCTCTGCCGTAAAACTCCGCATATTCTTTTCTGCCTCTGTATTTAAAACGATAGATGGATTTTTTGATGCATGGATATTCATACAGTGCCCGTCCTTCCCGGAAGAGATGCTTTCTGCTCTCACAGTCGCTGCAGTATTCCTCACGGCTGTCCGTCAGGGCTTTGCCGCATTTCCTGCAGAAAGGGCTTTGAATGATGGTCAGTCTGTCCGTACATTGCGGACAGGCCATTTCTCCCATCGGAAGTACCCCGTCACAGACGGGACATCGTCTGGGAAACAGAAGATCCAGAAAAACCATATCTTTATTTTTTATGACTTTTATCTCTCAATTTCACTGATCCTGTCAGCAAGTCCGCTGTAGCGTCTCTGTTCCTGTGCGTTGTCAATCATAGCAGCCACCGTTTCACTGCTCCCCAATATTGTCACACAGTCTCTGGCTCTCGTCACCCCGGTATAAAGCAGATTCCGGTTCATCAGCATCCGGGGCCCGCCCAAAAGTGGCATAATCACTGCCGGATACTCACTTCCCTGGGATTTATGAATGGTAATGGCATAGGCCAGTTCCAACTCATCCAGTCCGGCAAAGGGATAGACCACCTGCTTTTTTTCTTCATATTCCACTGTCATGGTCTGGGCAAACTCATGAATCTGGAGAATCACTCCCGTATCCCCGTTAAAGACCCCCATCCCCTTTTCCACCGGAATCTGATATCGGCTCATCACCTCCCACTCCAACTGGTAATTGTTTTTGATCTGCATTACCTTGTCACCTTCCCGAAAGAGGGTTTCACCGTGGGTATACTCCTTTTTCCCTTCTTCCGGCGGATTCATATACTGCTGCAAAATCCGGTTCAGCACTTCCACACCCAGGTTTCCTTTCCGCATCGGCGTCAGTACCTGAATATCGTACATACCTGCTTTCACATAGCGGGGAAGTTTTTCTGTAATCAGCATTACCATATGTTTGTATATCACATTTATATTATTCCGCTCCAGAAAAAAGAAATCCCGGCTCTTATTATCCATTCGGATCTGTTCTCCCCGATGGATTCTGTGGGCATTCATCACAATATCGCTTTCTCCGGCCTGCCGGAAAATTTTCTGCAGCATCACCACCGGAAACCGGCCGCTGTCAATCAGGTCTTTCAGAACCTGTCCGGGTCCCACACTGGGAAGCTGATTCACATCTCCCACCATAATCAGCCGGGTGCCCACAGCTACCGCCCGCAAAAGCGACTGGAACAAATGGATGTCCACCATGGACATTTCATCGATAATCAGTACATCCGTTTCCAGCGGATTTTCTTCATTTCGTTCAAAAGATGCCTTTTTGCCATCCTCTCCGGACAGGCTGTTCAGTTCCAGCAGCCTGTGTATCGTCTTTGCTTCATAACCGGTGGCTTCCGTCATCCGCTTGGCGGCCCTTCCTGTAGGGGCGGCCAGCAGGATGTCCATTCCTTCTTTTTCAAAATAATGGATCATGGTATTGATGGTGGTGGTTTTCCCCGTACCCGGGCCGCCTGACAGAATCATCAGCCCGTTTTTCACACTCTCCAAAACCGCCTTCCTCTGCAAATCATCCAGCTCCACCTCCAGCTCTGTTTCCAGAGCCCTGATCTTTTTCAGCAGTCCTGCTTCTTCCAAAGCAGCCATCTGCCTGTCCTCTTCCAGAGAAATATTCAAATCATACAGCATCCGGGCACAGTTCAGCTCTGCATAATAATGGGACATGGCATACACGATCTGCCCGCCGTTTTTTTCTTTGATCACCACTTTTTTATCCATCATCAGATTGGCAAGCTGTGGTTCCATCTGTTCCTCGCCAAGCCCCAATACCTGGGATGCCTGTTCCAGCAGGCAGGATTTGGGCAGATACATATGCCCCTCTCCCGATGCCTGCAGCAACGCATAGAGAATACCGCTCCGGATCCGGTAATCCGAGTCCGTATGAATGCCAATCCGCCCGGCTATTTCATCTGCTGTCTTAAATCCCACACCCGTAATATCTTCGGCCAGAAGATACGGATTCTCCTGGATAACACTGTAAAGGCGCATCCCATAGGTTTTATAGATCTTTCCTGCCAGCGTATTGGAAATCCCGTATTTCTGCAGAAACAGCATAGCGTCCCGCATCCCCCGCTTTTCCTCTGCCTGCTGTGCAATCTCCCTGGCGATCCGCTCACTGATGCCCTTTACTTCCGAAAGCCGTTCCGGCTCTTCCTCCATAATGCGAAAGGTATCTGCTCCAAACTTTTTTACAATCCTGGCTGCCAGTGCTTCCCCGATTCCCCGGATCGCTCCCGAACTCAGATACCGCTGAATGCTGACCGCATCATCCATTGCCAGAAAAGAATAGGACTGTACTTTAAACTGTTCTCCATACAGGGCATGTTCCACAAATTCCCCTGTCAGTTCCATATTTTCCCCTTCCTCGACTCCCCGGAAGGTCCCCACACAGGTGATGCCCTCACCTTCACAGTTCAGTTCCATGACCGTATAGCCATTGTCCCCATTCTGGTATATGATATGTTCCACATAGCCTTTTACTGTTTCCATAGCCTGTCCTCAAAAAAACCGCAAACAGGGGCTGCTATAAAAGCAGCCCCCGGCTATTGTCTATAAGCTGTTATTGATTTTCATTTGTTCATAAAGCATCTGCGCCAGTCCCAGTCCGCCGGACTCTGTCGACAGGGATGCGATCTCCTGCACCATATTATCTCTGTAATAATCTACCATCGTACCTGTGGATTTGAAACTGTAGTCTGTTTCCGGCACTGTTTTCATCATTTCTTTAAACATCTGCTCCACAAAATAAGATTCAAACTGTTTGCAGGCATCCATCAACTGTTCGTCGTCTGTCCCTTTGTTTTTCTCTTTCCAGTCTGCTTTCATCTTTTCCAGACGATGTTCTCCCGACTGCGTCTGCAGATAGTCTGTATAAATAGAACTGAGTCCTCCCAAATCCATACTGTCACCCTCCTGTCCTCTCTCCTATGGCCGGCTTATCGTTTCAGATTATTGGCCTGCTGCAGCATATCATCAGAGGTGGTGATGGCTTTGGAGTTCATCTCATACGCCCGCTGTGCCACAATCATATTGACCATTTCATCCACAACCTGCACATTAGACCGCTCCAGATATCTCTGCACCAGTGTGCTTCTTTCCAGATTGGTGCTTCTTGCCTCATTGATGGCTTCTCCACTGGCTTCTGTTTCCTGATAATAGCTGCCGCCGATTTTTTCCAGACCTGTGGGATTGTTAAACTGGAACAGGCCGATGGTAATGCCAAGGGGCTGCGGATTGTTGTCTGCATCCGGATAGTAAAACTCGCCTTCTTCCGAAACGGTAAGATTGCTTGCCGTATAGTTCCTGTTAAACACAATCTCCCGTCCTGCCGTACTGAGTACCGGATATCCGTCGGAAGTACAGAGAGTCAGGCCGCCATTGTCGTTGGTATTCAGGAAAAAGTTACCGTTTCTTGTATAGTATGTATCTCCGTCCTCACCAGCCACTGCAAACAGTCCCTTACCGCTGATGGCAAAGTCGGTGGTACTTTCGGAATCCTGGAAAGCTCCCTGACTGAAAATAGAACTGATCGCCGAATTGCGTACACCCAGACCAACCTGCGCACCCACCGGCTTGTTCTCACCGTTGGCCGTAGTGGTTCTTGTCTGTAATGTCTGGTACAGAAGGGATTTGAAATTTGCCACCTCTGTTTTATAGCCTGTCGTATTTACATTCGCCAGATTATTTGCAATCGTATCAATATTTGTCTGCTGGGCAATCATTCCTGTTGCCGCAGACCATAAAGATCTTACCATGTTTATTCCTCCCCAGGATCATCTTTTCACATCATCTGTCATCTGTTATTATAACTTGCCAAGCTGGTTTACTGCAATATCCAGAGAACTGTCATAGGTCTGTACAATCTTCTGGTTGGTTTCATAGGCTCTGGCCAGATTGATCATATCCACCATCTCCTTGACCACCTGCACGTTGGAATGCTCCAGATAGCCGGATATGATCTGTCCTTCCGCTTCCTGTTCCTGCGCACCTTCTACCGGCTGAAACAGTGTCTCCCCATAGTGCTCCAGATAATTGTAATCTTCAAAATCCGTAATGCCGATGGTGGCAACCAGTGCACCATTCTGATAGATGGCGCCGTTCTCCAGAATTTCAGACTCCAGCAGCGGATCCAGCTCAATCTGCTCGCCGTCATCGTCCAGGACAAAATCCCCGTCCTTTGTGACCAGATATCCGTCCTCTGTCACTGTAAAATTACCGTCCCTTGTATACTTAGTGGAGGTAACACCTGCTTTATTGGTAAACTCTATGGCAAAGAAACCCGGGCCGGTAATTGCCAGATCATAGGTATTTCCGGTCTGTTTCAACGGCCCTTCCCCATAATCCGTATAATTTTCACCGATTTTTACTCCCATGCTCATGGCGCCGATTTTCCGCCCCATATTCGGCATTTCCGATGTATCTTTGATCTTATAGGCAAGTACATCGTGGAATGCCTGAGAAGTAGCGCCCTCTTTTTTAAACCCTACCGTAGCGCTGTTGGCCAGGTTATTGGTCAGGGTATCCATTCTGTGCTGCTCATTGATCATACCGGTATATGCCGTATACAAACCCTTTAACATCCTTTGCCTCCTGTTGTCCGTCCTTAATTTTCATCCCGATAGCCTGCCAAAAACTCCACATATTTACCAGTGCCGATGGCAACTGCCGTCATGGGATCCTCCGCCGTCATCGTATTGATACCGGTCTTGGCCTCTATCAGATCCTCCAGCCCCCGAAGCAGGCTGCCGCCGCCGGTTAACACAATCCCCCGGTCAGCAATATCCGCCGCCAGTTCCGGCGGTGTCTTTTCCAATACACTGTGTATTGTTTCAATAATCTGGGAAGTGGTCTCCTTCAATGCCTCTTCTGTTTCTTCGGAAGAAACCTTGATGGTTTTCGGAAGTCCTGTTACCAGGTTCCTTCCTCTTACATCAATATAATCCACTTCTGCCCGTTTATAAGCGGAACCTATCTTAATCTTCAAATCCTCTGCGGTCCGTTCACCAATCAGAAGATTGTGTTTTTTACGCATATAACGCACAATGGCTTCATCGAAATCGTCCCCGGCTATTTTGATGGAAGCGCTGACCACTGTACCGCCCAGGGAAATCACGGCAATATCAGAGGTTCCGCCGCCAATGTCCACGATCATATTGCCGCAGGGCTTGGAAATATCAATACCGGCTCCGATGGCTGCCGCAATCGGCTCTTCAATAATGGAAACCTCTCTGGCGCCTGCCTGATAGGTAGCATCTTCCACAGCCTTTTTCTCTACTTCGGTAACACCGCTGGGAACACATACGGCAATCCTGGGTTTCCGGAATGTTTTCTTACCCAGAGCCTTCTGGATAAAATATTTCATCATCTTCTCCGTCACCGTATAATCTGAAATAACACCCTGACGCAGAGGCCGCACCGCCACAATATTCCCCGGTGTCCTTCCCAGCATCAGTCTGGCATCTTCCCCGATTGCCTTGATCCTGTCTGTATCCCTGTCAAACGCCACGACAGACGGCTCTTTCAGCACAACGCCTTTTCCTCTGATATAAACAAGAATACTTGCCGTACCCAAATCAATTCCGATATCTGTAAACTGCATAAGTCCGAACCCCTTTCTCATGGTTATCTATCATAATGTTTTCCAAATGTCTGCACTTTAAACATAGTCACGTGAACTACATTATAACCTAACAGAAAGCATTTTCAAAGGGGTTTCCAAAAATTTACAAAAAATTAAAGAACGCAGTTAAGGAAACAGATCCTTCTGTCCATAACTGCATCCATGCACCAACTCCTGCTTTATATATCGTATCACCTGGTCAAAAACTTTAGCTCTTCTCCAACATTTTTCGGATATAAAATCCGGTATAAGACTGTGGATTCCCGGCCACCTGCTCCGGTGTGCCCTCTGCAACGATGGTGCCGCCTCCGTCACCGCCTTCCGGACCGATGTCAATGATATAGTCGGCAGTCTTGATCACATCCAGATTGTGCTCAATCACCACCACCGTATTGCCCCCTTCGGTAAGACGGTGCAGAATTTCCACCAGTTTGTGCACATCCGCAAAGTGCAGCCCGGTGGTGGGCTCATCCAGGATATAAATGGTCCTGCCTGTACTGCGTCTGCTCAGTTCCGTTGCCAGCTTGATACGCTGGGCTTCTCCGCCGGATAAGGTGGTGGAGGGCTGTCCCAGCTTGATATAAGAAAGGCCCACATCATACAGGGTCTGAATCTTATTGCGGATAGACGGCACATGTTCAAAAAATGTAACGGCCTCTTCCACTGTCATATCCAGCACATCATAAATACTCTTTCCCTTATATTTCACTTCCAGCGTTTCTCTGTTGTAGCGCTTCCCTTCGCACACTTCACAGGGTACATAGACATCCGGTAGAAAATGCATCTCTATCTTAATGATCCCGTCACCGCTGCATGCCTCACAACGCCCGCCTTTTACATTGAAGCTGAAACGTCCTTTTTTATAGCCTTTGGCCCTTGCATCCTGGGTTCCTGCATACAGATCCCGTATCTGGTCAAAAACCCCGGTGTAAGTAGCCGGATTGGAGCGGGGTGTCCTGCCGATAGGTGACTGGTCAATATTGATCACCTTGTCAAGCTGCTCCATGCCGTCAATCCTTTCATGACGTCCGGGGATAGTCCTGGCACGATTCAGTGTCCGGGCCAGAGCTTTATATAAAATCTCATTGACCAGTGAGCTTTTTCCGGAACCGGATACCCCTGTTACACAGGTCATAACCCCCACCGGAATCTTCACATTGATCTTTTTCAGATTGTTTTCCGCCGCCTTACGCACGGTCAGATACCCGGTGGGCTGTCTCCTGCTCTCCGGCACCGGTATCTTCCGCTTACCGCTCAGATACTGCCCGGTAATGGACTCCGGCACTTTTATAATCTCTTCTGCACTGCCGCAGGCCACCACTTCTCCGCCGTGGGAACCGGCTCCCGGACCGATGTCCACGATATAGTCGGCCTCCCGCATCGTATCTTCATCATGCTCCACCACAATCAGTGTATTGCCCAGATCCCGCAGATTTTTCAGGGTGCCCAGCAGCTTGTCATTGTCTCTCTGATGCAGGCCGATACTGGGTTCATCCAGTATATAACAGACCCCCACCAGACCGGAACCGATCTGGGTTGCAAGCCGGATCCGCTGGGCCTCCCCGCCGGACAGGGTGCCTGTGGCCCTTGACAGGGACAGATAGTCCAGACCCACATCCACCAGAAATCCCACTCTGGCCCGGATCTCTTTCAATACCTGTCTGCCGATCATCTGCTGCTGTCTGGTCAACTCCAGTTTGCTCAGGAAATCAAACAGGCCGCTGATGGACATGGAGGTGATTTCATATATATTTTTATCACAGACTGTAACGGCAAGGGATTCTTTTTTCAGTCTCTGTCCTTTGCATTCCTTGCAGGGTGTAATCCGCATAAAAGTCTCATATTCCTGTTTCATCGTATCAGAGCCGGTTTCCCGGTAACGACGCTCCACATTTTTAATCAGTCCTTCAAATGCCACCGGATAGATACCCTCGCCCCTCTGCCCTTTATAATGTACCTCCACTTCTTTTCCGTTTGTCCCATGAATCAGGATATTTCTGATTTTCTCCGGATATTCCCCAAAGGGCGTATCCAGGTCAAATCCATACTCTTTTGCCAGCGCCTGCAGAATCGCATTGGTAAAGCTGCCGCTGTCCGTACAGGACTGCCACCCCATCACGGTAATGGCCCCCTGACGGATACTCAGTGTTTCATCCGGTATCATCAGCCTTTCATCAAATTCCATCTTATACCCCAGCCCAAAACATTCCGGGCAGGCGCCAAAGGGATTGTTAAACGAAAAACTTCTCGGTTCGATTTCTTCTATACTGATACCGCAGTCCGGGCAGGAAAAGCTCTGACTGAAATTCATAGGCTCCCCGCCGATGATATCCGCCTGCAGAAGCCCGTCCGATACAGACAGGGCATTTTCCACCGAATCTGTCAGACGTCCTTCAATACCTGGCTTTACCACCAGCCTGTCCACCACAATTTCTATATAATGTTTGATGTTTTTTTCCAGTTTGATCTCTTCTGTCAGTTCATACAGATTGCCGTCAATGCGTACCCGGATATAACCGCTCCTCCTGGCCCGCTCCAATACTTTGGCATGCTCTCCCTTTCTCCCCCTGACCACCGGAGCCAATAGCTGTATTTTCGTTCCTTCCGGCAGCGCCATGATCTGGTCCACCATCTGATCCACCGTCTGCCTGCTGATCTCTCTGCCGCACTGATAACAGTGGGGGATTCCGATTCTGGCATACAGCAGACGAAAATAATCATAAATCTCCGTAACAGTTCCTACCGTGGAGCGGGGATTCCGATTCGTAGACTTCTGATCAATGGAAATCGCCGGGGACAGACCTTCTATCTTCTCCACATCCGGTTTCTCCATCTGCCCCAGAAACTGTCTTGCATAAGAGGACAGGGATTCCATATACCTTCGCTGGCCTTCTGCATATATGGTATCAAATGCAAGGGAGGATTTTCCGGAACCTGACAGTCCTGTCAGAACCACA
Organism: uncultured Clostridia bacterium; assembly: GCA_947385955.1. Lineage (GTDB taxonomy): Bacteria > Bacillota > Clostridia > Lachnospirales > Lachnospiraceae > VSOB01. Next base: position 82,551 of record CANDNA010000011.1, read on the forward strand.
AACGCATTTCGCGGGAGATCCACATCAATTCCCTTTAAATTATGCTCATTGGCCCCTCTGATTTTGATGTATTCTCTGGGAAGCATTTTTTTAATCTCACTCATCGTTTTTCTCCAACTCCAGTACATGTTTTTTCAGTTCTATCATTTTATCCCGCAGCTGGGCTGCCGTTTCGAAATCCAGCTCTGCGGCTGCCTTTCTCATCTTCTTCTGTACATCTTCAACCAGCTTTTTCAGCTCTTCCAGGTTCATGGATTCCGGATCTTTTTCCATTGCCACTTCCTCTTTGGCCACTGCTCTGGAAATACTGATCAGCTCCCTGACGGCTTTTTTTATGGTCTGGGGCGTAATGCCATGCTCCTGATTATACTTCTGCTGGATCTCCCGCCGTCTGGCAGTCTCATCGATGGCGGCCCGCATGGAATCCGTAATTACATCCGCGTACATAATCACATGGCCTTCCGCATTTCTTGCCGCCCGCCCTATCGTCTGGATCAGGGAAGTTTCCGAACGCAGAAATCCTTCCTTATCCGCATCCAATATGGCCACAAGGGAAATTTCCGGAATATCCAGACCTTCCCGCAAAAGGTTAATTCCCACCAGTACATCAAATATATCCAGACGCATATCCCGGATAATCTCCGCCCGCTCCAGCGTATCAATATCAGAGTGCAGGTATTTTACCCGAATCCCTGCCTCCCGCATATATTCTGTCAGATCCTCCGCCATCCGCTTTGTCAGGGTGGTAATCAGAATCTTGTTTTTCTTTTTTACTTCCCGGTTGACTTCTCCGATCAGATCGTCAATCTGTCCTTCCACCGGACGTACGGAAATCTCCGGGTCCAAAAGTCCCGTAGGACGTATGATCTGCTCTGCACGCAATAGCTCATGCTCTTCTTCATAGGCCGCCGGTGTGGCGGAAACAAACAAAAGCTGGTCAATCCGCTCTTCAAACTCAGGAAAGGCCAGCGGCCTGTTATCCAGTGCGGACGGCAGGCGGAATCCATATTCCACCAAAGTAGTCTTTCGGGAACGGTCTCCCGCATACATGGCTCCGATCTGAGGCACCGTCATATGGGACTCATCTATAATAATCAGATAATCGTCTTTGAAATAATCCATCAGTGTCATCGGCGGCACACCCGGAAGCTGTTCATTCAAATGCCTGGAGTAGTTCTCGATTCCGGAACAAAAGCCTGTCTCCCGCAGCATCTCAATATCAAAATGCGTACGCTCCGAGATGCGCTGCGCTTCCAGCAGCTTGTCCTCTCCTTTAAAATACCGGATCTGTTCTTCCAGCTCCTTTTCGATGGTTTCACAGGCTCTGTTGATGATTTTCTGAGGCACTACATAATGGGAAGCCGGAAAAATGGTAATATGCTCCAGATACGCATGCACCCTTCCCGATAAAATCTCCACTTCTGCAATCCGGTCAATCTCATCCCCGAAAAATTCAATCCTGATCAGATAATCCCCGCCCTGGGCCGGATATACCTCTACCACATCTCCCCGCACCCGGAAATTACACCGCTCGATTCCCATATCATTCCTGTTGTACTGAATGTCAATCAGTTCCCGGATCACCGTATCCCGGTCCTTTATCATCCCCGGCCGCAGGGATACGATCATCTCCTGATAGCTCTCCGGACTGCCCAGGCCATAGATACAGGACACACTGGCCACCACCACCACATCCCGCCGCTCTGTCAGTGAAGCCGTGGCGGAAAGACGCAGTTTGTCAATCTCATCATTGATGGAAGAGTCCTTTGCAATATACGTATCTGTACTGGGCACATAAGCCTCCGGCTGGTAATAATCATAATAGGACACAAAATATTCTACTGCATTTTCCGGGAAAAATTCTTTAAATTCACCGTAAAGCTGCCCCGCCAGCGTCTTATTATGGGCTATGACCAGTGTGGGCTTATTCAGTGCCGCAATAATATTGGCCATCGTATAGGTTTTGCCTGAGCCGGTGACACCCAGCAGAGTCTGAAACTGATTTCCTTTTTGAAACCCCTCCACCAATGCAGCAATCGCCTGGGGCTGGTCGCCGGTGGGCTGGTAGGGGGATACCAGTTTGAAATGATCCATAAAGCAATCTCCTTAAAAATAATAAAGTATTATCTATAAGAACTTGATGACTTCGTAATCAATATTGGTTCTTCCATACTATAACCTCTCTCTGTATCATAATATTGATACCGTTCTAAAACTTGCTTAACATCCCGCAATTCCACATCAGTTTTAGGTCCAACCCATATTTCTTTTATAAAATTCTTTTTAATATTTGAAAAGCATAATTCTCTATATGAAACTAATTTTCCCTTAACTACCCTGTATTTCGGTTCTGAAAATGTTATATTTCCATCTCTTATTTCGCAGCCATACGACTTTGAATTTAATACTAAGCGCCATTCTTCTTCCTCCGCAAAGCCAGGATGCTTGTAGAAAGAAAAATCCATTCTGTAATTATCATTTAACTCTAATGCTGTATGTCCAACTCCTGTTTCTTCCATTCTTTTCAAATTTTCCTTTACAACTCGTTCAATATGTCTTTCTTGTTCATTCTTATCATAAATGACTTTAGCAAATTTCAAATAAAATCTCCCTGATTTAAATAATCGTTCAAGTAATTTTTTATTAAATCCTATAGCCATCCCTTTTCCATCGTCCGCATATCCTCTCCATTGACTAAGACAGTCTTTCTTCTCTGAAAAGCAAGCTACATATGTCAACATTGAACCATGCAAATCAGAATTCACTTCATACCATGTTTTCCATGCATGAATTGCCTCTGCGTCAGTTGCTATTTCTTTCTCAATTCTGTCCTTAATCTGATTCCTTCCATAGATGCATTCCAAACCATCGTTTGATTTACTAATATCTGACACCCACAAAGATGCGTTCTGGATAATACCTAAAAATCCTTCAAGTGTGCAATAATGATATACTATATCTGACTTTTCTTTTTTCATATTCTACCTTTCCCATATTTTTATCCCAAGTTCATGCTCTATACTTCATTATTCCCCTTTTAAATATCTCTCTATCTCCCGATCAAACTCCGAAATATACTCTTTATCCTGTTTTACACGAAATGCCGCATATTCCTTTTCCGCTTTTTTCATAGCAACCTCATGCGATATTTTTCCTTTTCCATCCAATACTTCTCGTCGATTATTCACTAAAAACTGATTCGTCTGTTCCACCCAGTCCTGCATACTCATTAAAATCTCATCTTCTGCCATCAGTTCCGCATAATCAATAAACATTGTTACCAGTCTGTTTAAACGGGACAATTCCTTTTCATTTAAATAATTTTTAGCAATACCTATATCTCGCTTTAGCACTTTGCCATCTGGTGCATCTTTCCAGGTTGTCAACCCCATAGCCGGTTTTTCTGAATCCGCACGCTCATATATTAATTCAGCCGCTGTCTTTCCAGTAACTGCAAAATGAAGTTTATTCTGAACAAAGGCATAAAAATTCTTTGTAATTTCGCTGTTTTTATCATAATCATAGCTGCATTGCTCAAATATATCCGTGATTTTCTGATAGGCCCTACGCTCACTTGCCCTGATTTCCCGGATACGTTCTAATAATTCGTCAAAATAATCTTTTCCAAAGGGATTGCCGTTTTTTAACATATCATCGTTTAACACAAAGCCCTTAATAATATATTCCTTTAATGTTTTTGTTGCCCACTGCCGAAACCTGGTGGCCTTTTTTGAATTTACACGATATCCTACAGCAATAATCGCATCTAAATTAAAACATTTTACTTTTCGACTAACATTTCTTCCACCTTCATTTTGAACTACCGAGAAAAACTCGGTAGTTGCCTCTGCAACCAATTCTTCTTCTTTGTAAATGTTTTTCAAATGCAACGAAATATTATCTACTGTACAATCAAATAACTCTGCCATTGCTCTTTGTGTCATCCAAAATGTTTCTTCTTTATAAATGACATTCACATAAACATTTGTATCCTCTAACTGATATAATATAATCTCATGCTCCTGCATAGCTCCCCGCCTCTTCAAATTATATAACATAATATTTTACTATATAAATAATAGCTCTCACCCATATGGTGTTATTTCGTCCTGTCCCCCAATAGGAGACAAAGTATTCCACTGTATTTTCCGGGAAAAATTCTTTAGATTCACCATAAAGCTGCCCAGCCGCAATAATATTGGACATGGTATACGTTTTGCCCAAACCGGTGACACCCAGCAGAGTCTGAAACTGATTTCCTTTTGAATCCTTCCACCAACGCGGCAATCACCTGAGGCTGGTCGTCAGTGGTCTGGTAGGGGGAATAGCGTTTAAATCCCGGCATATAAAACCTCTCTTTCACTGAATTACTTCGACTATTATGAACCATGAAATTCGTATAATAGTAGTCTGTTTCATAGTCTAAATTATCTGAATCTGCAATGAATTTTATTTCCCACTATCATAAATCAATTGATTTTTCTCCAATTCTTTTTGCAATTCTTCTACTGTTGGCAAAACTGTCACATATTTTGAAACAAATATCTGTTAACTTTCATGAAGTACAAAATATTTTACAATCGTTTCATTCTTATCTGTACAAAAGCTAATCCCTATTGTCTGGTTATTCTCTTCTTTTCAAATTTTTGTAATATCCACTACTAATATTACACTCCAGAACTCTTACAGACCAATTTTCCGTCCCACATTCCAATATACATCTGTCATGATTCCATTAGCACTGTTGTAAGCCTGCTCTCTCGCTCGTTTCAATATAAGACGTACATCATTGCTCCACCCTCGCTATTAATTCATATTTTTCCTGTTTTATCACTTCATATTTTTTTCTCCATATTCGCTCCATTGGATTGGCTACACATGTGTAACCAATTTATTTTCATCAACTTTTCATACATTTTTCAAACTTCTTTATTTCTATAGCAATCCAACAAATTATTGCACATAATTACACGAACGAAACCACCCTG
>CANDNA010000012.1 GCA_947385955.1 uncultured Clostridia bacterium
GCAGCTTCGTCCGGTATCCAAGCTGGAGAAGATCCTGTTCCCGATTATTGTTACCATTGTTGTATGTATGATTCTTCCCACAACGGCTCCTCTGGTTGGTATGTTGATGCTGGGGAATCTGTTCAGAGAGTCCGGTGTGGTAAGACAGCTTACCGATACGGCTTCCAATGCTCTGATGTACATTGTGGTAATTCTGCTGGGTACTTCCGTAGGTGCGACCACCAGTGCTGAAGCATTTCTGAACAAGGAAACGATTTTTATCGTACTCCTGGGTCTGGTTGCATTTGCTTTTGGTACTGCGGCAGGTGTTTTGTTCGGCAAGATTATGTGTAAGATGACAGGCGGTAAGGTAAATCCTCTGATTGGTTCCGCAGGTGTATCCGCAGTGCCTATGGCGGCCAGAGTGTCACAGAAAGTCGGTGCGGAAGCGGATCCTACCAATTTCCTGCTGATGCATGCAATGGGACCTAACGTAGCCGGTGTAATCGGTACCGCAGTAGCGGCCGGAACATTTATGGCTGTATTCGGAGTATTTTAAGATTCCTAAATTCTAACATTTAAGGACAGGAGGAAAATGGAAATTATGGAAGAAAAAAGACCGATCAAAATCATGGAAACCGTTTTGCGTGATGCGCATCAGTCGTTGATTGCGACAAGGATGCCCACCGATATGATGCTTCCTATTATTGATAAAATGGATAAAGTAGGCTACCATGCGGTAGAATGCTGGGGCGGCGCTACCTTTGACGCTTCTCTCCGTTTCCTGAAAGAAGATCCCTGGGATCGTCTGAGAAAGATCAGGGACGGCTTCAAAAATACCAAGCTGCAGATGCTGTTCCGGGGACAGAACATCCTGGGATACAGACCTTATGCAGATGATGTGGTGGACAGCTTTGTGGAAAAATCCATTGCCAATGGTATTGATATTATCCGTATCTTTGACTGTCTGAATGATCTGCGTAACCTGCAGGAAGCAGTCAATGCCACCAACAAGATTAAGACACGGGAAGGCAGAGGCCATGCGCAGATTGCGCTTTCCTATACGCTGGGTGATGCCTATACAATGGAATACTGGGTGGATATGGCCAAGAAGATTGAAGAGATGGGTGCAGATTCCATCTGTATCAAGGATATGGCAGGTCTGCTGGTTCCTTACAAGGCATCCGAGATGATCGCTGCCATGAAGAGCGCAACCAAACTGCCGATTCAGCTTCATACCCACTATACATCCGGTGTGGCTTCCATGACATATCTGAAGGCAGTGGAAGCAGGCGTGGATGTAATTGACTGTGCAATTTCCCCGTTTGCAATGGGAACTTCACAGCCTGCAACGGAAGTTATGGTGGAAACCTTTAAGGGAACTCCATATGATACCGGTTATGACCAGAATATTCTGGCTGAGATTGCCGATTACTTCAGACCTTACAGAGATGAGTGCCTTGCAAGCGGTCTGCTCAATCCCAAGGTGATGGGTGTGGATATCAAGACACTGCTGTATCAGGTACCGGGCGGTATGCTTTCCAATATGGTGAGCCAGTTGAAAGAACAGAACGCAGAGGACAAATATTACGATGTGCTGCGTGAGATTCCTGCAGTTCGTAAGGATCTGGGTGAACCGCCGCTTGTTACCCCTTCTTCCCAGATTGTGGGTACGCAGGCTGTATTCAATGTATTGATGGGAGAGCGTTATAAGATGGCAACCAAGGAGACCAAAGCGGTACTCCGGGGTGAATATGGCCAGACTGTAAAACCCATGAACCAGGAAGTGATTGATAAGGTAATTCCGGGCGAGAAGAGAATTACATGCCGTCCCGCAGACCTGATTGAAAATGAGATGGATAAGCTGGAGTCCGAAATGAAGGAATGGAAGCAGCAGGATGAGGATGTTTTGTCCTATGCACTGTTCCCTCAGGTTGCTACTGATTTCTTCAAATATCGTCAGGCACAGCAGGAAAAAGTTGATCCTGCACAGGCTGATACGAAGAACGGAGCATATCCGGTATAATCCGTAAAACTGACAGCAAAAGAAATGATTGTAAATGCCGGAGAATGAAGAAGATTCTCCGGCATTTGTACTGTATAAGGGGAGAAACATGGGGAAGAGGAAAGCAGGTATGGCTGTTTTGGTTTTGCTGTTTCTGGCAGGGGTACTGTGGGGAGCCGGTTTGTTTTCAGGCGGCGGGGATGTGGAAGCGGCCGTAATAACGGCAGTGGAGAACAGCGATGTGCCAGGGAGTCGGTTTGCGCCGATACCGGTGGCAGACAGCGGCCAGGCTTTGCCGGATCGGCAGGAATACACCGGGGTGGTCTGCAATATAAAAGAAACGGATACCGGGACAGTCGAAACCAGGCAGGCGGATGGAAGCAGGAAACAGGAAGAAGTAAGTACCTACTATCTGAACAATGTCCGGTTTTCTGTGCCACAGGGAGGTACCAGGGCTTTTGGGGTTCCTGTTTTTTCCACACATATGGATACAGAAGAGGAATACAGGCAGAAGGATGCGTGGCATCAGGTGGTGGGTGAGGACTGCCCGGAATTTAATGAAGGGATAGAAACGGCAAGAGCGCTGATCAGAGAAGGGTATTTTCAGGAGCCGTTGGAAAACTTTTTATTGCAATATCCGGAACTTTCCCCGGAAAAAAGAAGATATGAGCTGATTTTTACCGGAGGCGGGGAGGCGGAGCGGGAAGAGGATGATACAGGCTGGTGGGCACTGGATTACATGTTAGTGACCAGGGCAGACACCGGAGAACGGATCCCGATGGCTTCCATTGATATTATCAGAGTGACAAAAGCATAGGGCGCCCCTGTGTATGATGACGCCCACTACCGGATCTGGTCCGCAGAAAGCGGATACTGGAAGCTGTTGGAGGAGCCCTCTCAGGACCGGGGCCGTGTCTGGATCAGCCAGATACCGGAAACGGATTTTTCCGGGGAGAGACAGGCGCGTTCTTACGTGGAAGAAGAGGGAGCAAATTTTGATCTGCTGCTGCCATCCGGCGTGGATCGGGAAGTGGACTGGAAGTGCCATCGGGAAGAGGGCTTCTGGTATGACTATCTGGTCTGGTCCGGCACAACGGATGTGTATGAGGTTACGCTTGCAATTCCGCTGATGGAAGAGGGGGCAGGGGGCTGGTATATGGCTTCCCGCATCAGAAAGGAGTCGGAGTATAAAGAAATCCCGGAACATACCTTGTCTGTGATGATGGAAACATTTCACGGAGTACCTTATATGCATTGTGTAAAGGAGGGGGAAACGTTATGGACATTGTATGAAAAGTATGAAGGAACCTGTGAGATACCGGCAGAGCCTTTTCAGAGCTTTGTGGAAATCAATGGAGGCAGCAATCCGGATCTGATTTATCCGGGACAGTATGTACTGTTTTCACAGCCGTATTATTGAATCCACAGGGACAGTCCGGACGCAGCCTTGACAATATGGGGAAATAAGACTAAAATAACATATGTTATCAGACGGGAAAGAATGGGAAGGAGAGAACGATGTCAAGAAAAGCGAGTGTTACAGAGAGTATGATCCTTGACAGTGCCTTTGCGCTGATGCAGGAAGAAGGTTTTGAACAGGTTACGGCAAGGAAGCTGGCGGCAAAAGCAGGCTGTTCCACCCAACCCATTTTTCGGCTGTATGAAAATATGGATCAGTTGATCGGAAAGGTGTACAGCAGGGCCGCAGCTTATTTCGCAGCATTTTGTGAGGCATATCCCCAGAAAGAATCGCTTCCCTTTATTGACCTGGGTATGGCATATATTTCTTTTGCTGCGAAGGAAAAGAATATATTCCGCCTGCTCTTTATGTCCGGGCACCAGGGAGAGAAGAGTATGTATGAACTGCTGAACGGAGAAAAAGGAACTGTGGGCAGAGAGGTGGCCAGGGCCGGAGCAAAAGGGGTCAGAAATCCGGGAGAGCTTTTTATGAAACTCTGGATTTTCATTCATGGAAGTGCCTGTATGGCATTGACCGGGGATTTTGACCTGACGGAGGCGGAAACAGAAGCGCTGCTGATCAGCATCTATCAGGCGTATACGGAAGCGATGAAATAGTTATGGGAGAGAGCAGAGAAGATGTGATCACCCGGATCCAGGAAAGATATGCCTCTATGAGTAAGAGCCAGAAAAGAATTGCGGCGTTTATCATGGAGCAGTATGACCAGGCAGTGTTTATGACGGCGGCCAGGCTGGGGGAAAATCTGAATATCAGCGAGTCTACGGTGGTCCGTTTTGCATCGGGACTGGGATATGAGGGATATCCTGAGTTTCAGAAAGCACTGGAGGCGTGGGTGCGCAGCAAACTGAACACGGTACAGAAGATGCATGTAAAATACGGAAAAAGCACGCAGTCAGAGATTGTCAGCGCTGTGCTTTCTTCCGATGTGGAAAAGATTCAGGATACTATTGAAAATCTGGATACTTCTGCGTTTGAGATGGCAGTGGACAGTATCCTGGAAGCAAAAACGGTTTATATTATCGGAATCCGCAGCTGTGAACCACTGGCTGATTTTCTGAGTTTTTATCTGCATATGATCCGGGACAATGTACGTCTGATCCGGACCAGCAGTATCAGCGAGGTGTTTGAACAGATGTTCCGGATCAATGAGCAGGATGTGCTGATTGGAATCAGCTTTCCCAGATATTCCATGCGTACCTTGAAAGCAATGGAGTTTGCCAATGACAGAAATGCCAGAGTCATTGCCGTGACAGACAGTGTGCATTCCCCTATGAATCTGTATTCCTCCTGTAATCTGCTGGCCAGAAGCGATATGGTGTCTATCGTGGATTCGCTGGTGGCGCCGTTAAGCGTGATCAATGCGCTGGTTGTGGCACTCTGTATGAAGCGGCCGGAGGAGGTCAGACAGGAACTGGAAATGCTGGAAGAAGCATGGAACAACTATCAGGTGTATCTGAATGATGAGATCAATTACATCGGGGAAGAGCCGGTATAAGGGCAGAAATGGAAGAAAAAGATGAGAAAAGTGATCGTCATTGGAGCGGGAGCCGCCGGGATGATGGCAGCCTGCCGGGCGGCGGAATGCGGCGCTGAAGTCATTTTGCTGGAGAAAAATGAAAAGGCCGGCAAAAAACTGTATATTACAGGAAAGGGACGCTGCAATCTGACCAATGCCTGCGATACGGAAGAGCTGTTTGCCAGTATTGTGCACAACCGGAAGTTTTTGTACAGTGCCTTTTATGGGTTTTCCAATTTTATGGTTATGGATTTCTTTGAACAAAACGGCTGTCCTCTGAAAACAGAGCGGGGAAACCGGGTTTTTCCCGTGTCAGACCATGCTTCGGATGTGATCCGGACGCTGGAACGGAAGCTGAAGGACTATGGGGTGACAGTCCGGCTGCATACGGAAGTGAAAGAAGTGGCCGGAAAAGGAGAGCGGGTAAGCGGTGTGATCCTGGCGGACGGTAAGCGTGTGGAAGGCGATGCTGTGATTATAGCCACAGGGGGGCTCTCTTATCCGACTACCGGTTCCACCGGGGACGGCTATCGGATGGCAGAGCGTATGGGGCATACGATGATAAAGACGGCGCCGGCGCTTGTACCGCTGGCAGTCCGGGAGCAGGAGCCGAAGGAGCTGCAGGGGCTGGCACTGAAAAATATACGGGCCTTACTGGTGGCGGCAAAAAGCGGGAAAATTCTGTATGAAGGATTCGGCGAGATGCTTTTTACCCACTATGGTGTCAGCGGTCCTCTGATTCTGAGCGCAGGCAGTTATTATGGAGAAAAAGAGAGGCAGGAAGGCTGCCTTCTGAAACTGGATCTGAAACCGGCGCTGACAGAAGAACAGTTGGATAAACGGATACTCCGGGATTTTGAGGGGAAAGAGAACCGGCACTTTAAAAATGTTCTGGGCGGTCTTTTCCCGGTAAGGCTGATTCCGGTGATGATCCGCCTGTCTGGAATCAGTCCGGACAGGCCGGTCAATGAGATCACCAGAGAAGAACGGAAACGGTTTGTGTCCCTGATCAAAAACTGGCAGATGCATATTACGGGAACCGGAGATTATACCGAAGCCATTGTAACGAGGGGAGGTATCCATGTAAAAGAAGTGAATCCCTCCACAATGGAGTCGATAAAACAGCGGGGAGTGTATTTTGCAGGGGAGGTTTTGGATCTGGACGGACTGACCGGTGGTTTTAACCTGCAGATCGCCTGGTCTACGGGATATCTGGCAGGAGAACATGCGGCCCTTGACGGGGCAGGAAAATAACAGGAGGCAGAATATGAGTCATACGATTGCAGTTGCGATTGACGGGCCTGCAGGGGCCGGAAAGAGTACGATAGCCAAAAAGATTGCGGCAAAGCTGAATTATATTTATGTGGATACAGGCGCCATGTACCGGGCGATGGCATTGTTTTTGTTGCGGCGGAATGTGCATCCGGAGGATACGGAAAGGATCAGTACCCTGTGTGAAGAAGCGGATATTACCATCCGTTACGAAAACGGAGAGCAGGTGGTACTGTTAAACGGGGAAAATGTAAACGCTCTGATCCGTACGGAAGAAGTGAGCAATATGGCATCAGGCAGCTCGGCCAATCCAAAGGTGAGGGAAAAGCTGGTGAAGCTGCAGCAGGCACTTGCCGGAAGGGAAAATGTGGTCATGGACGGCAGGGATATCGGTACCTGTGTTCTGCCGGATGCAGAGGTGAAGGTCTATCTGACAGCGGGTGTTTCGGTGCGGGCCAGACGGCGGTTTGACGAACTGACGGCCAGGGGGGAGAAATGCAGCCTTCCGGAAATAGAAGCGGATATCAGACAGAGAGATCATAAGGATATGACGAGAGAGATTTCCCCTCTGCGTCAGGCGGAAGATGCGGTGTTGATCGACACTTCCGATATGACCATTGACGAAGCCGTGAATGCAGTGATTGATTTGTGCTGAAAGGAAAAGAGCGGATGGAAGTGATACTGGCAAAGAGTGCGGGGTTCTGTTTTGGCGTCAGGCGGGCTGTGGATACGGTTTACGAACAGGTAAAATGCGGCGGGCAGATTTATACGTATGGGCCGATTATCCATAATGAAGCAGTGGTGCAGGATCTGGAAAAAAAGGGCGTCAGAGTGCTGCAGGAAGAGGAACTTCCGGGGCTGTCGGAAGGTACCATCATCATACGGTCTCATGGCGTGCCCAAGAGGGTGTGCCGGACGATTGAAGAAAAGGGCCTTACCTGCGTGGATGCCACCTGCCCCTTTGTAAAACGGATTCACAGGATTGTGGAAAAGGAGAGCAGGGCCGGAAAGCAGATTGTTATTATAGGCAATCCGGGACATCCGGAAGTCGAGGGGATCATGGGCTGGTCGGAAACGCCGGCAATCGTGGTGGAAACGGAAAAAGAGGCCGAAAATCTGGACTGCCCGGAGGGGAAAGAGATCTGCCTGGTGTCCCAGACGACATTTAACTACAATAAATTTCAAGAATTAGTTGAAATTATTCAAAAAAAAGGTTACAATATTAGTGTTGCGAATACCATCTGCAACGCAACTGAGGAGAGACAGGCGGAAGCAAAGTTGATTGCTTCTCAAGTTGATGCTATGATAGTAATAGGCGGAACTCACAGTTCCAATACAAGAAAGCTGTATGAGATATGCAGAAAGGAATGTGAGCATACCTGTTTTATACAGACACTGGATGACTTGCAATTAGACTTCCCTGATTCTGTTTTTCGAGTAGGTATTACTGCAGGGGCATCGACCCCGAATTATATTATTGAGGAGGTTCAAAATTATGTCAGAGTTAACTTTTGAACAAATGTTAGATGAATCGTTTAAAACAATACATGCAGGAGAGGTTGTGGAAGGCACAGTCATTGATGTAAAGCCTGATGAGGCGATTCTTAATATTGGTTATAAGTCCGACGGCATTCTTACCAGAAATGAATACACTAACGAACCGAATATTGATCTGACAACTGTATTACATGTAGGCGACACGATGGAAGTAAAGGTGTTCAAAGTAAATGACGGTGAAGGTCAGGTTCTTTTAACGTATAAGCGTCTCGCAGCCGACAGAGGCAACAAACGTATAGAGGAAGCATACAATAATCAGGAAGTGCTGACAGCAAAGGTGGCCCAGGTACTGGATGGCGGCCTGAGTGTTATTGTGGAAGAAGTCAGAATTTTCATTCCTGCAAGTCTGGTATCGGACACCTATGAAAAGGATCTGACCAAATATGCGGGACAGGATATTGAATTTGTAATCAGTGAATACAATCCGAAGAGAAGAAGATATATCGGTGACCGGAAGCAGTTGATTCTTGCCAGAAAGGCAGAGATGCAGAAGGCGTTGTTTGAAAAGATCAAAGAAGGCGATACTGTAACAGGTACTGTTAAGAATGTAACAGACTTTGGCGTATTTATTGATCTGGGCGGCGTGGATGGCCTGCTTCATATTTCCGAAATGTCCTGGGGCAGAGTGGAAAATCCCAGAAAAGTGTTCAAAGTCGGGGATGAAGTAAAGGCACTGATCAAGGAAATTTCCGGTACCAAGATTGCCCTGAGCCTGAAATTTGCAGATGCAAATCCGTGGAGGGATGCCGCTTCCAAATATGCAGCAGGGAATGTGGTGACAGGTACTGTGGCAAGGATGACAGACTTTGGCGCATTTGTGGAACTGGAGACAGGCGTGGATGCATTGTTGCATGTTTCCCAGATTTCCAAAGAACATGTGGAAAAGCCGTCGGATGTACTGAAAATCGGTGAACGTGTTACCGCTAAAATTGTGGACTTCAACGAAGAAAGCAGAAAGATCAGTTTGAGCATTAAGGCATTGCTGGTTCCGGAGCAGAAGGAAGAAGCAAAAGAAGAGGATGCGGATGTGGTTTCCGTTGATATTGATGCAGTGATTGCTCAGGAAGAAGCTGCTGAAAAATAATAGTTTTCGAGGAGCAGAAGCGTGGCATACGATTACGAATATTTTAAAAAAGCGGTTTTTGATTTAACAAAAATTAATTTGAACGCGTATAAAGAAAAGCAGATGAAACGGCGTATCGACACGTTGATTGGAAAGCATCGTATCGTTGGCTATGAAAATTATGTACAGGTTTTGAAAACCGATAAGGACAGGTTTGAGGAATTTGTCAATTATCTGACGATTAACGTGTCGGAGTTTTATCGGAATCCTTCCCAGTGGGATGTGATGGACAGAGATGTGATTCCGGAACTGATCCGCAAGTTTGGCAAGAACCTGAAAATATGGAGTGCAGCCTGCTCTACAGGGGATGAACCGTATTCCCTTGTGATGGCACTTTCCAGGCATTTGCCGTTGAACCAGATCCGGATTTTTGCTACGGATCTGGATAAACAGGTAATCGCCAAAGCGAAGGTGGGTTTGTACTCGGAAAAGAGTATTGCCAGTGTTCCGGCAGATCTGAAGAAAAAATATTTCACAAAAGTAGGGCTTTCCTGGCAGATTTCCGATGAAATCAAATCCCGTGTGGAATTTAAGGAGCACAATCTTCTGAAGGATACATATCCTACCAGTTATCATATGATTGTCTGCAGAAATGTATTGATTTACTTTACGGAAGAAGCCAAGGATGAGGTGTTTGTCAAGTTTCAGCAAAGCCTTGCCAGGGGCGGTGTCCTGTTCATAGGAAGTACGGAGCAGATTATCAACTATAAGGAAATTGGCCTGGAGAGGAAAAATTCTTTCTTCTATGAAAAAATGTAAAAAGCCGGAAAGTATTTTTTGACAATGTTCTGTTGGTGTGAATCAAAAAGAATCCTGTATGCAGGATTCTTTTTTTGATGCATTGCTTTCTTGATTTTTATCTACAGCATGCGTTTTCTGTAACAGGTAAGCGGCTATGCCATTTTTTTCAGAATATGCAGGGCATAAGTCTGGAATGCTTTCCGGTCTTTTTTGAAAGAATCGGTAACTTCGAAAAAAAGCTCCGGACTTTTATAATCCCGTTTGAAAAAGGGTTCAAACAAAACATCCCATTGGGGCAGGTAGGATGAATATTTTCGTGTATAACAGGTATGCGCCCTGGCCTGTACCCGGTTTTCCCTGTCTACAAAAGAGGCAATGGATTTGTGAATGGCCACATCCTCAATGGGAAGGTAATAGTAGTCCCTGTAATTGGAGTAAAAATATTTCATTTCTTCTTCGTAGAGAGGAACCCGGATACTTCCTGTGGTACCGCTGCCGGTAAAGTAACAGCCGTTTTTGGCACAGGAGATCTCTTTTGGGAGCGGTGTGGGGAAACTGAGTTTTATGAAAAGCTCCTGATGGCGGTTTCCACTGATGTCCTGATAATAATTGGCCTGTACTTTTTTGGCTTTGGTCCTTTCGGAAAAAAGATCACTGTAGGCAAGGACAGGAAGGATATGGAACATACCGGCCAGGTCGTCATAATTGTGACAGAGAATGGCCTGATAGCCATATCCGGTCTGGTTTTTTACAAATTCATGATAAATACTGATCAGTTGTCCACCGTCAAAAGGGTCCTCCCGATGGATTCCCAGAAACTGTTCCAGTGTCTTTTGCTTGCAGTTGGGCAGCTTTAAAAAGTCTTTCAACGGAGATACCCGTTTGTAAATATCGATTCCCATAAAGCCGGAAAAATCGTAAGGAAGTCCGTGCTGGGCACATTTCTGTAAAATAAAAGGCAGGTCAAAATTGTTTCCGTTGAAATGAATCAGGTGTGTATAGGATCCGGATGCAAAAGAAAAGAAAGCCGAAATCACTTCCCTTTCTTCTTCATAAGAAGTAGCCAGCCATTGAATGGTATGCCAGCTCTCATTTTCATAATAGGCACAGCCAATCAGATATAATATGGAACTTTTTGCGGCAAATCCGGTGGTTTCGATGTCCATAAAAAGTACTTTGGATAACGGGACTTCCCTGTCCAGAGGATAGGAAAGGGTGATTTCTGAAAGTTGTCTACGAATGGTTCGCATGAAAACGGAAAACCTCCTGAAGCTCATCTTTTTTGGTTCACAGACAGACATATCTGTTGTTTCATTGTAACATGATTCCCAAATTTATAGTAGTATTTTTGTGAAAAAAATAGTATGATTAACAGAGGATAAAATTTATCAAAAGAGAAAGAAAGAGGGGTAAAAAATGGCGAAATTGACATTTAAGGGTGGGATTCATCCATATGATGGAAAAGATCTGTCCAAAGATAAACCGATCAAAGCCATATTACCGAAGGGGGACCTGGTATACCCCCTGTCACAGCATATCGGTGCACCGGCAGTGCCTGTTGTGGCCAAGGGAGACCATGTACTGACCGGTCAGAAAATCGCGGAGGCAGGCGGTTTTGTGTCGGCGCCCATTTATGCCACAGTATCCGGTACGGTCAAAGCGATTGAGCCAAGACGCGTGGTGACTGGGGATCTGGCCATGTGTATCGTGGTGGAAAACGATACTTTGTATGAAGAGGTATCCTATGGGCCGTGCAGGCCGCTGGAAGAGCTGACAAAAGAAGAAATCGTGGGGATGATCAGAGAAGCGGGCGTGGTGGGAATGGGCGGTGCCGGGTTTCCCACACATGTGAAGCTGTCTCCGAAAGAGCCTGAAAAAATAGAGTATGTCATTGCCAACTGTGCGGAGTGTGAGCCGTACCTGACCTCTGATTACCGGAGGATGCTGGAAGAACCGGAAAAGATCGTGGAAGGGATGAAAGTGATCCTGCGGCTGTTTGATCATGCCAAAGGGATCCTTGCCGTGGAGGACAATAAGCCTGACTGTATTGCGGCGCTGAAGGCTCTGGTACAGAATGAGCCGGACATCAAAGTAAAGGCGCTGCAGACCAAATACCCTCAGGGAGCCGAGCGCCAGCTTATTTATGCAACGACCGGGCGGGCAATTCATTCCGGTATGCTTCCTGCAGACGCGGGGTGTATCGTGGACAATGTGGATACCATCGTTGCCATTAACCAGGCAGTAAGAGAGGGCAAACCTCTGATGCACCGTATTGTTACGGTAACAGGGGATGCCATTGCGGACCCGCGTAATTTTATTGTACGAATCGGCACCAATTATCATGAGCTGGTGGAAGAGGCAGGCGGTTTTCAATCGGAGCCGGAGAAAATCGTTTCCGGCGGACCGATGATGGGATTTGCACTGTTTGGCCTGGATGTGCCCACTACCAAAACTTCGTCGGCGCTGCTTTGCATGACAGCGGATGAGGTATCCCGATACGAACCAAGTGCCTGTATTAACTGCGGCCGGTGCGTGGAAGTATGTCCGGGACGGGTGATGCCCAGCAAGCTGGCAGATTTTGCGGAACATGGAGATGCGGAAAAGTTTCTGGCTTACAATGGCATGGAGTGCTGTGAGTGCGGCTGCTGCAGTTTTGTATGTCCTGCCAAGAGACCGCTGACACAGGTAATCAAGTCCATGCGTAAGATACAGCTGGCGAAAAAGAAGAAATAGGAGGTACCGTAATGAGTGATTTGATGAAGGTGTCATCCAATCCGCATATCCGTTCCAAAGCCACGACGGGAGGTATTATGGGGGCAGTCATACTGGCGCTGCTTCCGGCCACTTTCTTTGGCGTATATAATTTTGGATTGCATGCACTGATTTTGATTCTGGTAACAGTGGCATCCACTGTGCTGACAGAATACATATATGAGCTTCTGATGAAGAAAAGAGTGACGGTAAACGATTTATCGGCTACTGTAACAGGGCTTTTGCTGGCGTTGAATCTGCCGCCGGGAGCGCCTTTGTGGCTGGGAGTCGTCGGCGGTGTATTTGCCATTCTTGTGGTAAAGATGCTGTTTGGCGGGCTGGGGCAGAATTTTATGAATCCGGCGCTGGGTGCCAGATGCTTTCTGCTGATTTCCTTTACTTCCATTATGACCAATTTTGACTGTGATGCCTATTCAGGTGCTACGCCTCTGACTGCGCTGAAAGCGGGAGAGAGCGTAAATGTGATGGATATGATACTGGGGCATACCGGAGGTACCATCGGTGAGACATCTATGGTGGCCATTGTTGCAGGAGCCTGTATTCTGATTCTGCTGGATATTATTGATCTGCGGATTCCCGGCAGTTACATAGTGAGTTTCGTGATTTTTATTGTGCTGTTTGGCGGGCGCGGCTTTGACAGCGCTTATATTTCCGCACAGCTTGCAGGCGGCGGACTGATGCTGGGAGCATTTTTTATGGCTACCGATTATGTGACAAGGCCCATCACCAAAAGGGGCCAGTATGTATTCGGGATCTTCCTTGGCATTATGACCGGTATTTTCCGATTGTTTGCGCCGGGGGCGGAAGGTGTGTCCTATGCGATTATTCTGGGCAATCTTCTGGTACCTCTGATTGAAAAGGTAACGCTTCCGAAGGCGTTTGGTAAAGGAGGGGAGAGAGCATGAAAAATATGCTGAGAGATGCGGCGATCCTTTTTGCCATTACCGTAATTGCAGGAGCCGTTCTCGGTTTTGTTTATGAAATGACAAAGGAGCCGATTGCGGAGCAGGAAGCAAAAGCCAAACAGGAGGCATGCCAGGAAGTATTTGCAGATGCGGTTTCGTTTGATGCACTGAGCGGCAGTGAGGATCCATCCTACGCTGCATTGGCGGAGAACGGCTACGATAAGATGTCTGTAGATGAGGTGATGGAAGCGAAAAGCAGCGAAGGCGAGCCGCTTGGTTATGTGATCATTCTGACTTCCCATGACGGGTATAACGGTGATATTCAGTTTTCCATGGGAATCCGTAAGGACGGAACCGTGAACGGGATTTCCCTGCTGTCCATTTCCGAAACGCCGGGGCTGGGTATGCGGGCGGAAGAAGTGCTGAAGCCCCAGTTTGCAGGAAAACAGGTTTCCGGTTTCAGCTATACCAAGTCGGGCGCTGTGTCCGACGATCAGATTGATGCCATCAGCGGCGCAACGATTACCACGAATGCAGTGGTGGAGTCGGTCAATGCGGGACTTTGGTATTTCCAGAATGTATTGGAAGGAGGGACAGGCAATGAATCAGAATAGTGCGGGAGAGAGACTTTACAATGGTATCATAAAAGAGAATCCTACGCTGGTGTTGATGCTGGGTATGTGTCCTACCCTGGCGGTGACGACTTCTGCGATCAACGGCCTGGGGATGGGACTGACCACAATGGTGGTACTGGCCCTGAGCAACGCCATTATTTCCCTGCTGCGTAATATCATCCCGGATAAGGTGAGGATTCCGGCGTTTATCGTGATCATTGCTTCTTTCGTAACAGTGGTGCAGATGGTACTGCAGGCATACCTGCCCTTTTTGTACGATGCTCTTGGAATCTATATTCCTCTGATTGTAGTGAACTGTATTATTCTGGGCAGGGCGGAGTCCTATGCGTCCAAAAATCCGGTCATCCCTTCTCTGTTTGACGGCATCGGCATGGGGCTGGGATTTTCGGCAGCTTTGACAATCATCGGGGCAGTCAGGGAAATTCTGGGCGCCGGTGAGGTATTCGGATTTCATTTTATGCCGGAAAGCTATGTGCCCTTCAGCATATTTGTACTGGCGCCCGGTGCGTTCTTTGTGTTGGCAGCTTTGACGGCGATTCAGAATAAGGTCCGGATAAACGGAGAGAAAAAGGGGAAAGACATGTCCAGGATCCAGTCCGGATGCAATTCTGACTGCGCGGGCTGTTCAGACAGCGGCTGCTCCCGCAGGTTTTATGGTGAGAGCAAAGAGAATGATACAAAAGGGGAGGTAAAGTAGGATGGCATCGACGTGGAAAGAATTATTGGTGATCCTGATCAGTTCCAGTCTGGTCAGTAATGTGGTGCTCAGCCAGTTCCTGGGCCTGTGCCCCTTCCTGGGTGTATCCAAAAAGGTGGAAACGGCTGCCGGGATGGGGACGGCGGTAATCTTTGTGATTACGCTGGCATCTGCAGTGGCCGGGGTGATTTATCGGTTTATACTGGTTCCTTTTGATATTACATATCTGCAGACGATAGTCTTTATTCTTGTGATTGCGGCGTTGGTACAGTTTGTGGAGATGGTCCTGAAAAAGTTTATGCCGGGGCTGTACGTGGCTCTGGGTGTATATCTGCCTCTGATTACCACCAACTGTGCCGTACTGGGGGTGGCACTTAAAAATGTGCAGAAACAGTACGGGATTCTGGCCAGTGTTGTAAACGGGTTTGCCACGGCGGCAGGATTTACGGTTGCCATTGTCATACTGGCCGGTATCCGGGAGAAGATGGAATACAATGATGTGCCCCAGTCCTTTAAGGGGATGCCGATTGTGCTGGTAACAGCAGGGCTGATGGCCATTGCATTCTGCGGATTTGCAGGATTGTTAAGGGGGTAAGGAATGAGTATAGCAGGAATTTTAACAGCGACGGCAGTGGTGGGATTTGTTGGTCTGTTTATCGGTCTGTTCCTGGGCATTGCGGCGATCAAATTTGAAGTAAAAGCGGATGAGAAAGAAGAAGCTGTGCTGGGGGTGCTGCCGGGCAATAACTGCGGCGGCTGTGGCTATGCAGGCTGCTCCGGGCTGGCAGCGGCCATTGCCAAAGGAGAGGCGCCGGTCAATGCCTGTCCGGTGGGCGGAGAAAGCGTGGGTGCGAAGATTGCACAGATCATGGGTGTGGAGGCGCAGGCAGGCGTAAGGAAAGTCGCTTTTGTCAAGTGTGCCGGTACCTGTGAAAAAGCAAATGTGGATTACGAATATCATGGCAGTAAAGACTGCCGGATGGTTTCTTTTGTACCGGGCGGCGGCCCCAAGAGCTGCAGCTACGGCTGTATGGGATATGGAAGCTGCGTATCTGCCTGTCCCTTTGACGCCATTCATGTGGTGGATGGTGTGGCAGTGGTGGACCGGGAGGCCTGCAAAGCCTGCGGCAAATGCGTGGAAGCCTGTCCCAGACATCTGATTGAGCTGATTCCCTATGAGGCGAAACATCAGGTGGCCTGCAGCTCCAAAGACAAGGGGCCTGTTACCATAAAGGCCTGTCAGGCAGGGTGTATTGCCTGTCAGCTCTGCAAAAAGAACTGCCCCAATGATGCTATTATCATTGAGGATTTTCATGCAAGGATTGATTATGAGAAATGTACGGGCTGCGGGATCTGTAAGGAGAAGTGTCCGAAAAAAATTATTTTATAAATATGTGTGAAGCGGTGCCGTCAGGGCGCCGCTTTTTAAGGAAAGGAAAAAGTATGCGGATTATATTATGCGGTTATCATTGGACCGGATGTAAGGCTCTGGAGCTTTTACTGGAAGCAGGGCATGAAGTGTTTGTATATACACATAAAACAGAAAATAGCATTGCGGATCTGGAAGGTCTGTGTATCAGAAAAAATATATCTTACACTCTTGATAAAATAACGGCTGAGAATCTGCCCTTTGTTCCGGATATGATCTGTTCAGTTTATTTCCGGCAGATTATAAAAAAGGATGTGATTGATGCTGCAGGAGGCAGAATTTTTAATCTGCATCCATCTTTGTTGCCCCGATACCGGGGATGCAGTAGTCTGACATGGGCAATGATCAATGGGGAAGCGGAGTGCGGATTTACTTACCATTACGTTGATACAGGGTGTGATACAGGAAAGATTATCCTGCAAAAGAAAATAAAAATAGAGGATTTTGACACACAATTAACTTTATACAATCGGGTTATGTTCCGGAGTATGGAATATTTTATGGAAGTTGTTGGTCTGGTAGAGAGAGGAGATCCGGGAAGGGAACAGGAGGGAGAAGCTATCATATATAAAAGAGGTTGTCCTATGAACGGAGAGATAAGGGATAACATGGATTGGGCCATGAAAGAACGGTTTGTTCGTGCTATGTGTTATCCTCCCTATCCGGCGGCACGATATCAGGGTGAAGAGATCAGAAGTTACGAAGAGTTGCTGAAAAAAGTGCGGGGGAGGGTAAAATAGTCGTTTTTGGATGTGGCGGCCATGCCAGAAGCATTATAAATACATTGTGTGAAGTCTGTGAAAAAGAAGCAATCCTTCTGGTGGATGAAAGGGCAGACAGGAACGGATTTTGGGATGTGAAACGCAGGTTTCGTATGTACCTAAGGCAGAGGACGGGTATATCATCAGTCTGGAAGATAATGAAAAGAGAAGCCGAATGTATCAGTATTTACGGCGGCATTCGGCAGCAGACTGTCTTTTTGTGGTGTCTCTGTAGGCATCTGTAGGTATGGAGGCAAAGACAGAAAGAGGGACCTATGTGGCCGCAGGTGCTTATATCGGACCGGGGGCAAAGATTGGAGCGAATACCATTATCAATACGGCCAGTGTGATAGAGCATGAAACAGTCGTTGGAGATCGTACACATACAGTACCCCCTGCAACCGTTTGCGGACGAAGCCGGGTGGGCAGTTATGTGTTTTTAGGTGCCGGCGCCGTAGTCATTGACGGCATCAGCATTTGTGACCAGGTGATCATCGGTGCATGTGCTGTTGTAAAAGAAAATATTACAGAGCCGGGAACTTATGCAGGGACTCCGGCGAGAAGGATATAAGAACGGCAGAAAGTGCGCATACTTTTATATCGTTATTTGGATTGCAATTACGTGAATAGTGTGCTATACTCCTGAATGCGAATGAGTTGCATTTGCATTATATAGATCAGGAAAGGATTCCGGCATGAGAGAAATCATAGCAGATACGATAATGGATACCCTGCGGCTTTTGCCGTTTTTGTTTGTGACTTATCTGGCAATGGAGTGGCTGGAGCATAAAACCGGGACAGTGACAAAGGAGATGGTAAAGCGGTCAGGCCGTTTTGGCCCGCTGGTGGGGGCAGTGCTGGGAGTTGTTCCCCAGTGTGGGTTTTCTGCGGCTGCAGGCAGCCTTTATGCGGGCAGGGTGATCACACTTGGCACTTTATTTTCCGTTTATTTGTCCACTTCTGATGAGATGCTGCCGATCCTGATTTCCGAGTCGGCGCCTGTGGCGCTGATTGGCCGGATTCTTTTCTGTAAAGTTGCAATCGGGCTGTGTATGGGAGTCTGTATTGACCTGTTGCTGCACCGGCGTGAAAAGGAACACACGCATATGCACATCGAAGAGTTGTGCGGGCATGCCCACTGTCATTGCGGGGAAGCAGAAAAAGGACTGCTCAGGCCTGCGCTGTTCCATACCCTGCAGGTGGCTTTTTTCATTTTTCTGGTTTCACTGGGGCTGAATGCGCTGCTGGAAGGGGCAGGAGAAGAGGCTCTGGCAGATTTGTTTCTGCGTTATGGCATTCTGGGAGAACTGACGGCAGGTCTGATCGGCCTGCTTCCCAATTGTGCTTCTTCGGTTATGATTACGCAGCTTTATCTGGAGGGGGTACTGAATTTCGGCGCCCTGCTCAGCGGCCTGCTGACCGGCTCCGGTATCGGCCTTTTGGTATTGTACCGGGTGAACCGCAACTGGAAGGAAAATGTGGGAATTACCGTTGGACTGTACGTGACAGGAACGGTTTTTGGCATTGTGGTAAATGCAGTGGGACTGGCTTAGAGGCGGTAAACGGGCAGGAGGGGAACTGATGAGAGAAGAACAGACAGTCTGGCAGATGCTGAAAAAAACAAAGCAGAGGGAACGGGTCTTTAGGATATTGACAGAGGCCGACGGGCCTGTAAGCGCAGCAGACATTTATCAGAAGCTGCTGCGGCAGGAGGAAGGATGCGCCTGTGCCATATCCACAGTATACCGTATTCTACAGGCATTTGAAGAAAAGCATCTGGTCAGCCGGACGACTCTGCCGGATTCGGATATGGCTGTGTATGAATGGAAGCAGGAAAGCCATTGCCATTATGCCGTCTGTCTGAAATGCCATAAAAGGATTCCGCTGAAGGAATGCCCGTTTCACAGTGAATTCGGAATGGAAGAAACGTTCCAGGTAACAGGACATAAGGTGGAAGTGTATGGATACTGCGGCTCCTGCAGAGAGGATAAAAGATAAATAAAGGATGTATGTGTATGGGGCGGTAAAGAGGCGTTTTTGATTCTGATTCCTGCCGGCTTTGCATATATAATAGATAATGAAAAATCAGGGTAAGGCGGAGCATGGTAAATGAATATAAGGTGTTGGCCCGGGTCGGTCTGTTGTTTGTCATGATGTATATGATAGGGGCCGGTCTGGCAGGAGGGGTCAACGTCTGGAAGGAAACATCTGCAGTGGCGCGTGAAACAAAGGACTGGGGACTGGGATTCGGGGAGAGCGGACAGAAACCCACAGGCAATACCGGTGCAGAGGAGCTGGCAGAGTACGATGCCTATTATGTGGGAAGTACGGAGGAAAAGGTGATTTATCTCACCTTTGATGCAGGATTTGAAAACGGAAACACCCCGGCGATACTGGATGCACTGAAAAAACATCATGTGTCAGCCACTTTTTTTGTGGTGGGGAATTATCTGGAAACCAGTCCTGAGCTGGTGAAACGTATGGCGGCGGAAGGGCATACAGTGGGAAACCATTCTTACCATCATCCGGACATGACCGGAAAATCGGATGAGGAATTTGAGCAGGAACTGAAACTTGTGGAAGATACATACCGGGAAATCACCGGGCAGGAGCTGACTAAGTTTTACAGGCCGCCCCAGGGCAAATACAATGCAGCCACATTAAAGCATGCCAGGGAACTGGGATACCGCACTTTTTTCTGGAGCCTGGCTTATGTGGACTGGCTGGAAAATGACCAGCCCACGAAGGAGGAAGCCTTTGAAAAACTGCTGGGAAGAATCCATCCGGGAGCCATCGTATTGCTGCACAGTACTTCGGCTACCAATGGCCGGATACTGGATGAACTGCTGACCGAATGGGAGAAAATGGGATATCAGATCAGGCCCCTTTCCGAACTCAGATAGAGGAGGCACCGTCCTTTTTGTTTCCTGAGCCGGGTTTTGATTTTTTCCGTTCTCTCTTCCATACATGGCTGGGCTGTGCCCTGTAAGTGGGCCGCCGGAAAAATAATGTGGAAAGCGCTTCTTTGTTAAAGGGATATAAGGGCCAGAAAAAGCTCTTTCCGGCAAAAGAAGGGGTGGTCAGTACGGAAAACAGTACCAGGAAACAGCCGGCGGCAAATCCGAATATACCCAGCAGCCCGGTCATCAGCAGCAGGAAAATCCGGTAACAGCGCAATCCTTCTGAAAAGGCCACACTGGAAAGTGCAAGGCTCGCCAGCAAAGTGGCGGCCGCATAGAACATCACTTCCAGAGATACCCAGTGCAGATCAATGGCAGCGTCGCTGAGAATCAGGCCGCCGACAATGGAGAGTGCACCGGAATAGGAAGAAGGGCTGTGGGCGGCAGAGTACTGAAAAAGATCCAGTGCAAGCTCGGCAAACAGAGTATAAAGGAGCAGCCGGAAACTGTCAGGCTGTTCCAGAGGAAACAGGGACAATGTATCGGCCACAGAGGGAAAACAGGAGCCGATCAGCAGAAATACCGGGAGGAGCAGCAGGCTGATAAAGATGCAGCAAAAGCGCAGCAGCCGGCTGTAACTTCCCACTACGGGGCTTTTATAATAATCCTCCGGGTTCTGGGTAAACTGGAAGATGGTGCTGGGCAGGATCAGGGCCGAAGGGGAATTGTCCACCAGCAAAAGGATGTTGCCTTCCATCAGATAGCTGCATGCCACATCCGGACGCTGGGTCTGCTGGATACTGGGCAGCGGATGATACCATTTTTTTCTGACCAGGAGCTCTTCCAGACTTTTTGCCCCCATTGTCAGAGAAGTGACGGAAAGGTGGTCCAGGCTGGTATTCAGTTTTTCCAGCAGGGCATTGTCCACATAGCCGTCAATATAAGTGACAGCTACATCTGTGCGGCTGTCTGTTCCTATGTGCTTTACCGAAAAGGTCAGCCGGGGATTTCGGATCCGTCTGCGGATCAGGTTGGTATTGAAGAGCATGGTTTCCACAAAACCATCTCTTGCGCCCTGGGTAACCCGCTCGGTTTCCGGTTCAGAGATGCTTCTGGCAGGATAGGTGCGGGTATCCAGCAGGATCGCGTTTGGAAAACCGTCTACGAAGAGGACGGAAGGACCGCTGAGGACAGAGGAAATAATCACGTCCCAGTCGTCGGTCAGCTCTGTCTGGGCATAGCCGATTTTGGAAGCCATATAGAGAGAAAGATCCTGGATGGAATCGTCTTTGGTGTAAGTGGGATTCTGCAGATCCGCAAAGATTTCCTGCAGCACTTCGGTCCTGCACATACCGTTGATGCCGAGAAACCATGCACGGGACCGGCCCAGATATAAATCTCTCGTAATCAGATCAAAACTTTTTCCCACAGGAAATATTTCATATGCCTGCTTTTTATTCTGTGTAAGTGAAGCGGATAGTTTCATAACCGATGCCTTTCTGAGAATCGTGTGGTAAGGGACAGGCTGCAGCCGGCGGCCGCAGAATCGCTGATAGTTTCTGCATAAAGAAAGGGTTTTATACAGAATGTCTGTGAAATATACATGTTGCACAAAAAAAAGCCGGTTTTTTAAAAAAAAGAATAAAAACTGCAAAAAAACAGGTTGACAGATCAGGCAGAAGAATCTATAATGAGTACAGTTACATAGCGGTCATGGATTGTTACTGGGAACAGGCAAAACCAGATTTTATAAGTTAATCGTGGGATGATTGATTTATGAGATTTGGTTTTTTCTTTTCAGAGATGTTTTGCCGGGAGAGCAGAACTGACAGATCAGGGATATGTCTGTTGCCGGATTGCCGCATGCTGTATCGGATATTTGAAAGGGATAGAAATTGGTTATTGAGAGAATTATAAATAACAATGTGATCAGCGCTCTGGATCAGGAAGGTAAGGAAATCGTAGTGATGGGAAGCGGCATCGGCTTCGGAAAGAAGAAGGGCCAGTTTTGCGATGAGAGCCGGATTGATAAAATATTCCGTATGGAGGATGAAGCGGTTTTGGGCAGGTTTAAGGATCTGCTGGCAAAACTGCCATTGGAATATATCCAGGTAAGCAACGATATTATTTCCTTTGCCAAAAAAGAACTGGGCGTTTCATTAAATCAGAATGTTTATATTACACTGACCGACCACATCAGTTTTGCACTGGAACGGTTTCAGGAAAACATGAATTTTACCAATGCACTGCACAGTGAAATCAGACGTTTTTATCCGGCAGAATATTCTGTGGGGATACATGCCCTGCAGTTGATTGAAGAGAAAACAGGAATCCTGCTTCCGGAAGATGAAGCATCTGCAATTGCGCTGCATCTGGTTAATGCGGAGCTGAATCTGAAGGTCCGGGATATCTGGGCTCTGACAGAGATCATGGGCAGGATGATGGAACTGATCAGCGGATATATGCCCGTACTGCAAACGGAAAGTCTGGAAAAAGACAGGCTGCTGTCAGATTTGAAGTTCATGCTGTGCCGGGTACTGACGTTGAAACCTCTGAAAGAGAAGGGGGATCCGGCACTTTCCCGTTATATGAAAGAGAGCTGCCCGGAGCTGGTTAAGGCAGTGACAGAGATTGGAAAACTGTTGGAAGAAAACTATCAGTGTCATATGACAGCGGAAGAGCAGCTATATCTGGTTGTGAGCTTAAAGCGGATCAAGGATCTTTATGCATAAATTCCGATACTGCAAGGAGGAAGGAGAGAAAAATGGGATTTTTAAACGGGGTTTTTAAGAAAAAGGAATTGGAGATCGGATCTCCCGCTGCCGGGACCTGTGTCAGCATTAAAGAAGTGCCGGATCCTACGTTCAGCGAAGAAATTTTAGGAAAAGGTGTGGCAATAAAGCCATCAGAGGGGAAATTTTTCGCTCCGGCAGGCGGAACGGTAAATACACTGTTCCCTACCAAACATGCAGTAGGCATTACCACCCAGGAAGGAGCAGAAATCCTGATTCATGTAGGGCTGGATACGGTAAATCTCAAAGGAGAGCATTTTACGGCGCATGTAAAAGAAGGCGATACTGTGGCAAAGGGAGATTTGCTGCTGGAGGCTGACCTCGCGGCAATTGCCCAGGCAGGATATGATACGATTACACCGGTTCTGATCTGTAATACCGGAGATTTTTCGGATGTAGCTGCGGGTGCGGCGGGTGAGGTATCCACCGGTGCCTGTATACTGAGAATTAAATTATAGGAAGGTCAATAAGATGGAAACTTATCATGGAAAGAGTGTATTACAGGGGATTGCGGTAGGCAGGCTGTATGTCATTGAAAAAAAAGAAAGCAGTTGGACCAAGATGACGATCACCGATGCAGACGAAGAGGTGATGAGATTTCAGAAAGCCAGAGAGGAAGCGGTCAGTCAGTTAGATGAGCTGTATCAGGAGGCAATGACGCAGGTCGGAGAAGAAAATGCCATGATCTTTGATGTGCATAAGATGATGCTGGAAGATCTGGACTATCTGGAAGCCATTGAAAACCGCATCCGGACAGAAATGGTCAATGGAGAGTATGCTGTAACGGTAACGGGAGAAGAGTTTGCAGCGATGTTTTCTTCTATGGAAGACGAGTATATGAAAGCCAGAGCGGCTGATGTCATTGATATTTCTGCCAGAATCGTCAGAGTGCTGGAAGGAAGGGAAGAGCCGGGGCTGCACAGCAGAGAGCCGGTGATTATCCTGGCAGACGATCTGTCTCCCAGCGAAACGATTTCGATGGACAAAACAAAAATCCTTGCCTTTGTGACAAAACATGGATCGGCCAATTCCCATACGGCGATCCTGGCGCGTTCCCTGAACATCCCGTCCCTTGTCAATACGGATGTGGAGATTACGAGGGACTACCACGGAAAAGAAGCCATTGTGGACGGCGTAACGGGCTGTCTGTTTATAGAGCCGGATGAAGAGACGCTGGCAGTAAAGAAGAAAGAACAGGATGCCATCCGTGACAAAGAAGAAAAGCTGAAACTGCTGATCGGAAAAGAAAATATCACCAAAGACGGAAGAAAGATCAATCTGTATGCCAATATGGGCAATGTGGAGGATGTGGGAAAGGTACTGGAAAGCGATGCCGGCGGTATCGGCCTGTTCCGGAGTGAGTTTTTGTATCTGGGCAGGGATTCTTTCCCCACTGAGGAGGAGCAGTTCCAGGCATACAAGGAAGTGGTTTCCCGTATGGAAGGCCGTAAGGTGATTATTCGTACACTGGACATCGGAGCGGATAAAAAGGCTGACTATTTTGGACTGGATCCGGAAGAAAATCCGGCGCTGGGGTATCGGGCCATCCGGATCTGTCTTACCAGACAGGAGATATTCAGGACTCAGCTTCGGGCGATTTACCGGGCATCTGCTTTCGGTAAAGTGTCTGTGATGTTCCCTATGATTATTTCGGTAAAGGAAATCAGAGAGATCAAGGAGATTGCCGCTGATGTAAGAGAGGAGCTGGCAAAGGAGAACATTCCCTGTGGGGAAGTGGAACTGGGTATTATGATAGAAACGCCTGCAGCAGCGCTGGTCAGCGCAGAACTGGCAAAGGAAGTGGAGTTTTTCAGCATCGGTACCAATGATCTGACTCAGTATACGCTTGCCATTGACAGGCAGAATCAGAAACTGGAGCCTTTTTATGATTCTCACCATCCTGCCGTATTGAAACTGATCGAAATGACCATTCAGAACGGACATAAGGAAGGCGCCTGGGTAGGTATCTGCGGGGAACTGGCGGCGGATGATACTCTGACAGAGACATTCTTGGATATGGGGCTGGATGAACTGTCCGTATCGCCTACTTATATACTGAAGCTCCGGGATAAAATACGCAGCATTGGATAAGGGAGAGTTCGGGCGTATGTGCCCGCTGTCAAATAAAAGAGAAAGAAGGAGAAAAAGATGAAAACAGTAAAATATGTAATTACGGATCCGATAGGACTCCATGCAAGACCGGCAGGGCTTTTTGTAAAAAAGGCAGCAGAATATCAGAGTAATATTTCCGTGAAAAATATGGAAAACGGAAAAAGTGTGGATGCAAAGCGCATTATGGCAGTGATGTCTCTTGGTGTAAAGCAGGGTAATAAGATAGAGCTGAGCATCGAAGGGGCAGACGAAGATACGGCAGAAAAGGAGTTAGCAGCGTTCTTGAAAGAGAACCTATAACTTATAGATGCAAAGTAACATTCTGAGCCAGGACAGAATGGAAAAAGAAAGGGGTAGTTAATTATGATGAAGTACTTACAGAAGTTAGGTAAATCCCTGATGCTTCCTGTAGCCTGCTTACCGGTTTGCGGTATTTTGATGGGTGTTGGATATGCATTGTCCCCGCATGCTATGCAGGGTGGTGATATTACAGGCGTTGCAGGAATCATAGGCTTCTTCTTAATCAAAGCAGGGGGTGCTTTGATTGACAATATGTCATGGCTGTTTGCAATCGGTGTTGCTTTCGGTATGTCCGATGACAATGACGGCGCAGCAGGCCTGGCAGGTCTGGTATCATGGCTGATGATTATCAACCTGCTCTCCTCCGGTGTGATTTCCACAATGACCGGTGCAGAAGCCAATGCAGCATTTGGCAAGATTCAGAACCAGTTTATCGGTATTCTGGCCGGTATCATCGGTTCTGTTTGCTACAACAAATTTAAAAACACAAAACTTCCGGATGCGCTTTCTTTCTTCTCCGGCAAGAGATGTGTTGCAATCGTAACAGCAGTTGTTTCCATCATTGTAGCAGGTATCCTGTTCTTCATATGGCCCATCGTTTATTCGGGTCTGGTAGCTCTTGGCTCCAGTATCCAGGGTCTGGGTGCAATTGGTTCCGGTATCTATGCATTCCTGAACCGTCTGCTGATTCCGTTCGGTCTGCATCATGCACTGAACTCTGTATTCTGGTTTGATGCCATCGGTATCAATGACCTGGGTAATTTCTGGGGCAACACCGGTGTGCTTGGCGAGACTGGTATGTACATGGCAGGTTTCTTCCCGTCTATGATGTTCGGTCTTCCGGCAGCAGCTCTGGCAATTATACATTGCTCCAAGCCTGAAAAGAGAAAACAGGCGGCAGGTATTATGGGTGCAGCAGCTCTCTGCTCATTTATCTGCGGCGTAACAGAGCCTTTTGAATTTGCTTTTATGTTCCTGGCTCCGGCTCTGTATCTTGTATATGCAATCCTTTATGGTATTTTTGCAGCTATTTCCGTTGCACTGGGCTTCCGTGCAGGTTTCTCCTTCTCGGCAGGCCTTACGGACCTGATTTTCAGCTCTCAGCTTCCGCTGGCACAGAAAGTATGGCTGATCCTTCCGCTTGGTATTGCAGCAGCAGTGGTATTCTATTTGGTATTCCGTGTTGCGATCACAAAGTTTGATTTAAAGACACCGGGACGTGAGGATGACGATGCGGTGGCAGACGAAATGAAGGCTGTACTTGCCAACAATGACTTTACCAAGGTTGCACAGATTATTCTGGAAGGTCTGGGCGGAAAAGCAAATGTATCAACTCTGGATAACTGCGTAACAAGACTTCGTATTGAGGTAAAGGATTATGTGGCAGTAGATGAGGCAAAGATCAAATCCGCAGGTATTGCAGGTGTGATCCGGCCCAGCAAGAATGCCGTTCAGGTTATTGTAGGAACGAAAGTTCAGTTCGTGGCGGATGAAATGAAAAAGATGCTGTAAACCTTCGGGTTTCAGCGAATCAGAAAAGCCTGGCAGGAGAGAGGAAAAACCTCTCTCCTTTTTCCTGTATAAAATCTATAATCCGAAACAGTGAGGATCTGGATAGGCTTTTAAGGGCAAAGACACGGCTGCTGCCGGTTTTGCGTCTTTCCAAATGTTGTAATATGGTGTATAATCAAACAATGTTATCCGTTGATTTGCAGGTGTTTTGCGGGAGGCTGTATGGATTGTAAGGAAACCCGGAAGAATATATATAAGTTTATTGAGGACGGTCTGGACGGTAAGGAACTGCAGGCTTTTATGAAGCATGTCAGTGAGTGTGAAGAATGCATGGAGGAGCTTGCGATCCAGTATCTTGTGACAGAAGGGATGCAGCACCTGGAAAAGGAAAGTTCTTTTGATCTGCAGAATCAACTGGAAAAAAAGATGGAGAGTGCCAGAAAGAGGATACGTTCCAGGAAAAGAGTCATATGTTTTATGTATGTGATGGAAACGCTTGCGATTCTGGCTGTGATTTTGATGACGGTGCTGGTGATTATCAAATGAGTGAAAAGATTGTTTTGATTGACGGACACAGTATATTGAACAGGGCTTATTATGGGGTCCCTCTGCTGAGCAACGCGAAGGGACTGCATACCAATGCTGTGTATGGATTTTTGAATATTATGTTTAAGATTCTGGAGGAAGAAGAGCCTGATTTTCTGACAGTGGCCTTTGATGTGAGTGCGCCTACTTTCCGTCATGAAATGTATGACGGGTATAAGGGAACGAGAAAGCCCATGCCGCAGGAACTGTATGAACAGGTTCCGGTGCTGAAGGAAGTATTGAAGGCAATGGGGATACAGATCTGTGAGAAGGCCGGGCTGGAAGCGGATGATATCCTGGGGACGCTGGCAAAGAGAAGTGAGGCAGAAGGAATTGAAGTGTCTCTGGTATCCGGAGACCGGGATTTGCTGCAGATTGCCTCAGACCGGATCAAGATTCGGATTCCCAGGACCAAAGGCGGCAAAACAGAGATCGAGGACTATTATGCCAGGGATGTAAAAGCCCGGTATGGAGTGACCCCGCTGCAGTTTATTGAGTT
This sequence comes from uncultured Clostridia bacterium, assembly GCA_947385955.1. Classification (GTDB taxonomy): domain Bacteria; phylum Bacillota; class Clostridia; order Lachnospirales; family Lachnospiraceae; genus VSOB01. The sequence continues at coordinate 27,573 of CANDNA010000012.1, forward strand.
AAAGGCATTGATGGGGGACAGCTCCGACAATATTCCGGGAGTCCCCAAAGTGGGGGAAAAGACAGCCATCGCCCTGATGACAGAGTATGGTTCCATCGAAAAGATCTACGAAAAACTGGATACGGTTTCCAAAAAATCAATCCGGGAGTCTTTGCAGGAAAACAGGCATCTGGCAGAATTGAGCAAAGTACTGGCAACGATCCGGACAGATGCAGAAGTTATGTTTTCTTTTGAAGCTGCCAGAATGCATGACCTGTATACGGAAGCTGCTTATGCGCTTTTTCAGGAACTGGAATTTAAAAACCTGCTGGGACGTTTTGACGGCAGGGCACGAAAGGAAAAAGCGCTGGATGGGAAGTTTCGGATGATTACAGAGCTGACAGAGGCGGAATCTGTATTTGCCGCCTGTGAAAGAGCAGAGCGGATCGGTGTCTGTCTTTTGGCAGAAAAAGCATCCTCTGTGGCAGGCCTTGGCCTGTGCTGGTCGGAAAATGACATATGCGTCATAAAATGCCAGGGTTTTCTCACACCGGGATATGTGACGGAAAAACTGGGCAGGCTGCAGGGACGGACTCTTTTATGCGGCTTTTTTCTGAAAGGGATTTATCCATATTTTGCGGAAGATGAGGTAAAGGACTGTTTTGACATCCAGCTTGCGGCTTATCTGCTCAATCCTCTGAAAAGCGATTACACAATTGAAGATGTGGCCAATGAGTATCTGGAACTGGGGATGCAGGGCTATGGGGAATATTTTGGAAAGAAATCCCTGGCAGAAGCGGCACAGGAGGAAAAAGCGTTTACGTCTTATGGCTGCTATGGAGCCTATACTGCTTATATGGCGCAGCCCGTATTAAAGGAACGGCTTTCTGAAACCGGTATGCTGAAGCTGTTTAATGAGATCGAGATGCCGCTGTCTTATGTACTGTTTGATATGGAGAGAGAGGGGATCCGGGTAAAGGCGGAGGCACTCCGTCAGTATGGAGAAGCACTGACCGGCAGAATCAGAGAACTGGAAGAGAGCATTCATGAAAAGGCCGGAGAAGAGTTTAACATCAATTCGCCCAAGCAGTTGGGAGAGATTTTATTTGAAAAGATGAAGATTCCCAGCGGGAAAAAGACAAAAACCGGATATTCCACTGCGGCGGATATTCTGGAAAAGCTGGCGCCGGATTATCCTGTTGTGGATGAGATATTGGAATACAGAGGGCTTGCCAAGCTGAAGTCCACTTATGCGGACGGGTTGTCTGTTTTTATCGGAGCAGACGGGAAGATTCACAGCAATTTTAATCAGACGATTACGGCTACAGGGCGGATCAGTTCCACAGAGCCGAACCTGCAGAATATCCCCATGCGTATGGAGCTGGGAAGGATGATTCGTAAGGTATTTGTACCAGGAGAGGGACACATGTTTACCGATGCGGATTATTCTCAGATTGAGCTGCGCATTCTGGCACATATGTCGGGAGATGCCCAGTTGATTGAGGCTTATCGGATGGATGAGGATATCCACCGGATTACGGCTTCCAAAGTATTCCACACGCCGTTTGACGAAGTGACCCCGTTGCAGAGAAGGAATGCAAAGGCGGTTAATTTCGGAATCGTATACGGGATCAGTTCCTTTGGTCTGAGCCAGGATCTGAGTATTTCCAAAAAAGAGGCGGAAGCCTATATTCAGGAATATTTTGCCACCTATCCGGGGGTGAAGGAATTTCTGGACCGGGCAGTGGAGGATGCCCGGAAAAACGGATATGTGACGACGCTGTTCGGGCGCAGGCGTCCTGTGCCGGAGCTGTCAAGCAGTAATTTTATGCAGCGTTCTTTCGGAGAGCGGGTGGCCATGAATTCCCCGATTCAGGGAACGGCGGCCGATGTGATTAAGATTGCCATGATCCGCGTGTACCGGGCGTTAAAGGAGGCAGGCTGTCAGTCCAGGCTGATTTTGCAGGTGCATGATGAATTGTTGATTGAGACTGTACTGGAGGAAGCAAAACAGGTGGAGCGGATTCTGCGGGAAGAGATGACCCATGCGGCCGATCTGGCAGTGACGCTGGAAGTGGATCTGCATACAGGGGCGGACTGGTATGAGGCAAAATAAAGAAAGCAGTACGGAGAGAACGGATGAAAGTAATCGGGATAACCGGAGGGGTTGGCTCCGGTAAGACAAAGCTGCTTGGATATCTGCAGGCGCATTATAGCTGCCGTGTGCTGCTGGCAGACGAAGCCGCCAGACAGTTACAGGAGCCGGGCGGAGCCTGCCATCGGCAGATCGTAACGCTGCTGGGAAAGGAAATACTGGAACCGGATGGAGCTTTGAACACACAGGTGATGGCCGAAAAAATATTTCAGGATAACGCACTGCTGGCTGCAGTGAATGCAGTGGTTCATCCTGCAGTCAGAACCTATATTCTGGAACAGATCGAAGAAGAGCGGCAGAGAGGAAACATTGCTTTTTTCTTTCTGGAGGCGGCACTTCTGATTGAATGCGGGTACGATGCAGTGGTGGATGAACTGTGGTATGTGTACGCAGACCGGGAAGTCCGCAGACAGAGGCTGCGGATGGGCAGAGGGTATTCTGATGAAAAAACAGACAGGATTCTGGCGGCGCAGCTGTCCGAGGAGGCATATAGAGAGCATTGCAGTTTTGTGATTGACAACAGCAGGGAAATTACATATGCTTATGGACAGATTGATAAAAAGATGGGGGAATATCTGTGGGAGAGTTGAGAAAATATCCGGGAAAACTGGTATTCGGACTTGACATTGGGACAAGAAGTGTGGTCGGAACGGTGGGCTATAAAACGGGCGATCAGTTTTATGTGGTGGCACAGCGGATCCGGGAACATGAGACAAGGGCTATGCTGGATGGACAGATCCATGACATCGGCAGGGTCAGCGCCACAATTATGCGGGTGAAAACAGAGCTGGAAGGCATCATTGACAGCCGTTTGGATGATGTGTGTATTGCCGCTGCAGGCCGTGTCCTTAAGACCATTACCGTGCATACGGAAATGGAATTTGAAGAAGAAAAGGAAATTACGGCTGAAGATATTTATGCACTGGATTCCCAGGGGATCGAGGCGGCCTATGAGGAGTTTAACCGCGAGCATCATTCTGAGGTTACTTTTTACTGTGTGGGATATTCCGTAGTACGCTACTATATGAACCATTATGTCATCGGAAATCTGGAGAGCCATAAGGCCAGAGTGATCGGTGTGGATCTGATTGCCACATTCCTGCCGGAAGATGTGGTGGACGGCCTGTATAAGGCTGTGGAACAGGCAGGACTGGCTGTGGTAAATCTGACCCTGGAGCCGATTGCGGCAATCCAGGTGGCGATTCCGGAAATGTATCGGATGCTGAATATCGCATTGGTGGATGTGGGGGCAGGGACTTCCGATATTTCCATTACACAGGGCGGGAGCATTGTGGCATACGGGATGATCCCTGTGGCCGGGGATGCGCTGACAGAAGCGGTAGCGCAGCACTGTCTGGTGGATTTTGTCACGGCAGAACAGGTAAAGAAAGAATGCGGGGAAAAGGAAAGCGTTGAATATAAGGATATTATGGGACTGACCCAGACCACGTCCAGGGAAGAGCTGCTGGAGGTGGTAAAACCGGTCGTGGAGTCTATGACAGGACAGGTGGCGGATAAGATCAAAGAGTTGAACGGGGATAAGTCGGTCAGTGCGGTCTTTGTCGTAGGCGGCGGCGGTAAGATTCCGGGGTATACCGAAAGCCTGGCCGGGCATCTGGGGATTCCGCCGGAGCGTGTGGCGCTGCGGGGAGAAGAGGTGATGCAGAAGATTCAGTTTCTGGAAAAAGAGACAAAGAAAGATTCCCTGCTGGTTACACCGGTGGGTATCTGCCTCTCTTTCTATGAACAGAGCAACTCTTTCGTGTTTGTAACCTTTAACAACTGCCGGATCAAGCTGTATGACACTTCCCGGCTGGCAGTGGTGGATGCGGCGCTGCAGGCCGATTTTCCCAATGAAAGCCTGTTTCCCCGCCGGGGAGCCGCGCTGCATTTTACGGTGGACGGTAAAAGCCGTATGATACGGGGGATGCTGGGAGAGGCTTCTGTCATTACGGTCAACGGCAGTCCGGCGGATATCCATACGCCCATCCATGCCAATGATGTGATCCGGGTACAGGAGTCTACCGCCGGGGCAGATGCATCCCTGGAAATCAACAAACTGCCGGAATACAATGGAGTGATCCGGGTGGAGGTCAATGAAAAGAAGGTGGATCTGCCCAAGTTTGCCAGTGTAAACGGCCGGCTGCAGTCAGGCTATTATGATATCCGGGAAAATGACCGGATTGAAATGCTGAATTTCTATACGGTGCGTCAGATTGCAGAGTTCATGGATGTGATCCTGGATAAAAAGATGAATCTCTATGTGAACAATAAACTGGCAGACATGGAAACAAAAGTATATGAAAATTTCTCTGTGATCTGGACAATGGAGCGGCCCCAACTTTCCGATGTGGAGCAGTATGGCAGTGCGGCGCAGGCCGCCACTTATGCAGAGCTCCCGGACGGCGGGGAAGAGGAAGATACAGAGAGTGCGTCTGCTTTCGGAGAGCGGGAAGAAGCCGGAGCAGAGGGACTGAAAGCCGCCAGGAAAGCGGGAAAAGAAGAAGCAAAGCAGGATGTATCAGTGCCGCTGGAAATCTTTGTCAATGGCAGTCCGGTAACCCTGCAGGGCAAGTCAGCTTATATCTTTGTGGATTTATTCGACTTTTTTGAGTTTGATTTAACGCTTCATGAGGGCAAACGGATTGTGACAAAGCTGAACGGAAGAAGTGCACAGTATATGGAGCCGCTTTCGGCAGGAGATACGGTGGAGATTTACTGGAGGGACAATTGAGATGAGGATATGCAGCATTGCCAGCGGCAGCAGCGGCAACTGTATTTATGTCGGTTCGGATACCACCCATCTTCTGGTGGATACGGGGATCAGTAAAAAGCGGGTGGAAGAGGGGCTGCATACACTGGGACTGTCTCTGCAGGATATAGACGGTATTCTGATTACCCATGAACATTCAGACCATATCAGCGGCCTGGGGGTATTGCTGCGAAAGCGGGAGATTCCGGTGTATGCCACCGAAGGGACGATCCGGAAGATGAAACAGGTAAACTCCCTGTCCCATATTCCGGATGACCTGTTTCAGACTGTGAAGGAAGAAGAGCATTTTATGATTAAGGATGTGATGGTGGCGCCGATGCAGATTTCCCATGATGCGGCGCAGCCTGCAGCCTATCGTTTCCGGCATGATAAAAAATGGATGGGTATTATCACTGACCTGGGAATGTACAATGAATATACGGTAGCATGTATGCAGGGAATGGATGTGCTTTTGCTGGAAGCCAATCATGATGTGAGAATGCTGGAAACAGGACCGTATCCTTATTATCTGAAGCAGCGGATTATGGGGGAACGGGGGCACCTGTCCAATGAACTGGCCGGAAGATTCCTTTCGCGTATCCTGCATGACGGGCTGAAAGCAGTGATACTGGGACATCTGAGCAAAGAAAACAATATGGCAGAGCTGGCCTATGAGGCGGTACGCCTGGAAGTGACAATGGCTGATGGTACATACAGAGGAAATGACTTTCCCATCACTGTGGCAAAGCGCAGTGAACCATCTGAAATCATAGAAATATAACAAAGGGCATAAAGGAGACCAGTATGAAAAAAACAATCATTACCGTAGTCGGTAAAGACACAGTGGGCATTATTGCGGGAGTCTGTACGTATCTGGCAGAAAACGGCATCAATATTCTGGATATTTCCCAGACAATCGTACAGGAATATTTCAATATGATGATGATTGTGGATACTTCCGGCACATCCAAATCCCACAGTGATATGGCAGACGAACTGAAGGCACTGGGAGAGAAAATCGGTGTGATGATCAAGTGCCAGCGGGAAGAAATCTTCCAGAGCATGCACAGGATTTAGGGGGACATAAGATGCTGAACATATTTGAAGTGGCGGAAACCAATAAGATGATCGAGAAGGAAAACCTGGATGTGAGGACGATCACACTGGGGATCAGCCTGCTTGACTGTATTGATTCCGACCTGGGAGAGTGCAACAGAAAGGTCTATGAAAAGATCACAAAGACAGCGGGAAGGCTGGTTATGGTGGGAGCAGAGATCGAAAAGGAATTTGGGATTCCCATTGTGAATAAGCGGATTTCCGTTACCCCCATTGCCCTGGTCGGTGGCAGCGCATGCCGGACACCGGAGGATTTTATGACATTTGCCCATACGATGGACCGGGCGGCAAAAGAGGTGGGAGTCAATCTGATCGGCGGATATTCCGCCCTTGTCTCCAAAGGAATGACCCATGCGGATGAACTTTTGATTCACTCGATTCCCGGTGCACTGGCACAGACGGAGAGAGTGTGCAGCTCGGTGAATCTGGGTTCCTCCAAAACCGGCATCAATATGGACGGAGTCCGTCTGATGGGAGAGATCATCAAAGAAACGGCAGAACTGACAAAAGAGCAGGATTCGGCGGCGTGCATGAAGCTGGTGGTATTCTGTAATGCACCGGATGACAACCCTTTTATGGCAGGAGCTTTTCATGGAGTAACAGAATGTGATGCCGTGGTCAACGTAGGGGTCAGCGGTCCCGGCGTGGTGAAAACCGCTTTGGAAAAAGTCCGGGGCGCCACATTTGAAGTATTGTGTGAGACCATTAAAAAGACTGCATTCAAAGTGACAAGAGTGGGACAGCTTGTGGCACAGGAGGCTTCCAGAATGCTGGAGATTCCCTTTGGTATCGTGGATTTGTCCCTGGCCCCCACACCGGCGATAGGAGACAGTGTGGCGGATATCCTCTGTGAGATCGGTCTGGAATATGCGGGGGCTCCGGGGACGACGGCGGCGCTGGCGCTTCTGAACGATCAGGTAAAAAAGGGCGGTGTGATGGCATCTTCTTATGTGGGGGGCTTAAGCGGCGCATTTATTCCGGTATCGGAGGATCAGGGAATGATTGATGCGGTATCTGCGGGGGCACTGACACTGGAAAAACTGGAGGCTATGACCTGTGTCTGCTCTGTGGGCCTGGATATGATTGCGATTCCGGGAAAGACAAAGGCATCCACCATTTCAGGGATGATTGCGGATGAAATGGCTATCGGTATGGTCAATCAGAAAACCACGGCGGTGCGTATTATCCCTGCTGTGGGCAAGGATGTGGGGGAACGGGTGGAGTTTGGCGGCCTGTTTGGCTGTGCGCCGATTATGCCGGTCAATGAGTTTTCCTGTGATGCTTTTATCGGCAGACAGGGACGGATTCCGGCGCCGATACACAGCTTTAAAAACTAGCAGATGGGTACAAAAAAGCACACAAAATTTTACAGAAACGGACAAAAGCATCTGTGCAAATTGACAAAAAGGTCCGTCCTATTGTACAATAGTACCACTATACGAAAGGTGGTAAAATAAATGGAGAACAAAAAAGAGTTTAAGCCGTTTATTCCGGCAGACAGGATTGTGCCTGAGCTGACAGTGACATCCATTGTCATCGGCGCCCTGCTGGCTGTGTTATTCGGTGGAGCAAATGCTTATCTGGGACTTCGTGTGGGCATGACTGTGTCAGCCTCTATTCCGGCAGCCGTTATTTCCATGGGAATTATCCGTGTGATTCTGAAGCGGGATTCCATTCTGGAAAACAATATGGTACAGACCATCGGGTCAGCCGGAGAATCGGTGGCGGCCGGTGCGATTTTCACCATGCCTGCCCTGTTTATGTGGGCATCCGAGTCCGGAAGCGCCAATCCTTCCCTGTTGGAGATTTCGCTGATCGCACTCTGCGGCGGCGTTCTGGGGGTTCTGTTCATGATTCCCCTCCGTTCCGCTCTGATTGTGGAGGAGCACGGCAAGCTGCCGTATCCGGAAGGACAGGCATGTGCGGAAGTGCTGCTGGCCGGTGAGGAAGGCGGCGCAAAAGCCGGTACGGTGTTTGCCGGTCTGGGAATTGCTGCTGCGTACAAATTTATTGCTGACGGCCTGAAGCTGTTTCCCAGTGAAGTGGATTTTGAAATTAAGAGCTATAAGGGTTCCGGAATCGGTATGGATGTGCTGCCGGCTCTGGCCGGCGTAGGCTATATCTGCGGGCCCAAAGTATCTTCTTATCTGCTGGCCGGCGGTACGGTGGGCTGGTTTGTACTGATGCCCCTGATCGTGCTGTTCGGCGGCGACATGGTACTGTATCCTGCCACGGCTCCGGTGAGTGAGCTGGGTACATGGGGAATCTGGGGCAGCTTTATCCGCTACATCGGTGCCGGTGCGGTAGCAGCCGGCGGTATCCTTTCCCTGATTAAATCTCTGCCTATGATTGTCCGTACCTTTAAACAGGCTATGGCGGTATATGGGAAAAAGGCGTCAGAGAACAATCGTCTGAGCAAAGATCTGCCGATGAATATTGTTATGATCGTGGTTGGCGTAATTGCCATTGCAATGTGGCTGATTCCTGCGATTCCGGTCAATCTGGTAGGCGCCATTATCATTATTGTATTCGGATTTTTCTTTGCAACCGTATCTTCCAGAATGGTGGGTATCGTAGGCAGTTCCAATAACCCGGTTTCCGGTATGGCCATTGCCACGCTGCTGATTGCCACCATGCTGCTGAAGGCCAGCGGCAATATCGGTATGCCCGGTATGATCGCAGCGATTACCATCGGTTCCATTATCTGTATTATTGCGGCGATTGCCGGAGATACTTCACAGGATTTAAAGACCGGTTTTATTGTAGGGGCAACTCCTGTGAAGCAGCAGATTGGTGAGCTGATCGGCGTGGTGGTATCTGCCATTGCCATCGGCGGTGTACTGTATCTTCTGAGTACTGCATGGGGCTATGGATCTCAGGAACTTCCCGCTCCTCAGGCTACATTGATGAAGATGGTAGTGGAAGGCGTTATGGGTGGTGAGCTTCCCTGGGCGCTGATCTTCTGCGGTGCATTTATTGCCATTGTTGTGGAAATTCTGCAGATCCCGGTACTGCCGTTTGCAGTGGGACTGTATCTCCCTATCCATTTAAGTACTCCGATTATGGTGGGCGGCCTGATCAGACTGTATTATGATAAAAAGAAAATGGATTCCGAGGCGGACAGAAAGCAGATGGTGGAAAACGGTGTGCTGTATTCTTCCGGCCTGATTGCGGGAGAAGGTCTGGTGGGCATCCTGCTGGCTGTCTGCGCGATCATTCCTTTTGGCGGCGCTACCTTCGGAGACTTCCTGGGAAGCTGTCTTGGCATCAATTTAGGAAACTGGGGAGGCCTCTTCGTTTTTGCCCTTCTGTGTGCGACCATTATTCTTTTTATCAATAAGAAGAAAAAAGCAAAGTAAGAAGCCGGTATGAGTAAGAAACAAAAACAGAATTTTCTGGATTATATTCCAAAGCATAATAAATTGTTTCCCTATGGGGAAAATAAAGACGGCAATGTGGAAATTACCCGGCAGAACAGGGGACTGTTCAATCGGATTGCACAGATTTTTTTCCGAAAGCCGAAGATAAGCCGGATAGAACTGGATGCATTCGGCAGCTATATCTGGAAGCAGATAGACGGGGAAAAAGATGTGTATCAGATCGGGAAGCTGGTAAAAGAAAACTTTGGTGAGGAAGCAGAGCCGTTGTATGAAAGGCTGACGGAATTTCTCCATATATTGCGGAGTAATGATTTTATCCTGTATGTAAATTTGCAGAAAAAGTGAGGGAAATGGCATGGGCGTTTTATCAAATCTGGAGCCGGAGGAGGTATTCGGGTATTTTGAGGAAATATGCGGGATACCCCATCCTTCTTATAAGGAGAAAAAGCTGAGTGATTTCTGTGTGGCGTTTGCACAGAACCAGGGCCTGGAGGTACATCAGGATGCCCTGGGCAATGTGATCATTGTAAAAGAGGCGACAGCGGGGTATGAATCGGTGGAACCGCTGATCCTGCAGGGCCATCTGGACATGGTCTGTGAAAAGGAGCCGGGCTGTGATCTGGATTTTGAGAAAGACGGCCTGCGTCTTTTGGTGGAAGGTGATTACATCAGCGCCCAGGGGACAACTCTGGGCGGTGATGACGGAATCGCGGTTGCGATGGCACTGGCGGTTCTGGCAAGTGATACGCTGGAGCATCCCAGGATTGAGGCAGTTTTTACCGTCAGTGAAGAGGTGGGGATGGAAGGCGCCTCTTCCATTGATCTGTCCTGCCTGAAAGGACATAAACTTTTGAATCTGGATTCAGAAGAAGAAGGGTATCTGCTGACGAGCTGTGCCGGCGGATGCCGGGCCAATCTTTTCCTGCCGGTTGCTTATGAGACGAGAAGCGGCAGACTGTATGATATTTCAGTGGAAGGACTGACAGGCGGGCATTCCGGTGTGGAAATTGATAAGGGAAGAGCCAATTCCAATCTGACGCTGGGCCGGGTGCTGATGAAGCTGGAGTCTCAGGTAAATTGTTCGATCGTATCTATGCGGGGCGGTTTGAAAGACAATGCGATTCCCCGTGAGTCGTCGGCCTGTCTGGTTGTGGACGGAAAAGATGCGCAGGCGGCAGAATCGCTGTTACAGGAGCTGGACACTGTGATACGGGAAGAATATGCAGTAACAGAACCGAATCTGCGGATCGTATGGAAACTGAAAGGCGAAGGAGAAGTCAGTGCGTTGACTCCGGACAGCCGGAAAAAGGTGGTTACACTTCTGAACCTGCTTCCGGGTGGAATCCAGTCCATGAGTGCGAATATCAAAGGACTGGTGGAAACTTCTTTGAATCTGGGGATTTTAAATCTGGACGGTACCAATCTGGAGATGCATTATGCAGTCAGAAGTTCGGTCCAGAGTGCGAAGGATTTCCTGGTGGATAAGCTGCGCAACCTGACAGAGGCGTTGGGCGGCAAGATGACTGTGGAGGGAAATTATCCGGCATGGGAATACCGGAAGGATTCCGTGCTGCGGGATACGATGGTCAGAGTCTACCGGGAGATGTATGGAAAAGAGCCGGTGATTCAGGCAATTCATGCAGGTGTGGAATGCGGCCTGCTGGCTGATAAAATCGAAAACCTGGATGCGGTTTCCATTGGCCCGGACATGGTTGGAATCCATACCACAGAAGAGAAGCTGAGCATCTCTTCCACAAAGCGGGTATGGGAATACGTGACAGAAGTGATCCGTCAGAAGGCATAAGGTAAGGGGCAGATAGACGCTGGCCTTTTCATGGTTCAGACCCGGATGATCTGACAGCGGGTTTCGTCGGGCAGTCTGGTTCCATAGGCGTGCAGAATCAGTGCATTGTATAGATGCGCTGACTGTACGTCTTTTTTTAATCTGTGCAAAGCATCTTCCGGCAGTATTTTTCCGGCATCTGCCAGTTTGGAAATCAACGGAATAGAGGCGTTGGCTTTGATGGCAGTCAGCAAAGGGACTGACCGGGACTGGAATCCCAGGATTCTGGCATAGGAAGCTCCGTTTTTTCCGCTGTTTTCCGGACCGGATTTTCTGATATCCAGAAAAATATGGAGCAGACAGCGGCTGATTCTTGTGTAGGTCAGTTCTTTGGTTTTCAAAAGCAGACAAAAAGACGAAAAATTCCGGTATTCGGAAAGGTGCCGTAAGATTCTGTCAGACAGATCCGGGGACACATCCAGATAGTCGGAAAATCCCGCTCCACTGTCTGCCTGGGAAAGCAGCTTATAATGAAGCATCTGGGAAAGCATATCCGGAAAGACGGGAAAGCATTTATGATATTCTTTCCGCATCAGGTCATATACGCTGTCAGGTATATAGGGACGGATGGATTCCGTGCAGTCAGGCGTCTGTACTGTCTGCAGCGCAGTGCGGATAGCCAGGGCAGAGGCGGTGGTACATTTTATTTCCTGTCCGTTTTCCGAAGAGCCTTTGGAGGTATCCGGCTTCCCGGCGGCAGCCGGCGTTTCTGCAGGCAGGGCAGAATCAGAATAGCTGCTGCCGTTTCGCAAAATGGTAATGGGAAGGATGCTGCTTTTGAAAGAAAGCAGACTCCTGCAGTATGCGATCCCCAGAAGATTGTTGGAAGAAGAGAGCAGGGAAGAAAGCTCCAGGGAATGGATTTTGTGCAGAGCGGTACTGTCGGTATCGGCAAAACGCAGATACGAAAGCAGGGCGTCTGACTGGGCGGAGGGATAGGAAAGCCCGGAGCGCAGCAGGCGCTTTAATGTCTGACGGTAGGAGGGCGGCTCGGAAGAAAGGACAGAGGCGGCTTCCTGCAGCAGAGAAGCATTGCCTGATTCGCTGCCAAAAACGAGATAATCCACGACTCCCAGATTTTCCAGCAGGGATACGGCGCCGTCTGCAAAGCCGGGTGCGCTGGCGCAGGCATGACAGAGCGGGAGTTCCAGTACCAGGTCCGCTCCGTTTTCCAGGGCTGATCTGGTGCGCAGATACTTGTCCATCAGGGCGGGTTCCCCGCGCTGGGTATAATTCCCGCTCATGACTACAATACAGTAGTCTGCGCCGGTGATTTCCCGTGCTTTGTCAAGATGGTATTTATGGCCGTTGTGAAACGGATTGTATTCTGCAATGATACCTGTGACCTTCATATCTGCTCCTGCCTTTTCTGAGTATAACCGGAATGGGTTTTCCTGTTTAGTATATCACAGATCGTGTTGGCAGACTTGTATTTAATTTTACACAATTTTTTTAGGATTGTATCTTGTATGCAAAACAGGAAGTGCGATATAATTTATAGAAATAAGGCGGTTGGGAAGCGTTCACTTCCTGTATTATATTATAAAAGGAATAAGAAGGAAAAGGAGATTGGGTGGATGAGTTACATTGATTTAATGAAAGAAAAGGCAAGGCAGGATCTGAAAACCATTGTACTTCCGGAGACAAATGATAAGAGAACGCTGATTGCGGCAGCTCATATTCTGGAAGAGCGGATCGCGCGTATCATTATGATCGGAAACGAAGAGAAGATCCTGGACGGCGCCGGATGGCTGGAAGTGGATCTGACCGGCGTGACGATTGTAAATCCGGCAACCTGTGATAAACTTGACTTTTACGTGAATCTTTTATATGAGACAAGGAAAAATAAGGGTATGACACCGGAAAAAGCCAGGGAGATCCTTTTGACAGATTATCTGACCTTCGGTATTATGATGGTAAAAGCAAATGATGCGGACGGTATGGTGGCAGGTGCATGCCATGCTACCGCAGATACACTGCGCCCCGCATTGCAGATTCTGAAAACCGCAGAGGGAACCAAACTGGTTTCTGCCTTTTTCATTGTGGATGTACCGGATTGTGAATATGGATATCATGGTACCTTTTTATTTGCAGACTGCGGCCTGAATCAGGATCCTTCCGCAGAGGAGCTGGCTGCCATAGCCGATACCAGTGCCAAGAGTTTCCGCAATCTGGTAGGTGCCAAGCCGGTGATTGCCATGCTTTCCCATTCTACCAAAGGAAGTGCGAAACATCCCCTGGTGGATAAGGTGGTACAGGCTGTGGAAATTGCCCATGAACAATATCCGCATCTGACCCTGGACGGAGAGCTGCAGACCGACGCTGCGCTGGTACCTCACATCGCAAAATCCAAAGCGCCGGGCAGTGAAGTGGCCGGCAAAGCCAATGTACTGGTATTCCCCAATCTGGACTGCGGCAACATTGGCTATAAGCTGGTACAGAGACTGGGAAAGGCGGAAGCATACGGCCCTATGCTGCAGGGGATTGCCAAACCTGTGAATGACCTGTCCAGAGGATGCTCCTGGGAGGACATTGTGGGTGTGGTTGCCCTGACGGCAGTACAGGCCCAGTTATCATAGATGGAAGCGGGAGGAAAGCAGATGCATATTTTGGTAATCAATTGCGGGAGTTCATCTTTGAAATTTCAGTTGATTGATTCCGGGCAGGAGCAGGTTATCGCCAAAGGGCTTTGCGAAAGGATCGGTATCGAAGGCAGCAGGCTGGTATATCAGAAAACAGGCTGTGAGAAGCAGATTATAAAAGCACCGATGAAAGAGCATAAAAGTGCGGTCAAAATGGTGCTGGATGTGCTGACCGCGCCCGGAACCGGAGCAGTCGATGCGCTTTCCCGGATTGATGCAGTGGGACACCGCATCGTACACGGCGGAGAACGGTTCTCTTCTTCCGTCAGAATTGATGATGGGGTGATAGAAGCGATTGAAGAATGCTGTGAACTGGCGCCGCTGCACAATCCGGCCAATCTGACCGGGATTCGTGCCTGTATGGAGCTGATGCCGGAAACACCGATGGTAGCCGTATTTGACACTGCTTTTCATCAGACGATGCCGGAAGAGGCTTATCTGTACGGTATTCCTTATGAATATTATGAGAAATATAAAATCAGACGGTATGGGTTTCACGGTACGAGTCATGCCTATGTGGCTGCAAGGGCGGCACAGCTATTGGGAGAAGCGCCGGAGAAACTGAAACTGATTGTATGCCATCTGGGCAACGGCGCCAGTGTGTCCGCAGTAAAATACGGAAGATCGGTGGATACTTCTATGGGGATGACACCGTTGGAAGGGCTGATCATGGGAACACGGTCCGGGGATGTGGATCCGGCGGTGATGGAACTGATTGCTCACAGGGAAGGACGGACCCTGGAAGAAATTTTACAAATTCTGAACAGGGAATCGGGAGTCCTGGGGCTGTCCGGCGGATTCTCCTCTGATTTCAGAGATCTGGAGGATGCCTTCCAGAAGGGAAAAGAGGAAGGCAAAAGAGCAGTGAAAGCCTTTGCCTATCGGGCCGCTAAATACATCGGAGCCTATACGGCGGCTATGAATGGGGTGGACGGTATCTGTTTCACTGCGGGTGTGGGAGAAAACAGTCCCCTGATCCGCAATATGATCTGCAGCTATCTGGGATATCTGGGGGTGCGTCTGGATCAGGAACAGAACCGGAAACGGGGAGAAGATCTGATTATTTCCACTCCGGATGCGGGTACAAAGGTAATGGTCATTCCCACCAATGAAGAACTTGCCATTGCAAGAGAAACCTGTGCGCTGTTAAAGTAATAAGACAAAAGGACTACTTTGTCTGGAAAATATTGACAGGATTTTTTCAAAGGACTATAATATAAGTGGAGTTGTGAATGTGCATTTATATAAGGAGGAATGAAACATGAAAATGAGAACTTTCAAAACGTTTCTGATCACTGCTGCTGCAGCAACACTGGCTTTGGCTTCCTCTATGGTGGCTTGTGCAAAAGAAGGAGACATCGTACCGCCCCGCCTGAAAAGCAATTGTAATCTGATGGGCTGTACTGGAGATCATATCAGTGTAAAGGATCCTTCCTCAGGACTGGACCTGTATTTCTGTGTACCGCAGAATCTGACTTATTCCGTAGACGAGTATCGGACAAAAGTAGCTGCTTATCTGGAGGATCGGGCAGAGAACAAAGTGGAAGAAGCAGCGCCGGTGGTAGAAGAAGTTAAGACAGAAGAGAACGATTACTTTGCACCGCCCCGTCTGAAGAGCAACTGTGATCTGATGGGCTGCAGCGGGGATCACATCAGTGTGAAAGATCCTTCTTCGGGACTGGATCTGTACTTCTGTGTACCGCAGGATCTGACCTATTCCGCAGATGAGTACCGGACCAATGTGGCAGCTTATCTGGCAGAAAAAGCCGAGTAGCCTGATTTTTCAGGTACGGCAGGTATCGTAATTTACAAATGAGCAATGCAGGAGAGCTTTCTTACAGCGGATAGCTCTCCTTTTTTTGACGGATTCTTTTTCGGATAACAACAGAGAGCGGAAAATGGAAAATACCTGAAATATTCATTGACAAATAATGATATGTTATGTATAATAATTCAAGTGTGAGCAGGAGTCTACAATGATTTTGAATATTACGGATGTATTGACAACAGAGGGGAAAACAGAGCAGAGAGAAGTTACATTTACACCGTCTGTTTTACAGTATGGGAAAGACCGGTATACGATTGATAAAAAATCTCCGGTGTTTCTTACCATTGTCAATACCGGAAAAGGAAGAGCACAGATAACAGGAAATATGGAAGTGTCTGTATTGCTTGCCTGTGACCGCTGTCTGAAGGAGGTATCTTATCCTTTTTCTCTGGAATTTTCAACTGCGGCGGTTATGCCGGAGATTGGAGCGGCTGCTTCGGAGGAAGAAGAGAGCCTTACAGGATATGAATTCGATGTGGACGAGCTTGTGTACCATGAAATTCTGGTTAACTGGCCAATGAAAATCTTATGCAGACCGGACTGCAGAGGGATCTGCAGTGTATGTGGTAAGGATTTGAATGAGGGAGCATGTGCATGCGACACTTTCGTTCCCGACCCCAGATTGGCAGCGATAAAAGATATTTTTAACGCGGGTAAGGAGGTGTAACGATGTCTATCTGTCCGAAAAATAAATCTTCCAAAGCAAGAAGAGACAAACGTAGAGCAAACTGGAAAATGGGTGCATCTACTTTGGTGAAGTGCAGCAAATGCGGCGCTTTGATGGTTCCTCACAGAGTATGCAAGGCCTGTGGGTCTTACAACAAGAAGGAGATCATCAGCGTTGACTGATCCGCCGCCTTGTGCAGTTGAAAGAACATGACATATGATACCGTGAGAACGGAGCATATGTAAAAAGTCAGCTTTAGGACATTTCTGATTGAAGAAGTGTCCTTTTTGCAGTGTATCAATTGGCCGGGGAGAGACCGGCTTTTCTTTCCTTGCTTTTTGGCTGTGGGTTTAGTATATTTATATCAGGTGTATCTCGACGGGAGGAAATGGAAATGAGTGAATGGATCAATGTGGCGGTGGATGCGATGGGGGGCGACAATGCCCCGGCTGAGGTGGTAAAAGGCGCCGTGGAAGCAGTTCTGGAAAGCCGGAAAATAAAAGTATTTCTGGTGGGCAGGGAGGATGCCGTGAAGGCAGAGCTTGCAAAATATACCGTACCGGAAGGACAGATAGAGATCGTACCCGCATCGGAGATAATTGAAACGGCGGAACCTCCGGTGGCTGCGATTCGGGCCAAGAAGGATTCTTCTATTGTAAAGGGCATGAAGTTGGTGAAAGAAGGAAGCTGTGATGCCTTTGTGTCTGCGGGCAGTACAGGAGCAGTACTGGTAGGCGGGCAGGTGCTGGTAGGCAGGATCAAAGGAGTGGAGCGGCCGCCGCTGGCGCCGGTGATTCCCACAGTCAATGGAGTGGCGCTTTTGATTGACTGTGGAGCGAATGTGGATGCCCGTCCGTCCCATCTGGTGCAGTTTGCGAAAATGGGTTCGATTTATATGGAACATATTATGGGAGTCAAGCGGCCCCGGGTGGGCATTGTGAATATCGGTGCAGAAGAGGAAAAGGGAAATGCACTGGTAAAAGAGACCTTTCCTCTTTTAAAAGAGTGTCATGACCTGAATTTTATTGGCAGTGTGGAAGCCAGGGATATCCCGCTGGGGGCTGCTGATGTAATTGTCTGCGAGGCATTTGTGGGAAATGTGATTTTGAAAATGTATGAAGGCGTGGGCGGTGCACTGATCCAGGAAGTGAAAAAGGGCATGATGTCTACGCTGCGCAGTAAGATCGGCGCACTTCTGGTGAAGCCGGCGTTAAAAGAAACGCTGAAAGCATTTGATCTGGAACAGTATGGAGGCGCTCCTCTGCTGGGGCTGCATGGCCTTGTGGTCAAAACTCACGGCAGTTCCAAATCAGTGGAGATAAAAAATTCCATTCTGCAGTGTATTGCCTTTCAGGAACAGAAGATAAACGATAAAATCAGAGAACAGATTGTACCGAAAGAGGAAGCATAGGAAGGGCTGGTTTACTATGGAATTTGATAAGCTGAAAGCGGTCATCGCGGGTGTACTGAGTGTTGATCCCAATGAGATTACAGAGGAAGAGACCTTTGTGGAGGATCTGGGAGCGGATTCCCTGGATCTGTTTCAGATCGTGTCAGGGATCGAAGAAGTGTTTGAATTGAAAGTACCGCCCGAAGAAGCCGAAAAAATGACAAAAGTGGGAGAGGCTTTACAGTGGATCAGACATGCGGTGACGGAAAAAGAGCAGGCGGAACATGACAATGCATAATCAAATGACAATGGAACTGCTGGAGGAGCGGATCGGCTATACGTTTCAGGACAAAAAACTGCTGAAACAGGCGCTGACTCACAGTTCTTATGCCAATGAACAGAAAATAAACAAATGGGAAGATTACGAGAGAATCGAGTTTTTGGGAGATGCGGTACTGGAGCTGGTTTCCAGTGATTATCTGTACAGAACCAATCCCAGACTGTCGGAAGGGGAACTGACAAAAAAACGCTCTTCTATGGTCTGTGAACCGGCGCTGGCGTTTTGTGCCAGAGATATTGAACTGGGCAGATTTATTTTTTTGGGCAAGGGAGAAGAGGCAACCGGTGGCAGAAACAGGGAATCCATCACATCGGATGTGCTGGAAGCGCTGATCGGCGCCATTTATCTGGACGGCGGCCTTTCCTGTGCCAGAGAGTTTATAGACAGGTTTGTGCTGTCCGATTTGGAGAATAAGCAATTGTTTTATGACAGTAAGACGATTCTGCAGGAACAGGTGCAGAAAGAGGGGGAAGGCAGGCTGCACTATGTCCTGGTGGAAGAATCGGGACCGGAGCATGACAAGCAGTTTCGGGTGGAAGCCATGATAGACAATCGGAAAATCGGGGAGGGAAGCGGCAGGACGAAGAAGCATGCGGAACAGCAGGCAGCCTATCAGGCGCTTCTTTCCGGAAACAGGATAAGCAGGTAACGTTATATATGTATTTAAAAAGCATAGAGGTACAGGGATTTAAGTCCTTTGCCAATAAAATCAAGTTTCAGTTTCACAACGGGATCACCGGTATTGTAGGGCCTAACGGCAGCGGAAAAAGCAACGTGGCCGATGCGGTCCGGTGGGTGCTTGGAGAACAGCGGATCAAGCAGCTTCGGGGCGCTTCCATGCAGGATGTTATTTTTTCAGGAACAGAGACCAGAAAGCCGCTGAGTTATGCTTATGTGGCGATTACACTGGACAATGGGGACCATCAGCTTGCGATTGATTATGATGAAGTTACGGTTGCCAGGAGGATCTATCGGTCGGGAGAAAGCGAATATTCCATCAATGGGAGCATTTGCCGTTTGAAGGACGTCAATGAACTGTTTTACGATACCGGTATTGGCAAGGAAGGATACTCTATCATCGGTCAGGGCCAGATCGACAAGATCCTGAGCGGAAAGCCGGAGGAAAAACGGGAACTGTTTGATGAAGCGGCAGGCATTGTCAAATTTAAACGAAGAAAGAATACAGCCCAGAAAAAGCTGGAGGATGAAAAACAGAATCTGCTCCGGGTCAGGGATATCCTGGCAGAGCTGGAAAAACAGATCGGCCCGCTGGAGAAGCAGTCGGAAACAGCCAGGGTGTATTTGCGTAAAAAAGAAGAGCTGAAAACGCTGGATGTGAATCTGTTTCTTGTGGAAAACCAGCAGATCAGAAAGCAGCTTGGAGAAGCAGAAGAAAAATACCGGATTGCTGACGGAGAATTGCAGGAAACCACAGAACGTTATGAGAAAACAAAAGAAGAATACGAGCAGGTCCAGGGCGAACTGGAACAGTTGGAAAAAACCATAGAAGAAGCCAGGCAGACTCTGACGGATACCAGCGTGATGAGAGGGAAGCTGGAAGGGCAGATCAATGTGCTGCAGGAGCAGATTCATTCGGCACAGGGGAATGCGGAGCATCTGAAGCGCCGTCAGGAGACCGTGACCGGTGAGATAGATGCCAGAAAAAATGACAAAAATGTCATATTGGAGGATAAGCGCAGGACGGACGAAAAGGCCGGAGAAGTGGAGCGGGCCAGAGAAGAAGCCGTTGCCCTGCTGGAACAGGTGCAGCGTGTGATCGAAGACTACAATGCCAGAATCGAGAATGGCAAGAACGCCATTATAGGGGCATTGAACGAGCGGGCGGCAATCCGTTCCCGGATGGAACGCTGTGATACCATGTTAGAACAGGCACAGATCAGGAAGGCAGAGTTAAATTCCAGACTGTTGCGGGCCAAATCGGACGAAGCAGAGCAGAAGGAGACCATTCTCCGGCTCAAAGAAGAATTTCAGACTGTCTGTACTGCGATAGAAGAGCTGAATGAAAAGCAGAAATCGCAGGAGATGCGGATCGGGCAGATCAAGCCGGAACTAGGCAGTAAAGACGGGGAACTGAGAGAAGCCCAGGCGCTTTATCATCAGGAAAAATCCAGACTGGAAGCGCTGGTGGGACTGACAGAGCGCTATGAAGGTTATGGAAACAGTGTCAAAAAGGTCATGGAACAGAAAAGCACCGGTTCCGGCTCAGGTGTGATAGGCGTGGTGGCAGATATTATAAAAGTGGAAAAACGGTATGAAACGGCCATTGAGACAGCACTGGGCAGCAGCATCAGGAATATTGTGACAGAGGATGAAGAAACAGCCAAGCGGATGATCGGGTTTCTGAAGCGGACCAAAAGCGGACGGGCCACCTTCCTGCCTCTGACCGGTATCAGGAATATACAGGAATTTAAACAGACGCAGGCTCTTTCAGAAACAGGTGTGATCGGGCTTGCGGATTCTCTTGTCCAGATCGGGGAAACTTATCGGGATGTGGCCAGTTCTCTGCTGGGACGTATTCTGGTAGTGGATACGATGGATCATGCTGTAAAAATTGCCGGAAAATATGATCACAGCATCCGTATGGTGACACTGGAAGGAGAGCTGTTTGTTCCGGGAGGCGCCATCAGCGGCGGTGCGTTTAAAAACAGTTCCAATCTGCTGGGCAGGAGAAGGGAGATACGGGAACTGGAAGAGCGTGTTGCCGGATGCCTGAAAGAGACACAGAGGATTCAGCAGGATATTGAAAATATCAAGGAAGAAAGGAACTGCCTGAGAAAAGAGCTGGAAACGACCCGGCAGATGCTGCAGGAACGGTTTATTGAGCAGAATACGGCGCGGCTGAATGTGATTGCAGCAGAAGAAAAGTGGAATGCGACCGAACAGGGTTTTGGTTCTCTGCAGGAAGAACAGGAGGAGATTGGCAGACAGATCCTGCAGGTCGGCGAGGAGAAGGAAAAAACCGCCGGGGAACTGACTGCATCAGAAGAACTGGAAAGAGAAGTGCAGGCACAGATCCGGGAATATCAGGCGGTTTTGGAAGCACAGCGCATGGAAGAATCCAGACAGACTGCCCAGGTATCCGAATGGGAGGTGGAAGCGGAAAAATTCCGGCAGCAGCAGAAATTCAAACAGCAGAATGTGGACCGTATTGATGGGGAGATCGGGCGCCTTTCTACGGAGCTGGCCGAAATCGAGGCAGAGCTTGGGAAAAATGCAGAAGAGATTGTCAGAAAACAGGCGGATATCGGTGAGATTGAAAAAACCATCTCCCATTCCCGTATCAGCGGTGATCAGACAGAAGAGAAGATGAGAGCCGGTCTGGTACGAAAAGAAATGCTGGGAGAGCGGCAGAAGAATTTTTTTGCCGTACGGGAAGAGCTGGCAGAACAGAAGAGCCGTCTGGACAAAGAGGTGTACCGTCTGCATGGACAGATGGAAAAGCTGGAAAGTTCTCTGGAAGCCCAGATCAATTACATGTGGGATGAATATGAAATTACGCTCAGCGATGCGGCGCTGCTGCGCAGGGAAGATCTGAATGACCTGGCGGGGATGAAAAAAGAAATCGCAGCTTTAAAGGAGCAGATCCGGAAGCTGGGTGATGTCAATGTCAATGCCATTGAGGATTACCGGAATCTGATGGAACGTTATGGATTTCTGAAAAATCAGCATGATGATCTGATGGAGGCTGAGCAGACATTGCTGGGGCTGATCGATGAGCTGGATGGCGCCATGAGAAAACAGTTCCGGGAAAAATTCGCTCAGATCGGAAAAGAATTTGACAAGGTGTTTAAAGAACTGTTCGGCGGAGGAAAGGGAACCCTGGAACTGCAGGAAGAGGAGGATATTCTGGAGGCTGGGATCCGTATCATTGCACAGCCGCCCGGAAAGAGGCTTCAGAATATGATGCAGCTTTCCGGCGGGGAGAAAGCGCTGACTGCCATTGCACTTCTATTTGCCATCCAGAATCTGAAACCTTCCCCGTTCTGCCTTCTGGATGAAATTGAGGCGGCGCTGGATGAAAACAATGTGGGGCGTTTTGTAAAATATCTGCATAAGCTGACAAAGAACACCCAGTTTATTGTGATCACTCACCGGAGGGGGACGATGGAACGGGCGGACAGACTGTATGGGATTACCATGCAGGAAAAGGGGATTTCCACCCTGGTCAGCGTGAATCTCATTGACAGTGAGCTGGATGCCTGATACATAAGAAAGAAGGGAGCCGTAGAAACAATGAGCGGAGAAAAAAAAGGATTTTTCAGCCGTCTGAAGGCAGGTCTGAGTAAGACAAGAGATAACATCGTGCATGGAATTGATTCCGTATTTAACGGTTATTCTATGATTGACGAGGACTTTTACGAGGAACTGGAAGAAATACTGATTATGGGAGATATCGGTGTCAATGCTGCCAATTCCATTCTGGAGAGGCTGCGGGCACAGGTAAAGGAAAATCATATCAAAGAGCCTTCTGCCTGCAAGCAGCTTCTGATCGACAGCATCCGGGAGCAGATGCAGGTAGGGGAAACGGCTTATGATTTTGAAAAGCAGCAGTCGGTGGTGCTTGTGATCGGTGTCAACGGTGTGGGAAAGACCACTTCGGTAGGCAAGCTGGCGGGAAAACTGAAAGAGCAGGGCAGAAAGGTGATACTGGCGGCGGCGGATACTTTCCGGGCGGCGGCCGGGGAACAGTTGACAGAATGGGCCCATCGTGCCGGTGTGGAGATTGTGGGAGGCATGGAAGGCTCGGATCCGGCTTCTGTGATTTATGATGCGGTCCATGCGGCAAAGGCAAGAGGGGCGGATGTGCTGTTATGCGATACGGCCGGCCGGCTTCACAACAAACGGAATCTGATGGAAGAGCTGAAAAAGATTGACCGGATTATAGAAAAGGAATTTCCCCAGGCTCATCGGGAAAATCTGGTGGTACTGGATGGTACAACCGGGCAGAATGCATTGCAGCAGGCAAGGGATTTCGGGGAAGTAACCCATCTGACCGGTATCATCCTGACCAAAATGGATGGTACGGCCAAGGGTGGTATTGCAGTTGCCATCCAGTCTGAGCTGCATGTACCGGTAAAATACATTGGTGTGGGTGAAACCATAGACGATCTGCAGAAATTTGATTCGGATGAATTCGTGAATGCACTGTTTGATATCAAAGGAGTGGGAGCAAATGAGTGAGAAAATGCTGACTTTGGAGGCATTTGAGGAAGCCTCGGAAATCGTCAGAAAAGTAACGCTGGAGACAAAGCTGGTATACAGCGATTATCTGAGCAGAATGACGGGAAACAAAATCTATTTAAAACCGGAAAATATGCAGTTTACAGGAGCTTATAAGGTACGCGGCGCTTATTACAAGATGAGTACCCTCAGTGAAGAGGAGCGCAGAAAGGGACTGATCACTGCTTCAGCAGGGAACCATGCCCAGGGAGTGGCTTATGCAGCCGGGTGCTATGGGGCAAAAGCCACCATTGTAATGCCTACCACCACGCCGCTGATGAAGGTGACAAGGACGAAAAGTTATGGTGCGGAAGTGGTGCTGCACGGAGATGTATATGATGAAGCCTGTGCCCATGCATATGAGCTGGCCAAGGAGCATGGCTATACCTTTATTCATCCCTTTGACGATGAGGCAGTGGCCACGGGTCAGGGAACGATTGCAATGGAGATTTTCAAAGAGCTTCCGCTGGTGGATTACATCCTTGTTCCCATTGGAGGAGGCGGACTGGCTACAGGTGTGTCCACACTGGCCAAGCTGCTGAATCCCAAGATCAAAGTGATCGGTGTGGAGCCTGCAGGCGCTAACTGTATGCAGGAATCTATCAAAAACGGAAAAGTCACTACGCTGCCCGGTGTCAATACCATAGCCGACGGCACTGCGGTGAAAACACCGGGAACTGTCATTTTCCCGTATATACAGGCCAATCTGGATGATATCCTGACAGTAGAGGATAAGGAACTGGTGGTATCGTTTCTGGATATGGTGGAAAATCATAAGATGGTGGTGGAAAATTCGGGGCTTTTAACAGTGGCAGCCTTGAAACAGCTTAAACCGGAAAACAAAAAAGTGGTTTCGATTTTAAGCGGAGGCAATATGGACATTATTACCATGTCCTCGGTGGTACAGCAGGGACTGATTTTCCGGGACAGAATCTTTTCCGTTTCGGTTCTGCTGCCGGATAAGCCGGGTGAACTCTGCCGGGTGGCTTCTGTGATTGCAAAAGAAAACGGGAATGTGATCAAGCTGGAGCATAATCAGTTTGTATCCACCAACAGAAATGCTGCTGTGGAGCTGCGTATTACAATGGAAGCCTTTGGAACCGAACATAAAAAGCAGATTATTTCCGCACTGGAAAGGGAACATTATCAACCAAGAGTCGTGGCGACCAGTATATAAAAGAGAAATGAGGAACAGGTATGGATGGAAAACAGATCAGGCGCAGGATAAGGAATTATCTGATGATTACACTGGCTTCGCTGATTTATGCGGCAGGGGTCAGCCTGTTTCTGGACCCCAACAATCTGGCACCGGGCGGGATTACCGGAATTGCTATATTGATTAACCGGTTTACCGGAATCGGAACAGGTATGTTGATTTTGCTGCTGAATGTTCCGTTGATCCTGCTGGGAATCTGGAAATTCGGCTGGAAATTTATTCTGTCTACTTTTTATGCTATTTTTGCAGTTTCCATGGCAACGGATATTCTGGCGCCCAGAGGCGCCCTGACCAACGAGCCGATCCTGGCAGCCATAGCGGGAGGAGCACTGACGGCAGCGGCGCTGGGCCTGGTGTTTCGGGCAGGCGCCACCACAGGCGGTATGGATATTATCATCAAGGTACTGCGGATCCGGTATCCGCATATGAGGACAGGTTCCCTGTTTCTGATAACGGATGTTATGATCGCATCTCTTTCCGGCCTGGTATTTGGAAATATGGATGTGGTACTGTATGCATTGATTGCGGTTTTTATTATGTCTTTTGTGCTGGATATGGTGCTTTACGGCACGGACGAAGCCAAACTGATCTATATTATCAGTGACAGTCCTGAGAAAATTACAGAGCGGATCCTGGGAGAAATCGATATCGGCGTTACGTATCTGCAGGGCAAGGGCGCCTACAGCAGCCAGGATAAAAAAGTCATTATGTGTGTGACGAAAAAGCAGCAGGCTCCCGGAATAGAAAGCATTGTCAAAGAAGAAGATCCGGGTGCGTTCATGATTATTACAAGCGCCTCCGAAATATACGGAGAGGGTTATAAAAATATATTTGCGGATAAAATCTGAATCAGGCAGGGAAGTAATAGACCGTACCGAAGGCCTGGATCGTTGCATCTGCGATGTCTCCGGTATTTGCAGCGGCATACCCCTGATCTCTCAGATAGGCTTCAAATATCTGCTGTGCGCCGGAATTGGCGGAAACCTCTGCACCGTCGGCTGTCAGGACACGGAGGCTCATATCCTGTCCGTTTAAGATGGGGCCGATCAGGATGTTTTCACAGTTCTGTACAAAGTTCCTGTGTGAGATGGATTTGTATAAATCACTGGTAAACTGGATCTGATTGTGAGTCGGGTCGTAAATCAGATAATTTTTTTCTGCATTCCGTTCGGATTTGTGATATTTTTTAAAAATCATTTCCATACCTGCCACCTCCTGGTAGTTCTACTATAACAGTCATTATTTCATAGTTAAATAATAAATATTGCTTTGATTATTGCAAAAAATGCTTTCCTGTGTCATACTAACCCAAAAGAAGGAAACGAACAGGCAGCAGGCGGCGAAAGACAGGGGGATGGTATGGAAAATTATGAAAAAACCGGATATTTGCGGGAACCTTTCCGGCTGTTCCATTTAAAGGACAGCTATGGCGGAGAGATGCAGCTGCATTATCATGATTTTTATAAAATCATTGTATTTTATGGGGGCAATGTGACTTATATGATCGAGGGCAGATCCTATGTACTGGAGCCGGGGGATATCGTACTGGTAAACCGATTCGACATTCACAAGCCCACAATAGACAATACTGTACCCTATGAAAGAACCGTGCTCTATATTTCCGACCGGTGCCTGGAAAACAGCAGCTGGGGAAATTATGATGCCATGCTTTGTTTTTCCCAGGCGGCAGAGAAAAAATCCTATGTGCTGCGGGTAAAAGAATTCAGGGATACGGAGGCCGGCCGGCTGCTGGCCAGGATGGAAACAGGAGAGGAGCGGTATGGCTGGGAACGGGAGCGGGCGCTTTTGTTTGAGCTGTTCCTGCTGGCGGTAAACAGGCTCTGTCTGGAAGAGGAGAGGGAAAAAAGGAGCCGACCGGGAGCCATATACAATCCCAAAGTAATGGATTTGCTTGCCTACCTCCGGGAGCATTTGTTTGAAGAAATTTCCATTGACGCGCTGGCAGAGACTTTTTATATCAGCAAATATCATATGATGCGTCTGTTTAAACAGGAAACCGGCTATACGATCCACCGTTATGTAACGGAAAAAAGAATTGCGGCAGCCAGGGAAAAGCTGCTGGAGGGTCTGTCCGCGGCAAAGGTAAGCGAGGAATGTGGATTTCAGGATTATTCCACATTCCTGCGTGCGTTTCAGAGCTGTGTGCATATGACGCCTACGGCGTTTGCAGAAGCCCGGAAAGGCCGGAGCTGGGGTGCAGGACATAATCTTCCGTAATAAAGACAGCTTCCACCCCCGGCAGAGACTCGACATAGGCCATGCCTTTATCCGGCCCCAGCAGAAAGCAGGCAGTGCTTAAGATGTCGCCGTCTGTGGAGGAATCGGACAGGATGGTGACGCCAAGCAGGCCGTTTTGCTCCGGCATCCCTGTCCGGGGATTCAGAAGATGGTGGTAGAGGATTCCGTCCGCTTCAAAATATCGTTCGTATACACCGGAGGATACCAGGGAAGCGTCCGAAACGGACAGAACGGCAATGGGAGTGCCTCTTAAGTCAAACGGCTTCTGGATGCCCAGACGAAACGGTGAGCCATCCGGTTTGCTGCCCAGTGTCAGCACATTTCCTCCCAGATTGATTACGGCGCTTCCGATGCCCTGTTCTTTCAGGTAATCTTTCAGCCGGTCTGCAATATAGCCTTTGGCAATACAGCCCAGATCCAGTGCGGTGCCCGGCTCTTTCAGGGTGACTGTAGTGCCGGTTATCTGTACTTTTTGATAGTCCACACAGGGAAGCAGCGCTTGAATCTGCTGGCGGTCAGGCAGGGTATGCGTATCGGTACCTTTCAGTGAGGCGGAAGAAAAATTCCACAGGGCGGACAGGGGCGCGATTGTAATATCAACGGCGCCGTCTGTTTCCCGGCAATAATACAGCGCTGTCTGAAGCAGCCCGGCAGTTTCCGCAGATACCCGGACGGGAGCGCCGCCTGCATGATTGATATTCCAGATATCACTTCCTTCTTTTGTACGGCTGAACATGTCTTCATATGATCTGCACAGTGAAAAACAGTTATCCAGCAGTTTTTCGCAGTCAGAGTAGGAAAGTCTGCCGGTATCATACAGGGTAACGGTGACGGAAGTGTCCATACAGAAATCTGTTTTTGACACTGGTGTCATATTTTTCCCGCAGCCGGAGAGCAGGAGGCAGAAAAGGGAAAAGAGACACAGGGACGGAAAGAATGTCTTTGCTTTCATGGAAAATCCTTTCGCTTGTATTTTCAGATGAAGTAGTATATGATAGGGAAAAAGTATAGCATGTATTCCGGAAGAAAACAACGGTTTTGGATGAGGAGCGTTTATGAAACTGTCAGATGATTTTGATGATAAAAATTCGGGAGTTCCGCTTATCTATATGATGGTAGGTGTTCTTTTATTTGCGGTTACAGTGATTGGCGCGGTGGTGCTGAACAATAAAAAGCCTTCCGGGACCAGGCAGGATACCGATATCAGGCAGGAGGCGGCAAAGACGGATGACAAAGGAGAAGAGCGTGCAGGGGCGGCAGCAGACGGGACAGATCCGTATATATCCGGCAGTACGCTGACCAGTGACGATCTGGATTTCTGGCATATGTATGACGAGACAGAGAGTCCTGAGGAAGAAGAGAAAAAGAAAAAAGAGAAGGAAGAAGAGAAGGAACAGGATCCTTCCACGGACGGCAAACATACAAAGCTGGTGGCGGAGGACGGGACAGAGGAATGGGTCAGTATCAATCCTTATCTGACTAAGAACACCTATGATTATTCCGGCCTGGTTTATCAGTATCCGATTATGAAGTATTATGAGGACAGTGAGAGAGTGTCCCGTGTGGGCATCCGGGTATCTGCAGAGGACGGGGATATCAATTTTGAAAAGCTGAAAAAGGCCGGGGTGGAATTTGCCATGATACAGATCGGTTCCAGGGGATATGGAAGCGGGAATCTGATGGCGGATGAAATGTTTTATGAAAATATCAATAAGGCCACGGAGGCCGGTATGGATGTGGGCGTTACCTTTTTTTCTCAGGCAGTGACCAAAGAGGAAGCGCTGGAAGAGGCTTATCGGGTGATAGAAGGTCTGCAGGGATTTACAGTGGTCTATCCGGTGGCTTTTGATATGGAGTATGTGAAAAATGATACGGCGCGGGTACAGGGCTTATCCAGGGACAGTAAAACAGAGATCGCCAGGACATTTCTGGATGCGGTGGAGCAGGCAGGCTATAAGGTGATGCTCTATGGAGATAAGGAATGGCTGATCCGGAGAGTGGACTTATCCAAGCTGATCAGTTATGATGTCTGGCTGACCCAGGATCAGGATACGCCGGATTATCCGTACCGGTATACTATGTGGGAATATACGAAAAATGCCAAGCTGGACGGTATCAGTGAGCCGGCCAAGCTGAGTATCTGTATGATTGACTATGCTTCCAAATAGGCTCTATGGAAGAAAAAGCAGGGAGCATCACAGGGCATGTGGCACAAACACAAAGGAGGGACAAAACTATGGAACAGAGAACGGCACAGGTGAAGCGCAGCACCAGGGAAACGGATATTACGGTCCGGCTGAATCTGGACGGCAGCGGGAACTGCCGGTCAGAGAGCGGAATCGGCTTTCTGGATCATATGCTGGACGGTTTTGCCCGTCACGGACTGTTTGATCTGGAGATTACCTGTAAAGGGGATTTGCAGGTGGACTGTCACCATACCGTTGAGGATGTGGGAATCGTACTGGGAGAAGCCATCCGGCAGGCTCTGGGAGAAAAGAAGGCCATCCGGCGTTATGGCAGTATGCTGCTGCCTATGGATGAAGCACTGGTACTGTGTGCCATTGACCTGTCAGGGCGTCCTTATCTGAGCTTTGAGGAGACTTATACAGTAGACAGGATCGGCGGTCTGGATACGGAGATGATTCATGACTTTTTTTATGCCGTTTCCTATTCGGCAGGGATGAATCTGCATCTGAAGCAGCTCAGCGGCTTTAACAATCATCATATTGCAGAAGCCAGCTTTAAGGCGTTTGCCAGGGCATTGGATGAGGCGACGATGCATGAACCCCGGATTGACGGGGTGTGGTCTACAAAGGGGACGCTGTAGAGGCAGCGTTTCCATCCTCAGGCCGGGAGACAGATTCCGGTCTGTAAGACAGAATCCGGGGGGAGACAGACAGCCTGTCATACAGGTCCGCATAGAGGGACGGAGAGACATTTTCCATGTAATTGGGTACATACTGCCTGGTAACACCTGCTTTTTTCAGGAGGTCAATGGCTTTGTTATAGGCAATGGCTGCCTGTATGTCTGTTTCATAATAACCGATGATATAATCTCCGTTGATATGGATTTTGGCTTTGTAGTATGGCTTTCCGGCCTTTGTGACCCGGCTGACACCATGAAAACAGTTGAGGATTTCGATGTTTTCATACCGGAAATCCAGATTGTCTCCGTTGACAAAACGGAAATCACGGCCTTCCACGGCATAGCTTTTGATACCGTAACGTGCGCCGATGCCGGTCTGCATACCATAATCGGAGATAAACAGACGGTTTCCCCGTTTCATGATTTTATGGGAAGAATAATAAAATAAATCATCCAGGTCAAATTTCAGGACAGTGTCCTGGGTCAGATAATATTCAAAATACCGGATGCGGATATAGATCGGATTGGCAATATAGAGCCCGTTGTCCCGGAAATTCATCAGGCTGACCCATTTCCCAAAGGGAAGGGAAAGACCGGGATGATAAGACAGAAAGGTGACGGTGGTGTCATTCAGAATGTGCAGCGCTTCCTGATATGCCTGGTGGGCAGACCGGGAAGAGGAAAAACTGCCCAGACTGATGTGCTTGCTGCGATAGGTAACGGAAGCGCGGAAGTAAATGCTTCCGTCTTTTTTTTGTGCGGTACAAACACCGGGCAGTTGCATGGGCAGACTCCTTTTACTGATTCTTTGTCAGGGTTTCTTTTGTTCTATTATCATAACACAAAGCCGGCTCTCTTGCCAGTAAGGGCGTTTTTGGAAATTACATAATTTTTCCAGTTTTCTGCATAATTTTGGTACAACCTGTATAGAATGATATGGGTGAAGAGATTATGTATAGAAAATATGTTCTTTCGCTTTTCCTGTGCAATATGATCGTTCTGGCTTCTTTCTGTTGCCTGAAAATAGTGGAACGGAGCCGTTATGCGGCAACGCCTGCTTTTCGTATGCAGTTACAGGAAGGGCTCCGGGAAGAGGAAGCCAGCAGTATGATTGGCAGTATAGACAGGGCGGATTCCGGACAGAGAGTCATTGATTACCAGGTACTGGAACGCCAGGCGGAATACCTTTCCGAAAAAGATTTTCAGATTTTATGCAGAATCGTGGAGGCGGAGGCCGGGGGCGAGGATTTAAACGGCAGAATACTGGTGGCAAATGTGATTTTGAACCGGGTCAGGGACAGTGCATTTCCGGATACGGTGGAAGGTGTGGTATTTCAGAAAAGCAACGGGTGTTTTCAGTTTTCTCCGATCCGGGACGGCCGCTATCAGAGAGTCAAGATTTCGGATGAAACAATAGAAGCAGTGGAACGGGCGCTTTTGGGTGAAGATTATTCAGAAGGGGCCCTCTATTTTGTGTCCAGAAAAGGAGCTGCACCGGAGAAAATGCAGTGGTTCGACAATCATCTGACCAGGCTGTTCCAATATGGGGGACATGAATTTTTTTCCTGAGAGTGGAGAGCGTATCCGGCAATCCTGGCGTCCCTTTCTTTTTCTGTGCCGGACTGCGGATATAAGCAGTTCTAAGTGTTTCGGCGGAGATTTTGTCAGGCCGCGCAACCGGCCGCTATGCGCCATCCGGGCGCAAATCGGCCTTTTCCGTGCATCCGTGCACGGAAATTGCAGTTTACTGGCGAAACACTAAGAACCGCTAATATCCTCCGTAGGACAGAAAAAGAGAGGGATACCGGGATTGCCGGATGGTTATCCCGATAAATCCCCGGCTGCCTGTTGCGGGAAGGGCTGCTTTGTGATATACTTTGGCATGGCTGTAACGACGGTAAAAGCCGTAACTGAGATACGAAAGGAAAGACAAAGATGGAGATTTTATATAAGAGCACCAGAAATGGAAGTAAGCCGATACCGGCTTCTCAGGCTGTTTTAAAAGGGCTGGCCGATGACGGCGGGCTGTTTGTTCCGGAGAGGATTCCTGCATTGGACAGAACCCTGGAAGAATATGCAGGTATGAGCTATCAGGAAACTGCCTATGAGATTATGAAGCTGTATCTGACGGATTATACGGAAGAAGAGTTGAAAGACTGTATTGCAAAGGCTTATGACAGCAAATTTGATACAAAGAAGATTGCACCGTTAAGGGAGGCGGACGGTGCCTGGTATCTGGAGCTGTTTCATGGCGCTACCATTGCCTTTAAGGATATGGCGCTTTCCATACTGCCGCATCTGATGACCACGGCGGCCAGAAAGAATCAGATCGGGAATGAGATTGTGATTCTGACCGCTACTTCCGGGGATACGGGAAAGGCGGCGCTGGCAGGGTTTGCAGATGTGGAAGGCACCCGCATTGTGGTTTTCTATCCTAAGAATGGCGTCAGCCCGATCCAGGAAAAACAGATGGTGACACAGAAGGGAAGCAATACCTTTGTGGCAGGCATTCATGGTAATTTTGACGACGCCCAGACAGGGGTCAAGAAGATTTTTGCGGATGAGGGGCTGAAGAACAGGCTGGATGCTCATGGGTTTCAGTTTTCTTCTGCCAATTCCATTAATATTGGCCGGCTGGTGCCGCAGATTGTATACTATGTGTATGCCTATGCCACACTTTTAAAAGAGGAAAAGATAAAGAGCGGAGAACAGATCAACGTAGTGGTTCCCACCGGCAATTTTGGCAATATCCTGGCTGCTTATTATGCAAAGCATATGGGGCTGCCGATTGACAGGCTGATCTGTGCATCCAATGAAAATAAGGTGCTGTATGACTTTTTCCAGAGCGGCACGTATGACAGAAACCGGGAGTTTGTACTGACCAGTTCCCCTTCTATGGATATTCTGATTTCCAGCAATCTGGAACGGCTGATTTATCAGATTGCCGGAGCGGATGGGGATAAAAATGCGGCTTTGATGGCGGCGCTTGCAAAAGAAGGTGTCTATACGATAGAAGAAGCTATGCGGCAGGAGCTGAAAGACTTTTATGGCGGTTATGCATCCATGCAGGAAACCGGAGAGCGCATCCGGACTATGTATGAAAAAACAGGCTATGTCCTGGACCCGCATACTGCGGTGGCTTCTGTGGTGTATGAAACATACAGAAAAGAAACCGGAGATCATAAAAAGACAGTGATTGCTTCCACAGCCAGTCCGTTTAAGTTTACCAGAAGTGTAATGGAATCTATCCGGACTTCCTGTGAGGACATGGACGATTTCGCACTGGCAGATGAACTTTCCCGGATATCGGGGATCGCAGTGCCGGGAGCAGTGGAAGAAATCCGTACGGCTCCTGTTCTGCACGATCATATCTGTGAAGCAGATGAGATGGCAGAAATGGTGTGTGGTTTTCTGGGGATCGAAGGCTGATTACATAGGAGAGAAAAAAGATGGATTTGATATTGGACGTGTTTATGGCGTTTTTTGGCGGATATCTGGTCTATGCCGCAGTGAAAATGAAGCAGACCGGGGAGCTGGCCAAAGGGATCATGGTGAGTAAGGATGCGGACCTTTCCAAAGCAAAGGATATTCCGGGGTATGTGCAGTATATGTATGGGAAAACGATTGTGATGGGAGTCTGTGCGCTGGTCTGCGGTGTAGTGGGGGTGCTCAATGATCTGTATGGCGGTCTGACAATGGTACAGCTTGTTATGGCAGTGGTATTTTTCATTGTGGTGGTCGGGTTTGGTGTGATGACCTCGAAAGCACAGAAGAAATATCTGGGATTGTAAAATCGGAGATGTCACATAAAGGAAATCTGAGAATAGAAGGAGAAACCCGGAATGAAAAACTTCAGAGAGTATCTACCGGAAAAATACAGGAACCCTGATTTTCAGAAAATAGAAACAGGGATTTATAAGACCAGATCACCCTATGACGGCGAAGATATTTTTGTCACCTCTCTTTCGTTTGAGATGGAGCCGGAGTGCTTTGGTGAGGAAGACGCTTCCCCCAGGAATCTTACCCAGATTCCTATTGAAGGTATTTTGGATGAGTTTTCTGTATACGTTACCGATTTTTATGACAGGCTGAATGAAACGAGCGAGACTGTCTGTTATCAGGAGTTTGGCTCCTCCAATCTGTCAGATATTCAAAGGTTAAGAACCTTGATCGGGAAACGGTTTTATGCTGCATTATGCGATGACGTGGAGGATGAGGAGGAAGAAGAATACAGGATGATAATAGAATAAGATTTTTACAGAAAGGTTACATAAGTGTGCGGACTTTCTATTGTCATGAATCAAAGGAGCTGCTGCAGAACAGATGAGTCATCATCCGGGAAGCAACAGCTCTTTTGATATGGACCGCACTGAAGCGGCCCAAAAGTATGCCGCCGGAGCGGCCTGCCGGAGAGATTAGCGATTGTCCATTGCGATATAATCCTGGTCTGTGCACAGGGTCTTATAGGCAGGACGCATAATTTTGCCGTTGGTTGCCAGCTCTTCCAGCCTGTGTGCACTCCATCCTACGATTCTTGCAATTGCGAAGATGGGAGTGTACAGCTCTGTGGGCAGATTCAGCATTTTGTAAACGAAGCCGGAGTAGAAGTCCACATTGATGCTGACACCTTTGAACATCTGGCGTTCCTGGGCAATGATCTGAGGGGCCAGCCGTTCTACCAGGGAATACAGGGCAAACTCTTTCTGCAGACCCTTTTCTTCTGACAGTTTTTCCACAAAAGAGCGGAAAATTTCAGCTCTGGGATCGGATTTGGAGTAGATCGCGTGGCCCACACCGTAAATCAGCCCGGCTTTGTCAAAAGCCTCCTTATGCAATAATTTACGAAGGTGATTTCCCACTTCCTCTTCATCCGTCCAGTCGGATATCTGCTCCATCATATCGTCAAACATCTGTACTACTTTGATGTTGGCGCCACCATGACGGGGCCCCTTCAGGGAACCGATGGCAGCCGCAATCACAGAGTAGGTATCCGTCATAGTGGACGATACTACATGCGTCGTAAAGGAGGAATTGTTGCCGCCGCCGTGTTCCATATGGATTACCAGGGCAATATCCAGAAGTTTCGCCTCCAGAGGGGTATAGGAACTGTCAGGACGGAGAATATGCAGGATATTCTCTGCCGTGGAAAGATCGGGCCTGGGCTGATGGACATAAAGGCTGTCGCCGTTATGATAATGGTTGTATGCCTGATAGCCGTAAATGGACAGCAGGGGGAACAAACTGATCAGTTCCAGGCATTGCCGCAGTACATTGGGAATGGAGGTATCATCTGCCAGCATATCGTAGGAATATAAGGTGAGGACACTTCTGGCAAGTGTGTTCATCATATCCCGGCTGGGAGCCTTCATAATAATGTCTCTGACAAAATGGGTCGGAAGAGAACTGCGGTAATCGGACAGCAGTCTGGTAAAATCGGCCAGTTCTGCCTGATTGGGGAGCCTGTTAAATAAAAGCAGATATGTAACCTCTTCATATCCAAAACGTTTATCAGCCGTAAAGCCATTTACCAGATCTTTGATATTGTAACCACGGTAGAACAGATGGCCGTGGGCGGGAACGGTTTTCCCGTCAATGATTTCTGTTGCACGGACATCCGAAATATTGGTCAGTCCTGTGAGAACGCCTTTTCCATTTAAATCACGAAGTCCTCTTTTGACATCAAACTTTGTATAGAGCGCCGGATCAATGGTGCCGGCCTCCAGGCTAAGCTCTGCTAACGCCAGAATTTCAGGTGTAATGGTTGAATAGACATTATGGTCCATAAAGCTTTCGCCACCTTTCTGTGAAGAATTTGAAAGTGAATCATATACCGCATCGGACAAAGTCCGCCGGCCCGGAGGGCATGCGTTAGGGGGTACCATATAAGATAAAGTCCGTCGGCCCGAAGGACGTTTACAGGGGGATGACCGGATGAGTATAGAATGGTATTATACCGAGGCATAATAGAAGTCACTTATATGAAATGTATACGTTTTATGATACCATGAGAGCGGCAGGGGGCGCAAGAAAAACATGTAATTTTAGAAAAAATTAATAGACTTGTAAAAAACAGGGAAAGGATATTATAATAAAAAGCAGGAATCGGATGCTTTCTTACGGAATATAAAAAAACAGGAGGAACTAATATGACAAACGAAGAAATGCTGCGCCATGTGGATCATACCCAGCTTAAGCCTTTTGCCACATGGGAGGATATAGAAAAACTGTGCGAAGAGGCGATTGCATACCAGACAGCCTCTGTCTGTGTGCCGCCTGCCTATGTCAGAAGGATTGCAGATCAATATGGAAAAAAGATCAATATCTGTACGGTGGTGGGATTTCCTCTGGGTTACAGTGTAACAAATGCCAAGGCAGAGGAAGTCAGAGAAGCCATCCGTGACGGTGCCGGTGAAATTGATATGGTAGTCAATATCAGCGATGTGAAAAATCATCTTTATGATAAGGTAGAAGAGGAAATCCGGACACTGAAAGAGATATGTGGTGAACATATATTGAAAGTGATTATAGAGACATGTTTCCTGACGCAGGAAGAGAAGATTGCCATGTGCAGAGCCGTTACCGATGCAGGGGCGGATTATATCAAGACTTCCACAGGATTCGGTACCGGCGGCGCTACCATCGAAGATGTCCGCCTGTTTCAGAAGTACATTGGCCCGAAGGTAAAGATCAAGGCGGCCGGCGGCGTCAGGACCAGAGAGGATCTGGAGGCGTTTCTGGATGCCGGATGTGACCGGATCGGCACTTCTTCTGCCGTGAGCATTTTAAACGGTGACGGGGCGCAGGGGTATTAACAGGATTTGACAAAAAGAAAAGAGGTCATTTCATGACGGATAAAAAAGAGATCAGGCAGAGGCTGCGGATGCTGCGTACTGCCATGAGAGAGGCGGGAGTGGATTATTATCTGGTCCCCACGGCAGATTTTCACAATTCGGAATATGTAAGCGGATATTTCAAGGCACGGGAATTTCTGTCCGGCTTTACCGGTTCCAACGGTACGCTTGTGGTGTCAGGAGAGGAAGCAGGACTCTGGACGGACGGACGGTATTTCGTACAGGCGGAAAAAGAACTGGAAGATACGGGCATTCGTCTGTTCAGGATGCAGGAAGAAGGGGTACCGGATATTCCCGCTTATCTGGAACAGAATATGTGGGAAGGACAGAGCCTGGGGTTTGACGGCAGAGTGGTGACTGCTGCTTTTGGCAGACAGTTGGAGAACGCATTGTCCGGAAAAAAGATCAGAATTGTCAGTGAGCAGGACCTGGTGGATACGGTCTGGAAGGGGAGACCCGCCTTTCCCTGCAGTCGTGCAGAGACAGTCCCTGTGGAATATTGCGGGGAAAGTGTGGCACAAAAGCTGGAGAAAGTCCGGGAAAAAATGCGGCAGAGCAAAGCATCGGCATTGTTTGTCAGCAAACTGGACGATCTGATGTGGCTGTTTAATCTTCGGGGCAACGATGTGGCATACAATCCGGTATTGATGTCCTACGGGTTTATTACCGAAAAAGATGCCTGGGTATTTCTGCAGGCAGGTTCCCTTCAGAGAGAAACACTGGACAGCATGCGGGAAGCCGGTGTATGGATTCGGGATTACTGGAGCATTGTGCCTTTTCTGCAGGAGTATTTTCTGGCAGGAAGACGCAGCAGAGGTATCCTTCTGTATGATGACCGGAATGTGAGTTATGCCATGTACCGGATCTTCTGGGCTTATGGGAACTGCAGAGAGGGAAGCAGTCCCACGGAGCTTCTGAAGGCAGTGAAAACAGAGACCGAGCTGGCGTACATCCGTAAAATATATCTGAAAGACAGCATTGCGGTAACCAAGTTTATTTACTGGATCAAAAAGGCAGTCAGGGAACAGTCCCTTACAGAATACAGTGCGGCACAGTACCTGGATCATCTGAGGAGAGGGATTCCGGAATTTCTGGATGTTTCTTTTCCCACGATCAGCGCTTACAGAGAACATGGGGCGATGATGCACTATGAGGCAGAGGAAGCGGACTGTGCCCCTCTGCAGGCCGAAGGGATGCTGCTCGTTGACTCGGGAGGTCAATATCTGGGCGGTACCACAGATGTGACCAGGACAGTTATACTGGGTGAGATATCACAGGAAATGAAAGAGCATTTTACAGCCGTGGCCTGTGGCATGCTGCGTCTTGCAGGCGCCAGATTCCTCTACGGATGTACCGGACGGAATCTGGATATCCTGGCCAGAGGACCGCTCTGGGATCTGGGAATGGATTATAAGTGCGGGACAGGGCATGGTGTGGGTTATATGCTGAATGTACATGAGGGGCCCCAGAGCATACAGTGGAGATACCGTAAGCAGATACCGGAGGCGGTTCTGGAAGCTGGTATGGTGGTCACTGATGAGCCGGGGGTGTATCTGGAAGGAAGATATGGTATCCGTACTGAAAATGTACTGGAAGTAAAAGAATGGCTGCAATGTGACAGCGGCAGGTTTATGGAATTTTCCCATCTGACATATGTTCCCATTGACCTGGATGCTATTCTGCCGGAGCAGATGTCTGAGAAAGAACGGGAGGCGCTGAACGGGTATCACAGACAGGTCCGTGAAAAGGTTTCCCGGTATCTGACAGAAGAGGAACAGGCATGGCTGGAGGAGGCTACCAGAGAGGTCTGACAGCAGTGCAGACGGTTTTTGCTATTGACTTTTTACAGGCATTTTGAGATAATATTTAAGGTATACCAGAACCTGGAATACCGTATCCGGAATGTATCAGCTTCCTGTTTTGGGGATGGGAGGGCTGATATCAAATACACATTATATAAGGAGGACGTAATATGTCAACAAAAGCGTATTATCCGCTCAATGAGATCGGTGCCGGAAAACCGGGTTTTTCCAAGACACGTTCCATCATTGAAGCTGCTTTCTACGGAAACAATGTGGTAAAGGTGAACACATTGAAGGAAGCCTATGAATTAGCTAAAAATTCTCCTGGAACCGTTGTAACGGACATGCCTGTATATCATGGAGAAGAGTTCGGTCTTGAAAGAGATGCAAAGGTTCTTCTGTTTAATGACGGCGCTGTTACAGGACGTTATGCGGCAGCGCGCCGTATCAAAGGCGAACCCGGCGTAGACGAAGCAAAACTTGACAAGGTAGTTATGGACGCTGTTTATGAGACACGTTGGAAAACCCTGTATCATGCAGAGTGCTTTATCGGCCTGGATCCGGAGTTTATGGCAAAGGCTCATCTGCTGATTCCGGAAGGAGAAGAAAACATCCTTTATAACTGGATGCTTAACTTCCAGTATATGTCTGATGAATACGTGAAAATGTACAAGAACTCCAAGCCCATCGGTGATGGCAAAGAGCCTGACATTTATATTTTCTCCGATCCGCAGTGGGCGCCTCATGATGCGCCGGATGTGGATTACAGCTGCCTGAGCGATCCTCTGACTCTGTGCTATTTTGATACCAACCAGAACTGTGCGGCAATTCTTGGTATGAGATATTTCGGTGAGCATAAGAAAGGCACACTGACGATGGCATGGGCACTGGCTAACAGAAACGGCTATGCTTCCTGCCACGGCGGACAGAAAGAGTATACGCTTTCTGACGGTTCCAAGTTTGTGGCATCCGTTTATGGTCTGTCAGGATCCGGCAAGTCCACTCTGACACACGCTAAGCATGGCGGCAAATACCCGATTACCGTTCTGCATGATGATGCGTTTATCATCAATACAGATACCTGCTCTTCCGTAGCGCTGGAGCCTACTTATTTCGATAAGACAGCAGATTATCCGACTGGCTGCCCGGACAATACGTACCTTCTGTCCGCACAGAACTGCTCCTGCACGATGGACGAGGATGGCAAGATCCAGTTGGTAACAGAGGACGTAAGAAACGGCAACGGCCGTGCAATCAAGTCCAAATTATGGTCTCCTAACCGTGTGGATAAGATTGAGGCACCTGTAAATGCAATTTTCTGGATCATGAAAGATCCTACCATTCCGCCGGTATTGAAATTAAAAGGTTCCGCTCTGGCTTCTGTTATGGGCGCTACACTGGCTACAAAGACTTCCACGGCAGAGCGTGTTGCAGCAGGCACCGATCTGAATGCACTTCGTATCGTACCTTATGCAAATCCGTTCAGAACTTATCCGCTTGTACATGATTATGAGAAGTTCAAAAAGCTGGTAGAAGAGAAAAACGTAGCATGCTATATTGTAAATACAGGCGATTTCATGGGCAAGAAGGTAAAACCTGCCGATACTCTTGGCATTCTGGAAACCATCGTGGAAGGAAAGGCCAACTTTGAAAAGTGGGGACCTTTTGATGACATCGAAATCATGAATGACTGGTCCGGCAAGACAGGTGATTTCACACCTGACTTAAACGACAAAGAATATGCAGCGGCATTGAAGAATGCTATGCAGAACCGTGTTGATGCAGTAGAAGGCTTTGCAACCAAGAAGGAAGGCTATGACAAACTTCCGGATGAAGCACTGGCTGCAGTGAAGAAACTGGTAGATGCACTGGCTTAAGGTCGGCCCCTTATAACAACAATCAAAAAGACGGGTGAAAAGCAACAGCTTTTCCCCGTCTTTTGTGTTAAAATGGAAAATAAAGGAAGAGAAACAAAAGAAGACAGGGATGGAAGGCAGCATGAAACGTTTACGGAAACTGGCAGGACTTACTATATTTTTTATTATCGTCTTTATGGTGATTGCAGTGTTTACATTTGAATCGGAGGAGGATGCTTCGTTCCTGCTGGAACAGATGGGATACGATTTTAACGAGGGATGGACGATGGTGCAGCTTGTGGATGTTCAGACTTTTGAAGCATACAAGGATGACTGTTATAGAATGCAGAAACTGGTGAGTGATGCCACAGCAGGAGAGCAGGGCAGAGAGGTGGATTTGCCATATGCCAGAGCCGGACAGGCTTCGGAGGTTATGGTATTTCAGAATACACTGTCAGAAGAGGACTCAGGCATGACGCTGTCTTTTCTGTCTGCGGCTTCTGAGGTCCGGGCTTTCTGCGATGGTGAATTGATTTACGGGTATGGCACAGATCGGAAAGATACCTTTGAACGATCCGAACCCTCTGAGTATATGGTTCCT
This sequence comes from uncultured Clostridia bacterium, assembly GCA_947385955.1. Lineage (GTDB taxonomy): Bacteria > Bacillota > Clostridia > Lachnospirales > Lachnospiraceae > VSOB01. The sequence continues at coordinate 68,357 of CANDNA010000012.1, forward strand.
CTTCCCTATGAGTTTCAGGATGGAGAACTGTGGATTGTTCTGGCAGGAGGACCGTATCCGGAAGGGGCAGAAGTTTTTGGTGATGTAAAAATAGATGTACATGGCGCGGTGATGATTGGAGTGGTTGGAAGCAGTATCGCTGATATCGGCTGCTGTCTGCTGATTCTCATGATGGCGATTGTCATGTTTGTGCTGGCTCTGATCCGGCAGTATACGGGCCAGCCCGCCAGGGGAGAAGCATTTCTGGGACTGGCCGGACTGGCAGCGGGACTTTATTGCTTTATCGGGACGGATACGCTGAGTATCTTTTACAATATACGGGAAGCGTATGAAATGCAGGAGTATCTGGTACTGCTGCTTCCTCTGTTTCTGGCGCTGTATTTTGACCGCAATCTGCATGTACTGTTTCCACATCGTTTTTCTGTATTGTTGTGGGGTGTGAGCATACATGCTGTGGTTCAGATATCACTGCATCTGTCAGGTATCCGTCAGTTGGAGGATATGGTAAACATATCTGCATTTGTGGTGGGCATTGTATGCCTGATGGCCATTGTGAGCCTGGTTCAGTATGATTACAGGACAAAACGTTATCAGACCCTTTTGTCGGTTTTGTCTATGGTCGTATTGTTGGCAGGCGGGATTGCCAATGTGATTATGAATCTTATTTTTAAGGGCTCACGTATGAATACAGCAGGGCAGTACAGTATGACGGTGTTTGCGGTGATGATGACTGTAATGCATGTCCTGCAGCTTTCCAAAGAGTATCGGGCCAGCGCGGAAGAAAAAGCGGCGGCGGCAGAGCAGCAGAATATACAACTGGTCCGGGCAAAACAGGATGCAGACGCAGCGCGGCAGGAGGCTCAGGCTGCCAATGAAGCAAAGGGAAAATTCCTGGCACATATGTCCCATGAGATCCGCACTCCCATCAATGCAGTATTGGGGATGGATGAGATGATTCTGCGGGAGTCAAAAGAGCAGACCATCAAAGAATATGCGATGGATATTTACATGGCCGGCCAGACATTGCTTTCTCTGATCAATGATATTCTGGACTTTTCCAAAATTGATTCCGGAAAAATGGAGATTGTACCGGTAGAGTATGATTTCAGCAGTATGATACATGATCTGGCCAATATGGCATCCCAGCGGATAGAACATAAAAACATCAGGCTGAAAGTGGAGGTTGACCATGAGATACCCTCCCGGCTGTATGGAGATGATGTGCGTATCCGTCAGGTATTGACCAATATTCTTACCAATGCAGTGAAATATACCCATGAAGGGACTGTATGGCTGAGAGTCCGCGGCTGCAGGAAGGAGGATACTGCGGTGCTGACGTTTGAAGTGGAGGACACAGGGATCGGAATCAAAGAAGAGGATCTGCCCAGACTTTTTGCAGAGTTTGAGCGGCTTGAAGAGGACCGGAACCGTAATATAGAAGGCAGCGGACTTGGCATGAACATTACCGTTCAGCTTTTGTCCCTGCTGGGCAGCAGACTGCAGGTTGAGAGTGTATATGGGAAAGGTTCCAGATTCTATTTTGAGCTGGAACAAAAGATTATGGACCATACGCCCATCGGGGATTTTGAATCCAGAGTACATCAGATTGCAGAAAACTATAATTATCATACAAGCCTTTATGCGCCGGATGCCAGGATACTGGTGGTGGATGACAATGGGGTAAACCGCAAAGTGCTGCGCAATCTTCTGAAGGCAACAAAGATCCGGGTATCAGAGGCAGAAAGCGGTGCGGAATGTCTGAATCTGGTGCTGGAAAATCATTATGATCTGATCTTTCTGGATCATATGATGCCGGAAATGGATGGAGTGGAAACGCTTCATCATATGAAAGCGTTTTCCGATTATCCCTGTCAGAATACACCGGTGGTAGTACTGACTGCCAATGCGGTATCGGGAGCAAAGGAAAAGTATCTGTCGGAAGGGTTTGACGATTTCCTTTCCAAGCCCATTGTTCCGGAAAAACTGGAGGATATGATCAAAAGGATGCTGCCGGAGGAATTGCAGCAGAAGGCTGAAAACCATGCAGCGGAATGCGTTTTGCCCCATCAGCCCCGGGACGGGGCAGGAGAAGCCATACAGGAGCTTCCTCTGGTGGACGGCCTGGACTGGCAGTACGCATGGATGCATCTGCCGGATATGGAACTGCTTCAATATACAGTGAAAGAGTTTTATCATCAGATTGACTTTTCGGCCGATAAGCTGGAACAGGTTTATAAAAAGAGAGAAGGGGAATGGCTGGAGGAGTACCGTATTCAGGTACATGCCATGAAAAGCCTGGCAGCCACCGTAGGAATTATGCCTCTGTATGGAATTGCAAAAATATTGGAATATGCAGCCAAAGATGGTAAAATAGATATGGTTACGGCTGTTACGGCTCCTTTCCTGGAGGAATGGCGCAGTTATCGTGAGAGATTACGGGGGGTTTTTGGCCTGGGATGTACAGTGGGAAAAGAAGTGACCGAATATTCGGTGATACAGGCTCTGGTGGAAATGGTGCGGCTCAGTATGCAGGAGATGGACATTGACCAGGCAGATCAGTTGATGGAACAACTGCAGGCATATGAATATCCGGAGGAAATAGGGCAAAATATCCGGAAACTTGCGGAGGCAGTAACGAACCTGGACCCGGAGGAGGCAGAGAGCCTTGCAGATCTGTTGATCGGGCAGATGGGGGAGAAAGCCGTTTGGAAAGCAGAATGAGAGGCAGAAATGAAAAAAATAGTACTGATTGGAAAGTTTAACAATGTAGTAAAAGAAATCAATACGTTTTTATCCCGGTTTTTCCGGGTACAGCTTTGCTCGGAAAATGCGGGGGTTCTGGAAGGAATGCTGAAAATCGTAAATCCCGATCTGGTGGTAATCAGTCTGGTGGGAGCTTATGATATTGATACCTCCATATTTTTTATGCTGAGTGACCAATATCCGCAGATACCGGTTCTGACAATTGGTACAAAGGAGGAAAGCAATACTTTCTTTAAGTATTATGAGGAAACCCAGTTTGAAAATCTGATCCGTCCTGTGGAGAATACAGAGATTATGAATGCAGTGTGCAGAAGGCTTGGCCTGGATAAGGAAGAAGCGGTACAAAGTGCGGCGGAAGAAAAAAAGGAAAGCAACGGCAGAAAACGGATTCTGGTGGTGGATGACAACGGAACCACACTCAGGACAATGAAAGCCATGCTGGAAGAATATTATGAAGTGGCTCTGGCAATTTCAGGCGCCCAGGCAATGACCTCCATCGGAAAAAAGCGCCCTGACCTGATTTTACTGGACTATGAGATGCCGGTCTGTGACGGAAAGATGACACTGGAGATGATCCGGGCGGATGAGGATATGAAAAGTATTCCCGTTGTATTTCTGACGGCAATCAATGACCGTGCCAATATTGAAGCGGTGCTGAAGTTAAAGCCGGCAGGATATTTCCTGAAACCGGCAGTAAAGGACCGGCTGCTTCTGGAAATTGATAAGATACTGAAATCGGAACCGCAGTGTTGAAACCGGTAAAAACAGGGAGGAGAAAGCATGGAAATCAATGAAACTTTTAAAAACGGAATTGCACCATTTTACTGGGTCGAGCAAAGCTATGGGGCCTCTGTCTGCCTGGATGTGGGCGATGAATATCTGCAGGAGGTGTTTGATACCCGCTATGAGGAAGGATTTATTGGCAATGGTTATGACTGGAGCAGTCTGGCACAGGTATTTTTGAATGAAAAGTGCCCGGAGCTGCAGGAGAAAATAGACTTTGATCCGGAGGCGGATATGTTTTGTGCCTATTCCAAAGACAAAGATGCCCTGGCCGATTTTATTTCCGGGTTTCAGAAAGCCTGTGAGGACAGGGCGCTGATACTGGATTTGTTTGGGAAGGCAGAGCTGGATTGATGGATTTTGAAGCTGAATGGATAAAGAAACTGGTTTGTCTGGCGGAATGCTGCATTGATATCATAACATGAAAAGAATGGTGGGAGGCCAATTCCGCAGAAGTAAAAAAGAGGATTGGATTCGAGATTTTGTCCGTCTGGATTGTGTACCCAGTCTGTATGGCCCGGACACATTTATGGTGAAATGTCAGAAAGGTGCACAGCGGTATCTGACAAAACAGGGGATACCCTTTGTACATTCTGACACGTACAAAAGAGGGGCTGATGAAGAATACCGGCTGTATTATGAGCGGCTGGAGCAGAAGCGCTGGGAATGTTTCAGCATTACAATCATGAGCTGGAATGGCCCCTGAGCTGTTGGAATCTGCTGTCTATGGATATGACTGCCCCGGCTATACAAGAGAAGAGGCGGAACAGGAATTTGGTTCGTCTGATTATCGGGTCACTTCTCTTTGGAACAGTGATAACAGAGATAACATTCTGCGTAATATTGATATTGATTATGATACATCTTACTGCGAGATTTTATATCAAAATGGTGGATCAGGAGAGAATTTCTTTATGTTTTTATGATCTTCATGTAATGTAGTCTGGAAGAAAAATGAAAATTTTTAACAGTCAATATTTTCTACTTTCTGCATATTGTAATTTTCGATATGATTGGGTATAATGATAATAACCTGAGATGTGGATACAATTCTTGTTATTTTTGAACCTACATTTACTTTAAACGGGATTCCTATATCGCCGGACTAATGTCAGGCCTTCATTGCGCAGAGGAAGACAGGCATCCGTGCTGCGGTCACCCACCTGGCGAAAGCTAGGAGTCAAAAGACAGGAACCACATTTTGGGGACACTGAAGATAAAAGGCAGTTGCAAAAAGGCGGCTGCCTTTTTTTGCATGCAGCAATGAGCCGTGCGAAACCTGCCAGAGTCAAAATGGCTGCTTGCAGCCGTATTTGACTCTGCCAGGTTTCATAGGGCGAAGCCCGTGAGCGAGTCAGGCCAATACAATAATAAGTATGATTTCAGGAGGCAGTAATGGAAAAGAGAATACGGATGTGGTTGAAAGCATGTTTGGTGGTAGCAGGCCTTTTGTTTTTCTGCTTTCTGGCAGGCAGGCATAAAAGAGGCGTTGATTATGAGAAGGAAGCGAGAATCAGGCAGTATGAAGCGGATGAAAGCGTGGATAAGATAGAAACCACTTTGCTGGCTTATGGGGAGATGATAGCGGAGGAAGAGGAGAAGGAAACGGGGCCGGCGCCGGAAGAAGTAAGAGGGAGTGACGGAAAACGGGTATTGACAACGGATGGAATCTTTACATACGAGACAGAGGAAACAGAGGACTGCATGTATAAGCAGGTTACTGCATATGTCCGGGGCGATGTGATATTGGAAGTGGTGGAAGCGCAGCAGCAGAAAGAAACCGTTCTGCACAATCTGTGGATCAGTGAAGTGGAGGAGGGCCGGATTCTCTGCTATTTATCAGGAACGGCCTTTTATCTGCCTTATCAGACCGAAAAGGAAAACCGGGAACAGGTAGCGGATGTGATGATGCAGGATGGAGAAATTTCAGACTGTCTGGTAAAAAAGGAAAAACAAAGCGGCAAGCTGCTTGGTATTACAGACGAGACCATCAGTCTGCCGGGGAGAGAACTGCCCATTGGAGAAGAAGTCAGGGTATACCGTCTGTATGGAGAACTGACAGAGCTGTCTCTGCAGGATTTGCCCATTGGTTATGAAAACATTGATTATGTGACAGAGGGCGGAAAGGTCTGTGCCTGCCTGATTACTTCGGAAGAAAAGATGGAAACCATCCGTGTGCTTTTGCAGAGCGGAAACTATAACGGCCGTTATCACGAAAGTGTGGACCTGACGGCAGACTGTACCTATACGCTGGAGTCTGGAGGGGAAACGGAGACTTATGAGGCAGGAGAAAGTGTACACATTACAGGAGAGAGCGGGTATTATCAGGATAATGACCGGGTGGTTGTGACGCTTTCTGCCAATACGGGCCGGGTTTTGCTGACATCTATAGAGCGGAACCGGGAGCGGACAGAGTATCGGGGCAGTCTGGAGATTGTCAGAACAGAGAACGGGCTGGCTGTGATCAATGAACTGCTGTTGGAGGAGTATCTGTATGGGGTGGTTCCCAGTGAGATGCCGGCTTCCTATCCGGAAGAAAGCCTGAAGGCACAGGCAGTCTGTGCCAGAACCTATGCTTACCGGAATATGAAAAACGCCAGGTTTCCGGAGCTGGGCGCCCATGTGGATGACAGCACTGCTTTTCAGGTATATGGCAATACGGAAGAAAGAGCCGAAACAACGGCAGCAGTCAAGGCAACCAAGGGAGAACTGTTACTCTATGGAGATGAGCCGATTGACGCCTATTATTATTCCACTTCCTGTGGCTATGGTACGGATACAAGAGCATGGAATGGTATGGAAGCAGAGGCAGTTCCCTATCTGCAGGCCAGAAGGATCGGGGAAGCGGCTGAGACCGGGAAAGCAGAGGCCGGACAGGGATATATGCCGGAGGCATTGGAGGAAGAAGCTGTCTTTGAGCAGTTTATCCGGGAAGGACAGGAGGATGCTTTTGAACGTGGGGAAGCCTGGTATCGATGGCAGTATACAGTAGAGCAGGTGGATGTGGAAGAGATGGAGAAACGCCTGGCGCAGCGATACGAAGTACAGCCGGGAAATATTTTATCGTTATCGGGGGAGAGCTATGTCAGTCAGCCGGTGGGAAAAATCGGTTCTCTGAAAGAACTCAGCATCACAGGACGTACTGCCGGAGGAAATGTGGCAAAACTTCTGATTGAAGGAAGTGAAGGCTCCTATTTGATACAGACAGAATATAACATTCGTTATTTACTGAATGACGGAAAAAGCCAGGTGATAAGACAGGACGGAAGTCAGGTTGCTTCTCCTCTGCTGCTGCCCAGTGCGTTTTTTATGGTAACAACTGGCAAAGAGGACGGGAATGTGGTAGGATATACCATAGTTGGAGGCGGCTATGGACATGGCATCGGCATGAGCCAGAACGGCGCCAAACACATGGCAAATGCCGGTATGACGGCATCGGAAATTCTGGCATTTTTTTATGATGGCAGTCGGATTGAGGCCATTTATTAATCTGTTGGAGGAGTTATGAGCCGCAAGTTATTTCATATCATGCGTAATTTTGCAAAACAGATTTCCAGAGACAATGTGAGCGCCCATGCGGCAAGCACTGCATTTTTTCTGTTCTTATCATTGATTCCCCTGTTGATGCTGGTGTGTGCGATTTTACCCTATACACCGGTAACAGAGGCTATGCTGATGGAGCTTGCAGTGAATCTGACACCGGATTCTGCCAATGCCCTGCTGATTTATCTGATCGGAGAAGTATATGACAGGTCTGCCGGTGTGCTTTCTGCGGCGGCTGTGATTACGGTGTGGACTTCTGCCAAAGGGATGATGGCCCTGATGCGGGGACTGAACGCAGTCAATGGAGTAACAGAACAGAGGAATTATTTTCTTCTGCGGATAGAAGCCTGTCTGTATACAATATTGATGCTGGCGGCAATGATATTGTCACTGGTGTTTCTCGTATTTGGCAATACACTGGCCGGTTTTCTGCTGCGCCAGTTACCCCGTCTGGAGGTTTTGGTACATTTGTTTTTGCAGTTTCGTTTTCTTCCGGTCTGGCTGTTTCTGACCCTTGTTTTTGCAGTGATTTATACATATGTTCCTAAAATACGGACCCGGTTTCAGTATCAGATTCCGGGTGCGCTGTTTTCAGCTGTTGCCTGGAGTGTATTTTCCTGGGGATTTTCCATTTATGTGGATTGGTTTCATGGGCTCAGTATGTATGGAAATTTGACGACAGTTATAATTATTATGTTATGGTTTTATTTTTGCATGTATTTACTGTTGGTTGGAGCAAATATCAATCGTTATTTTCACCCTGCTATTCGATTTTTGTGGAAAAGGAGAAGAGAAAAGCGGCAAAAACGCAACAGGATGCAGAAATGATGCAATTTTGATGCAGCTCCTGTGTAAACTGTCAGGATAAAGGAGCTGATATGGATGAAAGAAAAGCTGATTCAGATGGGAGTGGTATGGGGGTTTTTGTTTTGTATGACCGGTCTGGCCGGGACAGGACGGATAGACAGTATATTGTTGGTATCTGTACCGGAATACAGGGAAGAGGTGCGGATACGCAGGCTTCCGGTCAGCGGGGCAGACTTTTGGGACTATCTGGATAAGGCCGCACAGGGAGCGAAACCGGCAGGGGACATGAGAGATTCAGAGAGGATAGTACATATTGTGCTGCTCGCCGGGGGAAAAACGGTTATGACCATACAGATGGATACGGGCCTGGCGGATGGTGGTGTGAAAGAGCATTACCTGTTTTATGAATATCAGGGAGCGGTTTATGAGCTGTATTCGGACACGCTGGATGAGGAGGAGTGGCAGAGGTTTCAGACAAAATATCATCATAACTGTGATGTGCCGATGGGGCTTTGGATGTCCGGGGAGTTGTCTGAGCGTCCGGACTGGAATACGGAAAGTAAAATGGTTTTGCGTTATACCTGGCTGTCCGGCGGGGAAGATTACGAAACGCTGGAAGTGGAATGGGCACCGGAGGATACAAAACTGCTTGCATTTGAGCAAAGTCCGGATGGATTTTCCCTATCGTTTTGGGAGGAGAGCAGGGAGAATGGGGCCGGCTATCGGGGCTGTTACCGTCTGAGAAAATACAGCCCGGATGCATTTGAAAAGGAAAATCCTGAAATTGCTGCCGCCTGGTATCCCGGAAAGCGGGATGCGCTTGTGGCTGCATTCAGAAACCGGTATCCGCATATGGACATGCTGAAGATTTATTCGCCTGCAGGCTGGAAGGCAGAGAGAGAATTTTATCAGATTCTGGAAGAAAATAGGAGTGAGGGATATTTTCAGAGATGGGGCTACATCTTTCAGGTGACGGAATCATATGGCTGGCAGGATGCGGCCCTGTCAGACCGATTAAACAACAGAACAGGAGCCGGCAGAACCATATCTGAAAACGGACAGATGGAAAAGGTACCCTGGCATAATGGACGCTTTGTGAATCAGGTGTGCAGGAAGGCGGCAGGCTATGCGGGGGAAGCGGTTTTTCTGTGGGCAGAGGACTATCAGGCGGATTATGAAAAAGAAGAGTACCGGTTGAAACCGGGAAAGGAAATGCCGTGGGTGATTCTCATGCGCCCCGGTCAGGACACCCCTGGTATGGATGCGGCGGCAAAGTCATTTGATGAAAGCAAAGAGGCATTGTTTGTGCTTTCCCTTCTGAGGGAGGGAGAGCAGGTTCCTTTCTGGCATACCTGGGAGTGCAGTTATCTTAAAGATCCCATATACACAGAGGACATCAATATGGACGGGTATACGGATTTCGGGATTCTTCATTTTACAGGAAGGAACCATTTTATCAGGTGGTATTGTTACAGTCCGTCCGAAGAAACCTTTGTCCGGATGCCGGAGGAGTAAAAAGACGGAAGACGGAAGGATATCTGTACCTGGCAGGTGTTTGAAAAAGGGCTTTTCGGATCAGAGCCCTGAGAGGAACGGGCAAAAGTTGAATCCCACAGGCTTTCATGATACACTGGGGAATAGAAAAGAGCGGACGGCGGAAAACGGCCCGCAGTATCACGGGCATTGGAGGAGGCTGAGAGATGAACCAGAGCAAAGCCATTGGAAAAGGGGACGATTCGGTAAAGCTGTTTCTTCAGAGAGCTCTGCAGGGAGAAGAAACCCACGGATTCGATCATGATTCCCTTTATTATGTACAGGGGCATTATTATCTGTTTGAATATTTAAAATGTGAGAGCAGCAGGGTGACTCCCCATACTTCTCACCCCAGATATTATCCCTATAACTGGAAGAAATTTTATGTTCTCTGGCAGAGCGCACAGCGTCTGCAGGGGTATTTGCTGTTGGTGAACTATTCAGACAGGGCAAGTGACAGTGACCAGGTGAAGGTCATGTATGTAAAGGGGTTTGATTATGCCGCTCTGGGGCAGTATCTGGCAGAACAGGAGGCGGGCAGAGGATATACAAGATGCGAGTATCTTGTGATGGAGGAGTTTAAGCTGACTTTTGGGCAGTTTTCCGCCTATCTGCGCAGACTGAACAGGATGGCGGAGCTGCCGCCGGAAGAGGGACAGGATGTTCCGGACCGGGTCCGGGCGTACCTGATGCCTTCTGCAAAAAGGCGTGCCGTCAGAGGACCTGTGCTTCCCGGATCCGGGATCTGAAAAAGGAGACAGAGTTATTTATGGATAAAATGAGGCTGGAAACGGAAAATCTTGCCCATAAAAATATGGAGATATTTCAGAAACTATTTCCCAACTGTGTGGTGGAAAGAGCCGGGAAAGACGGGACTGTGCATAAATCCATCCAGTATGAAACGCTCCGGCAGATGCTGGGAGATGAGGCCACAGAAGGGGAAGAGTGCTATGCGTTTACCTGGGTGGGGAAAAAGGCAGCTATAGCAGAGGCCAACAGGCCCACCAGAAATACGCTGCGTCCCTGCCCTGAGGAAAGCAGACAATGGGATACGACAGAAAATCTGTATATTGAGGGGGATAATCTGGAGGTGTTAAAGCTCCTGCAGGAAAGTTATCTGGAAAAGATCCGGATGATTTATATAGATCCTCCCTATAATACCGGCTCAGACAGTTTTGTATATCCGGACCGTTATGATATGGACGAAGAGGAATACAGAAAACGGTCAGGAGCTGTGGATGGGGAGGGAAACCTGCTGTTTCAGGAAAACAATGAGGCCAATCCCCGGTTTCATTCAAACTGGTGCTCCATGATGTATTCCCGCCTGCTGCTGGCAAGGAATCTGTTGGCCGGGGACGGGGTTCTGATGATGAGCATCAGTGATGCGGAATTTCACAATCTGAAGAAAATAACAGATGAAATTTTTGGAGCAGATAATTATTGCGGCGATATTCTGTGGAATTCCACCAAATCCGTGACCAATACGGCGCTGCTTTCGGTATCTCATACCTATACGCTGGTGTATTTTAAAGATATTTCCTATTTTGTGGCAAACCGGACAGAATTTCGGATTGCAGAGGACGGAGAAGGATTTTCCAATCCGGATCATGACCCGCGGGGGCCCTGGAAGGCGGATCCTTTTCAGGTGGGCGGCTGGAGGCCGAATCAGCAGTATGAAATCGTAAATCCCAAAACAGGGGCTGTGTACCGGCCCAATCCGGGCTGTAGCTGGAAAAATGACTATGATAAATTTAAGCAGCTTCTGGAAGAAGACCGGATTGTGTTCGGAAAAACAGGCGACGGCGGCCCCCAGCGGAAGCGTTTTCTGGGAGAAGCAAAGCAGCGGGGAAAGGTGGTTAAAACATGGTGGGACGATGTGGAAACCACTGCCAACGGGACACAGATGCTGAAAAAACTGTTTGACGGCGTCTCTCTGTTCAACAATCCAAAGCCGGTGGGGTTTTTGTATAAGCTGCTGCAGCTTGGAATGGGGCGGGACGGGATCTGTCTGGACTTTTTTTCCGGTTCGGCCACAACGGCCCATGCGGTGATGAAGCTGAATGCAGAGGACGGCGGGCAGCGGAAATTTATTATGGTACAGATACCGGAAGCCTGTCCGGAAAACAGCGCAGCCTGTCAGGCAGGCTACCGGACAATCTGCGAAATCGGGAAAGAGCGGATTCGCCGCAGCGGGGAGATGATTCACCGAGAGCATCCGGATGCAGTATTTGATGATGGGTTCCGGGTGTTTTCTGTGGCTGATTCTAACCGGAAGGATGTGTATTTCAGTGCGGATGCTTATGAGCAGTCGTTTCTGGCCCGGTTGGAATCCAACATCAAGGAGGATCGGACGGCACTGGATCTGCTCTTTGGCTGTGTGCTGGAATGGGGGCTTTTGTTGTCGCTGCCCCATATCTCTGAGGAGATAGACGGGTTTACCGTCCATACCTATCATAACGGGGAGCTGATAGCCTGCTTTGAGGAAAATATTTCGGAGGCTGTGCTGCGGGCCATTGCAATGCGAAGGCCCCGCCGGGCGGTATTCTGTGACAGCAGCTTTTTGGGAAGCCCGGAAAAGATCAATGCGCGGGAGCTGTTTAAACTGCTTGCTCCGTCTACGAAAGTTAAGGTGATTTAGGAGGACTGTTTATGAAGCTGCAGTTTAAACATCAGAAATTTCAGGCTGATGCAGCCCGGGCGGTGGCAGATGTGTTTGACGGGCAGCCTTATCTGACCCCCTGCAGCCGGATGGAAGAAGGGACGGGATATTATCAGAGAACACTGACGGAGGAAGCAGATTTTACCCTCTGGCCCAATGCGGAACTGATACCGGAGCTGGGAAATGACAGAATCCTGGAGCAGATCAGGCAGATACAGAAACGAAATCAGATCAGGCCCTCAGAAGAGCTGAAAGGAACCTACAACCTGACCATAGAGATGGAAACGGGAGTAGGTAAGACCTATACGTATATTAAGACCATTTATGAGCTGAACCAGCGGTATGGCTGGAGCAAATTTGTGGTGGTGGTTCCCAGTGTTGCGGTCCGGGAAGGGGTGTATCAGGCTTTTCAGATGACAGAAGAGCATTTTTCCGGGGAATACGGAAAGAAACTCCGTTTTTTTATCTACAATTCTTCCCGCTTATCGGAACTGAGCCATTTTGCATCCGACAGTTCTGTCCATGTAATGATTATCAATGCACAGGCCTTTAATGCAAAGGGAAAAGATGCCAGAAGGATCTATCTGCGTCTGGATGCATTCAGAAGCCGCAGGCCCATTGATGTCATCGCCGGAACAAGGCCGATTCTGATTATTGATGAGCCCCAGTCCGTAGAAGGAAAGCAGACCAGGGAAAGCCTGAAACGGTTTCATCCTCTGATGACGCTCCGTTATTCTGCCACACACAGAGCGGACAGCATTTATAATATGGTGTACCGGCTGGACGCGGTGGAAGCATATAACAGACATCTGGTGAAAAAGATCGCCGTCAAGGGAATTACAGAGACAAAAATGGCGGCATCGGACGGTTTTGTATATCTGGAAAGTCTCCGCCTGTCCAAAGCGGCCCCCAAAGCGGTGCTGCAGTTTGACTGTCGGGGCTTATCCGGTATCCGCAGACAGACCCGTATCGTCGGTGTGGGATTTAATCTGTATGAGCATTCCGGCCGGCAGGCAAAGCTGGAAGAGTACCGGGATGGGTTTGTGGTCAAAAGCATTGACGGGCGTGACAATTCGGTGGAATTTTTAAACGGCCTGAAGCTGTATGCGGGAGAGATGACCGGCAGGGCGGACGAGGAACAGATCCGCCGGATCCAGATCCGGGAAACGATTCTGTCCCATATAGAAAGAGAACGTGCGTTATTTAAAAAGGGAATTAAGGTGCTGTCGCTGTTTTTTATTGATGAAGTGGCTCATTATCGGCAATATGATGCAGACGGCAGTCCTGTAAGCGGTATCTTTGCCAGGATGTTTGAGGAGGAATATACGGACATCCTGAGGTACCGGCAGCGGGAAATCGGTGAGGAAGCCTATGAGGAATATCTGGCTTCCATTTCCGTAACGGAAACCCATGCCGGTTATTTTTCGGTGGATAAAAAAGGAAGGATGACCAACGGCAGACTGGGAGATACGCGGGAGAAAACATCGGATGACAGAGATGCTTATGATCTGATCATGAAAAATAAGGCGCTTTTGCTGGAACAGGACCCGAAGAAGTCCCCGGTGCGTTTTATCTTTTCCCATTCCGCCCTCAGGGAAGGATGGGACAATCCCAATGTATTCCAGATCTGTACCCTGAAACAGAGCGGCAGTGATGTGCGCAGGCGTCAGGAGGTGGGACGGGGACTTCGGCTGTGTGTGGATGGAAACGGAGTACGTATGGACGATACCGTGCTGGGGGATCAGGTTCATGCAGTCAATGTGCTGACGGTGATTGCCAGCGAGAGCTATGAAAGTTTTGCCAGAGGGCTGCAGAGCGAACTGGCGGAGACGGTTGCCGACAGGCCGGTGAAAGTGACGCAGGATCTGTTCCGGGATCGGATTGTCGCGGATGAGGATGGAAACCGGTTTGCCGTTACAGCCGATGTGGCGCTGGCCATATTTGTGGATCTGGTTCAGAATCATTATGTGGACCGGCAGGGAGCGCTGACTGATTTGTACTACGCGGACAGGGCGAAGGATACGGTCCGGATAGCGGAAGAAGCAGCCGGGTTTAAATCCTCTGTGATCGGGATTCTGGACTGCGTTTACAATGGCAGGAGCCTCAGGCCGGAAAATGCCCGTGACAAAAACATCGAACTGAGAATCGAGGAAGAGAAGCTAAGGAGCCGGGCATTTCAGGAGCTTTGGAATCGCATGAATACCAAAACGGTGTATAAAGTGTCCTTTGATCCGGATGAGCTGGTAAGGAAAGCCATTGCCGCATTAAACAACGAACTTCGTGTTTCCGGGATCTGTCTGCAGGTGGAGAGCGGACGGCTGGGGGAGATTTCTTCCAGAGAAGCGCTGTTGGAAGGGACTGCCATGACCAGAGAGGCTTCGGTGAGGTACCGGGCATGGGAACAGGCCAATAGCGGTATCCAATATGATCTGATCGGAAAACTGGTGGAGGAGACAGATCTTACCAGAAAAACGGTGGTACAGATTCTGACAGGTATGGATCCGCCTGTGTTTGAACAGTTCCGGAAAAATCCGGAAGCATTTATTATCCAGGCGGCGTCCCTGATTAACAGTCAGAAGGCGCTCTGTGTGACAGAGCATATTTCCTATCAGGCTCTTGCGGAAACCTATGATACGGAAGTGTTTACCGGATTGGCGATCAGAGGCAGGCTGGGTGTAAATGTTATGAAGGCAGAGAAGCATCTGTACGATTATGTCCGGTATGATTCTGAGGGGGAAAAGGCTTTTGTCAGGAAGCTGGAAGAAGCAGAGGAGGTACTGGTCTATGTAAAATTGCCGGATGGCTTTTTTATTTCCACACCGGTGGGACGTTATACTCCCGACTGGGCCATTGCTTTTCGTGAGGGGATTGCCGGAGTGGCTTATTTTGTTGCAGAAACCAAAGGTTCTGGGGATGCCGGCCAGTTGCGGCTGATAGAAGCGGCCAAGATTCACTGTGCCAGAGAGCATTTTAAAGCCATCAGTCATGGCCGGGTGGTTTACGATGTGGTGGACAGTTATGAAACGCTTCTGGAGAAAATCATAAAGTAAGTAAAATAGTGATAAAATATATTTGACATTCCTTTCCGAAACGTTTAGAATAGAGACAATTTGATAGACAAAGGCTTAGATGGTGTCAGTAGAGGTGCATTTCCCTTCAGAGAGAGGAGGTCGGCGGCTGTGAGCTTCCTCAGGTTCGGATGCAGTTTGAATTTCCCACCGGAGCCGCCCGACAGAACGGCAGTGCAGGACTGCCTGGTAGGCCGGGACGTGGGAGCACGTTACGCCGATGGAGAGTCTGTCCCATACAGGACAGGAATTTGGGTGGTACCGCGGAACGATCCGTCCCTTGCATAGCAATGTGCAGGGGATTTTTTTGTGATACAGGAAATTCCTCCGGATTTCCT
>CANDNA010000013.1 GCA_947385955.1 uncultured Clostridia bacterium
ACAGACCACATGATGCTGCAGGCAACGGAATCAGGTCTTGGCTCCGTGTGGATATGTTATTTCAATCCTGATGTGATAAGCAGGGAGTTCGGGCTGCCGGATCATCTGGAGCCGGTCAATATCCTTGCAGTGGGGTATTCGGATGGGGAAGCGGAGGATCCGGAGCGTCACTCACAGACCAGAATCCCGGTGGAAGAGCTGGTATCTTATGAAACCATATAAGCAATACAAGGAAAAGGGCTGTGCTATTTCAGCCCTTTTCGAATAGTGCATACCTGATTTTGGATTTCTTTCATGCTACCGTCAATATGGCAAAACTGTCAGGGAGGATACGATCCGCCGACTGAAAAAGAACATCCCGGAAGTTGTGGAGGCAGTAAAGGAATACCCGGTAAAATTCACAGATATGTATTGTAGATGGCAGGCAACTATTTTATAATGAAATGTATAAAACGGATGAATTATAATGTTTATTCATAATTTCAGTTTACGGAGACATGTATGACTTACGATGCAATAAATGAATTGATTGTTTCTGCTGAATCGTCAGGATATGAAAAGTTCTGGGAATACGATGGAGCATTTTTCATGCTGTTTTATGACAGATTTATGAATACGCCGTTTTCAGACATTCCGGATATTGCTTTTATGTATATGGAAATCAATAACTGGCAGGGGATGAGTGTCCGGTGCGGAGTGTGGCAATATTACGAGAGCGGAGCGTTTCAGGACGGGAAATTTGAAAGGGTACTGTCCTTTCTGAGAACGAATCAGGAAGAAGAAATGGCCTCTGTTTATGCAGGCGGCATACACGATTATGCAAATGAAAAATATCAGGGAAACTATGACTATCCGGAGGAATGGTTTGATGAAACAGACAGGGTAGACCAATGGATAAGTGATCATGAGGAGTATCTCTATAAGTGGATGTATGATTTGATTTTGAATCATAAAAGCGAAATATTGGAACTTCAGATAAGCTGACACCAAAAGATTGGCTGACAAGGAGGTATTATAATGGGTGTTTTGGAACGTTTTCAGAAACAGGATGAGGTGCAGGACTTTTATCCCTATGACACGGGATTATCGCAGTCTGTTCAGGCGTTGTCTGCTGAATTAAATGAGAAGGGGCTTGCTGTCCGCAATTCCTGCGGCAGAGATCAGTTTATTGCTTTGCTGGCAGGCATCTCTGCTTTGCGAAAAACTCCCGGGATCCCCGGTCCGTCTCAGGCCGGCCCGGATTATTTTACTGTTTTGCCCATATGTGCGTCTCCGGAAGCAGCGGCTGAATGCCGGGCCCATATGGAAAGGATATTCGGCATTACAGACAGGCAGTCTTTAGTGGACTTTTGCAATCGGGAAATTTGCTGCCACCGCCAGTATCTGGATTTTGCGGGCTTCTGGGAGGGCCGTCCGCCTTTTGATATGGCTGAACTGAACAAAGAGGCGTTGGAATATTTTCAGTCGGCCAGGGATTTTTCTGCCCAGTTCTATCCGATCGTAGGTCATACGGGCTATTTGGCCTGGGACATCAGCGAGTGCATGGGACATCTGCGGGCAGGCTATGCCTGTGGCATACTGACCCGGGAAGAGTTGGATGAGATGGCGGAATATTGGATTGTGCAGGCACAGGCTTTCGGAAACTGGGCGGAGTTTGCCACCAGTCTGGTGTGCGGTGAGCTGTATTGGGATTTCCGGCACGGTTCCAGACTGCCTGAATTGAACAAGGGACTGGAACTGTGGACAAAGCTGATCCGTATTTTGCTGGAGGATCACACTGCCTGGGGCAGTGGTATGTGGTATAAGCCGGCAGATGAAACCAGATAAAAGAGATTGCAGGGTTCTTTTTCTCCCGCTGATTCATGACAATAGAAAGTTCGCACAGCGTGCTTTCTATTTTTTTGTCTGACAGGGCGGTTTCATGCCCGGCCCGATTTGTCTGATTGTTATAAGGAATGATAAAATTTATTTGTTTTTCCAGAGACCATTCCGCCTCTCCAGGCATCTAATGTATGACAATAGAAAATTTGCGCAAAGTATTTTCTATTGCTTCTGCAAATACAAAAGCTGGCCGGCAGAAAGGACATTATGAAAAAAGAACAGTTAGGGCAACTCATTATTGCATCTGAGGACACGATGTATCATGTGGCAAAAACATTGCTTGCAAGTGATGCAGACTGCGCGGATGCGATACAGGAAACCATTGTGAAAGCGTTTACAAAGCTGCATACGCTGCAGCAGGATTCTTATGCAAAAACCTGGCTTGTCAGGATATTGATAAATGAGTGCTATACCTTTTTGCGAAAGGCAAAGCGTGTGGTATCATTGGAAGATTTTCAGTATCAGGAAATTGTTAAGGAGCAGGAGGATTATTCAGATTTGTATGAGGCGGTGCGAAGGCTTCCTCCGGAAATCCGAATCTGCATTGTCCTCTATTACCTGGAAGGATACAGCGTGAAAGAAACGGCAAATCTGCTGGAGATTACAGAAAGCGCTGTGAAAAACCGTCTTGCCCGTGCAAGGAAGCAGATGCGCAGTGAGCTGAAGCAATGAAAGGGAACAGGATTTGCACGGAAACTGTTGAAATGGAGGATGGAATATGAAACTTGAAAATTTGAAATATGAGTTTCCAGAGATGCCGGAGGAGATAAGAGTTATGATAGAGAAAGAAGTGGAAAAACAGATCAAAACAGAACAGATGCCGATGAAAGGAGGAAAGAGAGGGAGCAGGGCAGACAGGCATGGGCGGAGAGGCAGAAAAGCAATGGGCAGAACGGCGGCGGCTTCTCTGATTGCAGCAATCTTATGCGGCACCACCGTATTTGCCGGAGTAGGCATCTACCGGATACAGCAAAAAAAGATCGGGGAACATGGCGTCAGTGTGGATGTCTCAGGCGGCGAAAATATGGATGCAAATGCAGCGGCGGAATCTTATACCATTCCGGATGTGAGGATGGAAGCGGGGTATCTGCCGGAAGGTATGGTGGAAGTGGAACAGGGCAAATACTGCTTTGAAGATGCATTGTATCAGGGCGGTGTTTCCATGACGTTTTACCGGATGGACACCGGTGATGACAAGTTTGAGATTCAGCATGGGGATGTGCTTTCCAGTGAAACATTTATGGCCGATGGCAATGAGGGAGTATATCTGGAATACCCCAATCTGTATGAAGAAGAAATTTCGTTTAACCAGCGGATTTATGTGGCATTTACAGATGTCCATTATGTGATGGAAATGTATGCGGCGTCAGACGTGAGTAAGGAAGAGGCGATCAAAATTGCGGAACATGTAAAACTGATTCCAACGGAAGATACAGAAAGCGGAAACATTGTAAATGCCTGGGACTGGAGCAGTTATCAGGAAGGTTCTGACAAATTTGCAGAGGGAGAAGTCTGCGAAACGGTAACTTCCATTGACAAAAAAGAAATGAAGGTTCACAGGATAGGGGACAGCTTTCCGGTAAATGACCAGGGGCTTGTGGCTAAGGTGGCAGACGTGAAAGTCCTGGATGATATCAGTGCATTGGACAGCTCACTGGTGGATGAAGACCTGAGACAGGAAGCGGACGGAAATGGAAAACTGCGGCCGGCAACGATTCAATATGTAAAGGATGGCAATATGGATTCCCTGAGCCAGGAGGTGGACTCCAGGGAAGCGCCCCAGAAACTGGTCTATATCACAGTGGAATATACCAATACCGGCAGTGAAGAAATGACAGATGTCCTGTTTTTCGGGACTATGGAGCGTATCACAGAAGCCGACGGAACCATGCAGATGGCAGCGGAGGAGAAGCCTGGAGATAACGATGCATGGGAAAGAGCAGTCAATCATGGATTATCCGGATTCAGTGAGATGTTCTATTATGATGTTCGCGGAGGGGAGAGGGGAAATAATTACATCGGAAGCATCATGCCGGGGGAAACGGTAACGGTACATATGCTATGGGTTGTACTGGAAGAAGAACTGGGAAAGCTGTATCTGAACCTGGATACATGCGGCGGCGGATCTGAATTCAGTGAGTCCGCTCTGAAAATCGGCTATGTGGATATCAGACAGTAGGATTTTTCCGCCCTGCTCTGCGGCGCTTGTTTTTTCCGGTTTGCAAGAATATAATATAACCACAGGAAGAAGTGATCAGGAAAGTGGTTTTGGCAGCTTATGGGAAGGAGAAAACGGGATGAATCTATTGGAACATTTAAATGAGAGAATACAGATCGTCGATGGGGAACCGTGCTGCGGCGGGGAAGATATGGTAAAGAAAGTAATGGAAACTTCTCCGCTCCCTCTGCCGGAAGATTACATACAGTTTCTCAGGTCGATTTCAGGCCCGATGAGTGACGACAGTGAAAATTCCGGACTGGAATTTGAAGTAAAAGCAGGGGAGTATCCACTGTCTCTCTGGATGTTTTCCGCTCAACAGGCATTGCAGACATACACAGAATATAAAGTGTATTCGGCCCCTCTTTATGATAATATCATAGATCAGATCTGGCTGATTGGAAATGATCTGGGAGATTTGCTTTATTTCTATGGAACAGGGAAGGACGGATTTGGTCTGTATGTTGCGGAGGATGGTGCATTGGATATGGAGAATGCGGATAAATTCGCTGACACACTGACAGATTTTCTGGTGAACGGAGCCGGAATCGACACAGCTTTTTGGAATTGAAGGAGCAGCGGGGGGGGGAATGGCTTATGATAACAGTAAACGAAAAAGACAGAGTATTTCATTTAAACAATGGCAGGATCAGCTATTTGCTGTATGTGATGGAAAGCGGGCAGTTAGGGCATCTCTATTTCGGAAAGGCGCTGAACCGGTCAGGCAGTTATCTGCATATGGTGGAAAAAGCCCACCGGCCTATGACAACGTATATCCGTGAAGGGGATTTGTATACATCTTATGAGCATCTGCGTCAGGAGTATCCCTGTTACGGAACGTCCGATTACCGTTATCCTGCCCTGGAAATCCAGGGCGGGGACGGAAGCCGGATCTGCAAACCGGAATATCAGAGGTATGAGATCATAAAAGGGAAAAGACAGTTGGAAGGGCTTCCTGCCACCTATGCGGAGGAAGCAGACGAGGCGGCTACTCTGGAAATTTATATGAAAGACGCTTTGCTGGGGCTGGAGCTTGTCCTTTCTTATTCCATTTTCCGGGATGTGGATGCAGTGGCAAGAAGTGTCCGGTTCATAAACAAAGGAGAAGGAACCCTCTTTCTTGACAGGGCCATGAGCATGAGTGTGGATATGCCGGATGCGGAGTTTCAAACCGTGCAGTTATCCGGGGCCTGGTCCAGAGAGCGTTATGTGAAAGTCCGGGATCTGGCGCCGGGAATTACGGCGGTATCCAGTATGCGGGGAAATTCTTCTCATCACCATAATCCGTTCCTGGCTCTGAAAAGGAAAACTGCTACAGAGCACAGTGGTGATGTATACGGATTCAGCCTGGTTTACAGCGGCAATTTCCTTGCACAGGCAGAAGTGGACAATTATCAGGTGCTTCGTATCCTGCTGGGAATCAATCCTTTCGGGTTCCGGTGGAAGCTGGAGCAGGGGGAAATCTTTACAACGCCGGAAGCAGTGACGGTGTATTCCGGAGAAGGATTAAACGGCATGAGTCAGCAGTTTCACCGGCTTTACCGAAACCGGCTGGCGAGAGGATACTGGCGAGACCGTGAGAGGCCGGTACTGATCAATAACTGGGAAGCCACACAGTTCGATTATGTGGAACAGGATCTGCTTTTATTTGCCGGAAAGGCAAAAGAGTGCGGTGTGGAAATGTTTGTCCTGGATGACGGATGGTTCGGGGCAAGAAATGACGATAAGAGGGGACTTGGAGACTGGAAGGCCAATCGGGAAAAACTTCCGGATGGGGTGGAAGGACTTGCAGAAAAGATAGAAGCTCTCGGTATGAAATTCGGCCTGTGGTTTGAGCCGGAGATGGTAAATAAAGACAGTGATTTTTTCCGCAGTCATCCTGATTATATCCTAGAGACACCGGGGCGGAGCGCTTCTCACGGACGCAATCAGTTTGTCCTGGATTTTTCCAGAAAAGAAGTGGTGGATGCGGTTTATGAACAGATGTACGCACTGTTATCCACTGCAAAGATCAGTTATATCAAATGGGATATGAACCGCTCTATCAGTGAATGCTATTCAGCGGCTTACCCGGCAGACCGTCAGGGGGAAATTTTCCACCGGTATATTCTGGGGGTCTATGAGCTGCATGAACGTCTGCTACAGGCATTTCCGGAACTTTTGATAGAATCCTGCTCCAGCGGCGGCGGACGGTTTGACGCAGGGATGCTGTATTATGCACCTCAGGGGTGGGTGTCCGATGATTCCGATGCCATTGAACGTACCAAAATTCAGTACGGCACCAGCTTTGTATATCCGCTCAGCTGTATGGGGGCGCATGTTTCGGCCTGCCCCAATGACCAGGTGGGACGGATCACACCCATTGAAACAAGGGGAAATGTGAGCTACACAGGAGCGTTTGGTTATGAACTGGATTTGAACAGGTTAAGCAGTACAGAAATAGAAACCGTGAAAGAGCAGATTGCATTTTATAAAGAAAACAGAGGACTGATTGCAACAGGAGATTTTTACCGTCTGCTCAGTCCCTTTGAGGGGAACTTTGCAGCATGGGAAATCGCAGACCAGAGCGGCAGCAGAGCACTGGTTACGGTGACACGGCTTTTAAGTGAAGTAAATGGGCCGTACAGACGGCTGCTTCTCAGAGGATTGCGGAAGGAACAGAAGTATCATGTAGAGAGCCGCTATCTGTCTTATGATGCCTATGGGGATGAGCTGATGCAGTTCGGAATGATGCTGGAAGACAAATCCTCCGGGCAGGTGATTGACGGAAGCGGCGGCTGTCAGGATTTCCTTTCTGTTTTATATGAAGTTACGGCCGTCAGATAAAGGAACGCTATGAGGACTGGATTCTGTTTTGAACAGGATCCAGTCCTTTTTTGCTCAGGGCAATAGAATGCGGCCCGGGTAACCTTATAAAATTCCCGCTTTTTCATAAAATTCCCGTTTTCCGGACTGCGGGAATCGTTATAATAAAAAGGGAGGGTATGCCATGAAACTTGACAGAAAAAGTATCCGGGTCCGGCTGGCCACGGCGTTTGTTGCCACATCTGTGATTCCGATTCTGATTGTGAATATTGTTTATTACTATAATACTTCCAGACTGGTGCATCAGAATGTGGAAAGTATGACAAAAGCCAATCTGGAACAGACCAAAGTGAGTCTGGATGTGTGGCTGGATTCCTATGAGGATATTCTGTTTCAGGTCTATACGGACGATTCTATTGTGGAACTGGTGGACAAGATCAATGCCGGTGAGGATGTGGCGAATAACAGAAAGCTGCTCCGGAAAACGCTGAGAGGATTATTTTACACCAAAGATTATGTCAAGTCTATTTCCATCATGACCGAAAGCGGGGAGCTGGTCTTTTATGACCAGTTGACAGCATCCACAACCCATACATCCTGGCTGAACAGTATGGCGTTGTCTCAGGAGGAATTATATGAGGAAATCAGCAGTGACAATAAGACACACCTGTTTTCCACGGGGGAAAAAGTGGTTTTCGGGAGCAATTCCTGTTATCTGTTCCATATCGGCCACCGTATCATTGATTATCGGGATGTGCCGAAAAAATGTGGGATCGTGGTGGTAAGTATTGATGTGGGACTTTTGGAAGAGGTCTGTTCCATGCCCACAGAAAGTGGGATAAACTTCATTTTGGACGACAGCGGGTATCTGGTATCCTGTACAAATTCGGATCAAATCGGCAGGTCTGTGATCCCCGGCTCGGCAGAGGGAGAGGAGAGAAAAAACGCCTGTCAGAAAATTGCAGAAGAAACCGGTTTTTTGGGAAGCGGAGAAATGTCCATTTATTCGGTATATGATGAAAAAACAGGATGGACCATTGTCCGTGCAACGAACCGGGACGAACTGGTCAGAGGACTGTATCATCAGCAAAAAATGCTGGGGTTTACCATTTTGTTATCCCTGACAGCGGTACTGCTGATTATGGTCAGTCAGGTGACGCGGATGACCGGTTCTATCAGACGGGTTGTGAAAACGATGAGAAAGGCCGGAAAAGGGGATTTGACGATCCATGTGGAACCGGACCGGGAACGGCCCACAGAAATTGAAATCATTGCGGAAGAGTTTAATTCCATGATGGACAGACTGAAAGACTCCATTGAAAAGCAGAAAAATGCAGAGATTGCCGCACTGGAAGCCCAGATCAATCCTCATTTTCTGTATAATACACTGGATACCATTAACTGGATGGCCATTGACCGGGATGAGTATGAAATCAGCAATATGATTGCAACGCTTGCCCGGATTCTGCGATATGGAATTTCCGACAGCAACGGCATCGTTACTATAAAAGATGAGGTAGACTGGCTGAAGCAGTACATTTTTTTACAGCAGACCAAACTGAAAAATTCGTTTCAATGCAGCATCAATGCAGAGCCGGAAATTATGAAAATGCCGATTCATAAACTGCTGCTGCAGCCTTTTGTGGAAAATGCAATCCTGCATGGATTTGAAGGTGTGGACAGGACATACAGGCTGCATATGGATATGAAACGGGAGCGGGATTTTATCAAGATAGAAATCGGAGACAACGGCTGTGGGATACCGGAAGAGATCGCAGCGGAAATGAACAGAGGGATCTTCCGGCAGACAGGGGATAAAAACCACATCGGAATGGAGAATGCAATTACGAGAATCAAAATGTATTATGGCGAAGGGGCAAAGGTTATGATAGAAAGCTGTCCGGGGCAGGGGACACTGGTGCAGATCCGGATCCCGGTTACAGGACAGGAGGTGAGACAGAATGATGAAAGCAGTGGTGATTGAAGATGAAATACTGATACGGGAAGGTCTTTGCAAATTGATGGAAAAGATGTTTCCTGAGATTGAGATTTCCGGTGTTGCCGGCAATGGGCAGGAAGGGCTTTCCTGCATCCTGGAATATAAGCCGGATCTGGTTATTACGGATATTAAAATGCCGGGTATGGATGGCCTTGCTATGCTTTCCAGGGTACAGGAGATGGGGATATTTCCCAGAGTAATCGTTCTGACTGCTTATTCGGAATTTACGTATGCCCAGCAGGCAGTGAAACTGGGCGTATGCGATTATGTTATCAAACCTGTAGTGGTTCCGGAGTTTGTCCGCACCATGCGGAAGATAGAGAATCTGTATGAACAGGAACAGAAAAAAACGCCGGAAACGATGGGAAGCCTGGAACATATAGTATCCGGCATTTTGTATGGAACAGCTTTTCCGGAGGAACATCTGAGCGCATTTCTGGATAAAAAATATGGGATATCAAAGGACACTCCCATGATGGAACTGCTGATCTATCTGGGCGAAGGATTTGAAACGGGGCGGGAGCGGAAACGGCGTGAGATGTGCCGGCTGCTGGAACAAAAAGAGATAAAATATTGTCTGGTGGATATGGAATATGACAAAGCCATCCTTGTCCTGCTCTATCAGTATGCTTCCAGACAGGAGATCGAACGCTGGTATCAGAACCAGATTTTGTTCCAAAAGCGGGACAGCCAGGAGGAAGAAATAAGCTATGGGATACTGGAAGTCCGGGGAATCGGAGCAGTCAGGGAAGGATATCAGAAATTATTGCCGTATATGGACTGGAACATCGTGCTGGGCAATGAAATCCTGATCTCTTACCCCAGGATTGCCGATGTACAGACGGAGGTCTGCAATTATCCGGTGGAGTTGGAAAATCAGATGAAAATAGCCATCTGCACAGGGGAGAAGGAACATATCCGGGAAATGGTCAATCGGTTTCAGGATTATTTTTCCGACGGACGGGTGTATTCCCCGAAGGAAATCAAAGAATCGTATGTCCGTTTTTTATGGTCTGTTCTGAATATTGCAAAAGAGGTGGACTGCATCGACTATAAAAAAGTTGATCAGAAAAGGCTTTTGGACTGCATTATGAGTGCAAAGACAGAAGGGGAGCTGAAAAAAGCCTGTGCGGAATTACTCTGTCATATGAATGTTTCGGGCAGAGGGATGGAAGTGGTGAGCCTGACGGTAAAAAAGGCGCAGAGCATGATCCATGAATTTTACGGAGAAGGGATTACACTGAGTGAAATTGCAGACAGGCTGAATCTGACACAGGAATATCTGGGAGCCCAGTTTCATAAAGAATGCGGGGTGAATTTCAGTACATATATACGCAATTACCGTTTGTCGAAGGCGAAGGAACTGCTGATTGGTACGCAGTTGAAACAGTATGAAATAGCAGAAAAAGTGGGTTATGCAGATGCCAAATATTTTGCCAGAGTATTCAGGGAGTGCGTCGGGATGTCACCGGCAGAATACAGGAAATCAAACCGGTAGGGGGCTGCAAAGCGGATAATCAGCTTGGATTATTTATCCTTTTTCATTTTTCTTCCGTTTTGGAGAGGCAGAAAAGGCTGTATGATAAAGATAACAAAAAGATAAACCGGATGTGGAACGGTTAAAGGAGGAAATGGATGAAAAAGAAAAGAGTCATTTCATTATTGGCAGTACTGGCAATGACGATAGGCATGTTGACCGGCTGCGGTTCTTCGGCGCAGACGCAGGATGGCGCAAAGCCTGAAGAGAGCGGGGGAGAAGCCCAGGACAGCCCTGCCGATGCTTCCGCAGAGGCAGAGGGTAACGGCGGCGAAGCGGTAACGATCTGGTATTATTGGGAGACGGAAGGCCATCAGGTGGCATTGGATCAGGTGATTCAGGAGTACAATGCATCCCAGGATACCTACGAAGTCACGGCAAAATATGTACCCTTTGCAGATTTTAAGAAACAGTTGTCCATTGGCGCTTCCGCAGATGAACTGCCGGATATTGCGATCCTGGATTCCCCGGATCATGCTTCTTATGTGGAAATGGGAATCTTTGAAGATCTGACCGGGAAATTTGATGTGAGCAGTTATTATGAAGGAACGGTAAACTCCTGTACAGTGGATGGGAAATTATACGGGATCCCCTTTGGCGCCAACTGTCTGGCATTGTATTACAATGAAGATCTGTTAACTGCGGCAGGATGCAAAGTACCTGAAACCTGGGATGAACTGATGGATGCGGCAAAGGCTCTGACGACTGACAGCGTGACCGGTCTTGCACTCTGCAGCGTACAGAATGAAGAAGGGACTTTTAACTTTGTTCCCTGGCTCTGGTCAACAGGAGCGACTTCCTATGATATCAACAATGAAAACGGCATTCGTGCTCTGACTTTTATCCAGAATCTGATCAATGAAGGCGTGATGAGCAAAGAGTGTATCAACTGGACGCAGGGGGATGTGATGAACCAGTTCATTTCAGGCAACGTGGCAATGATGGAAAACGGCCCCTGGCAGATTCCCACCATGCAGGCAGAAGCACCGGATCTGAACTGGAAAGTGACTTTGATTCCGAAGGATTCCCAGTATGCTTCCGTACTGGGCGGAGAGAACTATGCAGTGATCAACGGAGGCAATGTGGACGGCGCTTTGGATTTTCTGACCTATGCCACCTCTGAAGAAAAAGTAAAATTCCTGATGGATAAGTTTGGCTATATCTCTGCGGATAAGATGATTGCAGAAAATCAGTTTGAGGCAGATTCTCCATATACACCGTTTGTAGAGGAGCTGAATTATGCAATGCCAAGAGGACCTTTGGCTGAATGGCCCGGCGTATCGGATGCGATTTCGCTGGCATTTAACCAGGTGATTACAGGAACTGCAACACCGGAAGATGCGGCTGCAGGAGCGCAGGCAACCATTGACGGTATTGTAAAATAGAAAAAAGAAATCGCTGCTGTACAGAGTATACACAAGGAGCCTGTGTAGCAGCGATTTTTATGCCCAAAAGGAGGTACATGATGGGAAAAATAAAGAAAATATTCCGCTATGATAATGTGGGAATCCTGTTTGTCCTGCCGGCTTTTGTGTATATGCTGATTTTTGTGGGGTATCCGATTATACGCAATGTGATTCTGAGCTTTCAGGACGTAACTGCGGCCAATCTGGTCCGCGGAGACAAAACCTTTATTTTGTTTGACAATTACAGAGAGCTGTTTGCGGACAGTGTATTTGTAACTTCACTGTTTAATACACTGCGTTATACGGTTTTGTGTCTGGTGTTTCAGTTTGTTATCGGTTTTCTGCTTGCTCTTTTTTTCAATCAGAGATTTTCCTTCGCCAGGCCGGTCCGGGGAATTTTGCTGGTTCCGTGGATGATTCCGGTGACAGTCACAGCGTTGATGTTCCGGCTTCTGTTTGCCACGGATATCGGTGTGATCAATTATATTCTGAGAAGCCTGCACCTGATCGGTGAGAACATAGAGTGGCTGACCACACCGGGTACGGCAATGTTTGCCCTGATTTGTGCCAATGTATGGATCGGGATTCCTTTTAATATGATTCTGATTTCGACAGGGCTGACCACGATTCCGAAAGAGCTGTATGAGAGTGCATCCATTGACGGTGCAAATAAAATAGAGACATTTTTTCATATCACGCTTCCGCTTCTGAAACCGACCATTGAGTCGGTACTGATTCTCGGTTTTATTTATACGTTTAAAGTGTATGATCTGGTTTATGTGATGACCAGCGGAGGCCCGGTCAATTCCACACATATGCTGTCCACATATTCTTATAAGCTGTCCTTTGAAATGTTTAAATACAGCAAAGGTTCTGCCGTGGCCAATGTCCTGCTGGTGATTTTGCTGATCGTGGGAGTCTTTTATATAAAAGCCACTACGAAGGGAGAGGAAGAGGAATGAATGAGGAAAAGAAAGTAACGAAAAAAAAGAATATTCTGCTCAGTGTGACAGCGCTGCTGCTTCTGTGTGTCCTTCTGTTCCCGCTGTACTGGGCATTTATCACTTCCTTAAAGACAGAACAGGAGATCTTTCAGAATCCGCCGACTTTTTATCCCCATATCCTGAATCTGAAATCCTATGCAGCACAGGTGGAGACCGGTGATTTTAATATGTTCCGTTCTTTTGCCAACAGCTTTCTGATTTCGCTGGGAGCGACAGTGATTGCGGTTTTGCTGGCAGTGCCTGCCTCTTACGGGATTGCAAAATACCGTTTTAAAGCACGCAAAGGTATGCTATTATCTTTTTTAGTAACCCAGATGCTTCCGGTATCGGTACTGCTGACCCCTATGTTTATTATGTTTAAGAATATGCATGTATACAATACCTGGATTTCGGCAGTGCTGGCGGATGCAACCATAGGAATCCCCTTTTCCGTATTGATTCTGAAAAATTATTTTGCCTCCATACCAAAGGATCTGGAGGAGGCTGCTTATCTGGACGGCTGCAACAGGTTTACAGCCTTTGTACGGATACTGATACCGATTGCCAAGCCGGGCGTTATGGTCTGCGCTATCTTTTCTTTCCTCTATGCCTGGGGCGATCTTGCCTATGGGATGACTTTTATTTTAGATCAGGAAAAACGGCCGATTACCGCGGGTATTTTTAATTTTATGGGGCAGTATGGGACGAAGTGGAGCTATCTGACTGCTTTTGCAGTGGTTACCATCATTCCGGTGGCATTGATTTTCATTTTTATGCAGAAATATATTGTAAGCGGTATGACAAGCGGCGCGGTGAAGGGCTAGGATACCGGGAAAAGATTGGAGGGCAAAGATGCTGGAAATAAGAGAAGGAAAACTGATTTTCCATTATGATGCGGAAGAAGTGTGGATAGAGCCGTGGGGGCCGGATGCGCTTCGGATCCGTGCCACAAAGGAAGCCGTTATGCCGGAGGAAAACTGGGCACTGTGTGAGCCGGCGGCTGTGGACAGTGACATTACCTGTACAGAGCATGGGGCCAGAATCGTAAACGGGAAAATCCGGGCCGAGATTACGGAACTGGGAAAGATTATGATTTATCATTCTGACGGCAGACTGCTTTTGGAAGAATACTGGAGAAACCGGAGAGATATCCTGGACAGAAAGTGCAGCGCCATTGAAGTGGAGGCCCGTGAGTTTAAACCGATCGTGGGAGGGGATTACCACCTGACAATGCGGTTTGAGTCTGTGGATGCAGAGGAAAAAATCTACGGAATGGGGCAGTATCAGCAGCCCTTCCTGAATTTGAAAGGAATGGACCTGGAGTTGGCTCACCGCAATTCCCAGGCAAGCGTACCGTTTGCAATTTCCTCTCTGGGATATGGGTTTCTGTGGAACAATCCGGGCGTGGGGCGTGTCGTGTTCGGAAAAAATATGATGAGCTTTGAAGCATATTCCACGAAAGCACTGGATTATTGGGTGGTGGCCGGTGATACGCCTGCTCAGATAGAGGAAGCCTATGCGTCAGCGACAGGCACGGTCCCGATGATGCCGGAATATGGACTGGGGTTCTGGCAGTGTAAGCTGCGCTACCAGACCCAGGAAGAGCTTTTGGAGGTGGCCAGAGAATACAGGCGGAGGAATCTGCCCATTGATCTGATTGTGATTGACTTCTTCCATTGGCCCAGACAGGGGGAATGGAAGTTTGACCCGGTATACTGGCCGGATCCGGATGCTATGGTCCGGGAGTTAAAGGAAATGGGAATCGAACTGATGGTTTCCATCTGGCCCACCGTGGACAAAACCTGTGAGAATTATGAAGAAATGCTGGAAAAGGGATATCTGATCCGTACAGAAAGAGGATATCGGGCAGGAATGGATTTTCAGGGGATTACGGTTCATTTTGATGCCACCAACCCGGGAGCCAGGGAATATGTCTGGAACAAGGCAAAGCAGAATTATTATGACAAGGGGATCCGGGTATTCTGGCTGGATGAGGCAGAACCGGAATATACGGTATATGATTTTGACAATTATCGCTATCACCGGGGCACAAATCTCCGGATTGGAAATACCTATCCCGTGGAATATGCGAGAACATTTTACGAAGGGATGGAAAAAGAAGGGCAGACCAATATTGTGAATCTGCTCCGCTGTGCATGGGCCGGCAGTCAGAAATATGGAGCGCTGGTCTGGTCCGGCGATATTGCTTCCAGTTTTGAAAGCATGCGGAACCAGCTTTGTGCAGGACTGAATATGGGAATGGCAGGCATCCCCTGGTGGACAACGGACATCGGCGGATTTCATGGAGGCAATCCGGATGATCCGGCGTTCCGGGAGCTTTTTGCCAGATGGTTTGCCTGGGGCGCTTTTTGCCCGGTGATGCGGCTGCATGGGGACAGAGAGCCGAGACAGCCCCAATATGGCGCCACAGGCGGCGCTTCCTGCTGTTCCGGTGCGGCAAATGAAGTATGGAGCTATGGTGAGGAGGTCTATGAGATCTGCAAAAAGTACCTGGAAATCAGGGAAAAGATGCGTCCTTATACAAGAAGGATCATGCAGGAAGCCCATGAAAAAGGCACGCCGGTGATGAGGCCGCTTTTTTATATGTATCCGGATGACCCGCGGTGCTGGGAGATTGAGGATGCGTATTTTTACGGGCCTGACATACTGGTGGCGCCAATCCTTTATGCCGGACAGTTATCCCGCAGTGTTTATCTGCCCAAAGGGGAAACCTGGGTGGGATATGAAAGCGGGAAAGAGTATGAAGGCGGACAAAGTGTGGAGGCAGATGCCCCGCTGGATACCATTCCGGTTTTTGTGAGAAAGGGATGCATGGGGGGATTGACAAGATAAAAAACTCCCCATCCCTTGTGCCATCCGATCCTTTTTGATAAAATACTGTCGTAAAGGAGGGGGATTACAATGAAAAAAAGAATCATTGGAGTACTGTGTGCGGTATTTCTGGCAGGAAGTATGGGGACGGTGGCATATGCCTCACCGCAAAAGCCCTTTAGCTGGCAGGGGTATGTCAACAGTTATACATTTGACTGGAGCGACGATACTGCTGTTGAGATGCGGAACGGGGACGGGACGGATGTTATGACAGTGAACGGGCAGTATATTGTAGACCATATGCTTCCTTCAACAATCTGGCCTCTGCTGATGGACGACGGGAGTCTGCCGTCTCATGTGAAAACCGTTTCCTGCCAGGTCGTGAAGGAGGATGCCTATATAATCATGCCCTTTGACGGTTATGTGACCATCGGGGTGGAGGATGATGACATTGCGGGAGACTATGCCAGAGTCTGGGTGCGTGCAAAGGCGGGGGACAAGGTGAATATGGTACCCCGGAACCTTGTCATGACATATTCTCCCGACGATGAATGGGAGCAATGCTATGTGGGTACGAGTCCGGATGACTGGACCTATAATCTGAGGATTTATAAAGAAGAGTTTATTCCGCTGTGTCCGGAGGAATGGCGTAAAATGACATATCGGGACAGGGAGGGCAACATAATTCCCACGGATATTCTGCCGGATGAGCTGATCAGCCGGCCGCTTTACAGCGGTCAGGATACCTATGCCTGCCTGTGGTTTATCTATCAGGTAGATGCCCCGGATTCGACGCTCAGGGCGATACCCTATGACTGGAAAGCCTGTAGTCTGGCCGACAACCCCG
The DNA here is from genome assembly GCA_947385955.1 of uncultured Clostridia bacterium. GTDB lineage: Bacteria > Bacillota > Clostridia > Lachnospirales > Lachnospiraceae > VSOB01. The sequence continues at coordinate 16,509 of CANDNA010000013.1, forward strand.
GCAAAGGATTTTACGGATGGACAAAAGACCCGAGAGTAGCGGGCAGAGAGATCTACCATGCAAACAATATGAGAGTGGATGAGTGGCTGGGATGGAACCCGTCTATTACAGTGGAACTGTACCAGTCGGGCAAGCTGACGGTAAAGGACAATGAACTCTATATAGAGGGACGAAAAGTAAATACATGGGCCGGATATGGATCAGGGTCATGGATAGATCCCCAGTACAATATTGTCAATGTTCCATAAAAAACCTGCCTCAGGCGGAAGATGAAGTGTCCCCTTTTGTCAGACAAAAAGGAAAGTCTGGTGAAAGGGGCGTTTTTTTGTCTGTGAGTATGTAACTTTGATGCATTCTTATAGTATTCTGTAGCTATCATGTACGAAGGGAATGGATGAATATGAAGAGGACACCGGTTTTATTGACGGAGATGCTGTTGTGTGTGGGACTGCTTGGCGGGACACTGCTGGCAGGGCGGGCAGAGCCGTACTGTGTGCCTGATGAGCGGCAGTCCGCTGACGGGACGGAGGAGAAGATAAGAATCGGAACGTTTGCGGAAGGATTGAAAGAAAAACTGACAGCAGAAAAACAGCAGTCAGAGCAGATTGAGAAAAGACAGAGGGAGCTGTATGGGCAGAAAATAGAAGAACTGGAGCTGCTTCTTTCCGATCATCCCAGGCAGCAGGGAGAGATTTATCGGGAATATATCAATTCTGTTTATCTGTTTCCTGAGTCTTATCATGGGGGCCTGCGGGCAGAGTATGCGGAAGGGGAGGCCAGGGCTTTTCAAATTGCTGTTCTGGGATGGGAGACAGAGGAAAAGCAAAAATATCAGTGCCGGTTATTGGCGGACGGAAGTCTTTGGTTTACTTATCAGACAGAGAATCCATGTGAAAATGACCTGCCGGATTATCTGGTCAATGAAGAGGTACTGCGGTATGACAGAGCTGATTTTGTGTATGATGACGGAGAAACAGATGTGGAAGAAGTGCGAAAAACCCATAATGAGGAAATAGAACGCTATCTGGCAGAGGAAGCGGAAGGAGAAATACAGGAATTTTGGTCTGTTCAGGGGCGCCTTTACAAAATTGACCGGGAAGCGGAAAAGTTTGTGGATGTATCAGAGGAAAAGGAGAGCTGTATCGCCGATTTTCTGTGGGAACAGACGAAACGGATTCATTGCCGGGTCAGGGTGAGTGCTGATTGTATCAGGGAAGTGGAAAAGTACAAACCGGAGGGCTATCGTCTGTTGTGGGGAATCAATGGATGGGATGAGATTGCGGTCTGCGATTTAAACCATGATGGCAGGATGGACTATGTGGTGGCATTGTATCCGGAGGACTATGAAAAAAAGATACGGCAATCGGAGTGGTTTGACCCATATGAAAAGCTGCCCGAGTACTATGGGGCCGGTTTCTGGCTGCTGTTGTCCCTGGGGGATATGCCGTGGGAAAATTATATGCAGATACAGTTGTCTGACAGCATCGTTTATCAGGACGATTCGATGACGCTGGTGGAAACTGCATTTACAGAAGAGGGAATCCTGCAGTTGGAATATTTTGTCGGACGTGCCCCGTTTTGTGATATCTGTCTGAGATTTTGGTATGATGAAGAGGAACAGGACTTTTATATTGTCGGTTCCGGTTACAGAGAGCACAATACATTCCTGAAAAAAGCCGAAGAGCACTATGGCAGGACGAACCTGTATTCTTTTTTTGCTTTTCCAGGAAAACATTATGAGTATGCCGGAAATTTGGGAACCGATGTCCGCATGAACGACGGTAATCTGCTGGACTTTTACAGTGACAGATTTCAGTACAGATGTGAAAATCCGCTGGAAGAACATCGTATAAACAGTCTGATCTGGGAAAAAGAGTATGAACTGTATGAGGCTTTGAAAGAGCGGTATCCGGGTATGGAAGTGGAATTTAGCATGGAAACGGATCCGGTTTTTCAGAATCAGAAACTGGTGACAGGAAGAGTGGAAGTATATGGCGCTGTAAAGGGCAGCTATGATTTCAGAACAGAGATGCCGATCCTGTTGGACAGACAGAGCGGGGAGTATGTGACAGTAACGGGCCTTTTGGAGAAAGAGGAGTTTCTGCAGATTTTTGAATGCTGGTCAGAGGACGCCATATTCCGCGGCTGTATGGAGGAACAGGAACAGAGAGAATGCAGAAGAAGGATTGCCGGATACTGGGAACAGGCAGACCTGGTGGAAAGCTATATCGGGCCTGAAAAAGAAAGGCTGATTTTAGAGATGGCAGAAGAGGGGGTCAGAGTTGTCATATGGCTGGAAGGAGGCCAGAGGGAGCAGCATTTTATGATGGATAAAGAATATTTCTTTGGGACGGAGATATGGGAGTATCTGAAGCCGGAACGGGACAGGTAAGCGGATGTTTTGTCCGTCAAGTTGCACAAATATAAATATGAAGGGTCGAATCCATTGAGAGAATAAAGCAGATGTGTTACTATAATAAATAGTAAATAGGTACTGCAAATACGACAAGAAAGGAATTGACTGACATGAAGAAAATTTTTACCAGGCGTCTTTCTGCTTATATGCTGGCAGCATTTCTGGTTACGATCACTGCTGTTTTTGCGCTGCAGACGGTGGTGAGTCAGAGAAACAATGCATCGTCCAGTATCGCAAAACTGGAGGATGTAAAAACAAAACTGGCCGGAAATGAGGAGAACATTGCGAACCTGACAGAGAACCTGAGTCAGGACAACCTTGCCAAAACAAGGGCCTTTGCGGATATGATTGCAGCAGATCCTTCTATTAAAACCGATCCGGTCAAAATGAATGAGCTGAAAGACCGTCTGATGGTAAATGAGCTTCATGTGATTGATGAGGATGGGATCATTACAGAAAGTACCATAGATGCCTATGTGGGATTTGATATGAAGAGCGGTGAGCAGTCCAATGCATTTATGGTCATTGTGGACGATCCTTCCATTGAGATCGCCCAGGAGCCTCAGGTGAACGTGGCAGAAGGCGTGGTTATGCAGTACATAGGTGTGGCAAGAAAGGACGGACCGGGGCTTGTGCAGGTGGGAGTGCGTCCTGAAGTGCTGGAAAATATGCTTGCCGGCACAGAGATTGATGTGGTTTTACGGGAGATTGACTTTGGTGAAAACGGATACGTATATGCCATTGACAAAGAAAGCGGGGAGATTGTAGCACATCCCAATACCGGCCTGATTGGTACGCCTGCTGCAAATGCAGGTTTTCCCGCAAAATTAACCGGGAGTGGAAAGGCAGTAATTGACGGAAAGCGGGGGTATTATCAGACAGAAGAGTATGAGGGATGGATCATTGGGACATTCCTGCCTTCGGGCGAGTATTATGCCCAGAGAAACAACCAGACCCTGGTCGTATCCTTCAGTATGGCGATTATTTTTGGTATCCTGCTCATTACCATTAATCTGATGGTGGATGATAAAATTGTCCGGGGGATGAATCAGATTGCCGGTTCCATGAAAGAGATTGCGGCAGGAAATTTCGGGGTCCGTGTGAATGTACAGGGAAATCCGGAATTTGTCCAGTTGTCTGACAGCATCAATACAATGGTGGAAGGTATCTGTCGGAACATGGAAGAAAATGAAAATCTGCTGAAACAGCAGAAAGAGGATGTGGAACATAACCGGGTCCTGATTCAGAATGTGAAAAATGCCTGCACGGATTTAAACCGTGTATCGGGAGAAACACTGGAAAATGCAGATCATATCTATAACGGTACCGGCGAACAGGAACGGGCTGTGGAGGGTCTGAAGCAGATCATGGAGCAGTTGACAGAAGAATTAGGCAGCAGTGTGAAAATGTCGGCCAATGTGTCGGTGGAGACAGGAGAAACAGCGGAAAAGATATTGCAGACCCAGTCCCGTATGCAGCTGTTAAAAGACTCTATGCAGAAGATCAGCGATATGTCGATGGAGATTGAAAAAATTATAGATGAGATTACTTCCATTGCGCAGCAGACCAATATGCTTTCCTTAAATGCTTCCATAGAGGCGGCAAGAGCAGGAGAGATGGGCAGGGGATTTGCTGTCGTGGCAACCCAGATCGGAGAGCTTGCAGCAAGAAGTGCACAGGCAGCAAAGGAAACCAACGAGTTGATTACCAATTCCATTCATGCAGTGGAAGAGGGAAAAGAGATTACAGACCAGACGGCAGAGGAATTTGGCGCGGTGGTGGAAAATATAGAAAGCGCAAGCAGCGATGTGGAGAAGATTACCAATATGGTAAGAGAAAACATGGGTATCGTAACCAATGCGGTGAGCCAGATTGGACGGATTTCCGATGTGGTGGAGCAGAATGTGGAAATTTCCCATAATACCAAGCAGGTATCCTCCAATATGGCGGAGATTACCGAAAAACTGCTGGGGATTGTGGAGTAATCAGCAGTTTGTTTCCGGACAGAGAAAGACAGGATATGATAGAAGATTATAAAAACAAAGGACTTACACTTTTGAAAAAAGGGCAGAAAGGTATGGTACATGCCATATTCAGCCGTTTTGGGTTACTTCTGTTTCTGCTTCTGACACAGATTTTTATTCTGTTTGGAGTGTTTAAGTGGTTTGGAGAATTTCTGCCTCATATATGGGGCGGGACTGTATTGTTTACATTAGGTATGGTGATTTATCTTCTGAACAGCAGGTTCAATCCCACGGCAAAGATCACCTGGCTGATTGTGATTATGCTGCTGCCTGTATTTGGCGTACTGCTGCTTCTTTATACGCAGAGTGATATCGGACACAGAGCTTTGAAAAAACGGATTGACTGTATTATCACAGAGAATAAGGAAAGCATACCCCAGTCAGAAGAAGTCCTGGAGGGGCTTACCAGGGAGAATCCGGGGGTGGCGGCACTGGCCCATTATGTGCACAGAAGCGGCTGTTTTCCGGTATTTGCCCATACGGATGTGACCTATTTCCCTTTGGGCGAGGCTATGTTTGAAGAAATGCTGAAACAACTGGAAACAGCAAAGCATTTTATCTTCATGGAATATTTTATCGTGGAAGAAGGGCTGATGTGGGGCAGGATACTGGAGATTCTTGCCCGTAAGGCGGCAGAAGGCGTGGACGTGCGGGTTATGTATGACGGAGCCTGTGAATTTGCCCTGCTGCCTCATGACTACCCCAAACGTCTGAAAAAGCTGAGAATCCGGTGCAAGGTGTTTGCACCGGTTTCGCCGTTTGTTTCCACCTGTTACAACTATCGGGATCACAGAAAGATACTGGTGATTGACGGACACACGGCTTTTAACGGCGGAGTGAATCTTGCAGATGAGTACATCAATCAGAAAGTGAAATTCGGGCATTGGAAAGACACGGCGGTGATGCTGAAAGGGGAGGCGGTCAGAAGTTTTCTGCTGTTGTTTCTGCAGATGTGGAGAATCAACGAAAGGGAAGATGAAACAGAGCATTTCCTTTCGTATCCGTTGCAGTCTGCTGTGGGAGCAAAAGGCTGTGTGATTCCCTATGGGGACTGTCCGCTGGATGATGATAAGCTGGGCGAACGGGTGTATATGGATATTCTGAACCGCTCTCTGTCTTATGTACATATTATGACACCTTATCTGATCCTGGATGGGGAAATGGAGACTGCTTTGAAATTTGCAGCAGAACGGGGCGTGGAGGTCATATTGATTCTGCCGGGGATACCCGATAAGGCTGTGCCCTACGCACTGGCCAAAACCCATTATGCGTCGCTGCTGGAATCCGGAGTGAAACTGTATGAATATACGCCGGGGTTTGTTCATGCCAAAGTATTTGTCAGTGATTCGGCGGAGGCGGTTGTGGGAACCATCAATCTGGATTACCGCAGTCTGTATCACCATTTTGAATGCGCCACGTATTTATACCGGACGGACTGTATTGCAGACATCGAAGCGGATTTTCAGTCCACGCTTGCTGCGTGCAGATCGGTGACAGGAGAAACTGTCCGCCGGGAAAAATGGCAGGTGAAACTGACAGGACGTCTGATGAAAGCGATTGCTCCGCTTATGTAGTATATGTTTATCACAGGTATTGATCACTGTGTAACAGAATTTTGCGTATGATAACAGTAACAGTATGAGCGACAAAAGAGACAAAGAAGGTATCGGTACATGGTATTCAGCAGTTTTACATTTCTTTTCTATTTTCTGCCTGTCTTTTTGCTTCTCTATTTTCTGGCTCCCACTACCTGGAAAAATGCAGTGTTGTTTGCCGCCAGTCTGTTTTTTTACTGGTATGGGGTCAGAGAGCATCCTGTTTATCTGTTTCTGATGCTGCTGTCTATCCTGGTGAACGGCATAGCGGCGCGGTGTATGATGCGGTGCAAAGGAGAGAGAGGACGTAAGATATGTCTGGCAGCCGGGATGTTATGGAATCTGGGCTGTCTGTTTGTATTCAAGTATGTGGATTTTGTGAGTGACAATCTGAATCTGCTGTTTGGCAGGATGGGAGTGGAGATGAGACTTCCGGTTCTGCATCTGGTGCTTCCCATTGGAATCAGTTTTTATACGTTTCAGATCAGTTCTTATCTGATCGATGTTTATCTGGGCAGGGTGGCAGCGGAATATTCTTTTCTGACGCTGGGGACTTATCTGTGTATGTTTCCGCAGTTGATCGCGGGGCCGATTGTAACTTACAGCCAGATACGGAGCCGGATGTGGGTCCGGGCTGTTTCGTATGAAAATGTGGAGGAAGGGCTCCGGGAATTTACCATTGGGTTGGCGCTGAAAGTGCTGATTGCCAACCGGGTGGGGAATCTGTGGACACAGGTGAACGCCATTGGGTTTGAAAGTATCTCCTGTCCTTTGGCATGGCTGGGAATAGCCGCGTTTACGTTTCAGATCTATTTTGATTTTTACGGATATTCGCTGATGGCAAAGGGGCTGGGGCGGATGATGGGATTTGATTTTCCGGATAATTTCAGGAATCCATATCTGTCCCGCTCGATGACAGAGTTCTGGCGGCGCTGGCATATGACACTGGGCGGCTGGTTTCGGGAATATGTTTATATCCCGTTGGGAGGGAACCGGAAACATCAGGTACGGAATCTGTTCCTGGTGTGGATGCTGACTGGTCTGTGGCATGGGGCAGCCTGGAACTTTGTCCTGTGGGGCTTTTTCCTTTTCACACTGATCATGTTGGAGAAGTGGGGGTTGAAAAAGGTACTGGAAGGGTTGCCGGTTTTGGGGCATCTGTATATGCTGCTTGTGATTCCCCTGTCCTGGCTTTTATTTGCGGTGACAGACATGGGACAGTTTGCTGTTTATCTGAGTCGTCTTTTCCCGTTTTTTGAGCGGTCAGGCAGTGGGGTGACGGTGTTTGCCGGTGATTTCCTGAAATACGGAAGGATTTATTTCTGGCCGCTTCTGGCAGCGCTTCTGTGCTGCAGCGGTGTGCCGCGAAAGCTGTATGATGCCGGAAAAGATACGCTGGCGGCGACTGCCGGGCTGGTGGTCCTATTCTGGGCCTGTGTGTATTGTATGTATCTGGGGTTGGACGATCCGTTTTTGTACTATCAGTTCTGAGGGGAAGGGGAGCATGAAGAAGCGAAGAGGGGGAAAGTGTTCTTATACCATATCCCTGACAGCCAGTCTGGCTGTTGCGGCTATGGTATGGGGGCCGGATTTTTTTTCAGAAGGGATACAGGGAGCAGCTTCGGATTTTGAACAGTTTGTACAGAGGGTATGGGTGGAATCAAAATCCGGAGAGCAGGAAATGCCGGAAGAGAAAGAACCGGCCGAAAGCAGGATAGAGGAAGTGCCAGAGGAGAATATCGCAGTAGCAGAGGAGGATATCACAGCATCAGAGGAGACTGTCAGCGTCCGGGAAGAGAAAGCGGAGGAAGAGGTACTGCCTGAATTGTATGAGGCGGATGTCTCTTATTTTGATGATGCGCTGTTTATTGGAGATTCCCGTACCGTGGGGCTTCTGGAATATGGAAATCTGGGTAATGCAGAAGTGGTGGCTGATTCCGGTATGAATGTATACAAAATCTTCCGGAAAGAGTTTGTGACGGCATCCGGGGAAAAGAAACGGCTGGAAACGGTTCTGACGGAGCGGCAGTTCGGAAAGGTTTATCTGATGATGGGCATCAATGAACTGGGATATGATTTTGAACATACGGTATCCAAATACCGTGATCTGATCGGGAAGATCCGGGAATGGCAGCCGGAAGCATTGATCTTTCTGGAGGCGAATCTGCATATTACAGAACGGAAATCGGCTGCTTCTCCGGTCTATAATAACGAAAACATCAACCGGTTTAATGAAGCGCTGGCAGACATGGCGGATGAGCGGACGATTTTTTACCTGGATGCCAATGAATTGTTTGATGATGAGAGAGGGAGTCTGAGCGAAACCTGTACCACAGATGATACCCATGTACTTGCCAGATATTATCCGGACTGGTCGGCGTGGATTTTAAAGCATGCAAGAACCATTCCGGGACAGGAATCAGGGCAGGAGCCGGGAATGGGGGAATCGGAGCCGGTGTCATAAGATAACATAAGAAAGGGGCAGGGCAGAGGCGGCGCTGCCAGAGGTGGGAGTATGTATCAGAAAATTGTGCATTGTTTTGCAAAAAAGGGGATCTGGATGGCAGCACTGCTGTTAGCCGGGATCCTGTCAGCCTGCGGCCGGAAACCGGAGGAAGGAAATCATGAAACAGGGATACTGGGGGAGCTGGAGGAAGAAGGCGAAGATACGGAGAGCGGGGACAGTGAAGCCGGGAACGAAAAAAAAGGGAGTGGGACGGAAGCGGCAGGCATTCCGGATACATCAGGAGAAACAGAAGGCCGGAAAGAAAAATACGGAGAAAACTGTATTGAGGAGCAGGTTTTTGAAGTGGAAATCAGTGAATATGACGGGACGGTCTGTTTTGTTCCATTTGCGCCAGACGGAGAGAATCCTGATTTTCATATGCAGATTCTGCAAAACGACCGGATTTTGACGGACATACCGGGATATGTACCGGATTATCTGGCGGGGCAGGCTTTTGGCAGCCTGGATGCGGTATCGTTTTACGACATCAATTATGATGGGAATACGGATATTGTATTGATTGAGACCTATGGTGATGCCAGCTTTGCAGCAGTGTACTATGGTTTTGACAAAAATGCAGAAGGAGAGTATGAAAGGTCTTTCCTGGTGCAGGAGGAGTTATCGGATGCAGTCACAGACCGGGTGGAAACCGTTTCTGTCTCGGGGATCCGGGAATTTTTGTCAGGCGGGAAAAGGAATGGGGAGTTTGAAAGCTATTCGGAAGCCTATGAAGCAGTGGGCAGGCTGTGTGAACTGGAAGGAGACTCAGAGACGGAATATAGTCTGATTTATTTTGATGAGGATGAAATTCCCGAACTGGTGGCAGGAGTCAACGGTTTTTATACCAGTCTGTACACTTATCATGACGGAACCGTATACACACTGATGGATCGGTGGCCCTATGGCGTGATGGGAAATGCAGGATATGAATACTGCCCCCGCAAAAACAGCCTGAGAAATTACAATACGGATTATGCAGGAGCCATTTTGTATATCACATACTGGGAAATAGGGCCTGGGTATATGATGGATATGACAGCAGAGATCCGACAGATGAATTTTGATGATGTCAATGAAAACGGAATCCTCGATGAGGATGAAATGGGCTCTCTGGGACTGTACAGCAAAAGTTATCTCAATGGCGCAGAGGCCGGCAGTGAAGAATGCGTTTCCTATGACGCCGGGGATTATGAATTTCTGACAGTGAGCATGAGTCTGGAGGAATTGCAGGCAAAATAACTTGACAAGGTTGCTTTTCATGGTATCATTATGAAATGAAGCTATAATATGAAAAAGAAGAGGGAGAGAAAAAATGAAAAAGAAAATGTTAGCTTTGGTGTTTGCAGTAACGATAACGTTATCTGCAGTGGCATGCGGCAGCGATGATGTGAGCACATCCACATCAGAGGGCAGCACACAGACAGAAGAAGCAGCGGATGCGGCAGAAGCAGCAACAGTTGAAACAGAAGAAGCAGAAGAAGAGATAGATGCGATGGCGGCAGCCCAGGAAAATGCAGAATCTGTTACCAGTATGGAAGCCACCATGAACATGGAAATGGTGATGGACGCCACTGACAAAGACGGTGAGCAGCAGCATATGGAGTCTTTGATGGTGATGGATATGGTGACCTTCAGTGATCCTCTCAAAATGAAAATGGAAATGAGTATCACAGGGAAAGACGGAGAAGAAGAGATACAGGAAAATGTCATGAGCGTGTATGCAGAAACCGGGGATGACGGTACAACCATGATGTATCTGACCGATGGGGAAAGCTGGCAGAGCGGAGCAGCCAATGTAGGAGAGCTGGAAGCCTATAATGCAGTTGTCAATCTGGTTGATACGCTTGCCGGCGGCTATGCGTTTACGTTGGAAGGCATGGAAGCTGTAGACGGGGCCAATGCCTATAAGTATGCACACACACTGACCACAGAGGAAACCAAGCAGGTGCTTCTGTCCAGTGGCGCACTGGACAATGTGGCTTCGGCAGGTTTGGATCAGAGTGCTATGGAGAGCGCATTGGATGATGTGGAAGGCTTAACTGAATATATCTGGATTGATGAAGCAAGCCTGTATCCTGTCAAGTATGAAGTGGATATGACAGCGGCTATGGATGCCATGACGAAGGCTATGGTGGAAAGTATGAAAGCGGAAATGGGAGAAGAAGCAGGGGAAGTGGACCTGAGCTTCCCGATGATGAAAATGAGCATGACATTCTCCAATTTCAACAATGCTTCCGACTTCAGCATTCCGGAAGAAGCAAAAGCAAACTAAAGAAATAAAGAGACAGTCTGTCCGGGCCGGTATGGTTTTGGACAGGCTGTTTTATTTCACACAGTTTTTCAGCCGTTGTCAATCCGTACAAATAAAAAGTGAAAATGGACATACTTTAAAGGTGTGGAAAATATAGATAGAATGCAGGAGGAAACATAATGTGTACAGCAGTTACTTATACCACAAAGGATTTTTATTTTGGCCGGACTTTGGATAACGGTTGTTCTTATGGGGAAGAGGTGGTGATCACACCACGGAAATTCCCGTTTTCGTTTCGCAATATGGGAAAGCTGGAACAGCATTATGCCATGATCGGCATGGCACATGTAGAGGGAGAGTGCCCTCTGTATTATGAGGCGGTCAATGAAAAAGGACTGGGTATGGCCGGGCTGAATTTTGTGGGCAATGCCGTATACCGGAAAGAAAAGGCGGACAGGGACAATGTGGCTTCTTTTGAATTGATTCCCTGGATTCTGGGGCAATGCGCCAGCGTGCAGGAGGCAAGAGGGCTGCTGGATGGACTGAACATTACGGATGTCTCTTTTGATGAAAGGCTGCAGCCGGCCCGGCTCCACTGGATGCTGGCAGACAGGAGGGAAGCGGTTACTCTGGAATCTGTGGAAGAGGGGGTATTTGTGTATGACAATCCGGCAGGGGTACTGACCAACAATCCGCCGTTCCCGGAGCAGATGTTTCAACTGAACAACTATATGCATCTGTCATCCCAATCCCCCTGTAATGAATTTTCCCAAAAACTGCCGTTAAAAGTATACAGTCTGGGGATGGGAGCTCTGGGACTTCCGGGAGATCTTTCTTCCCAGTCGCGGTTTGTCAGAGCGGCGTTTACAAAACTGAATGCTGTTTCCGGAGAGTCAGAAAGCGAAAGCGTGGGGCAGTTTTTCCATATTCTTGGTTCTGTGGAACAACAGCGGGGCTGCTGCGAAGGGGAAGGCGGCAACTGGGAAATTACCATTTATACTTCCTGCTGTAACGGGGATCGGGGCATCTATTATTATACCACATATGGAAACCGTCAGATTACGGCAGTGGATATGCACAGAGAAGATCTGAATGGAACGCTGCCGGTCAGGTATCCTCTTGTCCTGAAGGAACAGATACACAGGCAGAATGGGTAACCGGCAAATTATAACAGAATGACAGGTCAATTATGACAGCAGACCTGTGAAAAAAGCGGGGTATGCTATAATACAGTCTGAATACGCAGGGCGCCAAAGGAAAGCGGGGTACCCCGGGTGTGCAGAAGGAGGCCGGATGGAGACTGAATTATTGGAAAAAAAGCTGAGAAAACTGATGAAACTGCGTACGGGTGTGGATTTTACCGATGAGGCTGTGCGGAAGGAAAAACTGTGCGGAGCCAAAATAGGGCTTCCGGCCAGGGAGCTGCTGCTTCTGTACTATGATATTGGCGGAGAATTGGGAATCAGGCTCCCACCGGAACTGGTATGGGAGGGGAAGTTTTCCTGTTATGAAGATATCATGGCGGCAATCGCCGTATTGTAAAATCATGGCCCGCAGAAGAAGGAAAGACCGCAGAGAAAGGATGGCAGGAAAGCAGGCTGCTGTCCTTTTTTATGCACAGGGGTGAGTAAGGAAGTTGGCACGCACCCCGCGTGGCGGGCAGGGGAAGATGCGCCTTCCCTACCCGATAGATACTGAAAGATAAAAGGATACATAATAAATATGGAGAAAACACATCTGCAATGGCTTATGGAAAGATTGTATCCCCATAGAGGGAGCTTGTTTGTAATTTTAGTTTCCTTTCCGGTGATGATGGGATACAGCTTCTTTTATCCGATTCTGGTAAGAAATATTACCGATCAGGGAATGGTACAGCAGGACTTTTCACAGATTGCCTGGTATGCGCTGCTTTTATCTGCCCTGCTTGCCGGGGAACAACTGACCAGCCTGTGGCAGACCAGATTGTTTGTCGGACTGCAAAGCCGCTTTCAGTTGGAGCTGCTTTGCGAGATACAGCAAAAGCTCCTGAAGCTGAAACTCAGTTATTATGACAGGAGAAACAGCGGCAGTGTGATTGAGCAGTTGGATACAGACGTGGAAACAGTCAGTCTGCTGATTGACAGCGGTATGAAAAATCTGTTTAATTATATGCTGCGTATGGTAAGCGGGATCGGAGGACTTTTATTGATTGACCCTGTCCTGGCAGGTCTTTTGCTGCTGTATATCCCCCTGAAATATTTGTTGGTAACAGCAGTCTCGGCACGGAAAAAGAGACTGATGGAAGCGTATATCGCGGATAAACAGGCCCTTTTTTCCTGGCTGAGTGATATGATAAGCGGCATTCGTGAGGTAAAGCTGTGGGAACTGTATGGCGGGTGCAAAGAAGAGTTTTACCGGCGTCAGAAACGGGTAACAGAAGAAAACCGCCGCAATATTATGCTGGATTCCTGTAATGCGGCTGGTGATATGGTTTTAAACGGGATACTGACGGCTGCCGTATATGGGATCGGAGGATGGCTGATCTGTGAAGAGAGACTGTCCATCGGAAGTCTGCTTGCATTTCTGACGTACAGCGGCTATGTGACAGGGCCGATTTCCCTGCTTCTGGATGTGAAGTATCTGCTTGCCAAAATTGCGCCTTCCGCCGGAAGGCTGTATGATTTTTTACGGCTGGAAGAGGAAGCGTCCGGAGTGCTTCCGATAGGGGAGGATGAATTTGAAAGCCTGGTGCTGCAGGATGTTTCTTTTGCTTATCAGGATACAGAAGTACTCTGTCATTTTGACCTGGAGATCAACCGAGGCGATAAAATTGCAATCATCGGGGAAAACGGCAGCGGGAAAACCACCCTGATTAAGATTTTATTGCGTCTGCAGGAAGGCTGGAATGGAACGATACAGATGAACGGAACGGATATCCGCATGTATGATCTGGATGCTTACCGTCGTCTGTTTGGGGTGGTGAATCAGGATGTATACCTGTTTCAGATCCCGTTGTACCAGAATATTGACCTGTGGGGAACACATACCGGAGAGGCGGTGGAGGCGGCATGCAGAAAGGGAAATATAGAGAAAGTCCTGGAGAAAAGCACCACAGAAGCGGTGGGAAGGGGAGGGAGTACCCTGTCCGGCGGTGAGAAACAGAAGATTGCAGTGGCCAGAATGCTGCTGAAAGATGCTCCTATCGTTATACTGGATGAGGCAACTTCCCAGGTTGACAAAAAAACCAATGAAAAATGGATGAAAGAACTGTTGGAGGAGTTTGCTGACAAAACGGTATTGTGGATCACACATAACCATGCCCATTTGGGAGTATTTGACCGGATCTGTGAGATCAGACGGCAGCATATCTGATATCGTGTTGACATTCCCGGCAGGGAAGGACGGGCCGGTACGGGAATTTGTCAGGGGAAGTATATAAAATCATTGTATATTTTTTATAAAAGTATTATAATAAAATGGATGGTAATCTTCAGGGGAGCGCATAACAGGTGCAGTTCCTATTGGATGGAGGAGGTACCACTGATTGGATCCAATAAAACAGAGGAGGAAGAGAGGGAATGGGAAACAAGGAGAGGATTGAAAGCAGACTGACGAAATCTTTTGTGACGGTTTCAGCGATTTCGGCAGTGGCTGCAATTGTAGGGTTGATTGCCATGATTGTTGTGGCCAGCAGGTATTCATATGCATTGACTAATTTCGGCTTTGCACAGGGAGATATTGGGAAGGCATTGTTTACATTTGCGGATGCCAGATCATCGTTGCGTGCGGCCATCGGTTATGATGATCCGGATGCGATTGCAACTGTAGTGAAACAGCACGAAGAGAACAAGGCAAAGTTTACAGAATATTTTGCAGAAGTGGAAAAGACCATCGTATCGGAAGACGGCAGGGCTACTTATGATGCAATTACTTCAGAGCTGAATGCTTACTGGGCGCTGGATGCCGAGATCGTGGCATTGGGAGCCACCACTGACAGAGAGCTGTGCAAACAGGCACAGGATATGGCTTTGAATGAGCTTCAGCCTCAATATAACAGTATTTATATCCAGTTGGAAGACCTGTTATCTGTAAAAGTACATGAAGGAAATAATCTTTCTATGGTACTCAGAACACTGTCTCTGATTTTGATTGCAGTGATTGCGGCCGCAATTGCAGTTGCGATGATCACTTCTATCAGAATCGGAAAGACGATTGCCAAAGGAATCGCACAGCCGCTGATCGAGCTGGGCAATCGGCTGAAAGGACTGGCTGCCGGAGATTTTTCCGCACCGTTTCCTTCTGCTTCTGCCAACGATGAGGTGGCAGATATGGTGACAGAAGCAAAAGAGATGTCAGATAAGCTGAATCTGATTATCAATGACATCGGTTTTGTGCTGGGTGAAATGGCAGGCGGCAACTACGCTGTTACTTCTAAATATATCAGTATGTACACAGGGGACTTCCAGAAGCTGGTAGAGTCCATGAGAGGTCTGAGAAATCAGATGGCTGCCACATTGCGTTCCATTGGAGAAGCATCCAATCAGGTATCGGCAGGGGCACAGAATATGGCAGAATCTGCTCAGAACCTGGCAGAAGGCGCTACCGATCAGGCCGGCGCTGTGGAAGAGCTGCAGGCAACCATCGTCAATATTACAGAGGCTATGGAGAGAAGCGCGGAAAGCGCAGAAGATTCTTATGTACAGGCGCAGAAGTATGCGGATGAAGCGGATAACAGCCGCGCCGGTATGAATACTGTAGTGGCTGCCATGAAGAAAATTGATGATACCTCCACCAAGATCGGCAACATTATTTCTGAAATTGAATCCATTGCATCACAGACCAACCTGTTGTCTCTGAACGCTTCCATTGAGGCTGCAAGAGCAGGGGAAGCAGGGCGCGGTTTTGCAGTGGTTGCAGACCAGATCAGACAGCTTGCAGAGCAGAGTGCGAAAGCGGCAGTGGATACCAGAGAGCTGATTGAAGGTTCTTTAAAAGAGATCGAAGAAGGAAACCGTGCAGTGGAAAGCGCATCCGGTTCCATTGAGACAGTTGTGGATGGTATCAAGCACATCGCAGACAGCTCCAAGAGCCTGAGCATTATGATGGGCGATCAGAGTGAGACAATGCGCCAGGCAGAACAGGGTGTCAGCCAGATTTCCGAAGTGGTACAGAACAACTCAGCAACTGCAGAAGAAACATCTGCAACCAGCGAAGAATTGTCAGCACAGGCAACCACACTTGACGATCTGGTAGGCCAGTTCATATTGGAATAAACCCGAATCAGCAGGGATACGTACATATACCAGAAAAATAACCCCCCGCGGCCGGGAAAATACGGCTGCGGGGGGTTTCGCATTATAGTAAAGTACTGTTCGTCGATTCCCGTCATTCTTTTTGCAGCATCACCAAAATGATGCAAATATGATGCAATTTAATGATATAATAGCCGCAAAGCAAAAACAAGCGGCTGCGAAGCAGACATTTGTTTTTGCTGCGGCGTTAACGAACAAACGTCCGATGAAATCGGACAAAGAGCGCGAAAGCGCGGGTTTGTGAGTAACAAGGAAGAAACAGAAGCCGAAGAGGAAAACCAGCCGGCTGCAAATAAATGATGAAAGAGGGGGAATGTAAACTATGAAGAAAAAGGTATTGGGTCTGCTGTTGGCAGCAGGATGTCTGTTGGGAAGCAGTATGATGGTATGTGCAGAGGAAACGCCTCCGGCGGATGCGCCGGGACCTGCACCGGTGCAGAACTATCAGCAGATAATGACTCCGGAGATTCTGGCATCGTTCCAGGGTGTGACTCTGGAATCGGATATTTCCATTTTGGGGAATGCACTGGTGCGCCGGACGGATGTGTGGGGTACCCTGCAGGATGCAGACGGAGATGGCATAGATGACAGAGATCCGATCAATGGCTGCGGTTATCTGGACCTGAACTGCAATGGGTTTGATGACCGGTTTGAAATGGAGCTTTTAAACTCCACGATGCAGGCAGATCCCGGTGAAGGCTATGCATTGCAGTTGACATTGAATGTACTGTTCGGACATAGATGTAAGCACGGCATAATTGCATCCAGCTTTATTATGGATGAAGATGTGGGCATCGTTTCTTTACCGGACTATTATGAGCTGTGCCCGGAGTGTACGAATGAAATGCGGGAAATGATGAAGGCCATTGACAACATGATGGGCGGTGTGAATCTGCTGTAGTGCTGTCACACAGACTGGCAAAAGGCAGACTTACAATTAAGGAGAAAAGGATGAAAAAGAGAGCATTGAGTATGGCGCTGGCCCTTGCCCTGTTGTTGGGAAGCAGCATGAATGTGTGTGCAGAGGAAGCAGGACAGGAACAGAATGCGCAGCCCCAGGCACAGAACTATCAGCAGATAATGACCCCGGAAATCCTGGCGAGCTTTACTGTGGGATTGGATCAGATGGATGAAACCATTTTGAAGAATGCGCTTGTATGCCGGACAGACGTATGGGGTACCCTGCAGGATGCGGACGGAGATGGTATAGATGACAGAGATCCGATTAATGGCTGCGGCTATCTGGATCTGAATTGCAATGGATTTGATGACCGGCTTGAGATGGCGATTATCAGTGAACTGATGCAGCAAGATCCCAGAGAAGGTTATGCTATGGAAAGGGCCTTTCACCTGCTTTCTCATAGCTGCAAACATGGCATTATTTATTCTGATTTTTATCTGGACAAAGAGATGGGATGCTATTGGTCTCTGCCGGACTATTTCCGGGTATGTGAGGAATGTATGGATGACTTTTCGGATGAGGTGGATGATTTGATGACCCTGGTGTACCAGTTGGATCTGGAGGACTGAGCGGCCTGTCTGACAATCATATGCTGTAAAATGTTACAATCTGTTTTTTTAAAACAGATATAGATACAGATGCGTGCGTATGTATTATATAAAGTTACAAATAAAATAAATCGAATGTGTAACAAATCCCTGTTTTTTACTATACTTTTCTGTGGATAGTTAAGAAAACCCATGAAAAGTAACAGAAAGCGGGGATTTGTTTGCGTATGCATACCGGAAGACGGAAGGGGTCTGGATTTTTACATAGAAAAGAGCGGGAGCCGTACGGTTTTCGTGACCGGCTGCGTTATCTTAAAAACAATGGCCTGGCCAATACCATTGTAAGAAAACGGCATTATATTGAAATGCTGTTTATTGTACTGATTTGTCTGAGCGTGATCAATGCACCTCTGGTCAGAGTAAATTATGATCTGACAGAATATCTGCCTCCCTATACGGAGTCAAAAGTGGCCATTGATCTGATGGAACGGGAATTTGGCTATCCGGGGACGGCCAGGATCATGGTCAGGGATGTTTCCATTTATGAGGCTTACATGTATAAGCAGATGTTGGAAAACATAGACGGCGTGGATATGGTCACCTGGATGACTGAGGATGTCTACATGGCGCAGGATTTTATTGACCTGGATGCACAGAAAGATTATTACAGGGATCGATGCGCAGTAATGGATATTACCTTTGACAAAGGAGACAATGATGCACTGACCAAAGAAGCCATCAGTGAGATTCAGGAAATACTGGGAGAGCGGGGCTGTTATGCGGGACCTGCCGTGGAAAATAAATCACTGGAGGAAACGCTGGACCGGGAGATTCAGATTATCATGGCGGTGGCGGTGGTACTGATCTTATTGATCCTCTGTCTGACGACGGATTCCTGGTTTGAACCGGTGCTGTTTCTCACGGTTATGGGGATTGCCATTATCCTGAATATGGGAAGCAATATCCTGTTGGGGACCATCTCATTTATGAGTTCCAGTGTATCTTCGGTGCTGCAGCTTGCTACTTCTATGGACTATTCGGTATTTTTACTTCATACCTATGTGAGGCGGAACGAAGAAAAGCCTGGAAATAAAGAGAAAGCTATGACCGGAGCTTTGAAGGAATCGGCAGTGCCTATCCTTTCCAGCGCCATGACCACATTTGTGGGATTTATGGCATTGCTGGCCATGCGGTTTGGCCTGGGACGGGATGTGGGGCTGGTACTGGGAAAAAGTATTGTGTGCAGCGTGATTACGGTACTGTTTCTGATGCCGGCACTGCTCCTTCGGTTTGGCGATCTGATCGAAAAAACCAAACATAAAAGTATGATGCCTAAATTCGGTCTGGTTTCCCGGGGCGTGTTTAAACTGCGGTACATAGTGATGGTGTTGATGGCAGTGGTGGTAATACCTGCCTATGTGGCACAGAATATGAACAGCTTTACTTTTGGCAACAGTGCCCTGGGCAGAAGCGAGGGGACTAAGGTATATGATGACACGGCAGAAATTGAAGAAAAATTCGGGCGCAGCAATCTGTATCTGATTATCGTACCAAACGAAACGCCGATTAAAGAGCGGGAACTGGCGGATGAACTGGAAGATTTGTATTATGTGAAAAGTGTTATGGGGATTGCCAATGTACTGCCGGTGGGCATTCCGGAATCTTTTGTCCCTGAGAGTATCCGGGGGCAGCTCCGGACTGAAAATTATGCCCGGATGCTTATGTATACAAGGACGGATACGGAAAGTGAACTGGCATTTGCCACATCGGATGAGATACAGGAGATTGTGAAACGGTATTATCCGGAAAATGCCTATGTGGTGGGCAATACACCATCTACCCAGGATTTGAAGGAACTGATGGTACCGGACTATGCAGTGACCAACATCCTGTCACTTCTGGCAGTGGCGGTGGTGGTGGGGATTGCG
The DNA here is from genome assembly GCA_947385955.1 of uncultured Clostridia bacterium. Taxonomy (GTDB): domain Bacteria; phylum Bacillota; class Clostridia; order Lachnospirales; family Lachnospiraceae; genus VSOB01. The sequence continues at coordinate 36,029 of CANDNA010000013.1, forward strand.
TTCAAATCCATGCTGCTGCCCATACTGGTGCTGATCCCCATTACAATCGCCACATATATGAATATGACCGTACCCTATCTGCAGGGAGAGAGCTTTATGTTCAACGGATTTATCATAGTGAGTTGTATCCAGTTGGGAGCTACGGTGGACTATTCGATTCTGTTGACCAATAATTATATGTATAACAGAGAGCATGGACTGGAGAAAAAGCCGGCAGCAATTGATGCACTGCAGCGGAGCATTCTTTCTATTTTGACTTCCGGTACGATTCTGACGGTAGCCGGATACGGTATTTATTATATTTCTTCTGTCAGCGCCATCTCCTCTCTGGGGCATCTGATCGGCCGGGGCGGACTGATCAGCATGTGTATGGTAATCCTGGCGGTACCGGCTCTGCTGACTGCATTTGATGGTATCATATTCAGGGAAAAGGCCATCCGGGATAAAATCAGACAGAAGGAAATCGAGCGGCTCAGAAACAGAGTGGCGCTGCGGAGAGAAAAGCGCAGGGAATGGATGCAGCGGATGGCACAACGGCACATGGAATGGAAAGCCAGAAAAGAGCAGGCCGGAGAAAAAAAGCAGAGTGAGCAGACGCATCAGGAGAAAAAAGCAGAACAGAAAGGCGGTAAACAGGATGAATAAGAGGAATGGGAAGCGGGCAGCGGCCATTTGCATGGGAGCCGTACTGATGAGTCAGACCGTTTATATGGATGTACAGGCCGCGCCGCCGAAAGTATATGTGGACGAATCCGTATATGTGAATCTGGACTATTATGGAGAGGTGGAAGAGGTTAACATCGTAAAGGGCTGTATGCTCAACGGCAATACCACAGTGGTGGATTACGGCGCTTATGATGAAGTGGTCAATATGAGCAATACAGCGGTGCCCACCGTGGAGGATGGCCGTGTAACCTGGGATTTAAGCGGTCAGGAGGGAGAACGGTTTTATTTTGAATGCCGGACAGATACACTGGCACAGGAGCTTCCCTGGGATCTGGATGTGACCTATAAGTTAAATGGTAAGGAGTGCAGTGCGGATACGCTGGCAGGTGCATCCGGCATGGTGACTATGTTGATTGATGTGGTGCCCAATGAAAAGGCGCCGGATTATTATAAAAATAATATGATCCTTACGGTGGCCACACTGGTGGATATGGACCGGGATAATTATTCCCTGGAGGCGCCCGGTTCTCAGCTGCAGACGGTGGGAACCAAAAAAGCAGTGCTGTTTATGGCGCTTCCCGGCGAAAGCGGTACATTCCGCATTGACATTGGAACAGAGAGCTTTGAGAGTGTGGGGCTGATGTTTCTGATGGTTCCGGCCACACTCTCTTCGCTGGACCGTATCGGGGATATCCGGGAAGTAAAGGATCAGGTCCGGGATTCTATGGATGCCATGAGCGACAGTGCGGACGTGATTCTGGACAATTTATCAGCCATGAAAGGCAGCCTGCAGGAGACACAGAAGGGGCTTCGGGCAGCCCAGCAGGCAAAGGCCACCTTTGATGCAGGGGAAGGGCAGGTGAAATCGGACGCGGATGCAGCCATCAATTCCCTGGATGCCATTCAGAACAGTCTGATTCTGCTTTCTGCCCAGACCATGATAGAAAAAGCGGATTTTACGGATGCGATGGAACGGCTGGAAACCATCCGCCACAGTGTCTATGAGATGGATGCCTATCTGAAGGATATGGAGGAGGCTTCCAAGGATCTGCAGGGCTCCCTGAAAGATCTGCGCCGGACGATGAAAGACGGCGCCGGGGATACAGAGGAAGAAATCGAGGACAGCATCAATGCACTGAAAAAAATTTACGGACAGACAGGGGAGCCGGCCGATCTGGGCAATCTCCAGTTGGGGGCGGAAGTAGGGTATCTGGCCAGCTTTGCAGGCGTACTGACCAAATCTGCGGCTCCGGTACTGGAGGATACACAGGGGCTGATCCACGAAGTGGAAAATCTGAGCTACAAAGCCAGTGAAGTGATTAACGAAGGATATACACTGGGCGGCCATATGACACAGGAGTATAAAGACCATGTGCTGATGCTGCTGGATGAAACAGAGATGTTTCTGGACAGCTCTGTGGCGACTGTGGCAGCCACCCAGACAGCGCTGCGCAGTATGCGTACTTTGCTGGATGCCACAGAGAGCAGCCTGGATGCGGCCATAGATGCCAGCCTCAGCGGTATGATCGGCATACTGGACAGCGGCATGGGCATCGCAGGAGGCAGTGAGGTATTCCGGGATGCCAAAAATACGATGAAAGAGGCTGTGGACGATGAACTGGATGAGATTGAAGAGGAAACCAATATTCTGAACATCGATATTGAAGAGAGCTTTCCCTCTTTTACATCCGGCAAAAACGATTCTCCGGAGAGCATACAGATTATTATGCGGACAGCCGAAATCAGCATAGATGATGAGGTGGACAATACGGTGGATCTGGAAAAAGAGCCGGAAAACATCGGCGTATGGGGAAGGCTGAAAGCAGTGTTTGTGAAGATCTATCACTGGTTTGTAAAAGAAGAATGATACCTGAATAAGACAGAATGCATATCAGAAAATCCGGCGGACATGGGATGTCCGGCCGGATTTTTTTACGAAAGCAAACAGTTATCTGATTTTTCCTTCTTTTTTCAGTACCTCCTGGAAATCCCGGATGTCTTTTGCAATCTCACCGCTTAAGATCAGCATACAGATCAGGTTGGGAATTGCCATCAGTGCGTTTGCAATATCGGAAAGGTTCCATACCAGATCCAGCGTAGCCACACAGCCGACAAAAACCACCAGCGAAAAGATAATACGGTATACCATATTGTATTTATGCGTTCCAAGAATGTATTCATAGGCTTTTTCACCATGATATTCCCAGCCCAGAATGGTGGAAAAGGCGAACAGCGTAATGCCGATGCTGACCAGCCAGCCTCCGGCAGGCCCGAGTACGGTGGCAAAGGCGGCAATGGTCAGGGAAGAACCCTGATACAACTCACCGGTTGCCGGATTTACCTGTCCCAGTACACCGGAAGCTGCAATGGCAAGGCCTGTCATAGTACAAACGACAATCGTGTCATAAAATGTACCGGTCATATTTATGTATGCCTGGCGTACCGGATGGTCTGTGGTGGCAGCCGCCGCAGTGATGGCAGCGGAACCCATACCGGCTTCATTGGAAAATACGCCACGGGCCACACCGAAACGCATGGCATTCATCATGGAGGCAGTGATCGTACCACAGAGCCCGCCGCCTACTGCCTGTACGCTGAACGCCATTTTAAAGATCATGGCCACTCCTGCCGGCAGATTGGAAATATTTCCGATAATAACGATCAGCGCTGCAATGATGTAGAAAACAGCCATAACGGGTACTACGACCTGAGATACTTTTGAGATAGATTTGATGCCGCCTACGATAATCAGCAGGGAAAGCAGTGTCAGGATGATGCCAATGACCCAGTTGGGAATCGAAAAGGTTTCGTTTAATGCACTTGTAATAGAGTTGGCCTGTGTCATATTGCCGATACCAAAAGACGCCACTACGGCAAAGAAGGCAAAGAGCCAGCCCAGGACACTGCCCAGAGCTTTGTTTTTAATGGCTTTTTTCATCGTATACATGGGTCCGCCGGACATTTCGCCGTCGGCATTGACACCCCGGTATTTGATGGCCAGCATACATTCGCCGAATTTGGAAGTGAGACCGAAGCAGGCGGAGACCCACATCCATACAAGGGCGCCGGGTCCGCCGGATACCATAGCGGTGGCCACGCCTACGATATTACCGGTTCCGATGGTGGCGGCCAGTGCGGTGGTCAGAGCAGAGAACGGGGAGATATCACCTTCCCCGGTTTTTTTGCGGGCTTCTTTGCTGAGCGTACTTCTTAAAGCATAGCCCAGGTTTCTCCAGGGTAAAAACCCGGTACGGATAGTCAGGAAAATACCGGTTCCCACCAGAAGAACGAGCATGACCGGGCCCCAGACAAAGCTGTCTACAGCCGAGACTGCATTTGAAAATGTTTCCATAATAGTTCCTCCCATAGTTTGGTAATCTGTCTGTCAGTGACTTCCAGGGAAGTCACAAAGCAAAAAAAGGCATAATATACGCAATGCGCTATTACGTCTTTGCAACAACATGATTTTAATATAGTAAAGTGGAAAAGTCAAGTGATTTGTGCGAATTGACAGATGCAAATACCAGAAGAAGAAAGGAACCCATAAAAGGGAGGATGCCAAGTAAATGGAATTTACTTGGCATTATTATGAAAAAGCTATTTATAAAGTAATGTTAGTTGGCTTGTGTTGTGTATTGCTGTATCTTATGGTTATAGTATAAGATACGAATTTGGATAAAAAATGTTATGCGAATTAAGTTTCTTTAAATGAAATGTAAATAAAATATGAACGCACAACAGTTCGGGTTATACGGTTTCCGGCTCCGGATAGGTCTCTCCAAAGGTTTCCACGGTGATGGTACGAATGGCCTGTTTTTCCAAAGGACGGTTATCATAATGGTCCGTGGGGCATTCTGCAATCCGGTTTACCGCTTCCATACCTTCTGTGACCTGTCCGAAAGCGGCATAGGAACCGTCCAGATGGGGTGCCGCTTTGTGCATGATAAAGAACTGGCTGCCTGCAGAGTCCGGAGCCATACTTCTGGCCATAGACAAAACCCCTTCCGTGTGTTTTAAATCATTGGGAAACCCATTCTGTGTAAATTCCCCTCTGATGCCGTAACCGGGACCGCCCATCCCGCTGCCTTCGGGGTCACCGCCCTGAATCATAAAACCTTTGATCACACGGTGGAAGATCAGTCCGTCGTAAAACTGTTTCTGAACGAGACTGATAAAGTTATTGACTGTATTGGGTGCGATTTGGGGATACAATTCTGCCTTAATAATGTCCCCGTTTTCCATAGTAATGGTAATCACTGGATTTTGCATGGTATTTTGCTTCCTTTCTGTTATAATATAATAAGTTTACCGCAGTATTCTTTTGTATTGTAATAGATAAAAGCCATTTCGTAAAGGAGTTTGCTTTGGGGAAAGGAACCTGTATGGTAAAGAAAATTTTGATTGAAGGACGACAGGGGCAGGGCGTTTTATATCTGACGGATCATCTGCCATTATTAAGGACACTTCTTGCCAGAGGGGAAAAAGCAGCGGCCATTCTGACAGAAGACAACAGAGATGAGGATTTTACCGGACTTCCTTATGCGGTGGAGCATGTGGAAGAGCTGGAACCGGTGGATCTGGTCCGCCTGTACAGACGGCTGGCAGGGCAGCCCTGGGACATTCTGGAAACAGGGCGGTGCAGGCTGCGGGAAATGACAGCAATGGATGTGGACCGGCTCTATGAAATCTATGCGGATGCTTCGATCACCCGATTTATGGAAAATCTGTATGAGGACCGGGAAAAAGAGCGAAGATATATTGAGGATTACAGAAAATATGTCTATGAATTTTATGGGTATGGCATATGGATAATAGAGGATAAGGCATCCGGTATCACAATCGGACGGGCGGGTGTGGAACCCAGAGAGGGAGAAGTGGAGCTGGGATTTGTAATCGGGGTCCCGTGGCAGCGTCAGGGGTATGGATATGAGGTGTGCAGCGGTATTCTGGACTATGTAAGACAGGAAATCCAGTGTGAGACAGTCCTTTCCAGAGTGCATCCGGAAAATCAGGCTTCTGTGAGGCTGCTGCAGAAACTTGGATTTTGCAAGTCGGAAGAGGCCGGCCCGGACGGTATGGAGGTGTATGCGTATCCGGTCAACAAAAAAACAATAGAAAGCGCCTGAAGGAAACTTTCTATTGTTTTTAAGTTTTGTATCGGGATTATACCACCGGGAGCATTTCTGCAATGGACAGATCAGTCTGCCTGCTCAGATCTACGAACTCGTTGCCGCACTGGATAGTGGGGCGCCCAAGACGTCCCCGGTTGATAAATACCACATACCCTACCATGCCGTTGCTCAGACGTACCGGGCAGTTTAAATAGGTATTGACTGTATTTTCCAGGAAGGTAAGTATGGAACGGGTATCAAACTTACGCAGTCCTTCATGTTCAAAATGTTCGATGACGGCAAAGGGCGCCATCGCTTTCCGGTAAGGCCGGTCGGAAGTCATGGCATCATAAATATCACAGATGGTAACCAGCTTGGCGAACCGGCCGATCTGTTCACCGCGGAGCCCGCGGGGATATCCGCTGCCATCGCATTTTTCATGGTGCATCAGGGCAGACAGGCAGATGGTCTCTCCTACACCAAATTCCTGCAGCATTTCGTAGCCTTTCTGGGCATGGGTATTGACCAGTTCACGTTCTTCGGGTGTCAGGGGGCCGGGCTTTTGAATGATCTCTTCGGGAATGGCAAGCAGACCCACATCATGGAACAGCCCGCAGGCAGCCGCCATGCGGCAGTCCTCCTCGCTGTACTCGAGCCAGTGAGCCAGCATATTGCAGAGAAGGGAAGTATTGATACAGTGTGCATAGATGCTGCTGTCATACTCTTTCATATAGATCAACATTTCCAGAATACTGCTGTGAGTGCCCTTATGATCCAGCAGGGAGACTGTCTGGTTCAATATGGTATCCACATTGAGATCCGTATTTTTTTCCACAAGATTGTTGACAGCAACCTGAAAATAATTCAGCCCTTCTTCGTAGGTTTCTTTGTATTCTTCGATTTCCTTTGCACGTGCTTCTCTGACTTTCTGAGGGAGTTTGGAAGTAAAGTTGGGAATATTGGCGCCGAAATAGCTGCTGATGGCGTCAACAGAAGCAGCATCTGTTTCGGGGATGTCATCCTCGATTCGTATGGACCGGATGGAAAAAACATGCAGCAACTGGAGCTTAAGCTCTGTTAATGTGGTTCCTTTCGGTACCAGCAACTGCTGGCCATTCATTGCATAAACATCCTCGGCGGTTACCATTCCGGGTCTTAATTGCGCGTAAGCAACCTTTTTCATACTCTTACCTCACTTTTCTTTAGAACCTGAGCGGTGCTGTCTCTTTGTATAAATTATAGAACGTTTCAGGCGGATAGTCAACCGCGGAGTGGCGAAACACCGCGGATATATGCGAAAAAACGACGATGACAGATCTTTGTGACTGGACAAAGGCGGCGTTTTGGACTATGATAAAAAACATACGGAAATCCCTGCCGGAAGATGTGACAGGGAAAGAGGGAGGCGCGTATGATAGCCAGTCATTATGTAACAATGCTTCAGGGGAAATCTGTGATCCGGGAGCTGTCAGAGTTTGCCACAGCACGGGGAAAGGAAATCGGATATGAGAATGTGTTTGATTTCAGTCTGGGGAATCCGTCCGTGGCCGTTCCGGAGGAAGTGACCCGGACGATGATACGGCTTTTACAGGAAAAAGATCCGATGGAACTTCACGGCTACAGTCCGTCATTGGGGATTGGGAGTGTACGGGAGGCAGTGGCAGAGTCTTTGCGGGAACGGTTTGGGATACCATATCAGGCTGAGGATATTTTTATGACGTCGGGGGCTGCCGGGGCGATTGCGCATGCGGTGCGGGCAGTGACGGAACCGGGAGATGAGGTGATTACGTTTGCCCCGTGTTTTTCCGAGTATATTCCATATATTAATGGAACCGGAGCAAAACTGAAAATGGTACCGGCAGACACGGAGACATTTCAGATTCATTTTGATGCGTTTGAAGAAATGCTGTCGGAAAAGACAGCCGCTGTTTTGATCAATACTCCGAACAATCCTTCCGGAATCGTATATTCCAGGGAAACCCTCCAGAGGCTGGCGGAGATCCTGCTGAGGAAAGCAGAGGAATATGGCCATGAGATTTATCTGATTTCCGATGAACCTTATCGTGAAATTGTGTTTGCAGGAGTGGAAGCGCCGGTGGTATCGGCTTTCTATGACAATACATTGATGTGTTATTCTTTTTCCAAATCCCTTTCTCTTCCGGGAGAGCGGATCGGATATGTCGCGGTCAATCCGGCCTGTGAGGATGCGGCCAGGATCGTTCAGATGTGCGGGCAGATTTCCAGAGAGACAGGGCATAATTGTCCTGCGTCGCTGATTCAGCTTGCCGTGGCGGAAAACCTGAACCTGACTGCGGATTTATCTGTTTATGAAAGGAATAAAAATTTACTGTATCGGGAATTGACAGAATCAGGATTTACCTGTGTGGAGCCGGGAGGGACATTTTACCTCTTTCCCAGGGCACTGGAAGAGGATGCTGTAATATTTTGTGCAAAGGCCAGAAAATATGATCTGATTCTGGTACCCGGGGACGGTTTTGGCTGTCCGGGGTATTTCCGTATGGCCTGTTGTGTGGAAACAGAAAAAGTACAGCGCTCCCTGCCGGTGCTTCGCAGATTTGTGGAGCAGGAATATCCGCACAGATAATAATGGATGACTGAGAAATGGACAAAGAAGGGCAGGCGGATTTGGGTGATGGCAGAGACAGAAAAGCAAATGTATCCGGCGGGGCTGGTGCTGGAAGGCGGCGGCATGAAAGGAATGTATACATGCGGTGTGCTTGAATTTTTTATGGATCATGGCATTTTGTTTGAAAACTGCTATGGAGTATCGGCAGGGGCCTGCCATATGTGCAGTTATTTATCCGGACAGAAAAAACGTGCATTTCATGTGGCGGTGGATTATCTTGGATGCAGAGACTATTGCAGCTTTCGGAGCCTGCTTTTGACCGGAGATTTGTTTTCTGCGGATTTTTGCTACAGGCTGATCCCCGAATATCTGAACCCCTATGACTATGAAGCCTTTAACAGATATCAGGGCAGGGCGTATGCGGTGGTTACCAATATTGTCAGCGGCAGGCCGGAATACCTGCGGCTTCTGGATATGAAACGGGATATTACGGCGGTCCGTGCATCAAGTTCGCTTCCGCTTGTGTCCAGAAATGTGAAAATAGGAGAAAATCTGTATCTGGACGGCGCGATTTCCGATCCGATACCAATCCGTAAGGCTATTCTGAACGGCAATCGGAAAAATGTCGTAATCCTGACCAAGGAAACAGGTTACCAAAAGGAGCGTTCCAGGGCATTGGGATGGATCCGTATGGCCTATTTACGGTATCCCAAGGTATATGAACTGATGAAAAACAGGCATATTTCTTATAACCGGACACTAAAGTATCTGGAGGAGCAGGAACGGAAGGGAAGGGCTTTTGTCATCCGGCCCAAAACTGCCAGCGGCATCGGGCGGATTGAGAAAGACCGGGATAAACTGACGGCATTGTATCGTCAGGGATATCAGGAAGCAGAAGAAAATTATGAAGCGCTGCTTGCGTATCTGCAGGCATAACAGGAGGGGTTGTTTTGGCAGAAATATTAAAAGCGGTATTGTTCGGTGTGGTAGAGGGGATTACGGAATGGCTGCCCATCAGCAGCACGGGACATATGATTTTACTGGAGGAGTTTGTACAGTTGGATGTGACACCGGAGTTCTGGTCTATGTTTCTGGTGGTGATTCAGCTTGGTGCGATTATGGCAGTGGTGATGCTGTACTGGAATCGGATTTTCCCCTTTCGTCTGGGCGGCGGCAGCCTGATCCGCAAGGATGTATTTTCCATGTGGATAAAAGTGATTGTAGGATGTATTCCGGCAGTGGTGGTCGGCCTGCCGTTTGATGATTTGTTTGAAGAACTGTTTTATAATTACTGGTCGATTGCCATTGCGTTGATTGTATTTGGCATCGCATTTATTCTGATTGAAAACCGGAATCAAAGGAAACGGCCCAAGATGAAAAACATTGGGCAGATCACGCTTCCGGTGGCATTTGTGATCGGTATCTTTCAGTTGATTGCGGGTATCTTTCCCGGTACTTCCCGTTCCGGTTCCACCATCGTGGGAGCGCTGCTGCTTGGTGTGTCCAGAACGGCGGCTGCGGAATTTACCTTTTTTATGGCCATTCCGGTGATGTTTGGCGCCAGCCTTTTAAAGATTGTAAAATTTGCACTGGAAGGCGTGAGCGTCAGCGGTATGGAATGGGCGATTCTGGCAGTGGGCTGTATCGTGGCGTTTGTGGTATCGGTGATTGTAATCAGATTTCTGATGGACTATATCAAGAGGCACAATTTTAAAGTGTTTGCCTGGTATCGGATTGTACTGGGTGTGCTGGTGCTGGCCTACTTTATGGTGGTAAACCGGGCATAATACAGTTAATGAAAATTTTATCAAAAAGGTGTTGACAGGTTAGGACAGACTCTTTATAATCATATCAGTAATCGTTACTGATATGAATGAGAGTTAATATATAAAAAACAGGAGGAATAAGAGATGAAATTTGTATGTCAGGTATGTGGTTATGTTCATGAAGGAGATGCGGCACCGGAGAAATGCCCTGTATGTAATGCACCCGCAGGAAAGTTCACTGCACAGGGCGGTGAAATGGAATGGGCAGCAGAGCATGTGGTAGGAGTGGCACAGGGTGTCAGCGAAGATATTCTGGCAGATCTGAGAGCAAACTTTAATGGTGAGTGCTCTGAAGTAGGTATGTACCTCGCTATGGCAAGAGTGGCACACAGAGAAGGCTATCCGGAAATCGGTTTATACTGGGAAAAAGCAGCATGGGAAGAGGCAGAGCATGCAGCAAAGTTTGCAGAGCTGTTAGGTGAAGTGGTAACAGATTCCACTAAGAAGAATCTGGAGATGCGTGTGGAAGCTGAGAACGGCGCTACAGCAGGTAAATTTGATCTTGCAAAACGTGCAAAAGCTGCCAATCTGGATGCTATCCATGATACCGTTCATGAAATGGCAAGGGATGAGGCAAGACACGGCAAGGCGTTTGCAGGTCTTTTAAAGAGATATTTTGGTTAAGACACAGTTCTGAAACAGAGTCAGAGAAATACCGGGGGTACATCAGAAAATTTGATGTGCCCCTGTTTTTTATGCACAGGGGTGTGTAAGGAAGTTTGCTGCTTCGCAGCACACACCCCGTGCGGCGAGTAGGGTAAGAGGGCTCTTTCCCTGCTCGATTTCACATTTTACACAGATTTTACATAAGCCTCAGGATGATTTTACATACGATTGTTAGAATCATATTGAGGAGTATTGCGAAATATATATGGATAGAACTTGTCTGATCCATAAATTTGTGTGATGGGAGTGAAAAAAATGACGCTGGATGATGTGGGATTGTTGTTTGAGTTTATCGGCGGGCTGGGCCTGTTTCTTTATGGTATGCATATTATGGCGGACGGACTGCAGAAATCCGCAGGCGACCGGGTGAAAACATTGATGGGGTTTCTTACAAGGAACCGGCTGGTGGCAATTTTTGTGGGCGCCGGGATCACGGCGATCATACAAAGCAGCTCGGCGACCACTGTCATGGTGGTAGGCTTTGTCAATGCGGGCATGCTGACGCTGACGCAGGCAGTGGGCGTGATTATGGGCGCCAACATCGGGACAACCATCACGGCATGGATTGTATCCCTGAGTGAATGGGGAAGCCTGTTCAAGCCGGAATTTCTGGCGCCGCTTGTAGTGGGCATCGGCGCATTCCTGCTGCTGTTTGCTTCCAGTGAAAAAAAGAAAAAGCTGGGAGAAATCATGACCGGTTTCGGGGTGCTTTTTATCGGCCTGAGTTTTATGTCAGGAGCCATCACGCCGTACCGGGATGCACCTGTTTTTGCTCAGGCATTCCGTGTGCTGGGACAGAATCCCCTGCTGGCGGTGATTACAGGGGCTGTGGTGACGGCAGTGATCCAGAGTTCTTCTGCTTCTGTGGGCATTTTGCAGACACTGGCCATGAATGGGGTGGTAAACTGGCGGTCGGCGGTATTCATCACGTTGGGACAGAATATTGGTACCTGTGTAACCGCGCTTCTCTCCGGTGCAGGGGCAGGCAAAAACGCAAGAAGGGCTTCTGTCATCCATCTTCTGTTCAATGTAATCGGCAGTGTCTGGTTTGGCCTGGTGATGTTTGTATTTTTCCATACACGGCCTTTGCTGGCATCCACATCCATCAGCAGTGTGGAAATTTCTGTATTCCATACAATATTCAATATTGCCAATACCCTGGTGATGTTTCCCTTTGCCAACGGTCTGGTAAGGATTTCCGAGTGGATGATTCCCGATGATAAAGGAGAGAGCGGAGAGGAAAGCGGCCTGGTGGAGCAGCTTGGCAGGAAGCTGGACCGGAGGATGCTGAACAATCCGGCACTGGCAATGGAAACCGTAATGGGGGAAATCGTCCGTATTGGAGTACTGACGCGGGACAATTTTAAGATCTCCGTAGAGGCTGTGCGGGACAATAACAGGGAGCAGATCAGGCAGGTACTGGAAACGGAATCACAGATCAACCAGATGGTAAAAATGCTGACTTCTTTTCTGGTGGAGGTGGACAATCTGTCTTTGACGGAAATGCAGCACCGGATGATAAAAAATCTTTTTTACACAGTGAGCGATATTGAGCGTATCGGTGATCACAGTGAAAATATTGCCGAACTTGCAGACACCAAACGGAAGGACAAAATACAATTTTCGGAAAAAGGTGCAAAAGACCTGGAAAAAATGTATGATATGACGCTGCATACTTTTGAAGCGGCGCTGGAAGCCAGAGAGCTGAACAGTATGGAGGCTGCGAAACGGACAGAAGATACGGAGAAAAAGGTGGATAAACTGGAAAAAGAGCTGAGGGATAAGCATATCCAGAGACTTTCCAAAGGAAAATGCACACCGGAGAGCGGAATTATTTTTCTGGATGTACTCAGTAATATGGAACGGATTGCGGACCATGCAGATAATATTGCCGGATATGTTACAGCGGAACAACGGCCTGTCGGCAGAACTTTGTAAATGGATGGAAAACACAGGAGAAAGGTCTGAATGCAGAAAATAGTTGTCATAGAGGACGATGAAAATATCAGAGAGCTGGTGAAAATAGCGCTGGAAGGATACGGCTATGCGGTAGAGACATTTGAGACAGCAGAAGACGGCCTGAAGAGGATGGAAGAGATGGTTCCCGATCTGGCGGTGTTTGACCTGATGCTTCCGGGGATGGACGGACTGACAGCCATCCGCAGACTCCGGGAAAATGAGCAGATACAAAAGGTACCGGTTATTATCCTGACAGCCCGGGACAAAGAATATGATAAAGTAGCGGGGCTGGACGGAGGAGCGGATGATTATATCACAAAACCTTTTGGTGTGATGGAGCTGGCCGCAAGAGTCCGTTCGCTTTTGCGCCGCTGCACAGAAAGTGCAGAAAAGGGGGAGAAAACGATCTGTGTACCGGGCGGGCTGACTGTGGATACGGCTCTCAGGGAAGTAAAAATGCAGGGGCGTCCGGTGATACTTACTTATAAGGAATATGAACTGCTCACATATCTGATCCGGAACTGTGGCAGGGTGGTGCCAAGAGAAGAACTGCTGGACAGACTGTGGGAATATACAGCGGACATTGAAACCAGGACGCTGGATATCCATATCCGGACACTGCGGCAGAAACTGGGAGAAGAGGGAGGCAGCTATATCCGGACCATCAGAAGTGTGGGTTATCGTTTTGTCGCGGAGGAGAAATAGGAGAGGAGTAAGCGGATGAAAAAGGCAGTGCTGCTGCGGCTGGGTGCGGTTTTGTTTCTGGCACTTGCAGTAAGCGGTGTGGTTTCTTATTTTGGCATGGGAAATAAGCTGCTGGAGGATAACCGGAAGAACCTGCTGCATATCGTACATATACTGGAATATACTTTGCAGGGGAAATCGGATTTGCAGAAAGAATGCCGGCAGATCAAAGCATGGCTGAAAGAGGAAGCGTTACGTTTTACTGTAATTGATACAGACGGCAACGTACTGGCAGATACGGAAGAGGAATACTTTGATACGATGGAGAACCATCTGGAGCGGGAAGAAATCAGAGCTGCCCTTGCCGGAGAAGTGGGATATGCCATCCGGTATTCCGAAACGCTGGGTAAGCAGATGCTTTATGTGGCGGCGCTTTCGGCCGATGGACGCTATGTGATCAGGGCAGCCGCTTCTTACAGCGGGATAAAGGATTATATGTGGTCTGTGATCCCCATGCTTCTGGTGGGAGCCGGTGCGGCTGCCGTGATCGTTGTTGGGGTTTCTGTCCGCTTTGCCAATACGATTGCAGGGCCGCTTTCGGAAATATCGGAAGAATTGCAGAAGATTCACACGGACAAATGGGATTTCCATTTCCGGAAATATCCGTACAGGGAATTGAACATTATTTCGGAAGCCACTACCAGACTGTCCGGAGAAGTTCAGGAACAGATTGCCCGGCTGGAATTTGAAAAGAAGGTACGGCAGGAATTTTTTGACAATGCATCCCATGAGCTGAAAACACCGATTACAGCGATCCGGGGCTATGCGGAGCTGCTGGCAAACGGGTTTGTTACAGAGGAAGAAAAAAAGACGGAATTTATCGGACGAATCCTGAAATCTACAGAACAGATGACGCAGTTGATTGAAGATATCCTGATGATATCCAGACTGGAAACAAAGGATGCAGAGGTAACTTATTCCATGATACGACTGGATGCACTGGCGGAGGATATCCTGGAGGAAGCAGGAAGCATTGCCGAATGCTGCAGTGTGAGACTTTGCAGTGAGTGTATGCCCGTAACAATAGAGGGTTCCGTGAAACAGATGCGGGAGCTTTTGATGAATCTGATTATCAATGGGATTTCATACAATCATCCCGGCGGCCACGTGTGGGTGTCCGTAAAAGAAAGCGGGCAGGATGGCCTGATCCGTGTCAGGGACGATGGCATGGGGATCCGTGAAGAAGAGCAGACCCGCATATTTGAACGGTTTTACCGGGTGGATAAAGGAAGAAGCAGGAAACTGGGCGGTACCGGGCTGGGGCTTTCCATAGTAAAGCATATTGTGGAATTTAATGAAGGAAGCCTGGAACTGCAAAGCGCAGTAGGAGAGGGAAGTGAGTTTAGCATCCGGCTCCCGCTGGAGCGGGCAGAAAAAACGGATTATGTAAAGGGGCAGGGATAAACGGTCAGCAGAGATTTTCAAGGTCTCTACTGACCATCTTTTTTACTCTATTCAGCAAGATCTTTATACATGATTCCCCATTTTTTCATTTCATCAATAACCGGACACAGAGATTTTCCAAGTTCATTCAAAGCATATTCCACTCTGGGAGGAACCTCTGGATAGACAGTTCTTGTGATGATTCCGTCTGCTTCCATCGAACGCAGGCTGTCAGTCAGAACTTTCTGACTGATGCCTTCCAAATCCCGTTGAAGCTCATTGAACCGCCACGAACGTGATATAAGGTTACGTATAATAAGGAGTTTCCATTTATTTCCAATGATGCTGACGGTAGTAGCCACGGGGCAGTCGGGTAAGTCTTCTTTTTTTCTCATATATAGTATCCTCCGTATCTGATAATTTATACAGTTAAAATTAAATGTAACATTCTGATTATAGTGTTATATACTTTGCCTGTCAATATGGTATAAGAAGCATTCAAAAAAAATTTATATATGCTTTATATGCCAAAAACTGCGATTTTGCCCAATTGTTACCGGAAGGTAACCTGGGTTACCAGAAAGTGCGTACTTGTTGGATATTTTCCAGTCGGTATAATGAACATGACAGAAGGCAATTGTGCCAGCTGAAACAAATTTTCATACAGGAGGTATAGAGAAATGGCATTATCAAACATAGCTGGTTGGGGCGGGAATACTGTAGGAAGTGCCTGTGGAGCATCCGACAAACCGGAAGAGAAACCGGCGGCATGCGGTTCTGCCTGTGGGGCATCCGACAAACCGGAAGAGAAACCGGCGGCATGCGGTTCTGCCTGTGGGGCATCAGACAAACCGGAAGAAAAACCGGCGGCATGTGGTTCTGCCTGTGGTGCGGGTGACAAGTAGGAAAAACATTTTTAACGACGGACAGAATTATTCCTATGCCATGATGGGTCCTCCGACTGTAAGGGTTTTGGGGGACTCATTTTGAATATAGCAGCTATAAAGCTGTTTTGATAGATAGTTGGAGGAACGATGAAGAAAATGAAGCCTTATTTTTCATTTCAGTGGCATATTACGGATGAATGTGATCAGCGGTGTAAGCACTGTTACATTTATTCGTCAGGAAAATATGACTGCCTGTTATCTATGACATGGAAGCAGGCAGAGGATACATTTTATAATTGTCTGGATTTCTGCAAAGTGTATGGGCGGACCCCATATTTTTACATGACTGGTGGGGATCCGATTCTGCATCCGGATTTTTGGAAGCTCTTGAAGCTCATGCATGAACATGGAATAAAGTTTACAATACTTGGAAATCCGTTTCATCTGAATGAGCAGGTATGCCGTGAATTGAAATGGCATGGCTGTGAAAAGTATCAGCTTTCTCTGGACGGGCTCCGCAAGACACATGACTGGTTTAGAAAGCCCGGATCATATGATTGCACGCTTGAGAAAATCGCAGTGATCAATAAGGCGGGAATACGCAGTGTCATTATGACCACTGTATCTAAGACAAACCGGATGGAAGTACCGGGAATCATAGATGCAGCGGTTACGGCAGGGGCGGATGTTTTTGCTTTTTCCCGATATGTGCCAAGCGGCGGAGATCTGGATGCCGGCATGACAGCGCAGGAATACAGGGAACTGCTTGCCATATGTGATAAGAAATTTAAGGAATACGAGGCAGACGGTTGTCAGACATATTTTAACAAAAAAGACCATTTGTGGACGCTTTATGAATACGAAAATGGGGATTTCAAAATTCCGGAGGATGCAAAAAAAGGAATGATTTATGGCGGCTGCAACTGTGGAAACTGCCATCTGACGATTCTGCCATCCGGGGAAATCTATGCCTGCCGCCGTGTGGCGGACAGCAGAGTTGGAAATGTTTTTGAAGACCGTATCGCAGATGTATGGGTTACAGGAATGGAACAATATCGCGATTATGAGAAATTCAGTAAATGTTCAAGATGTAAGCTGCTTTCATGGTGCAGGGGCTGTCCTGCCGTGGCGAAGGGAAGCTGCGGGGATTTCTATGCGGACGATCCACAGTGTTGGGCAACGGAAGAAAGCGGTCTTATCGAACCGAAAAAAGCGTAATCCACAGGTTGGAAGAAAGGATTGGTTTTAAGATGGATGTCAGGACTTGTATAGAAAAACTGGGATATGTGGGTGTGCTGAATTTTGCTACTGTTGATGAATACGGCGCTCCACAGGTCAGGAATATCAGTGCAATCCACTATGAAGGAACGGATATATACTTTCTGACGGCAAGGGGAAAATCTTTTGCCAGACAGCTTTATGCGGACGGCAGGGTGCAGATATCCGGCTACACCAGATACAAAGAAACAATTCGTGTGTCGGGAAAAGCTGTGGAAGTGCCGGAGGATGAACAGCTCAAATGGCGGGATATTCTGTATCAGGAGCAGCCGTATCTGGAAAATGTATATCCGGGTGAAAGCAAGAACATTGATACGATATTTGTAATAAGAGATTACACAATTGAGTATTTCTGTCTGTCCACCAGGCCAATTACAAGAGAATATTTTACAGTAGGCAATGCGGTTTTGAAAACCAAAGGATACAGGATTACAGATGCCTGCATTGGATGTGGGAAATGTGCAAGAGTCTGCCCTCAGAAAGCAGTAGACAAAGGAAATCCAAAGCCTTATGTCATACGGCAGAATAATTGTTTACAGTGCGGAAACTGTTTTGAGAATTGTCCTGTGAAAGCGATAGAGAGGTAAGCAGGATCAAAAATCTTACAAGAGATTCACAGCCTTTATGGATGAGTTACCGCTTAAAGAAAGGATGGTTTATTATGGAATTATCAGATGCTATCAGTGGGAGAAGGTCTGTCAGAAAATTCACGGATTCTCCTGTATCGAGAGAAATGATTGAAAAAATACTTAAGGTAGTGGACTACTGCCCGAATGCGGGAAACCGCAATTCCACAAAAATTGTGGTAATAACAGACCGTGCTGTTATTGACTATATTGGCAAATCACACATGGTAGTTATTAAAAATTTTAATAAGGGGATTACGGCACTGCCATCCGAAGAAGAAATAGCTGCGTCGGAAAGCGCCTTTTATAATGCACAGGCAGTTATAGCGTTATTTGGGGCAAAAAACTTTTATTTTTCATCAGCGGATGCATATATTATGGCGCAAAATATCACGCTTGCCGCTTTTGAACAGAATGTATCAACCTGTATTGTGGGGGAAGTCCTGAATTCCCTCGCAACAGAGAAGGGAAAACAGCTTCAAAAAGAAATGGGCATTCCCGAAGAAATAGTTCCTCAGACATACATTACGATGGGATATTGTGACGGGGAATATCCAAAGTATCCAAAACGCCATTATTCGGATGTGATTTATGTCTGAGTGAGATAAAATATGTCAAAACAAATGGATAAATGTTTCTCAACACGAAGGAGAAAAAGGCCGGTACATCCCCTTCCTTGACAATATGCGCTTACTTTGCTATACTGCATAAGGCATCTGGGTATTTACATAACAGCATTTATCAATCGTGAGAGGGGCAAAGCCCCGGAGGGAAAATTATGAAGGAGACAAAAAAAACGACAAGAGCTGCCTCAAAGGCAGAACCGGTAAAGGATGCAGTGAAGGCCGAAGCTGCCAAAGTGGAAAACGCTGTTAAGAGTGCTGCCACAAAGGCAAAGCCGGCTGTAAAGGCAGCGGCAGAAAAGGCAAAGCCGGTGGTGAAAGCTGCAAAAGAAAAGGCTGCACCGGTAGTAAAGGCAGCAGAGAAAAAAGCGGCGGCAGCCAAAGCGGCAATCGGAAAAGGGGCCGTTACAGAGAAAATCTCGGTACAGTTTGGCGGCAAGTCTTACAGCACAGAGGATCTTGTCAGGATTGCGAAGGATGTATGGAAATACGATTTGGGAAGAGAAGAGAGCGAATTCAAGTCAGTAGAGCTTTTTGTAAAGCCGGAAGAAAGTACAGTATATTATGTGATCAACGAGGAAGTACTGGGAAATTTCGCAATATAAAATACAAATCTGATCAGGGTGTGGAGCGCTGTTGCTCTGGCATTCGATCCGGATCTAAAGAAAATGCCCCGCAAATATCATCTGACAGTGATATGCGGGGCGTTTTTCATTTCATAGGAAAGTCTGCTTATGCTGTTTTTTCAGCTCAGAGTGAGCTTTTCAGCCTGGTATTCCTGGTCATAGGAGTCGGTTACCAGATCCCGTATGTGGGAATTACGATATGATGCGGCAATGATCCTGCCGGAATCCAGAGCCAGATCATAGGTACCGTCGGCTTTCTGGATCAGGTTATTAAACTGTACCACCACTTCTGCATCGCAGGCAACACCGTCAGCCTGTGACAGAGTGGCCATATAGACCAGTTTGATATCGTTGTTATGAGAATTGGCAGTTTCAAAATATTCCGGTTTCAGCACGTTCAGATAGGCGGAAATCAGCCGTGGATTGCTCCATTTAAATGTGGTCTTTCCGTTGACCCAGATCGGCATCAGGTTGGCCTCGCTGAAAATACGCAGTCCGTATTCTGTGGCGTCGCCAAACAGAGAAGAGGCTGTTTCATTCAGTGCATGGATCTGCTCCTCAGTTACCTGGGAAATATCCCGGAGATAACGGTCCGCCTGGTCAATGGTATATTCTCTGGTATAGTCGGCGGATGCAGTTACTGCATACTCATGAGAAATGGCATCTGCTTCGGAAAAGACCGCCCTGACCAGAAAGGTATCCCCCACATCATAACAGGGTTTTTGATCCGGTATCTCATAGACAACTGTCTGAAGAAAAGGATCGGTGCTTTCGTTGGTGAGAACCACGGAAAGCTCAGGAGCGATTCCTTCATAAGAAACCCGTACATCCTGGAAAAGGCTTTCCACGGAAAGCTCTTTCCCTTCCGGCAGACCGTTGACTTCGATCTGGAAGCTGTCCTCTTTGATCCGGAGTTTTTGTTCTTTGGCCGTTTCTTCATCATACAGAAAATGGACATCCAGCAGATCGCCGTTTTTCAAATTGCCGTTTTCGGAGAGAAGTTGAATCTCCGCATCCTCCAGAAATGTGGCATATTCTTCACTCTCCTGAATGGACAGGGCCGCAGTGCCTCTGGAATCATATCCGGAGTAGGTAATATCTATGTAGTCACTGGGCTGAAGGCTGTCAAAGCTGAAATACCAGAGGCCGAATCCCAGGAGCAGACAGGCCGCCGCTGCAGGCAGCCATAGTTTTTTCAGGATGTTTTTTTTCTTTCTTTTTCGGGACGGCCTGCTTCCCGATGCTGTCGTACGGGGCCTGCCCGTTTTCTGATCATGGCGTTTCCGGTTGACGGGCCTGGTGGTTTTCGTCACAGAGTGTGCTGTTTTGGGTGTTTTTTTCCGGTCTTTAGCCGGTCTGCCCGCTTTGGCCGTCCGTTCGCTTTTTTTTACTGTTTTTTCAGAAGCCGGTCTGTTTTTCCGTATCTGTCTGTTTTTTTCTTCTTTTTTCATTGTACTCATATTTCTTATATCTCCACGCATAAAATAAGGATTCCATTCGCGCAAAGTTAAGTATATGGTGTTCGGAGAAAATTTGCAATTATTTTTTAATATTTCTTTAAAATTTATGAAATGATCTGTAGAGAGGAACCTGTAACTATTTAGAATATTTTTATAATTTATTTTGGAAAAAGAATTGACAATAAATAGTGTAAGTGCTATTTTAGGTAAAGAAGATATTAGCACTCATAAAAGACGAGTGCTAATAACAGGCGGGAGAGGTGATGGAAATGCAGTTGGATGAAAGAAAGATGAAGATTTTGCAGGCCATCATCCATAATTATCTGGAAACGGGTGAGCCGGTAGGCAGCAGGACGATTTCCAAATATACGGACCTGAATCTGAGTTCGGCTACCATCCGCAATGAAATGGCGGATCTGGAAGAGCTGGGCTATATTTTGCAGCCCCATACTTCTGCAGGCAGGATTCCTTCCGACAAGGGCTATCGTCTGTATGTGGATGATATGATGCAGGTGAAAGAAAAAGAGGTGGAGGAAATCAAAGGGATGCTCCTGGAAAAGCAGGATCGGATGGAGCAGCTTTTAAAGCAGGTAGCAAAGCTGCTGGCAGTCAATACCAATTATGCCACGATGATTTCCGCTCCTCAGACGAGAAAAAACAAGCTGAAATTTATTCAGCTTTCCAAGATGGACGCCAGACAACTGCTGGCAGTGGTTGTGGCCGAAGGCAATGTGATCAAAAACAATATGCTGCAGATGGAAGAAGAGCTGGATGACGAAACGATATTGAAGCTGAATATCCTGCTCAATACGTATCTGAATGGATTGTCGGCGGAGGAAATCAATCTGGGGATGATTTCCACAATGAAGCGTCAGGCCGGTATTCACAGCGATATTGTAAGCGAAGTCATTGATGCGGTTGCAGAGGCGATCAAGGCAGATGAGGATCTGGAGATCTATACCAGCGGTACCAATAATATTTTCCGTTATCCGGAATTGGCAGACCATCAGAAGGCCAGCGAACTGATCAATACATTTGAAGAAAAGCAGATGCTGACAGAGCTGGTACGGGAAACGCTGGCGGATGAAAGTAATACGGGAATCCAGGTTTACATCGGAGAAGAGACACCGATTAAGACAATGAAGGACTGCAGCATCGTGACCGCCACCTATGAACTGGAAGAAGGGATGCGGGGAACGATCGGTATCATCGGTCCCACGCGTATGGACTATGACAAAGTGGTGGACACATTGAAAACACTGATGCATCAGTTGGACACTTTATACAAAAAACGGTAATGCCGGCAAATTATAAATGCGAAAGGAAGAAAAGACGTGTCAGAAGAAAACAGGCAGGAACAGGAATGGAATGAAGAGACGGAAAATACAGATACTACAGATACGATGACAGAAGGCGCTGATTTTGCAGAGGCGGAGGCTGAGGATCATGAAAGCCGGATGCCTGACGGAGAGCAGGCTTTGAGCAGAGAAGAAATGAAAGCGGCAAAGAAAAAGGCCAAAGCAGAGAAAAAGGATAAATACAAAGAAAAGATAGAAGAGCTGGAGGACCGGGTGAAACGTCAGATGGCGGAATTTGAAAATTTCCGGAAGCGGACAGAGAAAGAAAAGGCTCAGATGTTTGAAACCGGTGCGAAAAGCGTGATTGAAAAAATATTGCCGGTGGTGGACAATTTTGAAAGAGGGCTGCAGGCCGCTGCTCCCGGAGGCGGAAGCAATGCCTTTATGGAAGGTATGAATATGGTATATAAGCAGCTTATGACAGAACTGGAAGGCATCGGAGTCAAACCCATTGAAGCGGTGGGAACGGAATTTAATCCTGATTTTCACAATGCAGTGATGCAGGTGGAAAGCGAGGAGTTTGAATCGGGAATCGTGGCACAGGAACTGCAAAAAGGCTATCTGTACCATGACACCGTAGTAAGGCACAGTATGGTGGCAGTTGTGCAGTAAGAAGCTCCCTGAAGCATGACATATGCCGAAGGCGCTGTGGACATAGATACAGGAACATAATATTTATATAGGAGGGCTTTATTATGAGCAAGATTATAGGAATTGACCTTGGAACAACAAACAGCTGTGTGGCTGTTATGGAAGGTGGGAAACCCACCGTTATCGCGAATACAGAGGGCGCAAGGACAACACCGTCTGTTGTGGCATTTACAAAGACCGGCGAAAGGCTGGTAGGTGAGCCGGCAAAGAGGCAGGCAGTCACCAACGCAGAGAAAACCATTTCTTCTATTAAGAGAGATATGGGTACCGATCATGGACG
The DNA here is from genome assembly GCA_947385955.1 of uncultured Clostridia bacterium. Lineage (GTDB taxonomy): Bacteria > Bacillota > Clostridia > Lachnospirales > Lachnospiraceae > VSOB01. Next base: position 58,760 of record CANDNA010000013.1, read on the forward strand.
TACCATTGACGAAAAGAGATACTCCCCCCAGCAGATTTCGGCTATGATCCTGCAGAAACTGAAAGCGGATGCAGAGAACTATCTGGGGGAAAAGGTAACCGAGGCAGTGATTACCGTACCTGCATATTTCAATGATGCACAGCGTCAGGCCACAAAAGATGCAGGAAAGATCGCCGGTATGGATGTAAAGCGTATCATCAACGAGCCTACGGCAGCGGCGCTGGCATACGGTCTTGACAATGAAAAAGAGCAGAAGATCATGGTTTATGATCTGGGCGGCGGTACTTTTGATGTATCCATCATTGAAATCGGTGACGGCGTAATTGAGGTGTTGGCTACCAACGGAAACAACAGGCTGGGCGGCGATGATTTCGACCAGAAGATTACGGATTATATGCTGGCAGAGTTTAAGAGAAATGAAGGCATTGATCTTTCCAATGATAAGATGGCGCTGCAGAGACTGAAAGAGGCTGCCGAGAAGGCAAAAAAAGAGCTTTCTTCCGCTACTACCACCAACATCAATCTTCCGTTTATTACGGCAACGGCAGAAGGACCGAAGCATTTTGATATGAACCTGACAAGAGCCAAGTTTGATGAGCTGACCCATGACCTTGTGGAGATGACAGCGGTTCCGGTACAGAATGCATTGAAAGATGCGGGCGTTACCGCTTCCGAGCTGGGGAAGGTGCTGCTGGTAGGCGGTTCCACACGTATCCCGGCCGTACAGGATAAGGTAAAGGCATTGACCGGTCATGAACCCAGCAAGACATTGAACCCGGATGAGTGTGTGGCAATCGGCGCATCCATTCAGGGCGGCAAGCTGGCAGGGGATGCAGGCGCAGGGGATATCCTGCTGCTGGATGTGACTCCGCTTTCCCTTTCCATTGAGACGATGGGCGGCGTGGCAACCAGGCTGATCGAAAGAAATACAACGATCCCGACCAAGAAGAGTCAGGTATTCTCCACGGCAGCAGACAATCAGACCGCAGTGGATATCAATGTGGTACAGGGTGAGAGGCAGTTTGCCAAAGACAATAAATCACTGGGCCAGTTCAGACTGGACGGGATCCCTCCGGCGCCCCGCGGAATCCCTCAGATTGAAGTTACATTTGACATTGATGCCAATGGTATCGTAAATGTGTCTGCAAAGGATCTGGGGACCGGCAAGGAACAGCATATTACCATTACCGCAGGCTCCAATATGTCGGATGAGGATATCGACAGGGCTGTAAAGGAAGCGGCGGAATTTGAAGCGCAGGATAAGAAGAGAAAAGAAGCCATTGATGCCAGAAACGATGCGGATTCTTTCGTATTCCAGACAGAAAAGGCACTGGCTGACGTGGGTGATAAGATTTCCGACAGCGATAAGAGCGCAGTGGAAACAGAGCTGGCAGCTTTGAAAGAGATTCTGGAAAAAACAAAGGATACGGAAATGTCCGAAGCACAGGTGGCAGAGATGAAAGCGGCTCAGGAAAAGCTGATGAACAGTGCACAGGCGTTGTTCACCAAAGTGTATGAGCAGGCGCAGGCAGCCAGCGGCGGGGCAGGCCCGGATATGGGCGGCGCACAGGCAGGCCCGGCAGCAGATGATGCAGGAGCCGGAGATGATGTGGTAGACGGAGATTACAGAGAGGTATAGAATACAATGTGGTATGGGGCATAGAACGGATTTCATATGCCCCATACCTGTATGGAAAAAGGTAGATTGTTATGGCAGAGCAGAAACGTGATTATTATGAGGTCCTGGGAGTAGAGAAAAGTGCCGATGAGGCAGCGATCAAAAAAGCATACAGGGCGCTTGCAAAAAAATACCATCCGGATATGAATCCAGGCGATGCGGAAGCGGAGAAGAAATTTAAAGAGGCGTCCGAAGCGTATGCCATATTGAGTGATCCCGAAAAGAGGCGTCAGTACGATCAGTTTGGCCATGCCGCGTTTGAAAGCGGCGGCGGTGGCGGCGGCTTTAGCGGTTTTGACTTTAACAGCGCTGATTTCGGAGATATATTCGGGGATATATTCGGAGATTTGTTTGGCGGCGGCAGAAGAAGCGGGCGCAGCAGCAATGGCCCGATGAAGGGAGCCAATATCCGTACCAGTGTACGTATTACCTTTGAAGAAGCCGTTTTCGGTGTGGAAAAGGAAATCGAACTGACATTGAAGGACGAATGCCCTACCTGCCACGGAAGCGGAGCCAGACCGGGTACCAGTTCGGAAACCTGTTCAAAGTGCGGCGGGAAAGGCCAGGTGGTATTTACACAACAGTCCTTTTTTGGTACAGTTAGAAATGTACAGACCTGTCCTGAATGCGGCGGCAGCGGTAAGGTGATCAAAGATAAGTGCGGAGACTGTCATGGCAGCGGATTTATAGCAAACCGCAAGAAGATCCAGATCAGTATCCCGGCCGGCATTGACAACGGACAGAGTGTACGGATCCGGGATAAGGGGGAACCGGGTACAAACGGCGGACCGAGAGGCGATCTGCTGGTGGAGGTTATGGTACAGCGTCATCCTGTATTCCAGAGGCAGGATTATCATATTTATTCTACGGTACCGGTGTCGTTTGCAGTGGCCGCCCTGGGCGGAGAAATTGTGATTGATACTGTGGACGGCAGAGTGATCTATGAAGTGAAGGCAGGTACTCAGACTGACACACGCGTCAGACTGAAGGGCAAGGGCGTGCCTTCTCTGCGTAACCGGGATGTCAGAGGAGACCATTATGTAACACTGGTGGTACAGGTGCCGGATAAACTTTCCCATGAGGCAAAAGAACTGCTGCGGAAGTTTGACGAGGCTACAGGCGACAGCCTGAATGCTGCCAAAAAAGCAGAAGCGGGGAAACATGGCGCCACAGAAGGGAAAGATAAAAAGAAAAAAGGGTTCTGGAAGTAAGCAGACCGGATCAGGAGAAAAAAGTCAGATGAATACAACATAAGACAAAAGGAGAGGGGAGGTGAGGAGAAATGGCTTTGGAGGCGGAGGAGCAGCTTGGCCGAAAGCTGACAGAGTGCCCGGCGGATCTGGTTAAGATCGGGATTCAGGTTGCATGGAGGACTGGGTTCTGTATTTTGCTGGATATTATGAATTTCGGTGGTATCGCGGCAATCAGAGAGTGGGGTGAAGTACCTCCCACTATGAGTATGATCCTGGTGAATCTGATTCTGACGGCCGTATTCGGTTTTTATCCGTTGATACATTTGCGGGAATATCTGGCTTTTTATGAGTATGGTATCAAATATCGGAAAAGGATCTATTTCTGGTCCGATCTGGGGCAGGCAGGCTGGCGTACCCATAGTATGGGCGGTGGTCTGTTTCGCAGTGTATTGATGGATACCAGCAGAAAAGTGTTTGATGTCACTTATGTAAAGGATCCCAGAAAACAGTTCAACAGAGCGTATATGAATCATTGACACCTGACAAAAAGAGGAGGAGAAACAAAGATGTTGGCGACTACATATTACGGACTTACCGTTCCCCAGATCATAGGGATCGTGGTGGTTTTTATCGTGGTGGTTTTTATTTATGTTACCATCAAGGATAAGATCAATCGGAAAAAGGCACAGAGCGGGGAGGACAGAGAACATGTGTGGAATATTCTGCAGAGTTCGGTGCCTCAGATTGAAAAATATACCAGGGCATACGGATGCTGGGAATGGAGCACGTATCAGGGGAAAAAGACGACTACAACTTACTGGTATTATGGTCTTGCATTTAATCAGGATCGTATTTATGTAGTGCCTTTATCCTGTGAAGGCGGGGATGTGAGCTATTCCAATGCATACTGTATTGAAAAAAGCGATGTGGCCATTGTGAACAGCAAGAAAGGGGAGCAGTGGGTGGAACTGTATGACAGAGGCCAGCAGGAAGTGCTCTCTGTGTCGGTTTTCCCGGAAAATCTGAATGATGACAAATACCATCCTGTAAATATCATACAGCCTGATGAGGCAAGAGCATTTATAGAGTGGAAAGATAAATGGATGGATGAAGTAAATACGGTAAATCATGTACAGGTAACCGGCAAAATGAAAAAGCCGGTAAAGGTACAGAAGGTATAAGAAAAGGGAAACTCCTGACTGCTGAAAATGGGAATGGTAAGATCAGCAGGCAGGAGTTTTTATGAGGAAAAGAAGTGCGCTAACAAAAAAATCTTTGCTCCAGAGGACGGTAGTCATCCACGCAGACCGTTTCTCCCAGTTGTTCCCGTGCGGCCTGGAGGATCAGATCGGGCCTTGCCTGTGTACTCCATTTTACCAGGGTCAGACAGCGGTTTTCGATTTCGATACCGGTCATTCCGGCAGGATGGATACAGCTTCCGGTATTACAGTAAGGAGAGGTGACAGTGCCGATCATGGGATGATGGGTGTGTCCTGTAACCAGGATATGCCCGTGTTTTACCGCCCATTTTGTCAGACGTTGTTCTGACTTTTTCTTTTTCCGGTTGTTTTTGGCTGCACTGGTCGGGTCAGGGATCCCCAGTTTTTCGAGAGGTCTCCAGAGATACCGGACCAGAAAGCGGGCCAGTGGCCAGAATGTGCTGTTGAGGGGATCGGCCTGATGGCCGTGGGTGAGATAAATGTCTCTGTTTTGCCTGGTATCCTGAAGGATGATGCCGGGATAAAATGTAATACCCGGAAAAAGGGGATGTTCCTGTCTTGTGTGTTCGCAATAGTAGGTGTGCAGACAGGCGTGGCGGAATCTGCTTTGGCTTTTTACGATATCATGATTCCCATAGACGGCATACATACGCCCGGCGGCATAGAAGCGGGAAAGCAGAGCAAAGGTATCGGCATGGATTTCTCTGATTTTCTGAAAGCAGCGGTTTTCCCACAATTCGTCCCCGTCGCCCAGTTCCAGATAGGTAAAGCCCCTGCGATAATAGTACTGCAGGGCAGCCAGATAAAGATATTCGTTTTTCAGGAAATTGTCATTGACATTACCGATGCCCCGGTGACAGTCGCTAAACAGAATGTATTTGGAACCGGGCTGCAGAGGCAGCCGCAGCGCATGGTCGAAGGATTTGGAAATGCGGCTGTGACTGCGGCCGGTTGGGGATAAGGCAAATGTCATCGGCAGCTCCTTTTCGGACAACGGTATTTCTGTTTTCTGCATCTGCGGAACCGCAATAGATGACGGAAAGCAGAGGGCAGAAAATAATACAGATAGAGCAGCTTATCCAGTGTGCAGCAAAAAGGCCTTGTTACATACATGTACAGTGCGCAGAACAGACGGTTTTCGATCTGGGACAACCAGGAACAGAGCCAGGATCTGTGCTGGGTCGTACAGGGTCTGGCAAAGGTAAAGGAGACTGTAAGGTCGCAGATGAAGAGGGAACATTCCATATAGCCGCTGTGAATCAATCCGTCCACAAAGCTCCGCAGCATGCAGGCATTGGGAAAGGTAATAGAGGCTTTCATGGTCAGGTCTGCCGGTTCGCAGAAATGTCCCACATCAAAACCGGTCAGCCACCAGCGGATACCGCGCATGGAAAATAAAAGCCTGCATTTGTAAAACAACTGCATGGACATATAAAGCATTTCTTCGTCAGAAGCACTGTGGAACAAAGTCCTGTCATACTGCTCCGGCTTCAGAATGGAGTCGGCATGGTAGATGCCGATTTCACCGCCGGTGTTGATGCCATACTGCCCTTTCCAGAATTCGATCAGCCAGGTACGTCCACAATAGTTAAAATAGATCGGTTCACAGTCGAACACCATATTAAAATGCGAGGCTGTTTTATCATACAGAGTACAATAACCGAATTTCCGCTGCCAGGTATCCTGGAGTGAGGTGACAATATCCTGCCCGGGAACGTAAGAGAAACCGAAGGGCTTCAGCAGTTCGTTCAGGGTACATACCTTTTCACAACTGTCCATAGAGCAGATTTTCCGGATAATACACTTTTTTCTTCGGTGATTCAGAACACAGAAAAGAATACAGAAAAGGATAAAGAGTCCGAAAAACAGATACATAATAAAATCCTTTCAGGAGTTTATTTATCATATGCTGTCGAAGGGGAGTGGGGAACGGGCAGAGGCAGAAATTTATAAACAGAAAGACCAACTATTAAAAGAGAGCAGACCGAAAGAGCTGCTATTTGCGTAAATGTCCGATATCATGTATAATCAATTCAAATTACTATCTTTTACTGTCTTTGTGGAATATTGGGGAGAAAGTGTTTCACCTGAGAAAAGAATTAAGAAGTGGCTTGAAAAAGTGGGCGCAGGAGGAAATGCATATGAAATGGAAGAAATTTATCATAGAAACCATACCGGAAGCGGAGGATATCATTATCAGTACTCTGTACGACATCGGGCTGGAAGGGGCCCAGATCGAAGATAAGATCCCACTGACCAGTCAGGAGAAAGAGCAGATGTTTGTGGACATACTGCCTGACGGGCCGGAGGATGACGGGATTGCCTGTCTGAGCTTTTTTGTGGAAGAGAGAGAGGACGGTATTCTTTTGCTGGAGGGCAGGGAAACCGATACGGAGGCAGTAGTGGAGAAGGTACGCGGGGAGCTGGACTGGCTGAGGGGCTTTATGGAGATCGGCAGGGGCAGTATTGCTGTGGAGGAAACCGAGGACATCGACTGGATCAATAACTGGAAGCAGTATTTTCATCAGTTTACGATAGACGACCTGCTGGTACTGCCTTCCTGGGAAGAGGCGGGAACAGAAGATCAGGATAAGAAAGTCCTCCATATTGATCCGGGCACTGCATTCGGGACCGGTATGCATGAAACCACACAGATCTGTATCCGCCAGCTTAAAAAATATATCACGAAAGATACCAGGCTGTTGGATGTGGGAACCGGCAGCGGTATTTTGTCCATTGTATCTTTGCTGTATGGGATCCGGGAGGCAAAGGGGACGGATCTGGATCCCTGTGCCGTGGACGCGGTGGAGGACAACAGGAAAGCCAACGGGATCAGGCCGGAGCAGTTTGAACTGATGATCGGCAATGTGATTACCGACAGAAAGGTGCAGGACTGGCTGGGATATGACTGCTATGATGTTGCAGTGGCCAATATACTGGCAGATGTATTGGTGCTGCTGGCGCCGGCTGTTGCCGCCCATGTAAAGTCCGGCGGCATCTATATTATGTCCGGTATTCTGGCCGGGCAGGAAGAGGCTGTGACAGAGGCGGTCAGGGCGGCCGGATTTCAGGTGCTGGAAATCACCGGCCAGGGAGAATGGGTCGGTATCACGGCCAGGAAGGATTGACGGCAATGCATCATTTTTTTGTGGAACCGGATCAGATTGCAGGAAAAGTCATTTCCATTACCGGAAAAGATGTGAACCATATTGCGCATGTGCTGCGGATGAAGCCGGGGGAAGAGCTCGCGGTCAGCAACGGAAGGGACGGAAAGGAATACCGGTGTCAGATAGAGCGGATAACAGAAGAGGCAGTGATTTGTACCCTGCTTTTTATCAAAGAGGATGGTTTGGAACTGCCTGCCCGGATTTATCTTTTTCAGGCGCTTCCCAAGGCCGATAAGATGGAGCTGATTGTCCAGAAAGCGGTGGAGCTGGGGGTATACCAGGTGATTCCGGTGGCTGCCATACGGAGTGTGGTGAAGCTGGACGGGAAGAAGGAAGCAGCGCGGACAGCCAGATGGCAGGGAATCGCAGAGGCGGCTGCCAAACAGAGCAGACGGCGTATTATCCCAAAGGTGAGCCGGATCATGTCCATGCAGGAGGCTGCGGCATATGCCGCCGGGATGGACTGTAAGTTGATTCCCTATGAACTGGCAGAGGGAATGGGCAGGACAAAAGAGCTGATCGGACAGATACGGGCCGGGCAGCAGGTGGCAGTTTTTATCGGTCCGGAGGGCGGTTTTGATGACCGTGAGATAGAGACGGCGCAGGCAGCGGGGATCGTGCCGGTTACGATGGGCAGGCGCATTCTGCGGACGGAAACGGCGGGGCTTACCATGCTGGCGTGGATAATGTACCAACTGGAAGAGGAAGCATAACATAGTTATAGATAGATAGATGGAGTGTCTGAAAATATGGAAATATATTTGGATAACTCTGCCACCACGAGGGCATATGACTGTGTGGCGGAGCTTGTAAGCAAAGTGATGGTGGAGGACTATGGCAATCCTTCCAGCCTGCATCGAAAAGGGGTGGAGTCGGAGCAGTACATCCGTTATGCCAGGGAAGTGATCGCGGCGAGTATGAAAGTCAGTGAAAAGGAAATCGTATTCACTTCCGGCGGCACCGAATCGGATAATCTGGCGCTGATCGGCGCCGCGCTGGCGAACCGGCGGATGGGACGGCATATCATTACCACCTGTATTGAACATCCGGCAGTGATGCAGACCATGCGGTATCTGGAGGAACAGGGATTCCAGATTACGTATCTTCCGGTGGACCGTTTCGGCATCATCCGGCTGGAAGATCTGCGCTGTGCGATCCGGCGGGATACCATACTGGTTTCCATTATGCATACCAACAATGAAATCGGTTCCCTGCAGCCCATCGGGGAGGCGGGTACACTGATTAAGAACAGGAATCCGCGCATTGTCTATCATGTGGATGCGATTCAGGGGTATGGAAAGTTCAGAATCTACCCCAAAAAGATGAACATTGATCTGCTGGCTGTAAGCGGTCATAAAATTCATGGGCCAAAGGGTGTGGGATTTTTATATATCAACGAAAAAATCCGGATCGTTCCCATCGTATACGGCGGCGGACAGCAGAAAGGAATGCGTTCCGGTACGGAAAATGTACCCGGTATCGCAGGACTTGGCAAAGCGGTGGAAAAAATCTATGAAAATCTGGAAACAGAGCGGGCGGCCATGTATGAACTGAAGGAACGGTTTGTACAGGGGGTTTTACAGATACCTGAGGTGAAGATCAACGGTCTGACCGGTGAAATGAGCGCACCCCATGTGGTCAGTGTTTCTTTCCGGGGTGTACGGAGCGAAGTACTGCTGCATGCATTGGAAGAAAAGGGGATCTATGTATCCGCAGGCAGTGCCTGTGCTTCCAACAAAGCGCCGAAACCGTCTGATACGCTGCGTGCCATCGGGCTGGAAAAGGAACTTCTGGATGCCACACTGCGGTTCAGCCTTTCTGTTTTTACCACACAGGAAGAAATTGACTATACGCTGCAGACGTTGTATGATGTTGTTCCGGTACTTCGCAGATATACGAGGCGTTAGCGACGGGACGGCAGGAGGTTTCCTGTCGGGATTCGGAAAAGAACGGGAGAAGGATATACAATATGTTTACTTCATTTTTGATAAAATATGCAGAAATCGGTGTGAAAGGGAACAACAGATACCTGTTTGAGGATGCACTGGTGCGTCAGATCCGTCATGCGCTGAAGCACTGTGACGGGACGTTCCGGGTATCAAAAACCCAGGGCAGGATCTATGTGGATGCGCTGTCGGAATTTGATTTCGATGAAACCGTGGAACATTTGCAGAGGGTATTCGGCATTTCCGGCATCTGCCCGGTGATGTCGGTGGAGGATCAGGGCTTTGACAGTCTGGGCAGGGAAGTGACCGCCTATATGGAACAGGTGTATGGCAGTCAGCTCCATGACGGTACAGGGCTGAGTTTCAAGGTCGTGGCAAAAAGGGCAAGGAAAAACTATCCGCTGCGTTCCGGAGAGATCAATGCACAGTTGGGCGGTATTTTACTGGATGCGTTCCCGGCTCTTCGGGTAGATGTGCACAATCCGGATGTGTATCTGCATATTGAGGTCAGAGAAAAAATTTATATCTATTCTATCATTCTGCCCGGTCCCGGAGGGATGCCGGTGGGAACTGGCGGCAAAGGCATGCTGCTTCTTTCCGGCGGCATTGATTCTCCGGTGGCAGGGTATATGATAGCCAAAAGAGGGGTTAAGATTGATGCGGTCTATTTCCATGCTCCGCCCTATACCAGTGACCGGGCAAAGCAGAAAGTGGTGGATCTGGCGGCGCTGGTGGCACGGTACACCGGCCCGGTTTACCTGCATATCATCAATTTTACCGATATTCAGCTTATGATTTATGAGAAATGCCCCCATGATGAGCTGACGATTATTATGCGCCGGTATATGATGCGGATTGCAGAGGAAATCGCAAAAGAAACCCAGTGTCTGGGACTGATCACAGGAGAAAGCATCGGACAGGTGGCATCTCAGACCATGCATTCACTGGCTGCCACCAACGAAGTATGTACACTGCCGGTATACCGGCCTCTGATCGGGATGGACAAGCAGGAGATTGTGGAGATTTCGGAAAAGATCGGTACCTATGAGACTTCTATACTGCCTTATGAGGACTGCTGTACGATTTTTGTGGCGAAACATCCGGTGACAAAGCCCAATGTAAGTGTGATCAGAAAGCATGAGCGTGCTTTGGAAGGGGAGATCGAAAAATTGGTAGAGACTGCGCTGGAAACAAGAGAGATGATGGTGGTGGAGGCATCGCCGGGATATAAAGGCTGAAAGAAAACAGCGGAAACAGTGGAAAAAGCGAAAAATCCGGGACAGGGGCAAGCGGTGTGCAGACGATAAAAACGGTGCATCTTCTGATACACCGCCCGTCATGCATTAAATGATATAAGGCTTTAATACATCCAATACCTCATCCAGATCGTCCTCTGCGTGGATATTGAGATCGATGGGTTTGGATAAGTCCAGACTGAAGATGCCCATAATGGATTTGGCATCAATCACATACCGTCCGGAAACCAGATCAAAATCATAATCAAAGCGAGTAATATCATTTACGAAAGATTTTACCTTATCAATGGAATTTAACGAAATCTGTACTGTTTTCATTGGAATACCCTCCTTTTGTTTCAAACGTTCATTACCATAATACTAATGGCAAAGCACCTGAATGTCAATATTCAAAGATGACAAAATATAGAAAGGGAAGCTATGAAAAGTGTGGCATTGCACAATCTTGGATGTAAGGTAAATGCCTATGAACTGGATGTGATGCGGCAGATGCTGGAGGATGGAGGATACCGGATCGTACCCTTTGAGGATACCGCGGATATCTACATTATCAATACCTGCACAGTGACAGGGATTGCGGACAGGAAGAGCCGGCAGATGCTGCACAGAGCCAAAAAGAAAAATCCTGATGCAGTGGTGGTGGCAGTGGGCTGTTATGTGCAGACCAGAGAGGATATCTGCACGGACAGCAGCATTGATCTGGCGATCGGCAACAACCGGAAAAAGGAGCTGCTTCCTGTTCTGGAAGCCTACCTGCAGAAACGTGGAGAAGGGAAGCAGGAGCAGAGAATGGAAAACCAGGCTGTCTGTGATCTGAGCCGGCCGGTTCCCTATGAGGAAATGACACTGCGGGGAACATCGGGACATACCAGGGCATTTCTTAAAATCCAGGATGGCTGCAACCAGTTCTGTTCTTATTGCATTATTCCCTTTGCCAGAGGCAGGGTCAGAAGCCGCAGGCCGGAAAATATCTACAGGGAGGCGGCGGCGCTGGCAGGTTCAGGCTGTCAGGAAATTGTCCTGACGGGTATCCACCTCAGTTCCTATGGGATGGACTTTGTAAAGGAACAGGGGGCGGCAGGCGATCTCAGGGAAGAGACTTACCGGCAGGGCTGCCTGCTGCATCTGATCCGGGAACTGAGCGGGATACGGGGCCTTTCGCGTATCCGTCTGGGATCTCTGGAACCCCGGATTATGACGGAAGCATTTGTGGAAGGGCTCAGGAGCATTCCCCAGGTGTGCCCACATTTTCATCTTTCTCTGCAGAGCGGCTGTGATGCAACATTAAAAAGAATGAATAGGCATTATCTGGCAGGTGAATACTATGAAAAAGTAAAACTTTTACGGACATTTTTTGACAATCCGGCCATAACGACGGATGTGATTGTAGGATTTCCGGGAGAGAGCGAGGCAGAATTTGCTGAGACAGAGCGTTTTCTGGAACAGGTGGGTTTTTATGAAATGCATGTGTTCAAATACTCCAAAAGGCAGGGGACCGCTGCGGCAGCCATGCCGGATCAGGTTCCGGATGAGGTGAAGGCTCTGCGCAGCGACAGGCTTCTGGCACTGGAGCGGGAACAGTCCCGCCGGTACCGGGAAAGGATGATCGGGAAGGAAGCGGAAATTTTATGGGAAGAGCCGGTGGAATCAGACGGCAGGACCTATATGACCGGTTATACCAGAGAATATGTCAGAGCTGCCCTGCTGACGCAGGAACCACTCTCCAATCAGCTTCAAAAGAGAAAAATTGCAGGTTTTTTACAGGAAAATACGGTTCTGGTACAGTGAATTCTTGAAATTTTTGGATAAATAGAGTATACTAGGGTCACTTAATACAGGACAGGATAAAAAATCAGTCCGGAGTACGTGATACAGTGACAGGAAGAAAGAGGAAACGACAGGATGCAGGATTTGGGAAACACACAATTTTTTAATGTAGAGATCGAGCCGGAAAATGGTGTCAAGATTGTATTGTCAACGGTATATGAGGCATTAACGGAAAAAGGCTATAATCCTGTCAATCAGATTGTAGGATATATTATGTCCGGGGATCCCACCTATATCACCAGTCATAAAAATGCAAGAAGCCTGATTATGAAGGTAGAGAGGGACGAACTGGTGGAAGAGATGCTGCGGGAATATATCAAAGGGAATCATTGGAAATAATACAGATGCGGATTATGGGATTGGACTATGGGTCTAAGACGATGGGGGTTGCTGTCAGTGACGCCCTGCAGATTACGGCTCAGGGAATAGAAATTATCAACAGAAAACAGGAAAATAAGCTGCGGCAGACGCTTGCCAGGATTGAAGAGCTGATTCTGGAATATGAAGTGGAAAAGATCGTGCTGGGTTTTCCCAAAAATCTGAATGATACGGAAGGCGAGCGTGCGGAGAAATCTCTTGCATTGCGGGACAAGCTGGAGAGAAGGACGGGGCTGCCTGTTGTGATGTGGGACGAGCGCCTTTCCACGGTATCGGCCGAGAGGACAATGATGGAAGCGGGTATCCGCCGAGAACATAGAAAAGAGTATGTGGATAAGATAGCGGCTGCAATTATTCTGCAGGGGTATCTTGATTACTGTAAGCATACGGGTTCAGAGCAGCAATAGGAGACAGACGTTGGATAAAATTGTTTTTCAACCGGAAGGAGAGGCAGAGGCAGCTTTTTATGTGCTGGAACAGACCACGATAGCCGGTAAAACATATATACTGGTAACGGAGAGCGAGGACGGCGATGGAGAAGCACTGATTCTCAGGGATACATCGGCGCCGGAGGACGAAGAAGGCGTATATGTTATCGTTACGGAAGAAACGGAACTTTCTGCAGTGGCAGAGGTTTTCAGCAAAATACTTGAGGATGTGGAGTTTATAGAAGAGGATTCTGAGTGAACAGAGGACATGAGATGAAGGTTCCATACGCTTACAGCCGGAGGGAAAGAAGCGGAATGGGAACAGCTTTTGTGTCATGTACTCTGGCGGCAGGTTATGCCTTGTCATTCACGATCCGGCTCTGCATGTACATAGTAGAAAGAATGTGGAGGTAAATTCGTTGAAGAAAAAAGTAAATAGCGGTTCCGGGCTTAAAATCATTCCCCTGGGGGGCCTGGAGCAGATTGGTATGAACATTACTGCCTTTGAATACGAAGACAGTATTGTTGTGGTAGACTGCGGTCTGTCATTTCCTGATGATGATATGCTGGGTATTGATCTGGTGATTCCGGATATTACGTATCTGAAAGAAAATCAGGATAAAGTAAAGGGGTTTATGATTACTCACGGGCATGAGGATCATATCGGTGCGCTGCCTTATGTGCTGCGTGAAATCAACGTGCCGGTTTATGCCACCAAGCTGACAATGGGAATCATTGAAAACAAGCTGAAGGAGCATAACCTTGTAAAAGGGACCAAACGCAAGGTGGTGAAGTTCGGGCAGTCCATCAATCTGGGACAGTTCCGGATCGAATACATCAAGACCAATCACAGCATTGTGGATGCGGCGGCGCTGGCAATTTATTCCCCGGCAGGCACGGTGATCCATACGGGGGATTTTAAGGTGGATTATACGCCGGTTTACGGGGATGCCATAGATCTGCAGAGATTTGCGGAGATCGGCAAAAAAGGCGTTCTGGCGCTGATGTGTGACAGCACCAATGCGGAGCGGCCCGGTTTTACCCAGTCGGAGCGGACGCTGGGAAGGATTTTTGATACTATTTTTTCGGAGCACAAAAGCACCAGAATCATTATTGCCACGTTTGCGTCCAATGTGGACAGGGTGCGGCAGATTATCAATTCCGCTCATAAGTTCGGGCGCAAGGTAGTGGTGGAAGGCCGGAGCATGGTCAATATCATTGAGATTGCCCAGAATCTGAACCGGATTCAGATACCGGAAAATACGCTGATTGATATTGAACAGTTAAAGAACTATCCGGATGAAAAAACCGTGATTGTCACCACGGGAAGCCAGGGAGAGAGTATGGCGGCTCTCAGCCGGATGGCCGGTAATGTGCATAAAAAGATTTCCATTAAGCCGGGAGACACGGTGATCTTTTCTTCTCATCCGATTCCGGGCAATGAAAAGGCGGTGACAAAGGTCATCAATGAACTGTCCCGAAAGGGAGCGGATGTGATCTTCCAGGATGTGCATGTATCAGGGCATGCCTGCCAGGAAGAAATCAAGCTGATCTATACGCTGGTACAGCCCAAATATGCAGTCCCTGTTCATGGGGAGTACAAGCATCTGAAAGCACAGGCAAAGCTGGCGCAAGAACTTGGCATTGAAAAAGAAAATATATTTATCCTTTCTTCCGGTGAGGTACTGGAGATCAGCGAGGAAAAGGCGGCTGTTACAGGTAAGGTACCTGTGGGGACGATTCTGGTAGACGGCCTGGGTGTAGGTGATGTGGGCAATATTGTACTTCGGGACAGACAGCATCTGGCGGAGGACGGTATCCTGATCGTGGTGCTGGCACTGGACGGGGCGGCCAATCAGCTTATTTCCGGCCCGGACATCGTATCCAGGGGTTTTGTTTATGTCAGAGAGTCTGATGAGCTGATGGAAGAAGCCAGGAGTATTATAGAAGAGGGCATTTTGAACTGTCTGGACAGAGGGATCAGTGACTGGGGCAAGATCAAGTCGGTAATCAAAGACTCTCTGGGCGAGTTTGTATGGAAGAAAACGAAGCGCAGACCGATGATCCTGCCGATCATTATGGATGTCTGAGCATACAGAAATATGACTTCAGATTACAATGTATAAAACTGGCGTGAGTGACGGAATATGAAAGAGACAGATAAGATTATACATGAATTTACGGAAAGACTGAAACGGACGCAGGAGTACAGACAATATGTGGAAAAGCGGGACAAAGTCAGAGAGTATCCCGGCCTGCAGGATGAGATCAATGAGTTCCGCAGGAAAAATTACCTGCTCCAGAATTCCGGGGAAGAGCTGTTTGATAAAATAGATGCATTTGTAAAAGAGTACGAAGAATTCCGTTCCAATCCTGTTGTGGAGGATTATCTGCAGGCAGAGCTGGCAGTCTGCAGAATGGTGCAGAATATTTATACACAGATTGCAGAAGCGATTGATTTGGATCTTTCTATGGATCTGTAGGTAAGGGTATTGCAGAAATCCGGACAGGACGAAGGAGGAGAAGCATGGGTGGCAGACAGATCGTGGGAGCCGTTTTCGGAACGGTGTTCCGGGTAGTGGTAGCGGCGGTGGTACTGATGTTTATTTACCGCTATTCTCTTATGGCATATGATTATGGATACCGGGTGTTCGGAGAAGAACCGATGGATGAAGAGCCGGGACGGGATGTGACGATAGAGGTGGCAGAGAGCGACGATGCGCAGGATATAGGATTGATGCTGGAGCAAAAGGGCCTGATCCGGGATTCCTGGCTGTTTGTGATACATGAAAAATTGTCGGGCTCAGAAACCGGGATCATATCCGGCACCTATGAACTGAACACTGCCATGACGGTAGATGAGATGCTGGATATTATGCTGACAGCCAGCGAAGAAGCAAAAGAGGCTTCGGAGGAATGAGATGACACAGGAGGAAAGATACAGAGTCTTTATCGATTCTCTGGAGACAGAAAAGCCGGCCTGGCTGGGTGAACTGGAGACATGTGCCCTTCGGGAGGGAGTCCCTATTATCCGCAGACAGACCCAGAGTCTGCTGCGGGTGCTGCTTGCCATGAACAGACCAAAGCAGATCCTGGAAATCGGTACGGCGGTGGGATTTTCAGCGCTCTTTATGAGCGAATATGCTCCCTGCGGCTGCCATATCACCACCATTGAAAAATACGAAAAAAGGATCCCCCTGGCAAAAGAGAATTTCCGCAGGGCCGGACGGGAAGAGAAGATTACGCTGCTGGAAGGAGATGCGGGCAGGATACTGCCGGAACTGACGGGCAGCTTTGATTTTATCTTTATGGACGGGGCAAAGGGGCAGTATATCCACTTTTTACCGCAGGTGCTGCGGCTTTTGGAAAAGGGCGGTGTCCTGGTGTCGGACAATGTACTCCAGGACGGTGATATTATACAGTCCCGTTTTGCAGTAACCAGACGAAACCGGACGATACATGCAAGGATGCGGGAATATCTGTATGAACTGAAACACAATGAAGCGCTGGAAACCGTGATTCTGACGCTGGGGGACGGCGCTGCGGTCAGTGTCAGGGTATAAAGTTGGGAGAGAAGATGAAGAAGAAACCGGAACTGTTAATCCCGGCCAGCAGCCTGGAGGTATTAAAAACCGCTGTTATTTTCGGGGCAGATGCCGTATACATAGGTGGAGAAGCCTACGGGCTGCGGGAAAAGGCAAAGAATTTTTCTCCTGCGGATATGGCAGAGGGAATCGCATTTGCCCATGACCATCAGGTGAAGGTTTATGTGACAGCCAATATTCTGGCGCATAACCGGGATCTGGAAGGGGCGGCAGAGTATTTCAGAGAGCTGAAAGAGCTGGGGCCGGATGCATTGATTATTTCGGATCCGGGTATGCTTATGACAGCAAAAGCGGTCTGGCCGGAGGCTGAGATCCATATTTCCACCCAGGCCAATAACACCAATTATAAAACATATCTGTTCTGGTATGGACAGGGAGCCAGGCGGGTGGTATCCGCCAGAGAACTGTCTCTGGCAGAGATCCGCGAGATCAGGGAACGGATACCGGACGATCTGGAAATCGAGAGCTTTGTGCACGGAGCCATGTGTATCTCTTATTCCGGACGCTGCCTGCTGAGCAGCTACCTGACCGGCAGGGATGCCAATCAGGGCGCCTGCACCCATCCCTGCCGCTGGAACTACGCTTTGATGGAGGAAAGCAGACCGGGGGAGTATATGCCGGTGTTTGAAAATGAGCGGGGTACATTTTTGTTCAATTCCAAAGATCTGTGCATGATCGGGCATATACCGGAGCTGGTGAAGGCCGGTATTGACAGTCTGAAGGTGGAAGGGCGGATGAAAACCGCACTGTATGTTGCGGCAGTGACCCGCACATACCGGAAAGCCATTGATGATTATTTCCTGTCTGAGGAGACTTACCGTGCCCATATGGACTGGTATCAGGAGGAAATTGCCAAATGTACCCATCGGCAGTTTACGACCGGCTTTTTCTTCGGGAAACCGGATCAGGATGCGCAGATCTATGATGCGTCCACCTATGTGAATGTCTATACCTATCTGGGCATTGTGGAGTCGGTGGACGGAAGGGGCTTTGCACAGATACGGCAGCGCAATAAATTCTGCCGGGGAGATCAGATCGAGATCATGAAACCGGACGGAAGGAACTGTCTTGTGAATGTCCTTCGCCTTTATGATGAGGAAGGACAGGAGGTGGCGGATGCGCCCCATCCCGGACAGATTCTGTATCTGGAACTGAGCGGATGCGCCGGGGTGTATGATTTGCTGCGGACGAAAAAAGTAAAAAATTAGGGCTTGCAATTTCCGGTATTATAGGGTATCCTATAAATCAGATTATAGAGACTGCCGCAGGGCAGCAGGTGAGAACAAAGGCGTTCCAACAGGGGGTTGGAGCGCTGTTTTTATGCACACGGGCACGTAAGGAAATCAGCAGCTTCGCTGCACGTGCCCGGCGCAGCGGGCAGGGGAAGATGGATCTTCCCTGCTTGGTTGCACACGGGATTTGATGTCAGAAGTCGGTTGTCATATTTGTACTCGGCAATTGATACCAACAATTTGCTGACAGTGACTTGTGAAGGATATTAGATGTTCTTAGTGTTTTGTTTACTGCCAGCAATTTCCGGACAGGGATGTCCGGAAAAGGCCCGCCTGAGCCTGGATGGCGAATCGGGCCGTTTGCGTCGCTTACCCCAATTATGTATGAAAACACTTAGCACTTCTTATATCCGTAAGCCGGAACTGGAAGCGAACTGTTGGTATCAATTGCCGAGTGCATAAAAATAAGTGGTTTTTGACATCAGAACCCCATATCATAAAAACATAAATCGCAGGGATTTGGAGGAGAAGTTATGAAAGAAATTTTGAATGTGGAAAAAATTTTCGGTGAAAATGTATTTACACCGGGCAAAATGAAGGAGCGTCTGCCGAAAAGCGTCTACAAAGCGGTAAAGAGGGTTATGGACTATGGCGGGGAGCTTTCTCTGGCAGATGCGGATGTGGTGGCAAAGGCTATGAAGGACTGGGCGGTGGAAAAAGGAGCAACCCATTATACGCACTGGTTCCAGCCGCTGACCGGCATCACAGCGGAAAAGCATGATTCCTTTGTGGCCCATCCGGATGCGGACGGAAAAATGATTATGGAGTTTTCCGGCAAGGAGCTGATCAAAGGGGAACCGGATGCGTCTTCCTTTCCCTCCGGCGGGCTTCGTGCAACTTTTGAGGCAAGAGGGTATACTGCCTGGGATATTACCTCTCCTGCATTTCTGAAAGAGTCGGGGAGCGGAGTGACACTTTGTATTCCCACTGCTTTCTGTTCCTATACAGGTGAAGCGCTGGATAAAAAAACACCGCTGCTGCGTTCTATGGAGGCAGTCAGCGAACAGGCGATCCGTATCGTCAGGCTTTTTGGCAATACCAGAGCAACCAAAGCGGTGGCATCTGTGGGACCGGAGCAGGAATATTTTCTGGTGGATAAGGACAAATATCTGCAGAGAAAGGATCTGATCTTTGCAGGACGGACTCTGTTTGGGGCGCCTGCTCCCAAAGGACAGGAGATGGAGGATCATTACTTTGGCGTCATCAGAGAGCGGATTGGCTCCTATATGAAGGATCTGAACGAAGAACTGTGGAAACTGGGCGTGACAGCCAAGACGCAGCATAATGAAGTGGCCCCGGCACAGCATGAGCTGGCGCCCATCTATGAAACAGCCAATATCGCAGTAGACCACAATCAGATTGTTATGGAAGCCATGAAGCGGGTGGCAATCCGTCATGATCTGCGATGCCTGCTGCATGAAAAGCCTTTTGCAGGAGTCAACGGTTCCGGGAAACATAATAACTGGTCTCTGGGAACGGATGACGGTATCAATCTGCTGGATCCGGGGGAGACACCCAATGAAAATATCCAGTTCCTTCTGGTACTGGCGTGCATCCTGAAAGCGGTGGACACCCATGCGGATCTGCTCCGGCAGAGTGCATCCGATGTGGGAAATGATCACAGACTGGGAGCCAACGAGGCGCCGCCTGCCATTATTTCCGTATTTCTGGGTGAACAGTTGGAAGATGTGGTAAAACAGTTGGTAGAAACCGGAATTGCGGCCACCTGTAAGGAAGGCGGTATTCTGGAAACCGGTGTGTCCACATTGCCCGATCTGGAAAAAGATGCCACAGACCGGAACCGGACTTCGCCTTTTGCATTTACAGGCAACAAATTTGAATTTCGTATGGTAGGGTCTGCCGATTCCATTGCCAGCCCCAATACTATATTAAATGCTATCGTGGCCGAAGCTTTCTGCGAAGCGGCTGATGTGCTGGAGCAGGCCGGGGAAGAGAATTTTGAGCGTGCGGTGCACGATTTGATCAAGGAGTATCTGACAAAGCATCAGAGAATTATTTTCAACGGGAACGGCTATTCTGACGAATGGGTAGCAGAGGCAAAACGGAGAGGTCTGCCCAACATCAAATCTATGGTGGAAGCAGTGGAAACATTGACCACCGACAAGGCAGTAAAGCTGTTTGAGAAATTCGGTATTTTTACCAGGGCAGAGCTGGAGTCCCGTGAGGAGATTCTGTATGAAACCTATGCAAAGACAATTAATATTGAAGCATTGACTATGATCGACATGGCTTCCAAGCAGATCCTGCCGGCAGTGATCCGCTATACCCGAACACTGGCAGATACGGTGATTGCGGTACGGGAGGCAGGCGCAGAGCCCCAGGTACAGAGTGATCTGCTGAAAGAAACCGGCAGACTGCTGGCGGAGGCAAAGAAAGCACTGGAAGCGCTGAAGGCAGCAGATGAAGAGGCGGCAGCCATGCCGGAAGGAAAGGAACAGGCTTTCTTCTATAAAGATGTAGTAAGGAAAGCTATGGAAGAGCTCCGTACGCCTGTTGATGCACTGGAGACGATTGTGGATAAAGATGTATGGCCTCTGCCTTCTTATGCGGATATGATGTTTGAAGTATAGTGGGTACAGGAGAGAAGTGGTATAGAAAATCCAAAAAATTGAAAATTTTTCAAAAAACCTATTGCATTATTTCCCTGAATCATGTATTATGTATGAGTGGCTTGCAGAGACAGGCCATTCATACAGACATTGGGCTATCGCCAAACGGTAAGGCAACGGACTCTGACTCCGTCATTTCAAG